>JBCCQY010000048.1:0-60304 GCA_039208735.1 Myxococcota bacterium | reverse complement strand
GCCGATGCAGAGGAGCCCGTCGACCGGTATGCGCAGAGCCGGGTCGACCCAGACGGTCGCTGCCTCGTTCCCGTGGATGAGCTGTTGGGCGCGACCTTCGATTACCAGGTGGGCTTCACCTACGGCCCGGCGGTCTTGCTGGACGCTCCTGTCGTGTTTCTGCCGTGGATCAACGACGTCCGGCAGACGCGTTGAGGGCAAGGTAGCCTGCACGCAGGAGGAGCCCGATGTCGACCATCTGGATGGGTGCCCTGCTGCTCGGTTGCCCAAGCGATCCCGACCCGGTGACCGAACCGACCGTTCTCCCCGAGGACACGGGCTCTGCACTGCCCAAAACGGACAGTGGCTACACCGCACCCACCACCGGGGACTCTGGCGATGCACTCGGCCCTCGTTTCGCAAGCGGAACCCGACTCGTCGCACGGTCGTTTGGGCTGAAAGGCTCCACGCATCGCGTCTTTTCGCACTTCACCGACCGCAAGCTCGGCATCCCCTGCTCCTTTCGTCCGGCCACGGACGGCGAACTGCGCTGCCTGCCGCAGCCTGACGCAGAAGTCACCGCCCAAGCCTTCACCGATTCCGAATGCACGGATCGCGTTTCCGTCCGAGCCTGCGGCGACTCCGACCACCTGCTGATCGAGCGCCCCGCAGACCGAGACGATGCCTGTGACCCCATTCTCACCGAGTTCGAGGTGCGCCAAGCGGAGCGGATCGACCCGTTGCCGGCCCTCTTCCTGGACGACCCCGACCAAGGCTGTAGGCCTCGCCCCGAGGGACCCACGGCTGAAGTGGCCGTCCGCGAGGGCAAGGTGGTGGCCCCCGAGACGTTTGTGAGTGCGCGCATCGAAGAAGTCGTGTCGACCCAAGGCATCGGGGTGCGGCGCTTGGTGGCTACGGATGGCGCCCAACTGCGCACCGAGGTGTTTACGGTACGCGATGGTCGCTGCCGTCCGCGCTACCTCGACGAACTCGGACCGCGCTGCGTGCCCGAACGCACCGCCCTCTTAGGCCTGGGGCCCGGCCTTGACTGGTGGTGGCAAGAGCCGAGTTGCCGCGACCAACCCCTCGCCTACACGGTCGAAGACGAATGTGCGACGGACCCTCTACGCTTCGCCCTCGAATTTTCCACCGCCACCGACGCCCCCCGGCTGTACCGACTCAACCAACGGGCTGTGGGCTCAACGGTGTACGACAACCGGTACGGAGCCTGCGTTCCCCTCGCCACGTCGGACACCCCGTGGGCGTTTCGACAGGTCGCAAACCAGGCTACCGACCAGGCGCTTCCTAAATTGAGCCTCGAGGTCATCGAAGAGCCGCAGATCCGCTTCCGCTACTTCGTCGACGCCTTCGGGCTTCGGGTTGCACCCGGGTTTAGCGAGGGCCGGGCCGGCCGCAGCGGCGATGGGCCGTTTGAAGGAAGCGACGGCCCGTGCACCGCTATTGCCGCCGCCGATGGCACCCCACGCTGCCTCGCCGAGACAAGAACGGTGTTCGCGGGCGACCAAACCGCAAGGTACTTCGCCGATAATACGTGCACGGATCCGCTTGTCCCTGCCACGGACGAGCTGCCAGACCAATTCGCCATCGTCAGCGAGCGGGTCTGTGGTGCCGAACGTGCGGGCAACGCCGCTGTCTTGATCGACACCTACGACGTGCTCGCCCCGCTTCCGGGCAACGACCTCTTTGTGCAGGAACCAGGGTCCACCTCGTGCGAATCGACGGCTCGCGCCCCGTCGACGACCTACCACCGCATTAGCGGCTCCCGCCTCGTCGAACTCCCTATGCTCACCCTGGAGTAAACCGTGGAGCCCCTCGTTCTCCGCTCGTCGGTCAACGTACCGGCCTCGCCCGAGGCGGTATGGGCGGTGCTCGCCGATGTGCCTCGGTGGCCGTTGTGGTGTCCTCCCGTGCGACGCATCACCCATTTCGCGGAACTCACGACGGGCGGCCGGGTGGCCTATGTGCTCGGCATGGGCCCGGGGATTCCCGTCACCTTCGACGTCGAGCTGCAGATCGTGGAACCGCCCCAGCGGCTTCAATGGACCTCGACGAAGTGGTGGGGCGTTCGGGGGACCCGTGCGTTCCAACTTCGTCCCATCGACGGCGGTACCGAGGTCGTGGACGAAAAGACGTTCGAGAGCAAGTGGTGGCCGGTCGCCTCGCTCTACCCGCGCCAGACCGTGTCTACGATGTCAAACGCGTGGCTCGACGGGCTGCGAACGGCGGTCATGGAAGCGGGTTGACGCAAACGTTAATGCCCGTTCGACCAGGAGGAAGATGTGGGTTGGCTCATCGGGTTGGGGTTCATGGCCTGCGGACGACAAGGTCATCGGGGAGGCAAAGAAGTGATCAGACTCGCGCAACCTTCGCCCGCGGCCGTTCTGATTTCGCGCACCCTTCGTTTGCCGATGATCGGCTTTCTCGTCGCCTGCACATCGTCCCTACCGCCGAGCACCGAGACGGGTCGCGAGGGCGACATTGCGGCCCCTCTCCCTTCGACCCCGCCCATCACCACTGGCCCTACGGGCACCACCGGATCGATAGACACCGGCACCCCCTTGCCCGCCGCGACGGCGGTAACCGTGTCGGGACGCACCATTGAGGTCAACGGAACTCCCTTCTTGGTCCGCGGCGTATGTTGGAATCCCGTCGCCCGCGGCGATGTTCATCCTGCCGATCTGGATTTTGCCGGATTCGTCAATCTCGACGCCCCACTCATGGCGAAAGCGGGCCTCAATGTGGTGCGAACCTACGAGCCCATCACCGACCGTGCGGTGCTCGATACCCTCTACGCAAACCGCATCTACGTGATGAATACGGTGTACCCCAATGGGTTTGCCCCCGTGGAATCGGTCGACGGTCTGGTCGCCGCAGTCCAGGACCATCCCGCAGTCCTCGGGTGGGTCGTGGGCAACGAATGGAACTACAACGGCATCTATTCGTCGTTGTCCTTCGAGGAAGCCCGAGACCGGGTTGAAGCGGTCGCCGCACGACTTCAAACGCTCGACGACAAGCCTGTCATCACCATCTACGGCGAACTGCCTCCGTCCGACGTCTTGTCGGCCATTCCCAGCGTCGACATCTGGGGCATCAACGCGTACCGCGGCATCGGGTTTGGGTCGCTGTTTACCGACTGGGCCGCCATCAGCACCAAACCCATGTTCCTTGGCGAATACGGTGCAGATGCATGGGATGCGACCCAGAATCAGGAGAATGAAGCGGCCCAGGCCGAAGCCACGGCCGCCCTTACGGGCCTTATCTTGGCGCAATCCACGCTATCGGGTGGCGTGGTGTCGGGCGGAACGATCTTCGAGTGGGCGGACGAGTGGTGGAAGGACGTCAACGGTGACCCTGCCGTCCACGATACAGGCGGCATTGCGCCCGGCGGAGGCCCGCACCCCGACGCCACCTTCAATGAAGAGTGGTGGGGCATCGTTGACATCGACCGGAATCCCCGTTCTGCCTACTTCGAACTGCAGAAACTCTACGCCCCCTAGGGTTCGCGGGCGCTCCGGTCCACGACGCAAAGTTCGTTGATGCATTGGGCGATCAGCGGACTACACGAAAGCAGGTCACAACCAGCATTTCCGCAACCTGACTCACCATACTCATCGAGCGCGGCCGTTTCCTGGCCTTGGGTAACCGCTACCGCAAACCCACCGTTGCATTCATCACAGCAGCCCAGTTCGAGGATCGTGCAGTCCTCGTCGACCTTGCAGCTCCGGAACTCGAACTCGAGGGGGTTCTCGGGGGGGTAGTTGGGGTTTCCGCATCCAAATCCCAGAACCACGAACCACACCATGCTCATAAACCTCTCCTGGGCCGCCACTGTGGTCAGCGCTGGCCTTCGGCGCTACGCGCCTGCAGGCTCACGCGGTCAGCTTTCGTCGCTTCGCTCCTGCAAGCTGATCAGCGGGGGGCCCCGCGTCAAGCCGACATAGCGTTAGAATCGCGGTCCGGGAGGAGGAGTGATGCTCACACGAGGATGGTCCGTGGCGTGGCTCGCCGTGGCGTGTATGGGAGACCTCGAAACTCCAACGCCGGGAGAACTCGAAGTCGACGCCGATGGTGACGGGGTGCCGGCCTCCGAAGATTGTGACGACACGAACCCCGACATCCAGCCGGGGGCTCCCGAGATCTGCGACGGGCGTGACAACGATTGCGACCAGCGGATCGATGACGACGATGATGACCTCGACGTCTCCACCGCATCCACCTGGTACGCCGATGGCGACGATGACGACTTTGGCAACCCCGACGAGTCCATGGCAGCCTGCAATGCCCCCTCGGGTTTCATCGCCGAAGCGGGAGACTGCGACGACACAAATCCAAACGTTCGTCCCAACGCGCCTGAAGTGTGCGACGAGGTCGACAACAACTGCGACACCCTCATCGACGATGCAGACCCCACGGTCGATGCCTCAACCGGCACGATGTTCTTCGACGACCTCGATGGGGATGGGTTCGGCGCCCCCAACACGGGGCGACAGGCGTGCGAAGCCCCGGACCAAACCGCAGACAACGATCTCGATTGCGACGACACCACCACCGCCGCCCGACCCACCGCGCCCGAGTTGTGCGATGGGTTCGACAACGACTGTGACGCCCTCATCGATGATTTCGACCCCGACGTCGACCTCAACAGCGGCACCACGTTCTACGACGACACGGACAACGACGGCTACGGAGACCCGGCGACGGGGCAGCGAGCGTGTTTGGCGCCTCCGGGGACCGTCGACAACCCGGCGGATTGCAACGACCGCGACAAGGCCATTTCGCCTGACGCCACCGAGGTCTGCGACAACGTCGACAACGACTGCGACGCGGCCATCGATGATGACGATCCGGACGTCGATGCCAGCGTCGGAGGCATCGCAAGCTTCCCGGATGTGGATGGCGACGGGTTTGGCGACCTAAACCAAGGCCTGTTCACGTGCGTGCTACCGGCGGACCGCGTGGTCGACGGCGACGATTGCGATGACAACCGGGACGATGTGTTTCCGGGGGCCGAGGAGTTCTGCGACGGCGTGATCAACGATTGCGGAGGAGGCAGCGAGCAAGGCCTCGCGACGCTCACGTTGGGGGACGGCAGCCGGTTCGACGTCACGGGTAGCCTCACCGGATCGCCCGTCATGAACGCCGAAGTCACCCTCGACGAAGACGGCTCGACCCTCGCCCTGTGCGAGGACACCTGGTTTGTCACCCTCGCCGTGACGAGCGGTGCAGACGTGACCATCCGAGGCTACGGGCAAAGCCGCGATCTGGTGCGCATCGAAGGGGTCGGGGGCAGCCCGTTGGCCATCGCGGAGGATGATTCAACGGTCACGGTGGAGGGGCTCACCCTATCGAACGCCGGGCCAGGCACGAGCGGCTTATCGTGCCGCGCCCTGACCGCTCCCCACCAACTGACGGTCCGCGACGTTCGGATCACGGGCAACCATCAGCCGGGTCAGGCCGCCTTCCTCGCCGACCAGTGCACCTTGACCGTCGACGACGTGTTGGTCGACAACAACACCGGGTCCAGTGGCATCGAAGTCATCGACGGCAGCCTTACCGCGACCAACCTCGAAGTCCGCAACAACCTCGGCGACACACCGGGCGGCGGCCTTCGCCTCGAACAGGGCACCCACCAGATTGCCGACTCCACGCTCGACGACAACGACGTGGTGGCGACCGGCTCGAGCAACGGCGGCGGGTTGTACGTCGGTCCGGCCACCCTGGTGACGGTCACCAACACCTCGATCAGCGGCAACACCGCAAGCGATTGGGGGGGCGGGATCGATCTCGCGGGCGAACTCACCCTCCTCGAATCCACGCTGGGGGGCAACACCTCCGGCAGCGGCGGAGGAGGCATTCGCGCTGTCGACGGCGCCGTGCTCTTGATCGGGGGCGGAACCGTGGGTCAGAACACTGCTTCTCAGTTCGGCGGAGGCGGCGTATGGCTGGGCGACAACGTTTCTGCGACCCTCGAAAGCGTATCCGTGTTGGGCAACAACGCAGGAGCGTTCGAAGGAGGCGGGGTGCTGGCCTCGTCCAGTGGGGCCCTGGTCAACCTCATCGACTGCGACTTCGGTCTGGCCGGAACGCTCGACGACAATCAGCCGGACGACGTGAGCTGGGCTCCCACCTTGGCGCTCGACGCCGGAACCACCCTCTGCTTTGGTGAACTTTGCCCCTGAAGGGACCACTTTGGGCCGCGGAAGGCTCTCTCGAACGTGCCGCAGTGTGGCTTGCTGCCACCGAACAACAGCACGACATTGATGCGTTCGCGGCCAACATCGCCGCTGCACTCGACAATCTGGCGGCCCCCATTCGGATTCCCGAGGGATCGACCACCATCGAAGCGGTGGCTCGGCTCCAGTTGCAGCTGTTTCACACCCTCCAACTCAAGGGGGATTCTGAGGCCTACGATTCGCCCGAGAACTCGTTTATCGACCAAGTGATCGAGCGACGAAAGGGCCTGCCCATCTTGCTGTCGACGGTGTGCGTTGCGGTAGGGGCTCGGGTGGGGCTCGATCTCGATCCCATCGGTTTTCCGGGGCATTTCCTCGTCGGGGTTCGTCACGCAGACCCCAGGTTCTTCCTTGATCCTTTCCACAGCGGTCAGGTGTTGCCCATGGCTCATCTGCGTGGCGAGCTGACCCGGCAAAACGGCTTCGTCGACGACTCGACATTCGAGGCGGTACTCACGCCCCCGCCCACCCGCGACGTGCTCATTCGAATGTGCACCAACCTCGCGTTGTCCTACGTCCGTCGCCATGAGCGGTCAGGGGCCACCCGAATGCTTAGCAACCTCCAAACGCTGGGCGCTGGCGAAGGGCAGGTGGCCAAACTCCTCGAGCGATTCCTCGCCGATCATTAGAAGCGCCGACTACCGAGTCACCTCGATCAGGTGCCGCACGACGTGGGGCAGGGTTTCGATCAGCCGGTGCTCATCGTCGGTCACGACGAGCTGCACATGCGGACATCGCTCGGCGAGGGCCCGGCTAACCTCGATGGACACGATGGTGTCGCGCTGACCATGGAACACCGTGCAGGGCAGCGAGGACGGAATCTGCAGGGTGGCGGGATCCGCGACCGGGGGCTCCTGCCAGTGCAATGCAGGCGCCAACAGCACCAGGGCGTGCAACCCGTGGTCCTCACCAAGCTCGTCAACGAGGGCTGCCGCGGCAAGACCGCCGTAGCTTGAGCCTACCAACACCGCTCCCGGATGGGCCTGAACAAGCTCCCGGATCTGCCCCACACGGACGGCCAGTGACTGCTTCCGACCGTCTGGCGCGTACACGGCGAAGCCTGCCGCGCGGTACGCCCGGACTTTCGCCCCCTCGGGGGACCCTTCGAGGCCATGGGCCACAATGAGCGGACGCGCAGGCTTGTCCCACACGAACCCGAACACGCGATAATCCAGCACGGTGCCCGTAAAGCGGGCTGCAGCCTCCTCACCAAACCAAAACCCTAGCAAGGTCCGGCCCTCGGCTTCAGAGTCGAAACGAAACCCGGTTTCGATCACCGTCACCGAAAAGCCCCGCTCCGAAAACACGGTTGAATCCGAGGTGATGGGACGCGGTGAGAGCGCGGTGAGGTCATCGTCTCCGGCATTGTCGACGAGGACGATGCGTCCACCAGGCTTGAGCACACGGCGGGCCTCGGCCAACCCCACATCCAAATCATCGCGATTGGAAAAGAAAAACGCCCAAGTCGCATAGACCGCGTCAAACGTCCCATCATGAAACGGCAGCTCCTGGGCAACCCCCTTCACCCACACCAGCGAAGGCCGATCGGACGTGTCTCGCACCATGCCTGCGGCGGGCTCGAGTGGCACTACGGTGCGCCCCTCACGGGTGAGCGCCTGCGCGGTCGTGCCATCGCCCGCGCCGATGTCGAGCACCCACCCTCCCGGCAACGTCTCATCTAGCCAGCGCAGCACCACTCCGTCCCGATCCATGGCTCGACGCTCGATCGCGAACATCTCTCGGTTGATCGCTCCGTAAAATGGAATGACCCTCGAATCGTCGGACACGGTCACCTCCCTCGGCCATGAATTGAGTTCCGCGTTCACTATCCGCCTGACTCCGGGGATGAAACGAGCCATGCCTACGCCATGAACCTGCGCCTCCCATCTCCTATTCATGAGGTCATTCCAGGACTCTGGCTCAAGGACGAGTCTGCGGTAAGCCCGCTGTACGGGGGCAACAAGGTCCGAAAACTCGGACCCCTGATCGAGGAAGCCAAGCGTCGAGGTCACCCGGCGGTTGTCACGAGCGGCGGACTCGGTTCGCACCACATCCTCGCCACCGCGGTCCATGCGCGGGCCCAGGGGCTCGACACCCACGCGGTGGTGTTCGAACAACCGTGGTCAGCCGATGCTGAGGCCCACGCCCGAGCGAGTGTCGCGCTGTGTCGAACCGTGACGCCGTGCGCCGAGGTCTCGTGGGTCGCCGCCACGGTACGGCGATTGGCAAACCAGCACCACGCCTACGCGATCGCCGTCGGCGGATCGTCGGTCGTTGGAACGCGGGGTTGGGTGGAGGGAGGCCGGGAACTCGCCGCCCAAATCCAGGCCCGTGAGCTTCCTGCGCCGATCAGGGTCTACGTGCCAAGCGCAAGCGGGGGCACCGCGGTGGGGCTGGCCTTGGGACTCGCCCTGGCCGGCTCTCCAACCCCAGTCGTTGCGCTGCGCATCGGGCGGTTTTTGACCCCGTCACGGCTCACCCGGCTTCTCGAACGCACCGCGGGAACCGCCCTGCCCAGCTCCGTCGACCTTCAACTCATCGACGCGGTCGCCGGACCTCTCGGCCCACTGCAGCATCTTGGCGCACTCGACCCGACGTACACCGCTCCTGCGCTGGCCACGTGCCTCGCCCACCAGGCACCCCATCTGGGCCCTGTGGTCTACATCCTCACCGCATCCCAAATCCCGCCGCCGGCCGGTCCGCCGCTTCCCACTGCGCTCGCCGTCCTTTGGGACAGACCGGAGGGGCGCCCAATGCGGTAAGGTCTCGGCTATGGACCTCGACTTACCGGGTGACGTGACGCGGGGCCTCGACCGACTCCGCACGGTCGACGCCGCGGCCGCGGAGGCCATTGGCGCCACGTTGGAGCGCGTCATTCGTGCGGCGGACGCGCTGGCCTGGGCTCGGGACCGACTCGGCCGCCTTGCCCAAGCTCCCACCGAGACCGCCCAACTCCAGGCGCTCGTTGACGAAGCGGTCACGCTCACCGGTGCACCAGAAGCCTGGGCCCTGACATGGGCCGAGGCGCAAGCAGGGTCCCAGGTTCGCGCCCTCGCCGGTCGAGGAGCCGGCCGAACCGCTGATGGAAGCTGGCTCGTTCCGTCGGACATCAGCCGGTCTGTGCTGGGTCGGGTCGCCCGAGAGCGTCGACCGGCGTGGTCCGACGATGCCATGGCCGACGCCCGGTTCCTCGGCGCGGACAGTGTGCAGGCCTTGGCGCTGCGCTCGGTGGGCTGCGTCCCCATCGGCGAGCATGGTGCACTCTACCTGCATGATCCATCGACGCCCGGTCGATTCACGGCCGATGCCCGCTCCCGCATCGCCGCTCTCTGCGCCCTCGCCGCGGAACTCCTTCCCCGAACGCCCATGGTCGCCAAGCGCTCCTCCGTCAAGCCCATCGAAGGCCTGGTGGGCGATACCCCAGCGATGCGGGAACTCTATTCCTCGGTCCGAGCCTTTGCCCCCATGCCCTGGCCGGTCCTCATCCTGGGCGAAACCGGAACGGGCAAGGAGGCGGTCGCACACGCCGTCCACGACCTTTCCGGCAACCCAGGGCCCTTTGTGGCCGTCAATGCGGGCACCATCGACCCCGAACTTGCGGAATCCACGTTGTTTGGCCACGAACGGGGCGCATTCACCGGAGCAGCAAGAGCACGCGGGGGGCTGGTCGTAGAGGCCAACCAGGGCACGCTGTTCCTCGATGAGGTTGGCGAATTGCCGGGTCCGGTGCAGACGAAGCTCTTGCGCCTGCTCCAGGAAGGGGTGTACCGCCGGGTTGGCGCGGACGAAGAACGCACTTTTGACGGACGGGTGGTGGCGGCAACTCACCGCGCCATCGGCCAATTGGAGAGCGGATTCCGCGCCGATCTGTACCACCGCCTCTCGGCCTGCGTGGTTCGCACCCCTCCCCTACGAGAACGCCTCGGCGATCTACCTGCCCTCGTCGGTCACCTGTTGCAGCGTTCGGCCCGGGAGGTCGGAATCGCCGAGCCCCAAGTGGCGCCCGATGTCCTTCCCGCGCTGCGAACCCGCTCCTGGCCAGGCAACGTTCGCGAACTGGACAACGCACTGAAGGGAGCCCTGGCCCGGGTCGCCGCGCGTGGTGACGGAACGCTGGTCGCCACCGATCTGACGCCCGTGGTCACCGCCCTAAGCCCACCGGACCGCACCTGGCCGGCCGATCTCGTGGCCGCGACCGAGCGCTTCCAACAGCAACGGGTGCGCGAGGCCCTGAGCGCGTCGGGCGGCAACCGAACCCGGGCCGCCGAAGCGTTGGGCGTGTCTCGGCAATGGCTCCATCGGCTCATCGCACGCTGGGATCGGGGAGGACCGTGGTGAGCGACGACCTCGACGATCTGTTGGAGCGTCTGGTGCCCGGAGCGGGACACCGCGCCACGACGGATGCGGATGCCCCACCGTTTCCTACCGCGCTCACGCTCGAACCCGTCGACGTACTGGCTCGCGGTTCGGTCGGCTGGGTGTACCGAGCCCGTGACCCGGTCCTGGACCGCACGGTTGCGGTGAAGGTGAGTCGACCGGAGGGGGGCGCTGCGGCCCGCGAGGCACTGCTCAACGAAGCTCGCACCACCGCTCGGCTCGCTCACCCCTCGGTGTTGCCGGTGCATGGAGTACAGGCCGCCGACGGGCTCCTCTGTGTCATCTTTGCGTTGGGGCCCACCACCACCTTGGCCCTTTGGCAGCGGGCATGGCGTCGCGACCCCGATCGAGCCTGGTCCTCCGACCAACGACTGACGTTTCTTCAAGGCGTCACGAGCGCGGTGGCCCACGCCCATGCGCTCAATGTTGTTCACGGCGACCTAAGCCCCGCCAACCTTGCCGTCGACAATGACGGACATCCCTATGTCCTCGACTGGTCCGGCCTTGTGGCTCGCCAAGGTACCTTTTCGGGCACCCCGGAGTTCGCCGCCCCCGAGCAACTCGCCGGTCAGGCTCCAATTCCCGCGTCCGACGTGTTCGCACTCGCCGCAATCGCATGGGATGTGCTCACGGACCGGCCCCTTCGTCGGTGGCCTGAGGGATTATCCCCGGCCGAACTCGTGGTGCGCCTGACCGATGCCGCGTTGCCCGACGCTCCTCCGCAGGGGGTCGACCCCGAGCTGGGCGAGCTGTTGCATCGGGCGGCCTCCCCTGAACCGGCAAATCGGCCGCCCGCGAGCGACCTGCTGACCGCCATCACCGACGTCCGAAGCGGTCGCGCCCGCCGCTTGCGACGACGGAGCGAGGCCGAAGAGAAGTTGGCACGCGCCCGACGGGAGTGGCTTGCGTTCGGGGAGCGAGAACGTCGACTCGAGGAGGAACGACGGGTGGCCGCCGTGCAACGGGCCCGAATTCCGCCCCATGCACCGCCCGAGGCGAAGACCGGCCTATGGGCGAGCGAACTTCGCGCCGAACGCCTTCTCGACGAGCAAGCCCGTTCCTGGACAACCACCGCCGAGCACGCCATGGCTGCGGTTCAGCTCGAGCCCGGGCTTGACGAAGCCCATGCGGTACTCGCCGAACTCTGGTACGAACGCCTCCGCCTGGCAGAAGCGCACGACACCCCTGGCGAACGCGAGCTGATTCTCGATCGCATCAAGTTTCACGATCGCGGACGCTTCAACGATCTGTTTGAAGGACAAGCCGAAATCACCATCGAGGGCCAGGGCAAGGTTCGACTCATCGAGGTGGTCTCCAACGGGCGCCGTCGGATCGAACACGTGCGAGAAACGGTGGCCTTGCCGCTGGAGCGACGACCGATCCCAGCGGGCTCCTGGGTCGTGGAGCAACCCACCTCCACCGGTCCGGCGCTGCGGCAACCCGTCGCCCTGTCGCGCTTGGAGCATGTCGTGGTGCACGTCCCGCTCGCCCCACCGGTGCCCGACGACTTCTGCTTTGTTCCCGAGGGACGGTTCCGCATGGGCGGAGACCGTCGCGCTCGGGGCCCCGTCGATCCCTGTTCACCCTGGCTCCCCGGACTTCTCGTGGGCCGCACCGCGGTCACGAGCCAGGCCTACCTGACGTTTCTGCGCACCCTCGCCCCCGATGAAGCGGCGCTTCGCGTCCCAGCACAGCGGTTGGTCACCGGTCGCCCCGAGCCCCTATGGACCTCGGAGAAGCTCGAACTCCCCGACGGTTGGTCTCCCGATTGGCCGGTGGTCGGGGTGTCCCTCGAAGATGCGGCCGCCTACGCGAACTGGTCCTCCGCACAGACCGGGTTGCCCCTTCGGCTTCCTACCGAAGACGAGTGGGAGAAGCTCGCGCGAGGCGCCGACGGTCGCGCCTACCCCTGGGGCGAGGCCTTCGATGCGTGTTGGTGCCACATGCGAGACAGCTTGCCGGGCGGGCCCCGCATTGGCCCGGTGGCCCAGTTTCCGGATGACCGCTCGCCCTACGGCGTGCTCGATGTCGCAGGAGGCGTTCACGAATGGACGACGAGTGTGTTGACCGAGCAGCGCCACGTCATTCGCGGCGGCAGCTGGGCGTCCGACGCTCAAGCGTGTCGTCTGGCCAGCCGAACGGGGTTGCCTGCCCATAGCCGGCTTGCAACATTAGGCTTTCGCCTCGTCGCGACCTGGTCAGGGGACGTGGAAGACGTCGTCGGATAGCTCGTTGCCAATGGTGGTGTTGGCCCGAATGATCTGCGACAGTCGCGTGCCCGAGACGCGGCTTAGCTCATCGGCACTCAGGTCACGGGTGTACCAAAATCGGTCCCCATCCCGGAGCGCGGCAAATTGACGGACGAGCATCGTCCGAAACAATGGACCAACCTGCGACCCCTCGGAGGTAAGCGGGTCCTCGGCCAGCCCCCCGACCCACAGGTCGATGGCCAAGACCTGTCCGTACGCCTCTTCAAGGCGCGCCTGGACATCCACATCCGCCGTGATGTCGCTAAACGACGTGACCGTCCCCAACCCCAACGCCTGACGCACGGATACGTAGCTCGGCACGCCGTGGTCTCGACCTCGCTGAAGGTTCAGGGCGACCAGATCGAGCCCCCCCGAACCAGGCTCGCCAAACAGAAAGTTCCGAAGCGGGGCCACCACGCGGGTGTCTAGCCGTTGATGTCGCTGAGATGCGAGCCCTCGCAAGATAGGTTCGAGGTCTCGGCGCCCGTCTAGCACCTGGGGAGCGGTGAAAAACGCCTCCCGAAGATCGAGGTTTCCCGCCCCGATGGTGCGTCCATCGTCATCGATGCGCCGCAATTGCGGGTTGACCATGCTGTGCCCAAGCCGGAACGCGGCAACCGAAAAGCCATTGAACAAACCCGGGTGGACGGTTGCATCGTAGCCCGTGTACGCCGGCATCGCGTTTGCCCCGATGAGCGCAGGCAGAAACTCCTCGTAGGTGATGATCTGGATTTCGGCGATGACGAGCCGACGAGCTTGCTGGTAAAGGGCCTCGCCGTCGGCGTCAGGACGCTCGTCCTCAAGCTCCCGGACCCATCGATTGTGTTCGCGTACAAACAGCGTATGCATCGTGGCCAGGCCCACCTGTTCATTGACCCGGACATCGCCAGCCAGAAACAGCCGACTCGGGTTCGCGACGGGGCCATTGGCGTTGGTCAGTTCATCCCGATTGAAGGGCAACAAGTCGCCACCGCTCGTGTCGAGAAACGGGCTGTTCGAGGATTCCCGCAACGCCGTCGCCCGAACCTCGGACGAGCCGTAGACCATGCTACCGTCGATCCACGCAGTGATCTCGTTTTCTTGTTCGCGCGGGCTTGTGGTTCCCGTTGCGGGGTCGAAAAGCGCTCGATTGAAGGGAATGACCTGGGTTCCGGTACGCTGCGGATCGAACCACGGATCCCCGGTGGGAACCAGGATGGGCGCCAGTTCCTCTGCGCCGTCCGTCAGGCCGATGTCGTGGTCGACGAACTGGCCCCACTGCCACACAAAATCGCTGGCCCGAAACGGGTTGGGGTCCTCTTCGTCTTCGGGTTGCGCCGCAATCAGGTTCGAAACCAATCTCGCACTGGGGCGTTCCGCGCCCGCCAACGTGGCTCGCCCATCGCCATAGTCTGCCGGCACCCACCGCTCGAGATGCGTAAACGAGGCCCCCCACTCCGGATTGGCAAGGTTGTTGTTCGTTCCATCGAAGTTGCGAACTTCACGCTCTTCTACCGTTGGCCTGTCGAAGTCTCCGTCGTTTCGGTCCCCCCGCGCCCGGTCTCGGCGCTCTTCTGCATTGTCGTCAATTCCTTGGGGAGAAGGTCTGTTGGGGCGGTCTGGAAACGAGCACGCCAACGTGACCAAGGGAACCATTGAAGCCGTCCATCGCAAAGGCACCTCCGGTGATTCGTGAATCCCGTCGAGGGACCCCCTTGCCGTACAGCGCCCGAAAGCTCACATCTGCGGTGGTCGAGTCAGGCTCGGTCAGCGCACGTCATTTGCGCGAGCGACGCAGACCGACAACCCACGCCACGACGAACCAGGCGACGGGGCTCGGTCCGCCGCCCATTCCGCTACACCCTCCGCACCCCGCAGCCCCACAGCCGGGCCCGGTTGGCGCCTCGCACACATCCCCCACCAAGTTCCCATCGCGATCGCGCTGCCCCGGGTTTGCGGTGGCGGGGCAGTTGTCACAAATGTCGCCGACTCCATCGCCATCGACATCGGCGTTGTCGGGGGAGGGCAGAAAGGGGCAGGTATCGCAGTCATCCGGATACCCGTCGAGATCGGTGTCTTCGGTGACGTTCAGGACGGTCGGGCATAAATCGCACGCATTGCCAATGCCATCCCCGTCGTCATCTTGCTGATCTTCGTTCGCATCATTCGGGCAATTGTCGCATGCATCCCCAATTCCATCCGCATCCTCATCGGCATCGCTTGGACTAAACACGATGGGACAACGGTCGCAGACGTCACCCCGCCCATCTCGGTCCGTGTCGAGCTGCTTAGGATTGGGCTCGGAGGGGCAGACATCGCAGGGGTCCCCCACCCCGTCAAGGTCGCTGTCGACGGCATTGTCAGGCGTGAGCGCGGAATCGCGGGGACACGGATCACAGGCGTTCCCGTAGCCATCCAGGTCATTGTCGTACTGGTCGGGATTCGGCGTCTGAGGGCAGTTGTCACACACATCGCCCACTCCGTCCAAATCGATGTCGCTTTGGGTTTTGTTGCAGTCGTCGGGGCAGTTGTCGCACGCATCGGGAAAGCCATCGGGCCCGTCGAACCCGCACCGGTCCTCGTCGCGCAGCGCCATTTCGAAGTCGTTGAGGCACACGTCACAAGCATCCCCAAACCCATCGCCATCCGTGTCGCGCTGAACGGCATTCTGGACATCGATGCAGTTGTCGCACGCATCTCCGATGCCATCGCCGTCCGAATCCGTCGAAGCGGTGTTCGGCAGGAACGGGCACACATCGCACAAATCCCCGATGTCATCACCGTCGATGTCGTACTGGTCGGGGTTGAAGTGCAAGGGGCAATTGTCGCATTCCAGCACCGCTTGCTGGTCGAGCGTGCCGTTCGGACCAAACACCTCCACCGAGGCCACCGGACGAACCAGGCCGGTGAACGGATCCGTCACCGTGGAGCCTGCGGGATCGGGCCCTAACCGCCCATCTCCGGGGCCCTCGACGTGCAGGGCCGAATCGAGTTCGTCCAGGCCGGACAGCAGGTAGGTGCAGCCGTGTGACGTCGTATCAAAGAAGAAGTCCGTGCTCGTCAGTGGCGCGTTCGTGATCGGGTCGACCCGATCCGCACAAGTACCGAGGACCTCTCTGGTCTCGTTCGTGCCGTTGCCATCGGTATCGAGCCAAGCCCCGTAGATGGGGGCATCCGGGTCGACCAACGCCTGGAGGGCGGAATCGGTCCCGTCGCAGTCAAAGTCCAGTCCGGCGGTGGTATTTTGGGCGGTGTTGGCAGGTCGGCTGTAGCCACCGGCCCAAAGGAGGGACTCCACGATCAGTCGGTGACCATCACCCGTCCATCCACGGGGATCGCGATCTGTGGCGTACGGAAACACGTTGAGCGCGACTACCCGACCGCTCTGCCCGACTTCGGGACGGACGATCACCGCCGCCGCGCCATCGTCGTAAACGGCCGCCACGAGCGCTCCGGTGGCCACGACCGGGTTTGCCAAGCGCGTCGTTCCAGATCCCTCAGAAAACCGATTGAATCCATAAACCGTCGGATGGCCCACTTCGAAGCCCCCCACGGCTTGTTTCCATTGAAAGCCGACCGCCTGACGGGCCACCGACGGCGCTCCAATGACCTCAATCGGCCCCGGAAGGACGGGAGTGACGTCGAGGAAATCACCCGCGACGCCTGTGGCGTTACCCAGGGCCGCGCCCACCATGACGACTCCACCGCCCTGGTCCACGAACCCCGCAAGCCGGTCGCCCAACAGGATGGGGTCCAAAAACCCCTGGTCGTCGGCCACCAGCAGGACCGCATCGTACTGCGCAAGTTCCGCGTCCAACGGCGTGGCCCCACCCGCATCGTAGATGTTCCAGTCGGTGAGCATCCCCAAGCCCGCGAGGTCATCCACCAGGCGATCCACGGCAGGGGCCGGCGATGAAGCAGAGCCGGGGGCATGAACCACGATTGCGCTTTGCGCAAAAGAAGGGGTTGCCCCAATCGAACCGAGTAGGAAAGGTAGAAGGCTTATGGTCATGGTCCTATCCCCTTGGAGACGAGGCAACGCGACCGAACATGACCACCAGAGTTGCAAACCTTCAGCCTACTTGCGACTGGCCCCCCACAGGGTAGGGAGGGCTCTGCGGGTCCGGAGGCCATGGTGTTGCAGCGCATCGTTCCCTTCACGATTCTGGCCACAGGCTGCCTGACCGCACTCACCCCGTGCGAGACCGACGTTCCATGTGAACAGGCATTTGGTGCGGGCGCGACGTGCGACGCGGGAAGTTGCATTCGCCCAACGATGTCCCCAACCGGCGAAACGGGAACTCCAGCCGTCCAGCCTCCCGAGTGCAAGGGACTCATCGACCCCATCATCGTTCCTAGTTTGGTTGAAGACGCGACATGGAACTGCCTCGATGTGCCCTACGTGGTCGACGGTGAGGTGCGGATTCAGGGCGCGCTCGAGATCGCAGCCGGGGTAAGCGTCGAGATCGCCCCGGCCGGTGCGATCGTTGTTGCGTCCACGGGTTCTCTCGATGCCACCGGGACCCCCGATGCACCCATCACGTTTCGGCGTCGGGGTTCAGGCGCCTGGGTTGGCTTGATCATCGAAGAAGGCAAAGGGCTGGCGCGCCTCGTCCACTCCGCCTTCGAGGGAACGGGCGACACGCGCATTGGCGAGGAGCCAGCCGCCATCACCGTGTTGCGCCCCACCACTTTGGTCCACACCACGATTCGCAACAGCCTGGGGACGGGCATGCGGTTCAGAGGTGCAGGCGAAGCGGTCGCGTTTGAGTCCAATCGGTTCGAGAATACCGAGGGGCCGCCGATCTCGATTCCCGCCGACGCGGTGGGCACGCTTTCGGGCCGCCACGTGTTCGAGGACGGCGCTACCGTGGAGGTCGCGGTTGGCGTCATCGCCCGCAGCGCCACTTGGTCCAACCTCGGAGCGCCCTACTCGGTCGTCGATCTCGCACCGAATGGCTACTACCCCGCTCCCCTCCTCATCGGCCCGGTGGGCCAGGAGGAAATCACAACCTGGACCATTGGGCCGGGCGTCGACATCCAGATGGGGTCCGGCATCAAAATCCTGGTGGGCAACTATGGTGGCGGCCACCTCGTCGCGCGGGGCGAGAAAGGGGCCGAAATCCACATCACAGGCCCCGCCGACCTCGAAGACCGGTGGGCGGGCATCAACTTCGGCACCTATTCGGTCGATGATGGCTCTCAGCTCTCCTACACGACGGTAGAGCGCACGGTCGGCAGCGCCATCTTCGTGAGCACCTTCGAGAGCGTGGTCGTGTTCGACCATTGCACCGTCCAGGATGCCGACCTGCATGGCATCGAAGTGGCAGGGTACGGCGGGGTGGTCATCCTCGATAGCACCATCGCCAACAATGGTGGCGATGGCGTTCACGGCGAGTACGGCGGCACCGCCGGGGTCTTGCGGTCGACGCTCGAGATGAACGGGGGCTACGGCATCAACCTCTTCGAAGGCGACCTGTTCTCGCTCGAAGACGACACCTTCATCGGCAACGGCCTCGGGGCCCTCTACATGCCTTTTCTGGAGCTGCCTCGTGTGGGATTCGGACACGTCGGCGGCGTCGACCAGGCCATCTCGTGGAGCGAAGGCACCGATGAAGTCTTGCTTCGGCCCCTCACACTGCAGAATCTAGGCCTGGCCTACCGAGTCATCGGTTCACTCAACGTGGGCTCCCCAACCATCAAGCCCGTCCCTGTGCTTACCCTCGAGGCCGGCGTTCGCATGCGCTTCGACACCACCGCGGGCCTCAACATCGGTGACGACGGCCCTGGAGGTCTCGAAGTGTTTGGGACGCTGGCGAACCCCGTCGTGCTTGAAGCCTTGCAAACCGAGTGGCCCGGGCTCATCCTCGGTAACGACGCCCTACCGTTCAACCCCCAAGACCTCCAGATCACGGGAGCCATCGGGGGATATGTTCCCTGACCGAAGGTTATGACCCGGCAGGAGGGAAGCCGTGGTTTGGATGGCGTTTGTTGGGCTCGCTCATGCCGCAAGCCCGCCCCCCTCGGAGCTGGACACGGCGATGAACCAGGCGTTCGCGCTATGTGCTCCCCATGCCACGCACTCGCCGCCCAAACTCGACGCCAGTGACCGCGCCCGGCTTCGCGACGGCAAGGTGGTGCAGACCCTGCAGCGAGGCCAAGGCGATGACCCCAGCGCCGCGCTCGGGGTAGTCCTCGCCAAGGCTTCGGTCAGCGAGGCCTGGATTGCCTGCCAGGGACCTCACGCCTCGCCAGGAGAAAATCCGGAGTTCTTGGTGCAGGCGCTCCCCGACCACCAAGCCATCTGGTACGGGTATGTGCCGCTGCCGTGGCCGTTGCGCGACCGTCAATACGTCGTCCGCTCTCGGGCCAACGTCAGCATGGCGAAGGCTACAAAGGACCGCTGTTGGGAGCATGCTTGGTGGGAGTACCCAGAGGGCCTCGACACGGTAAGGCCCATGGTGTCGAAGAGCCCCATCGAAGGCATTACGCCAAGCCACCTCGATGATGCGGTCTTCACGTCGTGGAACCGAGGCTCGTGGCTGGTGGCGGCGGTCGACGACGACCACGTGCTCGTCATGTTTCAGGCCAGCCTGGTGGTCGACGGAAGCATCCCCGACTGGATCGTGCCGCGAATCACCGCGTCGCGCCTTGGCAGCATGCTCACCCGAGTGAAAGACCGTGCACAGCACTGGGCGTCGCTTCATTACGACTCAGCACACGCCCCTTTCGTCGGCGGCAACGGCGAGGTCATCCCGCCGCTACGGTAGCGGGTCACAACGTCCAGCAGCCATAGTCGAGGCTCCTCACGGAGGCTTGATGCTCCTTGTCGCGACCCTAGCCTACGCTGCGCCCGTACTTGTGCCGCAGGACGACGCTTTGGATGTCCAGTTGTGTGAAGGCGGAGGGTGTTGGACCAACTACCTACGCGCCGATGACCTCAACGGCGACGGCCATCTCGATGTGATCGTCGCGAACTACTCGGGGTTCTTCGAAGAGGGTTTCCCCCAGCGCCTTGGCATTTACCAAAACGATGGGTCCGCCCAGTTCACGGAAGTGTCAGCAACCGCGATGGGCGGCTTTGCGGGCCGGGTTCGGCAGGTGGCCGCGGGCGACATCGATGCCGATGGCGACCTCGACCTCTACGTACCCGATGGCACGGGAAACCCGGCCGCCCTGTTCATCAACGACGGAACGGGGAGGTTCGTCGATGAGCAGCTGGCTCGTTTGCCTGCGGTGCCCACTCGGGCCGGGGCGACGCGCATGGGCGACCTGGACGGTGACGGCGATCTCGACATCATCGTGACCGATGGCTACGCGCAGTCCGGCCCGCTTGGTCAACTCGCACATTTGCTCCTCAACGACGGTGCAGGGACGTTCACGAATGCCTCAGACCAGCTTCCAACGACGTGGGCCACTGGCGAAGACCACGACGATCTGGACCTGTTCGATGCCGATCGTGACTTTGACCTCGACATCCTGATCAACGCCCACGCAGGCGACAACACCCTGTGGCTAAACGACGGCACCGGTCGCTTCACCGACGCGAGCGACAACTTGGCCCCCGCGCGGAGTAACTTCCATTACAACCCCGGCATCTGTGACGTGAACGGCGACGGCCACCTCGACATCTGGGTGGACAACATCGGTCCGAGCTTCACCGAACAGCTGCTCATCAACGACGGCACGGGCCGATTTGTTGAAGAGACCCGAACGCGGGTCACGGGCAATCCGGGAGCAGACGACAACGGCGTGGCGTGTGCGGATCTCGACCACGACAACGATTTCGACGCCATCGTGTGGTCGTTGGAGGCCACCGAACGGGTGCTCACGAACGATGGGACCGGAACCTTCAGCCCAGCCAAGGACGGTTTTGCCGCGGTCGCCGACCCTACACTTTGGGGCGACGTCGGCGACTTCGACGGTGATGGCATCCTCGATGCGGTCACGGGCCAAGGGGAGGGCTTTCCCGAGACCAATCTCGTCTACCTGGGAACCGCCCCCGCCATGGCGGATCCCAATCCCCCCATCGTCACGCACCAACAAGCGCCTGGCACCGTCGATGCAGACACCCCGACGACGGTCCGATTCGCCGTGCGCGACGCGGTGGTCACCGACCGCGGACCCCGACTTCGCCGAGCCTTTGCGCGAGGCGACTTTGGTCAAGGCATCGAGGAGGTTCCAGCACGGTTTGTCGGGGGAGACCTCTTTCACGTGGTGCTACCGGGGCTTGTCGCAGGCACCACCACCGACGTCACCCTGTGCGCCGAGGACCGCGCGGGCAACGAAGGCTGCGGAGCCGCTCAGACCTACGCCACAACGGGCGAGCCCCCGCCGCCTGACCCGAAGGAGCCGAAGGAACCCAAGGCCCCCCCCGACACCCCCCCGAATACGCCGATCGACGTTGGGCCCGAGGAGTGTGGCTGTTCGGGAACCGGAGGGACGGCTCCGATGACACTCTTCGGCCTCGGACTTGTCGCTCCTGTCGTTCGGCGTAAACCCTAGGTCGACGCCGCATTCCTTTGGGTTCGCAGACGTTGTGAGACGTTGGATCGAAACGCACTATCATGCTTTCATGAGTGACACGACGACCCACGAATGGTCTCCCGAGCGAGGCCCGCCTCGCGGTGAACCCGTGGAACGTGGGTTCTGCATCATGGCCTTTCCCGAAGCTCCGGGAAGGGTGGGAGAATTTGCAAACCTCGAAGGGCAGAGCGACCCTGTGTTGGGGCGCCATGGCACGTTGCCTTGGGGCCGCCACCGACCCGGTACGATCGAGCCTACCGGCCCGCTCAACGACCCTCAGCTCTCTCGCAAGCAGCTCCAAGTCACGGTGCGCAGGGACCAGATCGAGATTGAAAACCTGGGACGTCTGCCGTTGCGGCTGAACGGACAACCGGCCACGCGCTGCCCCGTTCACGAAGGCGACCTGATCGAGCTCGGCGACCGGGTCATGCTTCGGGTCAGCCACCGGCGCCCCCTGCCTCCTTCGGCGTCCGAAATGGTGCCGTGGGGAGGGCCGGACGCCGCGGGGTGGGTCGGTGAGTCCGACGTCTCTTGGCACTTTCGGGAGCGCCTACGCTTCGTCTCGGCGCGTGGCGTGCACGTTCTGGTGACGGGACCGTCTGGAAGCGGCAAGGAATTCGTCGCCCGCGCCCTCCACGCCCAGTCTGGGCGGGGTCACCACGCGCTGGTGACGCGCAGTGCCGCCACGATTCCCGAGTCCCTGGCGGACGCTGAACTCTTTGGGAACACCCGCGGGTACCCCAATCCCGGCATGCCGGCTCGCCCCGGTCTCATCGGAGAGGCGGACGGTTCGACACTGTTCTTAGATGAGTTTGGCGAGTTGCCCGAGCCGGTCCAGGCCCGGCTCCTGCGGGTGGCCGACGACGGGGAGTACACCCGGCTTGGCGAGGCTCGCGCACGAAGGTCGGACTTGCGTATCATCGCCGCCACCAATCGCGACCTCGCGTCGCTGAAGCACGACCTTCGGGCTCGGTTCAAGATTCATGTGACCGTGCCGCCCCTCGAGGACCGACTCGATGACATTCCCCTGCTCGTCGTCCATTTGATCCGGCGCATCGTTGCCGAGGATGAGGGTCTTCAACAACGGTTGTTTGCCGAAGGCCAGCTCGATCGCGGGCCTCGGGTGAGCTTCCGGCTGCTCCGCCGATTGCTCACCGAGCGCTACACAACCCATGTACGGCAGCTCGAAGGGTTGCTCTGGTCGGCGATTGCTTACGCCCGCGATGGGGTGCTCGACCAACTTGGCCCCGAGATGCAGGCCTCCTCGTTGCCCTCACAACCCAGCGGACCGGTCGATCCGGGCACCCTCGATCCGGTCCTCGTTCAAGCGGTCCTCGACCGCCACGGAGGCCATCAAGAACCGGCCTGGCGAGAGCTGGGGCTATCCAGTCGCCACGTGCTGGCGCGCTTTGTGAAGAAGCACGGGCTGCGAGTTCGCCAGCGGGGGTGAATGCGCGGTTCGCGCGGTTCGCGCGCGCACCGCGCCAAGCGCGCATGCCTCGGACGTGGATCAAGCCCACAGATTCGGTATGGTGCCTCACCCGCGGCTGGCGCATGAATTGCAGCGACCCGGGTCCCCTCCTGGAGCGTTGCTTATGATTGCCTTGATGCTGCTGTCGTCTCCGTCCCTCGCCGATGACTCGCCGGAAGCCTACGAACGGCACCTGGAGCTGCTCGATGACCTGAGGGACCGCTCGCCCCGCACCACGCGAGACCGAGGGCTCGGGTTCGCCGCCACTCCCACCCCCGTGTTCCAGATCGACGAGGGCGTCGTGACGCTCACCTCCAACGGCATCGAAATGGGCACGATCTTCGGTGAAACGGTGGATACCCCTGTGGCCCAAGGGGAGACGTTCGTCGAGCACTGGATCGTCTCACCGAGCTTCGCAGAGGACGCAGGCGCCCCGTTCGAACTCGAGATGATCAAGCCCAAAGCCAGTCTCGAGTGGACCTTCGAATACCTCAAGAACAACCACGAGGACTGGCTCAACGATGCCTACAGCGCTCCGCAGTTTGCGTACACCACCACCACCACCCCGCCAACGAGCACCCAAGGCCAGCAGTTTACGTACGGCGGCTCGAAGATCGAGCGGCATGCCTTCGTGTTGGTGCAATCCACCGAAGGGTCTTGTGGGGACTACGTAGGCTCGGCTTGGACGGTGC
The DNA here is from genome assembly GCA_039208735.1 of Myxococcota bacterium. Classification (GTDB taxonomy): domain Bacteria; phylum Myxococcota_A; class UBA796; order UBA796; genus DRPG01. The sequence continues at coordinate 36,777 of JBCCQY010000048.1, read as the reverse complement.
CTTCGGTGTGCTTCGCCGGGGCGATGCTGCGGGAGCGGCACATAAACGATGGCAACACCACGAAAATCGTCGAGCACTGGTTGTTCGACGCGTCGTTTTCCATGCTCGATGAGGAAGGCGAGACCCTGAGGGTCGTGGCGGTCTCAGACAAGCCGCCGGCCACCACAGGGGCGTTCTTTGCGAAATACAACATCCCGAGCATCGAGTGGTACACCCAGACGGACTACACCTACGATCTCAGCCCGGCCAACTTCCCCATCCCCATCGACTGACGGCCTCCCGACATCGATCCCCGGGCAGCACGTCGAGCCAGCGATCCACGAGGCGTGGCTCGGGCACCGTGGGGGGAGTACCGAGAACGAGTCCTCCCTCCGCACACAGCGTCCACGTCTGCAAATCGAGTTCGGCGGATCCCCCCGACAGCTGGGTGGGGGGCTCCGACACCCCACAGCGCCAAGCCAACGCACGAGCCAGGTCGGCGATCGCGGCCCGTGACCCAAAACCGTCGAGCGCTTGGATCGACAGTTCAGCCGCAAGGGGGATCTGTTCGTGATGCCACGCAAGCGCACACTCGGTGAGGGCGAGTTGAGCTCCGATGAACCCGTGGACTTCTTGAGCGGCGGGCACCCACTGGGGCTGGGGGGGCGGAACCGCGCCGCTGCGTAGCGCAATCGTGCGTACGAGCCACCACGCTCTCGCTTCGGCCACACCATGTCGAAGACGCCGGGCCATGCGGCGAGCTTGGGTCGCCCACGCTCGGGCTTCGGCCATCGCAGAGGTCTCAAGGGCTGCCGCAGCCGCCGTCGTCAATCGAGACAGACGAACGACAGGCACCGTGGCCCCGCTCAAGGCTTGTCGCTCGTGGGTCAGTGCCGCTTCGAAATCGCCCCGCACATAGGCGATGCGCCCTCGCCAGGCCGCGAGCCGAGCCCGGCGAAACGCATCGTCACTGGCCCACCGGTCCGCCGCGTCCAGCCAGCCGTCCACTTGACCCGTGCGCAAGGCGGCACTGATGCCTACGCCCAGTCGCCACCCCTGTAGGCGATCGAAGGTCTTAGAGGGGGGGCCGAGCGCAGCCAGGGCCTTCTCGGCATTGCCGGAGAGCACGGCTTGCGCAGCGCCAAGCACCTGTCCGGCAAGCGTCCATCCGCGTCGTTCGGCCTGGTAGGCGGCGGCCCGAACCACCGGGGGCGACCACAGGCTCAGCGCAAGGTCAACGGTGGCATCCGCTGCGTCGGGGGACCGGTCATCGAGGGCCGCCAAGATCGCGAGACCCTGTCGGGTCTCTCCTCTGCGGTGGGCACGCAGAGCAGCATCCAGGGAGGGGCTGACGGCTCGACGTTCGCCGATGATGCGCTCGACCGCATCACGACGAATGACCACGCCCGGTCCGTCGCGGTAGCACAAACCGGCTCGAATCCATCGCTCGAGCTCGTTGCATACGGCCTCGCGACGACCCGTCGTCCGTTGGAGCAGGACCGCAGCCGCATCTTCGGCTACGTGCAAGAACGAGGGACGGCCCAAGAACAACCTTCGTAGTTCGCGGACCGTGACCCGGTCGCTCAACTCGGGAAACACCCCGACCAGCGAACCACCCGCTCCCAAGGCCTCCAGCACGGCTTCGACAGAATCGGGGCGGTCCTCGCGTTTGGCCGCCTGCATCCATCGAAACACCGAGCAGGCATCCGGCGGGGCGCCCATCGATTCGAACATCACGCCGAGCGCGTACAGGTCGGCTCGGCCATCCAGGGGTTCGCCACGTCGTTGTTCGGGCGCCATGTAGCGGGCCGTCCCTGCGATCCATCCCTCAGTGTCGGTGACCGCGGCGCCACTTGCCAACCCAAAATCGGTGATGACGGGTCGTTGTGCAGCATCGAGGAGGACGTTGGAGGGCTTGAGGTCGCCATGGACCAGGCCAAGAAAGTGAAGTCGGCCCACGGCTTCCAGAAGAGCAAACGCCTGGGTCTTCCATTTCTCCCAACCCGTCGCCCCGAGGGAGTCGAACAATCCGCCATCGAGCCAGTTCATCACCAAGAAGATGAACCCGTCGTGAAGGCCATCGTCGCGAAGTCGCACCACGCCTGGAAGGTCCACCAAGCGCAGGGCGGTGAGCTCACGGCGAAGTTGTGCAGAGGCCCCCTGCGAATCGCGCCGAACAAACTTCAGCGCCACGTCATCACCCGTGAAGGTGTCCACCCCGCGGTGAACCTGTCCTCCCCCTCCTCGGCCCACGAGGTCACCCACGTGGTATCGGCCGGCCACCAAGGGGGCCGGCATGCCACCAACCGCGCTGTTTGGAACGACGGTCTGTTCAGGGTCCATGACTGACGGTGTAGCCCGCGCGGTTTGCGCGGCGCAGCCGGCTCTCGCGCGAAGCGAGCGCGCCCCCAAGGGCATGTCGTTGTTTAAATCTCTATTTTTAGGCCTTCTTGATTTGGCCTGAGCCTTGCGAGGTCGAGGACGACCAACGCGAGGATGCCCATGCAATCACGACGACAGCTCCTGCAAGGCTTGGGCCTTGCTGCCGGAGCAAGCCTGCTTTCTGGAGGGGCTCGAGCCAGTTTGCCGGCCGGCCCAGCGCCCCTCAAGATCTTGCAGATCTTCCTGTTTCGTGCCCCTGCCCATAGCCAAACGCTGTGGATGCCCCACAATGGCCCTTTTGGAGACCCCGTTTCGGCCCGAATCCCGTCGGCTGCAGGGGCGTATCGGCAAATTCATGCGACCGACACCACCCATCCTGGCCTCGACCATGCCGTGATGCTGGGGGACGGCTTTCACCCCCTCGCGGAGTTGGGTGGCGTCGCTCGAACCCATCTCGTCGCGATGCGGGCGCCCTTCTCCGCCCACACTCTGGCGGCCAGTTATGCACTTTCAGGCATCAACATCGGCAATCCTGCTGCTGTTTCGCTTGGGGCTCGCATCCAGGACGCTTGGGGCACCGGGGACATGCCCGCGTCTTGGGTCCTTGATCCAGAGCAGAACGCTACGCTAACCAGCCTGGCGACCGCCACCGGTTCGCTCGGTCTCCACGCGCGGCCCTTCGTCGTGCCCGTAGGCCGGCCGTTCGTGAGCCGTCTTTCCCGCGCCAACCGGTCCAATACCGATTCGCTACTCACGGCGTACCGGGCGCGCTACGAGCGCCGATTGCGCCACTCCACCGGCCCGGTGAGGGCTCCCGAATTCGGGATCTACAACGATGCAATGGCCCGGATGGCCGCCTGGGAGCAGACCCATGGCGTGCTAAGCGACGGGCCTGATGTCGAGACGTTCGAAAGCAATTCGTACACGTCCAACGGAATCACCAAATCGGTTCAACTCGGGGTCCATCTCCTGCACGAGGGCGCCCGTCACGTCACCATCATCGGTGGACGAAATGCCGCCCCCGATTTCGACACTCACCAAATCGACAACCACGACACCGCACACTCCTCGCACCACAATGCAATCATCTGGGGCATCTGCGAGGCATTGCGGACCGCGGAGCATCTCGATCTGGATTCCACACTCGTGGTGTTTCACGCAGAGTTCGGACGATTCCTCGATGGGGTCAACGGCTCCGAGCACTGGGCGGACGCCTATGCCTCCCTCCTCTTCGGCGGTCCGATCAACACCCCCGGCCTGACCGGTCGGCTGTCCTACCAGTCCGAAAGCAACGGCATCGTGCGTAGCTCCACCACCGAAACGGATTCCATCACCCCTTCGATGCTGCTCGACGGACTTGCGCAATTGGCAGGTGAGCCCGATGACTCGAACCCCGGTCCCATCCTCAACCTCATTCAGCAGTAGCTTCAAGGAGTTCCTATGCGAACATGGATTTTCTCGTCGGCCCTCGTTGGGTTGAGCGGATGTTGGAACCTTCCCGAAGACGATGCGGGGGACCGAGCGTTTGTCATGTGGTCCACCAACGCCCTTCTTGGACGCGGCCCGGTCAGTCCGCAAGAACTCACCGCCCTGATCTCACTGGAACACCAGCACGGCCGTGAGGCGCTGCTCGACACGCTGATGCAACAGCCCGAGTTTGTGGATCATTGGGACGACTTGCTGATGCACCAGCTCCGCGTATCGACGGAAGATGCGAGCAACGCCAAAGAACGGTGCTACACCGAGGCATATGTACCGCAAAACTACGACTGGGCCTTGACCAACCATCTGCGCACCGCAAATTGGGATGAGCGCTTTTGCGTTTCGAATGAAAGTGCGAGTGACGATCTAACGCTCGACGCCGGAGGGCGGACCGCGGGGAAACTGGCGGAAGAACATGCCGGCCGGACCCTCGTTAGTCGGCCCCGGGACGATGGACGAAGGGCCACGACGTCGGCGAGCAAGGGTCGCCGTGAGTGCTTTGAATTCACGATGAAGGACGTCCTTCGAGCGAGCCTCCGTACAGACCGAATGGACGCGCTGCTCCGAGCCCGCCTTGCTCCACTGGCCGCTTTCGAAGGCGCGGTCGATGCGCGACGGACGGTGTTCGACAGCTACTTCAATCGTCACCAAGACTGTCTTGAATGTCACACCACGACCTACAGCACCACCAATCCAGTGCCTCGCAATGGCAATTGGGACCGCTATGTGCCCGCCGTTGACTACATCGATCTCGAGTTCTCCGCCTTCCGTAGCCTCAACGACGATGGCACCATGCACGATGGCTCGATCGGCGGAAACCAGATGCAACAGCGGTTCCGGGATTTGTTCAATCGCATTCAGGCCAATGCGAACGAGTCGGGGCACAAGCCCTGGGGCATGGACGAGACCTGCGTGGGCGATGGGCTGCTCGAGCATCCTCGGCCTCGCCAAAACGGCACGCCAACCGCGTTCGCGGGATGGGGTGAGCACACGGGGACCCAGGTGCGCATCCTCGACTTCCTCGACGAGTTCGATGATGGCCTTCGGGATCTCGTGGATGGATCGCCCATCACCACGACTCGGTCGTCCTACGAAACCCTCGCGGACGGTGAACCCAACTTGGCGAGCTGCGACGTGTGCCACCAGGCCACGGGCGTCGATGGCATGCTCAACGGCTATCCCGTCCCATTGGACCTTGAGACTCTGACGGCGTCGATGTCGGCCCAGCGCCTTCGATTGACCATCACCGCGGGGTCTGCCGCAGGCCAGATGCCCCTCTTCCTTCTGAACGACGAAACACTGGACGAGGTCGTAGGGTACCTGATCCATCAGCAGACCGATCCGGTCCCCGTGTATACGGATCCGGTGGTGGGGATGGCCCACCTCACGGCCCTCACCTTTGTCGAGGATGTCGCCAAACACCTGTCGGGTCAGGCCTTGACGCTCGAGCACGGGTTTCCGCGTAATGCCGACCAAGCGTTGGTCCTTAAGGAACTCTCGGAAGGGCTGGTCGAAAATGACTGGTCGTTGCGCTATGTCATCAAGCAAATCGCCCTTTCGGAGTTCGTCAACCGGAACGCGCCCGAAGACAGCCCCCACGACCCCTACGTCTTACCGATGGTGCTCGATCCCTGGCACGATACGCCGGCCCATGCGGACGAGGACCCACTCACGGGGGTGGCACGCAACGGCCAGGGCGAGTTGATTCATCGTTGGCCCGTACCGACCCTCATTCGCAAACGAAACGCGGCGCTGGGCTGGTCGCAGCCGACCCACTTCAACGACATCGAGCTTCAGACCGACCTTGGAGCTTATGTGTCGCATTTCGCACCGGGATTCACACGCTTTGGCATGGCCTCAGCACTGGCTTGGGAAACCAACCATACGGTGGGTGGCGCGTACCAGTGCCGCTCCCCCTACGGCGGGGGCGACGATGTGATCGATGCCTTGACCGATGCCACCCACGGCCTCACCCTGCGCCAGGCCTTGCAGGCCCTGAAGTTCCGCATGATCGGGGTGGAATGGCTCTGGGCGGACCGGGAGGCGGGGCTAGCGGGTCTCGAGTCCAACCAGATTTCCGAGATTTGGAACGTCGAGCTGAGTGCGCCAGCCCATGAGCACCGCGAGGTCGTTCGAGACTACTGTGCCGTGCTGTTGGCTTCACCCCAGTTCGTGCTCTCCGGCCTCCCCGTCGATCAGACGGGCCTCCCCTACACCGACCCCGACATTCCCTGCCTGGACGCCGAATGCTCCTCGATGAGTTGGTGCGAACACTACCGGAGAGATGCGGTGGACCTTGGCTACGGCAGCTGGTCGTGTGTGACGGCCCCCGTCGGCGAGTCGGGATGAGACGCCGGCACTGACGTGAACGAAACCAACCGGGATCTTCAGTAGTGCTACCCTTACGCAACAGTGTGAGGTGCGATTGTGGCAAGAAACGAGATTCACGCCTCTGCCTTCTTGTGGATCATGACAGGTTGCCAAGTCATGCCCCCTGTCGAGCCCACCGACGTGTCGAGAACGGAACTCGATGAGGTCGTAGGGGAACTCACCGATCGGCTCGACACGCTCGAAGCCTCGGTCAAGGGGCTCACGGCGGCCAATGAGATCCTTGGAGCCGAGCTTGCAGCGGTGATGACGGCCACCGAACGAGTCGGCGTACGCCTCGAGCGATGGACGCAGCAACCGATTGCCGTGGGGGAGATTCGAAACACCGTGGTATTCGCGGAGATGACCGAGATCGGAGGGACCGAGGGCTTTGGTCTGCTTCCTGGAACGAGCGACCCAAGCACGATCGTCGTCCCGACTGAGGGAATCTACATGGTTATGGCTCGAGTCGGCGCGGTTGCGACAAACTTTGCCCACACCAGTGGGCTGTACCTTAGGGTGGACGGTGAAGATCGGCTCAAAGCATCCTCGGGGTACGGCATTAACGGCGGATGGGACACGTTGACGATCACCGACGCACTTGAGCTTCAGGCGGGCCAGGAGTTGAGCCTCCAATACACCACCACGCGGCCCGACGACGGAAACGAAGTCATGCTTCCGAGCGATATTCAGCCCAGCTCGCTCACCGTCGTCCGGGTCCAAAGCTTGGAATAGCCTCCACCGGCCGTCAGCTCCTAATTACGCAGGCGCGGATCGAGCGCGTCTCGCATCGCGTCGGCCATGACGTTGACCGATAGCGTAAGCAAGAACAGGGCGATGCCACTGGTGAGCAAAGGCCACCAGATGCCTTGCATCAGCTCCGACTTTGCATCAGCGATCATCTGACCCCAGCTTGGTTCGCGGTCCACGCCCACCCCCAGGAAGGTCAGGATGACCTCGCTCTTGATGGCGGTCACGAACGTCAGACTGAAGTTGATGAGCACCAGATGGGCCACGTTCGGCAGAATGTGCCGAATGAGGATGCGGCGTGGGGGCAGACCCAATGCGCGAGCGGCTTGGACGTAATCGAGGTTGCGGATCTTCTTGACCTCGGCCCGCACCAGACGACACAACGTCACCCATGACGTGCATCCGACGACCACCACGATGTTGAACAAGCCGATCGAAAGGTAGTCGGCAAACCATAGGCTCCGATAAACCTCGGCGATCGGACCTTGGCGCACGATGAATGCCAGGGCCAACATGAGCAGCAGATAGGGGATCGACGCCACCGTCGAGTACACATAGACCACGGTCTCATCAATCCAGCGGCCAAAGAAGCCGGCCACCAAGCCCAACGTGGTGCCAATGAGCACGGCCAGTCCGGCCCCGAACGTCCCCACGACAAAGGCCACCTTGGTGCCATGAAAAGCGCGAATGAGCACCGACTTGCCCTGCGAAGTCGTGCCCAGACTGGTCAGCGGATGCGTGGGGTCAGGCGGAGTCGCGGTCTCCGACACCTCAAACCCCATTTCGGAAAGGGTGAGGTCGTAGACAAAGGGCGGACCATCCACCAACTCCACGATCTGGGCCACCAGGGCGGTCAGCGCGAACAGGCCAAACACCACGAGGGAAACCACCGCAAACCGATCCTTGCGGAACCGGTCCCAGGCTTCACGAGCAGGAGTACGTACGACAGTGCTCATTCGAAACGGATCCTTGGGTCGACCCAGGCGTACAGCACGTCGGCCACGATGTTGAAGAAAACGTAGAGCACCGACCCGAGCATCGTAAACGCCTTGACAACGGGCAGATCCGAGTTGGTGATGGCGGTGTACAAGGTGCTTCCCAGACCTGGAATTCCGAAGAAGATTTCAAGCAGAAAGCTTCCCGTGAACAAAAAGGGCAAGCCGATGGTGAGCCGCGTGATGATGGGAATCAGGCTGTTCGGCAGCACGTGCCGGACCATCACGTTGCCATCTCGCAGACCCTTCGCTCGTGCGGTGCGAACGTAGTCCCGACCGATCTCTTCGAGGACGACGGTACGGAAATACCGGACGTCGGTGCCCACCGAAAGGCTCACCCAGATGAGCACCGGCAACGCCACGAAGACGACCGCCCCAGGTCCGTAGCTGTAGCCCCACACCGGAAACCACTTCCATTGGTCCGCGAGCAGCCACTGGCCGATCAAGATGTAGACCAACGAACTGATCGAGATACCCGCCACCGCGAGTGCGGTGACCGTACGATCGAGAATGGACCCTCGATACAACGCAACCACAAGCGAAATCCCGATCGCGAGCAGTGCCCCGAGCACGAACGCAGGAAGCGAAACCGACAACGTGGGCCCCAGACCACGCCAGAACACTTCGCGAACCGGCGTGTCGTCGGCCCAGGAACGACCATAGTCAAACGTCAGCGTCTGCCAGACGAAGTCAACGTACTGCATCACGAAGCTCTTGTTGAGTCCGAGTTCCTCGCGGAGCAACGCCAATTGGGTGGGGTCGGGATTCTTGCCCAGCTTCATGGCGACCGGATCCCCGCCCGCCACATTGAAGAGAAACAGGGTGATCAGAGCCACCCCAAGCAAGACGGGAATGGCGTACGCCACGCGTCGGATCAGGAAGCGAATCACTGAGGCCTCCGCACCAACGTGCCGGCAACCAGCCCTACGAGGACGAACGAAAACAAAACGCAGGGCCACCGCACGGGGCGGTTCCATTCCGCCACACTGGCGTCGCGCAGTTCATCGTCGACCCAGACGTAGCGAATGTGCTGGTCGTTGACTTCGGTGTACTTGTAGCCGTGGAGCCATCGATGGCTGAGATGGGGTCGAATCCGGTGGGCTCGAGTGATCCAGGGCACTTCGTCGGACACGATACGCGCCATCTGTTCGTAGATCGCGGTGCGCTCGGGTGAATCCGGCAGGAGCACGGCTTGATCGTAGAGTGCATCGAACTCGGCGTTCTCGAAACTCGCCGAACCAATCCCCGGAGCCGCATTCGGGCCGTAAAGCAACTGCAGGATGTTTTGGGCATCGGGATAGTCGAAGCCCCAGGACAGTGAAGCGACCTGGAACTCCCGGTTTCGCATCTTGTCGAGGAGCTGTGGGAAGGTGTTCACCACCACGTCGACCTCGATGCCGATGCGACGCATCTCATCGACGAATCGGGCCGCAAATTGTCGACTGGTCACCGAGGTTCCAGAGCCCTGAAAGGTCAGATGCAGTCGGTCGCCCGTTTTCGGGTCCAGGCCATCGGGGTAGCCAGCCTTGGCAAGAAGCTCCTTGGCCCGCTCGATCTGGGACGCCCCATCCTGGGTGTGGTACGGTCGGTAGTCGACGTGACCTGCGACGCCTGGGGGCACCGGGGTATGCGCGACCACCGCCATGCCGGCGTACATGTTGTCGACGGTCCATTTGTGGTCGAACGCAAGCGCCATCGCCCGCCGAAGATCGACGTTCGACATCCGCTCATCTTTGGTGTTGAGGCAGGTGTACACCGTCCCCAGCTCGACCCAAGGCTGAACGGTGACTCCCCGGTCGATGAGTTCAGGCGACAACTCGCCCTTGGGCAAGGCCTCGGCCGTGTTGTCTTTGGGGGGATTGACAAAGTCGGTATGGCCGTTCTTGAAATAGAGCCAGCGAGGCTGATCTTCCTGGATGAACCGTATCTCGACGCCATCGACAAACGGAATGCGCTCACCGGCCCGAGCCAAGCGCCCTGCGGCCTCGTCGGTCTCCCAGTCCGGGTACCGGTCCTCCGGGCGATTTCGCGGATCGGGCACCCTGACGTCCCGGTAGTCTTCGTTGCGGGCGTAAACCGCTCGGTAGACGGGGTTATACTCGGTAATCCGGAAGGGGCCGGTCCCGACAGGATGATTCCGCCAATCGTCGCCGTAGTGTGCCACGCATTCACGCGGGTACACCGAGGCCGCAGGCATCGCAAGAACCCACATGAGCTGGGGATACGGGCGCGTGAGGTGCAAGCGGAGGGTGTGGTTGTCAACCGCCTCGATGCCCGGGAGCGGCACCTCGTCGAGCCCGGGGAGCGGAGTAGGGGGCAATCCCGCCTCGTGTTCCGCCTCAATGGCCGCCTGAGTCCCCTTCCGAAAGGCGCCAAACCCGACCAGCGCATCGCGAAACATCCACAGGCTCTTGGTGTTCGTTCGCGGGTGGGCAAAGCGCTTCATGGCGTAGACGAAGTCCGAAGCGACGACCTGACGGCCTTCCCCATCGGGAAAGCAAGGATCGTCGTGGAACGTCACGTCTTCTCGCAAGTGAAACGTGTAGGTGAGGCCGTCTTCCGAGACTTCCGGCAAGCTCGCCGCGATGGCCGGTTGCACCTGGTAAGGTCGGGCGTAGGGGTGGTAACTCACCAACCCCTCGAAGATGTTCGCCGTCAGTTTGCCACTGGCCTGGTCTTCCACTCTGGGTGGGTCCATGGTCTTCGGCAGCGAACGAAGGCTGATATGCAGGATGTCACCGACTTCCCCGGGGTAGGGGTCGGGCGAACACCCAAGCAGGAGTGATGCGACAAGCAACAAGCCATCGTCTCCAGATGAACGGAGTCCGATAAGGCATGTGGCAGCTCGCGGCACGCGCGCTCACGTCGCGGTGGCGAACCGGTCGCGGTAGGCCCCAGGCGCAACCCCGAGATGACGTACAAAGGCCCTACGCAACGATTCGAGCGTGCCGTGACCGCTGCGCTCCGCCACCTGGGCGAGGCTGGCGCGACCGTCTTCTTCGAGCATGCGCCGGGCCGCCGCCAGGCGAAGTCGACGCACCACCGCAGCCGGCGTACTGCCTGTTTCCCGCGTGAACACCCGCGCAAAGTGTCGTGGACTCATGGCCACGCGCCTCGCCAAAACGGGTACGCGAAGGTCTTCGTGGGGATGATCGTGCATCCACACCAACAGTTCGCGCAACGGTGCTTGTTCGGCCTTCTGCGCGGCGAGGACGGCGCTGAACTGCGACTGCCCTCCGGGTCGCTTCATGTGGAGCACGAGCAGACGCGCCACCTCGATGGCGATCGCCCGTCCATGATCGGCTTCGACCATCGCAAGCGCCAAATCGATGCCTGCACTGACCCCCGCACTCGTCCAGGCATCGCCATCGCGAACCCACAACGCATCAGGCTCCACATCGATGTCGGGGAACTCCTGGCCGAGACGCTCGGTGAACAGCCAGTGCGTGGTGGCGCGGCGGCCTGACAGTCGGCCCGCCTGCGCCAGCCGGAAGGCGCCGGCACAGACCGACGCAACCCGGCCCGGCCAGCGCTCGAGGACCCTTAGGAGCGCCGGCTCACAGGGCGTCATGGGGTCGCCAAAGGACCCTGGCACCACCAGGGTGTCGGCCTCCCTCGCAGTGGCGACTCTTCCCTCGCTACCCCCGTCCGGCATAAGCGTCAGACCCGCTGAGGTGCGCACGGCACCGCCCCCTGGCGCCACCGTGCGCACCTCGTACCCGGGCCTACGGCCACGGCCTTCGAGGACCTGCGACGCGGTGGACCAGACCTCGATGGGGCCGGTGACATCGAGCAGTTGAACGTGGGGTCGAATCCAGACGGTGATGCGTCGCATGGCAGAATCTGTGGGTTTAGGGTCCTAGCCGCCATCTTAGCCTTGAGCCATGGTTTGACCATGCGAACCACTCTCCCCCCTTGCTCGCTGGCGGGCGTCGCCGCGGGTTTCGGCGTTCTTCAACTTCGGCAATGGCTGCGACAGGCTGGACAAACGTTGGGCATCGGCCGAGCGAGTCCCCTGCGGGCGGACACGTGGGCGCCTCCGGATTCAGAGCTATGCAAACGGGCTCACAGCCTGGCTCGTGAGGCCTATGACGATCACCTGCTTGGGCATGGAGAGCGCACCTGGGCCTTCGCCAAGGCAGTGGCCACGCAACTCGATCTCAAGCCGGACCCAGAGGCCCTCTACGTAGCGTGCCTGCTTCACGACCTTGGCCTGACGGATCGCTTCGCAGGACCTGAACCGTTCGAACTTCGGGGTGCGGATGCGGCGCACGCGACCTGCTTGCCCGACACCGTGCGTGCAGATCTCGTCCATGAAGCCATCGCGATGCACACCTCGCTCCAAGCCGCGATGGGGCCGGCCGAGATGCGGCTCGTGCAGACGGGCTCGGGATGCGACCTGGTCGGCCTCGACGCCGAGTTCGTTCATCCCGAAACTCGGCGGCGCATCGAGGCCCAGTGGCCTGTGAGTTCGAAATTCGCGGGACACATCGTGGGCCGATTGAAAAACGAAACCTCCGCTCATCCGAAGAGCCCGGGAGCTCGGCTCGTGCAAGTGGGGTTTGGGCCTCGCGTCAAGGCGTACCAACGCCAACGCGGTAAAGCCGAAACATGATGCTCGCATTCTTCCTTTCCGCTGCGGCCAGCGCCGCCCCGCCTGACCCCGCCATGCTCCGTGAGGGCGACATCGTTGTGCACAAGTCGCGTTCGACGCAGTCGGCCGCCCTCGCCGCAGCCACGCACAGTCCCTACACGCATACCGGCCTGGTGTTTCGCCGTCAGGGCACGTGGCAGGTTCTCGAAGCGGTGCAGCCCGTCCGGTGGACGGCGCTTGCCGACTGGGTGCGGCGAGGACGCGATCAACACATCGTCGTTCTCCGTCCCAAGGCGCCGTTCGACGCCACCAAGGTGCGCGCCGCGGCCGAGGCGTACCTCGGGCGGTCCTACGATCTGCTCTTCGCCTGGTCAGACGACCGAATCTACTGCTCGGAACTCGTCTACAAGGCCTATGATCAGGCGGCGGACCTCCAGCTTGGCGCTCTTGTCCCTCTGTCGACCTTCGACCTCGAGCCGGAGCCTGTCCAGGCGCTGATCCGCCAGCGGGTGGGCCGGTCCCTCAACCGCTCCGAGCCGGTCGTCGCGCCGGCCTCGCTCCTCGAGGACGAAGACTTGCACTGGGTCTTCAGCAACGACCCGGCCCACGCGGGCCGGTAACTCAAGGCGTCCGAACGTGGGCAATGTCGATGCATCCGACCAGCCCAACCCACCCCACCACGAAGAGCCAACGCACCATGACGCCTCCCCTCGGGACGTCTCGTTGCACTACCGAGCGTTACGCGAGTCTCGTTCTGCGATGCCCGCAATGGCGGCTGGCCATCCAGCCTCCGCCCGCGCGTGGTAGACGCCGCTCACACAGGCCCCTTCGAGCGACCAGCTGCCATCGTACCGAAGGCCATGTGCCCCATGGGCTTGAGCAACCCGTTCGAGCATGGCCTCGATGTGCCGCCGAGCCGAGGCCGCCGCGGCGTCGTCGTCGAATCGCAGCCGCCACCGTACCTCAGCCCCGGCCAGCGACACCTCGCGCAGGTGGATCTCACCGTGTCGAAGCGCCTGGACGGGTTGGGGAAGGCCTTGGATCGGCACCTCATGCACCGCCTCGTCGACCGCGAACGTCCACGACACCTGACGGTCAACCGGCGCCATCTCGGGCCCCACGAGACGGCCTTGACGGGGGGCTCGACCCACCAGCCCCGCTCCGTCGCTGCGCCAACGCCACCGCGACGGCACGGCCGCGATGACCAGCCGCAAGGCCCGGCGAATCCCCGAGGGGAGTTGCACATTGACTTCGACCGGTCCCTGCTGGTCGCCCGCAACCACGCCCGACAGCGAGACCGAACGACCTAACAGCATGCCCAACGCCCCGTAGACCGCACGGTGCACAGGACGCTGATCGGGCGGTCGTTTGGCGAGGTACGCCCTTACAACCTGGTGCAAGTCACTTTGGGCGTCGACATCAACGTCCACAACCCAGTCCAGGGGCACGGATTCCGACATGCCGCCATTTATCACGTGGCCACGACCCCACCGGCCGCGCATCACAAAACCCGCCGCAACTCCGGGTCACCGCTGGTATGGTGACCCCGAAATGGGGAGCCTTCTCGTGCCGCTGCGCCCACTTGCCTTGTTCGCCCTCCTTGGTGCCTGCAATAATGCGGGCTTCGTGCCTCCTCCCGGAACGGAGGGCACGGTGACCGTGCCGGATCTGCCTGACCCGTGCATTGTCATCGAACCCACCGTAGTGGATTTCGGCCCCCAGGTGGTGGGGGCCGTCGAGCCCGCCGTGGCCTCGTTCTTGGTACGAAACACCTGCCTTTCCCCCATCACCATCCTGGGCCTTGAGTCAGACCAAGAGGCACCGCCGTTCGAACTCAGCGCCCCGGTCGGCCCCGCGTTCACCCTGCGCGCTAAGGAGTCCCGCTCGTTTGGCGTGGTGTACGAGCCGACCCTTTACGTCGATCAGGCATCTCGAATGTTCATCGTGAGCGACGATGCGGTTCTACCTGTCGAAGTCGTGGTCTTCCGAGGCTCGGGAATCTGTGAAGACGGCATCACAGACGACACGGACGGTGACCTCGTGCCCGATGGGTGTGACCGCTGCGAGGGCTTTGACGACCGTGTCGATTCAGACTTCGACGGCGTGCCGGACGAATGCGACTTCTGTCCGTTTGTCGATGATGCGCTCGACTACGATTACGACGGCGTCGCTGACCCTTGCGACCTCTGTCCCTTCGGCGACGACCTGGTCGATACCGATGAAGACAGCGTGCCCGACGACTGCGACCTGTGCCCCCTTGGGCCCGACAACATCGACACCGACTTCGACGGGATTCCCGACGGCTGTGACATCTGCCCCGATGCGAGCGACTTCCTCGACGAAGACGGCGATTCCGTACCGAATGGCTGCGACATCTGTGAGGGCAGCGACGACGCCCTCGATTCCGACGCCGACCTCGTTCCAGACGGTTGTGACGCCTGCGAAGGCTTCGACGACCAGTACGATGCCGACCTCGATACGGTCCCTGACGCCTGCGATGCGTGCGCCGGTGAAGACGATCTCATCGACACCGACGGCGACGGCATTCCCGACGGCTGTGACCCCGAGTAATCAGCCCGGGGGTCAGGGCTTCGCAGGCTCTTCGGTCTCGGTTGCTTCGGGCTCGGGCGGAGGCTCCATCGCGGTCCACACGACTTTCCACTCGATGTGCTTGCCTTTGGAGTCAAAGGCACACGTCAGCGGCGGATAGGCAGCAACGTCTTCGGGGACCATGGTGGGTTGTTGTTCAAGCCAAAGGGCTCCGTTGCGCAGGAACAGACGGGCCCGATGGGTCGCATGCGACTCCAGGAACTCCCCCGTACCGTCGGCTTGCGAGCTGCACGCGAGCGGGACATCCCCTTCCGTCGGAACGAATCGAGTCACCCGAACTCCGTCCAACGGTCCAGCGACGGGCGCCTCGGGCGCTTCGAGATCGGGGGCCACAACGGTGGTCGGAACGGCCACTGACACATCTACGTGGATCATGTGGCGCACCGGGCCCGCAAGCGCGGCCCCCATGACGAGTGAAAGCAACATGCACACACCTCCAGTTGGGGCATCCTGCCGGCTTGCGCGTTTCGATGCAACGGGTGCGAGACTACCGCGACATCGATCGTGTCTTGAACACACGGAGAGCGCATGAACCCTCACGACCAGGAAGCGCGGATCGTTGCTGCGCGAATGAAACTCAAGGCTCGCTTCGAGGACCGCATGGCGAGCACCCCTGCGGTGGCCGACGATCGTCCGCTCGGCGAAGGCCCGCCGAATCGGCATGGCATGCCCCAGGTCCCTATCGGGCAGACGGTCACAGAGAAGTGGCCTGTGCTGGATCTAGGCCGCCAGCCCAGCATTCCCCTTCCCAAATGGCAACTCGAACTAAGCGGCGCCTGCGAACATCCTCAGACCCTCGACTGGTCGGCGTTTCAGTCCCTGCCCCAAATCGACGACGTCAGCGACGTTCACTGTGTCACCACATGGTCGAAACTCGACGTACCTTGGCGAGGCGTCCGCTTTTCCGATCTCGCTGCGCTTGCGGGGGTGCACGATGACGCCGAACACGTGTTGTGCCACGCCTATGATGGCTACACGACCAACCTCGCCCTGACAGAGGCCCTCAAGCCAGACGTGCTGCTCGTGCACACCGTATTCAACGAACCCCTGCCGCGCGCCCACGGTGGTCCAGTCCGCATGATCACCCCACAACTGTATGCGTGGAAAGGCGCCAAGTGGATCTCGAAGATCGAATTCCTGGTCGAAGACCAAAAGGGGTTCTGGGAGCAAAACGGGTACTCCAACACGGCCCATCCCTGGCGCAACGACCGGTACTCCTGACCGACGGAGTTTGCGAGGGTACAGGACATGCCGGGGGGCGCATGTTCGCAATGAGGTGGCTCGGACTGACGTGGACCGCTTGTCTGCCCGAGCCCATGGACCACGCGAGCGCGACAGATGCCCAGCAGGAACCCAATGTTCCGTCCCCCGTCACCGTCTCTGTTCGGCGCGGTGGAGAGCCCCTTCCCAACATGCTGGTTGCATTCAACGCCGCCGATGGCTCCCGCGGGCCCGTGGTTCAGACCAACCAACACGGCATCGCAGGGGCATTCGTGGCTTCCGGCTCGTCCGTCAGCCTCATCGATGAGCCCGATGTCATCACCGTCCTCGACATCGCGCCCGGTGATGTGGTGCAGTTTCACGAGCCCTCGATCGGCTCCGCTGGGCAATGGCTGATGGTGCGTACCGACATGCTGTGGCCCCAAGCCACCAGCCACGCGGTGTCACTGGGCTGTGGTCGGCGCTCCCCCATTCTTCCCGACACCACTTCGGCCGCCGTCTTTGCCCCTGACGACTGCCCATTGGCCGACACGGTCGATTTGCTGGGCTTTGCCTTTGATGCGTCGGGCCACCTGTTGGCCACCTCGTTTGCCCCAGATGTGCCGCGCGACGCCGCCACCCTTCCGCTTGGACCCTGGCAAACGTCGCTGCGTGCGTACCGCTTCGAGTCGAGGGGCACCCCCCATCCCACAGACGCCGCTCGGCTCACCCATCGGGTCCATCACGCGGGCCAGTGGTTCCAAACCGCGACCGTTCCTGTGGCGGAAGGCAAGCAGATCCCGATCGCCCCCATTGGATTTGCCGAGTCCTTCGAGATTGAGCTGCGCGATGATCGGTCAGCCCAAAAGTTGGTTCACATCGTGCGGTCCACGCCACCGCCCGACGCCCAACGGTTCGACTTCAACCAACTCAAGCCCGCCATCGACGGTCGCTTTGACCGTGCGACCTGGACGACCACCCTCGATCTTCAGGAGGTGGCCCAGCCCTTGGCCCTCCACGTCCGACTGTGGATTGAGACCACCGAGTACGACGAACCACCAGGCCGCTGGGACCTCATCGGCCCCCCTGATCAGTCGAAAGTCACCCCCCCAGCGGTTCCCGCCGTGATTTTCGAAGACCCGAACCGAAACTTTGTGTTTGGGGAATCACGCCTCATTGCGGGCGACGTGACCACGCCCCGCGGGTTCCGCACGACGATGGCCGGCCGCTTGGCGCCGTTCGACATCACGCTCGTTCCTTCCGATGCCTCGGACAACTTTGTTCTCACCGCCTGGACCGACCCCGACCTCAAGCGGTAGCTACGACGTCGGATCCACCGTTTGACGCAACAGCTCGAGCACCTCGGCCATAAACGTCACGTCGAGGGTCTGTGGCGTATCGGTGGGCCGGTGGTAGTGCGGCGTACGAAACTCGGCCGTATCCGTCCACATCACGGCCGGAAGACGGGCCTGAATGAAGGGAAAGTGGTCGCTGCGACCGAGGTCGGGCGCCCATCCCAGCAGCCCAAGCGGTGCTTGGAGGGTGAGCACCGGAGGTACGCCCATCGATCCCTTTGCCGCTCGGCGCACATCCCCGGCGAGGGACCATCCGGCTCCAATGCCCACAATAGCGATGAAATCACCGGTATCGCGTGGCACCAGCATTCTGGGAATGGGATAAGGCACGCGCTGACTACCGGGCCGCGGGTCGGTGTAGCCCACCATCTCGAGCACATGGATCGCCGAAAAGGAAGGCCCGCCGGGCTCTGCCAGCCATTCGACGAAATCGGTCGAGCCCAACATTCCGTCTTCTTCGCGGTTAAACGCCACGAACGCGGTCTGAGCGGGCCGTTGGCGAGCCAATCCAAGCATCACCGCGACGGCGCTGGCGTTGTCGTCGGCTCCCGGGGTTCCGGGTACGGTGTCGTAGTGCGCACACACCAAGGTGAAGGGCCCTGGCCCCTCCGGAAGCGCCAGTACGTTGCGAAAGCGGCCTTGGTGGGTGGTGCGGTAGCCATAGGATTGGAAGGCAAGAGCGATATCGTCGGCGATCCGACGATTCGCGGATGATTCGGCCACGCCGTGCCGCGGGACCGAAAGCCAGCGCACCTGCTCTTCGAGCCAGCGAGCAACCTCGGTGTCGACCGGCCGCCGGCGCAATGGCAAGGCCTGACGAATCAGCATGAAACCTTCAGGGCAAGTGGGGCAGCATGATTTTAGCCGAGTTGGCTTCGATGCTGTCCGGGTACTCTCGGACGACCCGTTCGTAGTAGACACGAGCCTGTTCAGGCGCGCCGGGCCCATAGGTGGAGTTCCAGGCGCTGGCGGCGCGCAACAACAGCGATGCAGGCGTGGTGTAGCCGTCGTTCAAGTGCTTGGCGACCACCACGTCGTAACGCTCCGCGGCCTCTCGCTGGAGTCCCTCGCGCTGTAGCTCCGAGGCCACGTCACACAACATTTCGACCTCCGCTTGCGCGGCATCCTGCTCGTCACTCCGCAACTCACGAAGGTCCGACTTGCGGCGCCCCTCCGACATGAAGGGCTCCGCCTCCTGCATGACGGCCTGATGGATGTTGTTCAACGCATCGATCCGGCCCAGTCGAACGAGCAACTTCCAGGTCAGTTCCTGCCGATCTTCGGCATCCGGAATCTTGTCTACCAAGGTCAGGGCCCGCTCGTAGGCCCCTGAGCGCAGGTGGGGATTGAAGTACCGGGTCAGCGAGCGCGACCCCTTGGCCAGCGCAGCTCGAAATTCGGCTTCGGACGAATCGAGTTTCGCCAGGTACTCCTTAAAATCCGCCACCGACTCCTCGGCACTCCGGATGTCCGCTGGGCTTGTGACGTACCGCCGCATCGCAGCCAATGCATCGTCGGCCAGCGCCACGTCGCCCGCGTCTTGGGCCCCCTTAATGACGTCGCGAAACCACCACGTTTGCGGTTCAGGGACGTTTTCGAGCGCCACCAGGAACGCACGACAGTCGCGCGCCCGCGCCTTGGGGACAATGCGGTTTTCGCAACGCTCGTCGTACATCTCGACGAGCTTCTTGGCCTCGATCTTTTCGATGGCCCCCGCCTGGCGAGCTTTCTCGGCCTTCTCGATGGCTTGGACGAGCAAGTCGAGCTGGCTTCGCACGGCCAGGTAGTACAGACCGTTCGGATAGCGATCGAGGTAGGTCTGGCCCCACGACAGCAGGCCGTCTCGGTCGCGAAGCCTCATCGCCGCATTGAACATGAAGTAAGTCGCAAACTCGTTGATCGTCATGGGGCTCTGTTCGTAGACCCGGACACTTTCGTCGAGCTTCAGATCGATGAGTGCTCCGGCAATCCGTCGCTGAGTCGGAGGGGGAGCCGTAGCCAATGGGGTTTGAATCCTCTGAATCATCGCCCGCAGCGCGGCCACATCGCCACGGCCTTTCCGAAACGACTCCGCCATCGCTTCGAGTCGAGCGATCTCGGCCCCGAATGCTTCTTCTCGAGCCCCTTCCGCCCGTGCTCGCGAGGCCTTGATGCCGTCAAGCGCGGAGTTTGCCGCGGAAAATCCGCTGTCGTAGCGAAGCGCCGCCGTAAAGCGTTGCCGGGCTTCATCGACGGCTCCTCGATCGATCGCATCGAGGCCTTGAGACCAAGCTCGGAATGCATCGAACGACTCGGTGGCCACCCGACCCACCTTGGCGGCTTCTCGGGCCGAAAGTGCCAAACCGAGTTTATCGGTCACGGTCAGCGCAAGGTCCTTCTCCACATCAAAGAACGCATCGATCGGCCCCTTGGCCGTCCCCGTGCCGAGAATGTTGCCGGATTTCACCTCGATGATGCGGGCATCAATGCGAAGTTCCGGCTCAACTGCGACGAGCGCCCCGGTGAGAATCCAGTCCGCTCCAACGACTTTACCGGCCTTGGCCGCGGTCTTTGGATCGGCGAACTCCGACTGACCAAACTTCAGCTCGTCAATGACATCCTTCAGACGAGACCGCTCGACCAACTGCAACGATTCGACAGCGCCAAGGTCGCTCATCAGCATGACCGACACCCCGGTCCCGAGCGCGTCGTGATCCGCGTTGCCCGTGTGGTTGTCGAACGGCAGGATCGCGAGCGTGGCCGCGTGAACCGTCGACCACATCCAAATCCAAAACCCCATCGATGCCTCCGCAGGGCCCCTTAATCGCGTACCCGGACCAAACCATGCCCCGTTGATTACGCCCAGACGGCTTCGACGGCCGGCGCGGTTCGGGGGGCCTGCCGCCACGCCGCCTCGAGCAGTCCTCGGCCCCGCCCCTGACGGGCGTACACCACCTCACAGGGGGAACAGTGCACCACCCAGGCCTCAGCGAGCGCGCGGGCCTTCCCCTTGTCGGCCCCTAGCACTGTGGGCACGGGCCACACCGTGGTGCGCCCTTGGTCGCGAGCCAGCAAGAGGTAGCGAGGGTACGTGACGGGTCCCTCCAGCTCGCGGACCGCCCGCGCAAATCGCTGACTGTCTTCGATCGGCCCCTCGAGCCAGACCCGATGGCCGTCTTCGCGGAGCGTTCCCTTGACCGCCCCCCGCGCCACCAAGGCATCGAACACGGACCTTGCCCGGCCGAGCACCGGCGGCGCACGTTCTGCTTCCCAGCGCTCGATGCGGGTGTCCCACGCTTGCTTGGCTCGCCACCAAGGCAAGAAGAACACCGCACCCATGCTGACGGCCACCGAAAGCCCCAGCATGCCGGCAAGAAGGCCCTCTCCCATGACCGCCCCGCCGATGGCCGCGGCAGCCCCCGCACTCGCGACCTGTGCGGTCGGAAACTCCGGAGGACGTTCGTGGACCACCGCGGGCACGAGCGGCGACCGGAGCACCGTGTCGGCCAGTGGCCCCTCCTCGGGGTCTTCTGGCCCGGGCTCCGGATGCGGCGAGGGCTCAACCACGAACACCAGTGCATCTCGATAGTCCGAACCGACCGCCCAGCGTTCCACCACACCAGCGCTGTCGTCCAGGCGAGCCCGCATGCGCGTTTGCACCTCGGGCAGCGCTGCCGCCAGCTCCCCCGCCGAACCGTTGAGCGCTGGATCGATCCGCGCCAACCCTCGCCTGACCCGCCCTTCGTCATCGACGCCAAAGGTGTGACCGTGGCGTTCGCGAAGGCGCTCGATCATACGGTCGCCCCCGGGCAACCCAGGCACCAACACCGGGACGTCCCACAGCGACGTCACTTTCGATGGATCGGCAGGATCGAGACGCAGCCCACGTCCCCGCACCTGATGGACGGTCACAAAGGCCCGAATGCCCGTCAGATCAATGACCACGTTGACGGCTGGGCAGTCCCACCCTTCCCCCAACAGGTGGCGCGTGCCCACCACGCAACGGGTCCATCCGCCACGAAACAGCTCGGTGACCTGCGCCACGCGATCGGCGGTGGACCAGCCCGACACATCGAGTTCGTGGTGCCCGCCCACGCGGCGATGGGCCACATCGGGAAACCGTGGACGGATCTTCGGCAGCAGGTCGTCGTCCACCCACAGCGCCTTGCCCGTCACCAACACAGGGTCGAGCGCGTCGCTTCGAGGGTCTGCAACGAGTTCCCGCAGGATGGACCGTGCGGAAGCCCGGTCGTCGTCCGAAGCCACGTCGCGTTCCGTGAGAATGAGGGCACGGACTTGGTCGCCGCGGTGGCGATGCTCGAGGTCGAGCACCTCGATGCACCCTCGCACCCGGGCTCTTGACGCGGCAAGTCCAGCAAAGGTGCGATCGCGATCCAAGATCAGACGTACCCCCTCCCCTGAGGCGGCGCGAAATCCTAGGTCGCGGACCGTTTTTCGTGCCCTTTCATCGCCCGAGGCCCACAATACCGTGGCCCAATCGGCCAGCGTGGGCTCCGCGACCAGCTCGGGATCGATCGGCAGATCGTTAGGCAGGGGCTCGCCAGACGCATGACGAATCCGACACAGCGCGACGAGCAGCCCATCTTCATGGCGAAACCGCGCTTCGGTCAGGGTGAGGAAGTCTTCACGGAGCTGGACCGACACGAATGCATCGAGGCGTGCCCCAAGCATCCGACGGGTTTCATCCAGGGTCCGCCACGCTTCTTGGGCCTCGCCCGCCTCCTCCGGATCACACAACACGGGCCATACAAGATCTTGGTAGGGTGAAAGCGCTCCTTCGCGCACTAACGGCGGGGTTTCAATCTCGATCGGAGCCGTCCCCACGAGACGCTCGAAGCCCCGCAGTTTGGGACCGTTCATGGGAGGTGTGGCGGTCAGGCCCAGGACACGATGCGCTGGCGTCAACCGATCCAGGAGCCACGAGCCCCAGGTTCCACCAACGTGATGGGCCTCATCGAGCACGAGGAGTCCTCGTTCGGCCAATGGGGCATCCGCGGCGTACGTGGTGACCTCGATCGGGGCCGGCCCCCCCGAATCATCGAGATCCACTAGCGTCGTGGCGATCTGGTCGTTCCACTGCTGGACGAGGGCCAACGTGGGGACCCGGACGTTGACGGGCCGCTGCAACGTTGCGGCCACATGCAGCGCAGTGCGCGTCTTGCCAGACCCTGGAGGGGCCACCAAGCAGGCCCGTGATCCTGCCTCGGCCAGCTGCTCGACAAGCCGTTCCACGGCCCGCGCTTGGTAGGCGCGCAGCGGAGCCCCCGCCGTGATGCCGTTCCAGCCGGTCATGCCGCCGCCTCCGGGCGAGGAGTATCGAGTCAGTCCCTCCTACGCGACGGATCGGCTATCGTCAGGCGGCATTGACCTCCAGGGGGCCTCGTGATCGTTGCCTTGGCACTGTTCGCCTGCAGCTCGGAACCCACTCCACCCCCTGTCGAGAACCTCGTTGGGATATGGCAAACGGGCGATGTCCACGTCCATTCGAGCGTTGGAAGCAACGACACGGACGGCTTGGGCACGCCCGAAGTCCTTGCCGAGGCGATGACGAAGGCAGGCCTCGATTTTGTGTTCCTCACCGACCACAGCAACAGTACCGGTTCGATGAATTGCGCCACCGGCGACGTTGAAGACTGCCCGAATCAAGGGCCTGAACTCGCCTTTGCCGACTGGCCCAAGGGAGTGTTTCTCGCCAACGAGATTAGCCCCGTCTTCGCGCTCGACACGCCCACGGTGCCCACGGGTCACATCGGCTGCCTTCCAATCGAAGGGACCTTTCAAACTGAACGATTTATCGATCGTCCGCCGGGCACGGTGACGGGTGGTGACGCGCTGGCCCAGTGCAAGGCCGCGGGCGGGTTCGCCATCCTCAACCATCCCCATGCGATCGCGCCCTGGATCGAATATGATTGGACGAGCGAGGACTTTGACGCGATCGAGGTTTACAATGGCACGCTCCGCTTCGATCCCTTTGATGAAGAATCGCTCGGGGAGTGGGAACGCAGAGTGGCCCAAGGCCGCAACATCGTGCCGATCGGCGCGAGCGATTGCCATCGGTGGAGCACAAACCCGCCGGGCAGTCTTGAAGATCCGCCTCTTGGCTGGCCAGCAATGAAGATCTTCATTGTGGAAGGTGAACGCCCCGTCCAAGCCATTGCCGCGGGACGGGTGGTGATTGCTGAACCAGGGACCACACTCACGCTGACCGCTCAACGTGGCGAACGAAGCGCGGGGCCTGGCGAACGACTCACGGGACCCGCCACATTCGAGGCTACCGCCACCTCGGACGTCCCCAACCGGCTTCTTCAACTCAAGCAAGCGGGTGGTGACGTGCTCGCCGAAGTAGCCATCGATGGCGAAGTCACCGTAAGCCTCGAGGGGTCAGCGGGCGCCGCGATCTATGCACGAGTCTGGCCCGATAATCCGTTGATCGGAACGTTCACCGCGGGCATCGCCCTTACCAACGTGATTCGAGTCGACTGACCTACGGCTTACGCGGGCTCCAACGGCCGGGCGATCTTGCCACTCGGCGTTTGCTCAAGGTGATCGACAATGCGCACCACCCGGGGCCGTTGCGTGCGATCGAGATGGGCCCGGCCATGCGCGATCACCGCCGCGCGCAACGCGTGGGCCTCCGTTCCCGGGGCCGGCACGACCTCCGCCTTTACAAGTTGCCCGACCAAGGTGCTGGGTTCTCCGCTCACCCGCACGGCGGCTACCCCAGGGACCGACAGCAACACGTGCTCGACATACGCCGGATCGACCTTGGAACCGTCGACGGACAACCTTGCCCCTCGGCGGCCCGTGAAGAACACGCGGTCACCCTCGACTCGAACTCCATCGCCCGTTGCGACGAACGCAGCGCCCGAACGGACGAAGAGTTCGTCGTCACGAACGGTGAGCCAAACCGGCAGGTCCTCCCGCTCGAGAAAGCTCATGGGAAAGCCCGCTCGGCCATCGTGCACGCTGAAGCACGGCCCCAGCTCGGTCGACGCGTAGATGTGGGTGAGGCGTGCCCGAGGAAATCGTGCGGCGAGCATGTCGAGGATGCGCTGGTCGACGGGCTCACCACCCAGCGTGATTTGGCGGGGGGACCATCCCGGCCCCAACCGGCCCATCGTAAGCGCCAACCGGAAGAACGTTGGCGTCCCAGAGACGTGGGTGACGCCCGCCGCGGCCGCCGCCAGCAGCTGTCGATGCGGGTCGCCGGGGGCCGGAACGCAGATCGCACCGCGGCCCAAAATCGCGTGCAACAGCACCTGCAAGCCCGCGAACGACGACATGGGGTAGGTCAGCAGCCAACGGGCGCCTTGAACGGACGGTCCCCGATGCACCCCGGCCACCAGGTCCGCCCAGTCATAGCGCACCGCCTTGGGCGTTCCCGTCGTGCCCGACGTGAACAGCACGAGCCCCGGGTCGGGGACATCCGCCCGGGTGGAGGGCTCCGTCAGTCCCTCCCCCACAATGCCCGCCAGCTCGAGGGTGGATGCATCCACCGCACCCTCTGCGGGCAACACGACGGCTCGGGCTCCGAGCTGGAGACTCGCAGCCAGCCAGGCCACGTTGTCGTAGGTCGGACGGCCCCGAATTCCCAGCGAACGCCCGGAAAACGCTACACCGTGACGGGCCACGATGCGAAGCGCCCTGTCCCGAACCTCGCCGCGCGTCACCGTTCCTTCGGTGCCCAACACAAGCAAGGGAGCATCTGCATACTCGTCAAGTGCATTCACCAACATGTCAGGCACCACTCGTCGCAAGGGCTTGCTCGTACAGCGCTACGAACTGACCCACGGTTTGGATGTCGATGGCCCCCTCGGCGAACGGATCGATCGCCAGCTCCTGGTCGAGTTCGACCACTGCGGTTGCCACATCGAGCCGATCAAACCCGGCGCCGTCCGCACCAAGCGGCAGGGTATCGGTCCACGCGATTGGCGGGGCTCCCTTGTCGTTGGCCACTCGGGTCAGAACGTCCAAGACGATTCGCTTTACATCCATGATGTTCCCGCTAGAAGTTGCCATTCCGGTATCGGCACCCTCTGGGGCTGTCGACCTTCGGCTCACGGCATTCGTCGGGGTTACGCGAGCCACGAGGTGCTCGTGGACATCAAGCAGGTACTGCTGTACCGGCGCGATCTAAAGATGAGAAAGGGGAAAATCGCCGCCCAGTGCGCTCACGCATCGCTGGCCGTGTTCCTTCGTCGTCAGCTTCCGCGCGACCGCGTGGAGCTGGCCGTCGATGGTGAAACGGTGAGCGACGATGCCCTGGTGGTCCCCCTCACTCCCGTGATGAGCGAATGGGTGCGCTCTCGATTCACGAAGATCGTGCTGTCCGTCGAGGACGAGGCCGCCCTCCTCGATGCTCACCGTCGCGCGGAAGCGGCCGGCATCGCGTGCGCCCTCATTCGCGATGCGGGGCGAACGGAGTTCCACGGCGTTCCCACCTTCACAACGTGCGCTTTGGGCCCTGCGGAGGCTTCGGTCATCGATGCGATCACCGGTCCCGAGGGTGCCGTTCCAACAAAACTCGCCTAGGGTCGTCGATTCTTGGCGATTCGGAGCGCAAGGTCATCATTGCGGGTGTCAGGGAGCATTGCCCACCGTGCCGCGATGCGGGCTCGCCGCAACCGAGTGTACCAGCTCGCACCACGAACGCAGCGGAGGTCGCCCGTCTCGGGGCCGGTCGGATTGACGACGGCATTGGTGGGGTATTGCCGGTCGTAGCGGTCCCACACCCACTCCCAGACGTTGCCCGACATGTCGCATAGTCCAAAGCCATTGATTCGCTTGCGACAGACCACGCGAGGGCCCCACACGATCCGCACCCAACCCACGTCGAGTTCGGCGTCCGATCCTGCGTACAAGTAGTCTTCTCCGCCGTGCGCAGCGTACTCCCACTCCGCTTCGGTGGGCAAACGGTAGCCAGGCGAAGTTCGGTCCCAAGTGACGGTTTCGCCATCCATCTGGTAGGCCGGCGGAAGCCCTTCACGCTCCGAAAGCTGATTGAGGAACTCGAGGGCCATGAACCAATTCACCGCAGACACCGGACACTGATCCCCGCAGTCGGCGAACTGGCCACTCGGGTTCTCTCCCATCACCTCGGTCCACAACCCTTGCGTGACCTCGGTCCGGGCCATCCAAAACCCGGAGAGGGTCACGTCGTGAAGCTGCTCGTCGGGGTATCGGCCCCACTCGCTCCGGGGCGACCCCATCGTGAAGGTCCCGTCCGGTATCCAGACCAAGGTTCCCGCTGCGGAACTCCAGATGTCGCCTTGAACCGGGTCGATGGGCTCTGGCGTCACCCACACCGGTGGCCCGGCGTGCTCGTAGGGTGGAGGATGCCCACCCTTCCGAATGGGAGGGTCCCCGTCGATGGGCTGAACGTTGCCGCACGAAAGGAGCCCC
This sequence comes from Myxococcota bacterium, assembly GCA_039208735.1. Lineage (GTDB taxonomy): Bacteria > Myxococcota_A > UBA796 > UBA796 > DRPG01. The sequence goes on along the minus strand of JBCCQY010000048.1, from coordinate 9,661 downwards.
ATCCAAAGCATCAGCAACACCCGGTCGTTGGGTCACACGCCCCCTCTCGCTTGGCGCTCGGCCCCTCCGATCGGGGCGTCCCGTGGGCGAACACAAGGCGGGTGTACCGAACCTTACCGTCGGCCACCACCTGTTTCGCTTTGGCGATGAGGCCTCGCAGCGTGGGCAAGTCTACCTGCAGCTCCGACAGCCACCCTGAGGCGCCACCGAGCCCCGCCAACAGCAGCTTCTTCTTGACTTCAAGCAGCATTTGGTTCAGGCCGTCGCTCTCGTCGTGTTCAGCCAACACCGTGAATCCTGCCCCCTCGAACAAGGCACGGTAGCCTTCCACGGTCAATGCATCGTCGACGCAGGCCCAGCCATGGCCGAAGGTTGCCAAATTCTCAGGAATGGTTCCGTACACAGCCATATCGCTGATCGCGAGCCGTCCCCCAGGCTTCAGGACACGTGCGATCTCGGCCGCCACCCCCGGCTTGTTGTCAAAGGTTGAAACTGCACATTCCACCATCACCGCATCAAACTGTGCCTCACCCACCGGTAGATCGGCAGCCCGGCCCGGGAGGAAGGCGACCTTGGTGATCCCCTGTTGCTCAGCGCCGACCGTGGCTCGCTCCAGGTTGGCCCTCGACACATCCACCCCGATGACCTCGACGTCCCAACCCTGGGCGAGCATCCGCGCGGTCGTACCGGTGCCACACGCCAGATCGAGTACCCGATCGCCGGGTTGCAGCGCGAGATCGTCGATGAGCCGCCGGGTGAGGGGCTCTCCCCCAGGATGGAAGTGGTCCCCCATCAACATCCGGACCCAGTCTTGCTCGTAGAAGGCGGCACAACAGGCCGCGGCATCCAGCGCCTCGGACATCAACCCCTCCCCGTAGGACGATGCAACGCGTTGTACTCACAGAAGCTCACCGGGGTGCCATCCTGCGCAATGATGTGCACGCAGCACTTGTCGATGCGGTCTTGGTCGAAGGTGTACGCATCCATGAAGGGCTTGATCCCAATCGCGAACATGCCCTGGAAGGGACGATCCGTCGCTTGCTCGGTCTGCCAGGCCATGACCGCGTCGAGGAGCCGATCCACCGCCGCCTCATCGAGCGACTCGAGAGCCCCCGTGCTCAGAGCCCATTGCAGCGCGGAAGACAGTTGTTGGGGATTGTCGAACGTGTCGCTTACCGAGCTGATCATGCCGATGTTTGCCTCTTCGGACCAGGTCGCGTAGCGAGGGAAGTACCGCGAGACGGGCAACAACCCATCGGGCGTGCGCAAGGCCACGGCCATCGAAAAACAGTTGGGGTCCGAGCAAGGAATGGGCCCAAAGTCATCTTCGATCCACAGGCCTTCGGTCTGGGACGCGATCTTCTTGGCAACATCTGCCACCGTGAGGCGTTCGACGAGCCGGGGGTTGTCGTAGCGACCCGAATACATCGCAGGCTGGATCATCACCTTCTGCACGGCCCTGGGGTGAGCCAGAGCCACCTCAAGAATGTCCCCCAGCTCATCATCATTGATGCCATTGGCCAACGTGACCACCGGCACCGTGTTCAATCCCACCGCTTCACAATGGGCAAGGGCTTGCTGTTTTGTGTCGACAAGCGATCGCCGGCCCCGTAGCAGATCGAGCGTCGAAGGCTTCAGCCCATCGAACTGCAGGTAGACCGAGACCCGGTCGCCATGGGCCGCCAACCGCTCGACAAACCCACGGTTGGCCAGTTTAATCCCGTTCGTATTGATGTAGACCTGCCGCACTCCACGCTCGAGCGCGTAGTCGATCATCGCAAAGAGATCGGGATGCAGCGTCGGCTCGCCGCCCGACAGCTGGATGAGGTCTGCATCCCCCTTGCCCTTTGCGAGCAGCTCGTCGACCAATGCGGTGAAGCGTTCGAAGGGCATGGTCTCGAGCTTTTCCGGGCTCGAATCTGCGTAGCAAGTCGGACAGGTGAGGTTGCAACGCTGGGTGATCTCGATGAGCATGTTGCAACTGTGGTTCGCGACTTGGTCGCCACAGTGCTGACCCGGGCCACAGCACCCCCCGACCGAGTCGAGCCGTGGGTCGTGCTGGTAGTAGTGCGCCTCGTCCGAGGCCAGCTTCGCGCTGAACGGCCCGTGGTCGGGACACACCTTGTCCATCCAAACCTCACCTCCCCGGCGCCGCACGTCGGCGGGGATGCGCTCAAGGCATTGGGGACACAGGCTCTGAGTGGTTTTGAGGAGCTCGCCTGTGCCAAAGTCGGCCAGGCGAAGCGCCCCATCATGGGTCAGGGACAAGCAAACCTCCGCGTGCCTCGACGGTACGCGTCCCCTGCGACGATGTCTACGGCGCGGCGTCGAACGCTCGGTAGGCCGCGAGGTGCAGGTCGAGGTCGGCACTGATTCGCTGCAGTTCCGTGCAGGCCGCAGGCTCGGTCTCACACCGTTCCGCGACGCGCTGGGCTTTCAGGAGCAAGCGCGCCGAGCTGCCGAGTTCGATGGGCGCTCCATCCGCATCGAGGACCGGCTCCCCATCGTCACCGAGCCACGGGGCAGACCACGCCACCCAGGTTTTTCCCGATACCGGATCGTCGAACGAGACGGTGGCTTGACCAGGCCCGGGCTCCACCGCATCGCCTGTACCTTCCACAAACAGCCGCGAACGATTGATGAAACTCCGGTCGTAGCCATGCGACAACAGTGCTTTGCCGAAGAGGCCGGCATCGTACTGCACCAGCCAGTACGCCGCGGGCTGCACCACCGACGCGTTGGTGGGCGGCCACGCCAGCGTGGGGTCGAGCGGGTCGGGATACATGAGGCCGGTATGCGTCATGATGGGAGCCAGGCGGTCGGCTTCGTCGGCCATGAGCTCCCCAAGTACCAGTGCCAGTGGGTCGCGGTACAAGTCCTGAAAGCCAATGGCGTACGCCCGCGGGTCGATGGAGGTATCGTAGCCGATGAAGTTGTACGACGCAGTGTTCGTCAGCGTCATCAGGGCAAGCATGCGATCGAAGTAGCTCCCGATCCGCGACTGGCGTTCAAACCAGTGGTAGCCACTCGAGAAATCCCACTCGGACTCGTAGTAGGCACCATCGATGAGTTCGACGTTCAACTCGCCACCCACCAATGGCGTGTACATCTCGACCCCGTCAGGCCGCTCCGTCAACCCGTGCGGGCCAGGCTCGGGCCGGGTCACCGTCTGGACCAGGAATCGGAAGCTATCGTCGGTCGCGGCCGTCCAACCGCCAAAGCCGATGTCATCCGCGAAGAAATCGGCGGCCAGAGGGTCCCCTTCCACATCGAAGATGCCGTGGAACAGGGCGTAGTAGCGCTGCCAGGTGCGCAGGGGCTCGAAGGTCCGATCATGGAGCCGGGAAACGTAAGCCGGGGTGTTGCCAAATCCGTAGCGCTGACGAGCAAAATTGCGGAGCACGTAGTCGTTTGCGTAGCGCTCAAAGAGGAACTGATGGGACTCGTAGGGGTCGGCCCCCTGATCGAATCGCGCACACGTCACGCCCACAGCAAACTCGTCGGAGCAAAAGCGGTAGGGCACCGCAGGAGCCCCGAAGGGAGCCCCGCCTTCATTGCGGTTGACCGCAAGCCCTTCCGAAAACGACACGGTGTCAGATAGCACCGGCGCCAGCCAATCGATCGGCACGTCTACACGGGCTTCAAAGTCCCCCACGATGTCGGGCAACTGGGTGTAATGCATTGGGATGAACGAATTGTCGGAGGTGCGTGTGAGGACCGGCGAAGGGAACAGGTTGGAGTCGTTGAACGCAGCCCAGTAAATGAGGGCCACCTCGTTGGGAATGCCGTCGACGGCGGGTCGGGCCGGCACCTGGTCAAAGACCTCGACGAGACCTGCGTACCCAAACTTCACGGCCGCCTCGTCGTAATGACCAAGACCCGCCCAACCGGTCGCCGAGCTGCCGTGGTAGTCCATCACCGAGCTGTATTGGTACTGCCGAATGCCCCCTTCGAGTTCCGCTGGCGACTCGGGATCCACATGACGAGGGGCTACGGTCCCGTCCAACTGACGCAATTCCCAATATTCGGGACGGTAGTTGAGGGCATCGAAGCTTGCCGCGAAGTTATGGCGCAACCCAAGGGTGTGCCCCACCTCATGGAGCATGACTTCGACGAACAATTCCCGGCGAACATCGGCCACGATTTCGTCGTACGAAAGCCCACGGTCCTGGTAGTCCTTCGCCAATCCGATGAGGGTGGAGTCGGCAAAGGCCGCATCATCGTGGAAGTCGACCGCATGCTGGCCGGCCAACACCCGGCCTGCTTCGCGCTCAGCGACCCGGTCAGGGTCGAGCAAGTCGAGGGGACGGTGCTCGGCAAGCTCCTCGGGCGCTACCGCAGTGGGGTCAAACCCATGCAGTCCAATGGTCTCCGCGTTCCACATGACCTCGGTGAGGTCACTCTCGATGAGACGGTCGAGCGCGCGATGGGCGCCCGCCTGCCCTGCGCCGAACGAGCCCGACTGCTGCATCACCTGGCTCGCCTGGGCGAGGAAGGTCTGCATTTCGGCGGGGGTGGTCGGTCGGGGCAGGTCATGGAGCGACGCGAACTGAGGCGCGAGTCCGTTGGAGATGCGGTTCAGACGCGCGGTCACGCGGTCGGTACTCCACGCAGGCCCGGATCCGTCGCCCGAGGCCGTCTGGGACAGGGAGGTCGCGCTTCCCGTGCGCTGGGCCTCGACCCACGCGGTCACGTCCTCGCCGTCGATGAACGTCGTCGGGTCGAGTTCACCGTTCAGGAGCTGCACGAGGTCGGCGACCTGATGCGAGACCCGTTCGAGCACGTGGCCATAGACAAACGCGGTTCCGCTTACGATCTCACCCGCCCCGAGGCCCAGCCGGGCTCCGTCGGCCAACGGCAACACGGACCCCAGTGGATCGGCCGCGGAAGGACCGTAACCAAAGGGAGAGGAGAGCTGGGGCTCGGTGAACACATGGGCGATGGAGTAGCGCAAGTCGCCGAGCTGGACTTTATCGGGAACGCCATCTGGACGATGTTCAGGCCCGGTGTGGTCCGTGTTGCAAACGGCTGGATCGGTCGGCAACGATGGGTTGTTGGGACAAAAGACAAAGGCCTGCAGGTCAGGATCGCGCAGCCCTTCACACACCCGCTCCCGACGGCCGCGATCGATGCAGTCCCAATAGCGTAAACCATTGATCGAATCGGCCAACGGCCGGTTCCACTCTTCCGCCACGCGCTGCATGGGCTCGATGAGATCGGCCGGAAAGCCAGGTCCGGCGTGGTAGACGATGGGTCGTACCGGCCGGTCGGACACCGCTAACTCGAGCACGCGAGGCTCTTGGTCCGCCGTCATCGTGTCACAGGGGGCCGTCATCCCCGCTCCTTGACAGAGCATGCGGCCAAGCTCGTCCGTCTGGTAGGTCTGGGCGAACAAGGGATGACGGTTGGCGTAGCGGGTCCGGTTGGGGTGAACGAGGCCGTACGCGGGATCGAAGGCGAGTCGATCGGAGAGAAAGTAGCCAAAGGTTTCCATGAACCGGTCGTTGTAGGCGAGGCCCTCGACGGCAGCGCGGCCCTCCGTGCGAATGAACGAGTGTCGAACCGTGACTTCACTCGCCGCACACTCGACCTGGGCCTGTCCGTAAAACAGGCAGACCGGCACATCGCCAAACCCGGGGAGCCGGGTGGTATCAGGCTCGAGCAGGACTCGCTGATCGACCAGCATCGAGTCGATGATGCCGTCTGCATCTGAATCGTCGAACACGGGGGCCGAAGCACCGTCGGTGCTGGCGTATCCGAGCACGCTGGCATCGAGACCCGCGACGGAAAAGCGAACGTCAGCCAGATTCTGGGACCAGTCCACCCGGAGGTATTCCCGATCTGTCCAGGATGCCTCAGTATTTTCAACGATGACGTTGCCCTCTTCCCCGGTTCGTCGGTCGTAATCCCGCCGAATGTCGAAGTGTTTTTCGATGGGAAAGACAAGGAGCGGGGCTCCATAATGCCCATTTTTGCTCACTTCGACCGTCGCGTCTACATTGGGGTACGAGCGGTATCCGAGCAACACATCTTCTTCGATCTGCCAGACGATGCGTTCGAGTTCGTCGGTGGCACCAGCAAAGGTCGAACTCGTGCCGTACGGCACCTCCGTGACGGTGCGGCGCCAAAACCACTCTCCGTCGAACGCCGACTTTGCGACGGCACCAGGTTGCACGGTGTCAATGGTGCGCGGTCGACAGCCCAACATGGCTGTCGCCACCACTAGTAGTGGCCACATGATCCCTCCAGATGGGGTGTCAGAATCGGCCGATGGCCGACAGGGTGGTGGTGGTGCGAGCGGGCAGGGCGGCGAGATTTCCGGCGCCATCCGCCACCAGCGTGGGGGTTTGATTCGCGACAGACAACTGAAGATCGATCTGCTTGGTCGTGGTCCACCCCACCGCCATGCGCAAGGGTACGTTCCCCACCAATGGCCGCTTCGAACCCTCGGTGGATTGCCGTCGTGCTTGCGTGGCCTCCACGCCCACCGCGAGGACGGTCCGCAGTCGCTTGGGAACCTTTTTGATCAAGGCGTGCGGATCGAACCACTGCAACCGCAAAGAAGTCTGGAGTGCGGGGTTGTTTCCAGCCCTCCACGTGCCCGCCCACGGGGTGGGAGTGACCGGCCCGGCCAGGGTGTCGACCGTGGGATCGGTTAGGCGTCGACTGCATCGTCCGACTGGCGCTGCCGCAAAGGCGTGAATCGGTCGAGCCACACTTCCGGTAGCCCACAGGGAGGTGCGTTTTCCGACGCGTTGGGTGAAGCGGGCCGCCACCCCGGGCGCCGCGATCAAAGGATTGCAGCGCAAGGAGTCTCTCGAGGCAGGCACCACGTTCTGCACAGCAATGCGCAACGACCGCTGCTTATCGATTTTCAGGATGTGTCCCAGCGACAGGGCCAGATCCCGGCTCGATGCAATCGGTGCCCGCCCCAACCCAGGCTGGGTTCCGTTGCCGCATGTGTCGCACAGCGTCAGATCCCGAAAGACCCCCCAGGAGGCGAGCAGGTCCACGGTTTTGGTCACCGGAACCTGGACGAGAACGGCCAATTGTGTACGCAATTGAGGGTTAAAGAAAGGTCCGACCTCGACCGTTCCAGTCTCTGTCGTCACCGAAGTGGCGGCCGAGGTCGGACCTACCAGGAAAGCCGTACTGAGCTGTGCAAGCCCACGGACGCGAGAAGACACCTCCGCCGGCGGCGCGCCACTTCCCTGGCTTTGCGAGTCAGACTGAGACTCGTCCTCTTCAGACTGAGCCCAAGCAGATGCAACGAGGACCAACGTCCCCCACCAGAGCCCCCCCATGGGCGCCTCCCCTGCACGATTCGGTTGGGCGAAGGCCTACCATCTTGGCAGCCCCGCCTCACGTTTTGTCCAACACAGTGGACGCCCGAAACAGTGAAGACGGTCTGGGGGATGTAAACTGGAGGGACCTAGAGCCCCCCCAGAATGGAGCTAGCGACGACGCCGTAGCCCGACGAGGGCCAGAGACGCGAAGAAGAGTGCCGCACCAGGCGCCGGATTCGTGTTGCTGCAACCGCACTGCGCAAAAAACCCATCGTCGGTTGGCTCGGGCGTGGTCGGCTCGGGCTCGGGCTCACCAGGATCTGTCGGGTCCTTCGGTTCTGTGGGGTCCTTCGGGTCCTTCGGGTCGTTCGGCTCGGGGTAGTCCGGCCAGCCTTCCGGGGCCTTTCCGCCGACCAGCTTCACCTGAGCCGCATTGAACCCTTCGATCGTCCATGACAGCCAAGCGTCACCGTCGAAGGCGTAGACTGCGTAGTAACTATCGCCCTTTGCGTAGTTGACATCATCGAACGAGGCTGCCGTGTCGAGGTCGGGGTTTGCGAACTCGGCGATGGTCATGCCGTCCTGATGGTCTTTCGGAAACCGGTTGAAGTTTCGAACGACCTTCACGCGCTCCACCGGCGCATGCTTCGGATGGGTCCAGGTGAGGTTCACATCGATATCGGAACGCACATCGGCCACGAAGTCATCGATGCCGAGTCGGTTGTCGGCGGTGGCCGGCGCCGTCACACAGACATCGTCGAGCGTCCAGCCGCCGAAGTTCAAGAACTGGTCGGAACTCAACTGCCAGACAAGGCGCGCCTCATTCTGGTCCACGTCCCGACCGAGCCGCACCACGTGGTTCATCCATTCTTCGTCGATGTGATGGTCTTCACCCCCACCCGCGAGGTTCTCCCACACCACGATGTCGTTTGCGAAGATCTCGGCAATGTCGAAGGTACCGTCCTCGATCGACAACCAGCGTCGGTATTTCAGCATCACGTCGGTGTAGTGGCCTGTCGCCACCGTAGGCGCGGTCAGTGCATTGACCTTTTCCGACTGGTACAACCCGTTAAAGTTGTTGCCTCCGACGGGGTTCCCGAGGTCATTGCCCCACACGTTGTTGCCCGAGAAGGCGGCCGCCGGGTCCTGGTTACGGCCGGCGGGATTGCCCCACTGCCAGTCGTCGGCCCCTGCGGAGGGTTCACCGGCCAACAGCGCATGCGTAAACCCGCCGTCGTCCGCTTCGAAGTCCCAACACTGAATCGGCAACTCCTCGCCGACCATCAAGTTGTAGGGCCGAATGTCACCGCCCGTCGGCACGACGAAGTCCCCGCCGAGGGTGCCCGTGAAGTAATACTCCACGATGGCACCGGTCGGCTGGCCCGGAATGCTCGCCGAAAGGATGGGCGAACCTTGCAAGGCCACGTTGAACCACAGCCCTCCATCGACGCGGTAGAAGAGCAGCCCGTTGGTGACCGTCCCGACCGGACAGGCGCCACCCGTCAGATCAACCACCTCGGCTTCGATGAGGATGTCGGTGTTTGCGTCGGACCCCTCGATGGGAACATGGTTCACCGCGGCCAGGCCCTGGGCCCCTTGCGGGCCGATGCCATGCCGCGAGAATTCGGTGAACATCGTGCAGATGTGAGGGGTACCATTCGACAGGTCGCCATCATCATCATCCGCGAGTAGGGCCTCGCCCCACGTTCCAGGGATGTCGGTGCCTCCGCGGACCAACCCAGCGAAGATTTGTTCGAGGCTCTCGGTGCCCATCGGGATGCCTTCGATGGCTTCGAGGGCAAAGAGCAAGTCCCACATCGTGCCGCCGAAGATAAGGCCGTTGGGGTGCGGAGCGCCGTTCGGATTGAAGTCTTGGGGGTAGACGCGGTCGGGCGAGACATCGCGAATGCCATTGCCGTTGGTGCTGAAACCAGGCGCGATGATGCTGTCGCGGGTCTGGATGAACGCGACCGTATCGGCCACCCCTTCCGAAAGGCTGCCATCGAAGAAGCCTGCCTGAAGACTCGTCGCATGGAACCCGTGGCCCCATTCATGGTAGATGACATCGGCATTCTCGCCGGTGTCGTTGCACCCATTGCCCGCGCTAAAGAAATTGATGTTGCCATCGTAGAACGCGTTGCACGAATTGTTGATGTCGACAAACGCAACCAGCGGGTCGGTCACAATGTTGATCGTGGGCGAAACCCGTTCACCCCAATCGCGCACGATGTGGGTGTGGATGTAGGTGTCGATTTCGGACTGCAACGCGCTGTTCGTATCCCACACGAGGTCGGGCAGGGGGCCGCTAAGTTCGCCTTCCGGCTCTCCGCTCGCGAACACGGTGAGGTAGTCACCGGCAAACGTCGTGGTGTAGG
>JBCCQY010000047.1:0-60984 GCA_039208735.1 Myxococcota bacterium | reverse complement strand
TGGAGCCCGATGAGGTACGGGCTGCGCTGCACGCCGACCAGGTCACCGGCGTCGTGGCCATCGATGCGGCGGCCAAACTTGGACCGTTGACCGCCCAGGTGCAGGAGCGCCATGGAGCGGTGTTGTCGCTCCACCTCAACGACGACTACTACTTCCGCGAGTTTCAGTGGCTCACCATCCACGCGGCGGCCGCCACAAAGGGCCATGGCATCGGTGTGGTGCGGTCGCGGTTCGTGCCGGAATGCGACCGTTTGGTTGTATTTGGAGACCAAACCAACGATCTCCCGATGTTCGAAGTTGCGGACCACGCAGTGGCGGTGGCGAATGCCGACCCTGCGGTGAAGTCGGCCGCCGACGAGATCATCGGGCCGCACCATGCTGACGCCGTGGTGACCTGGCTCGAAGCCCATGCGGGCTGAGAGTGGGCTATCCTCCAGCTTCGGAGGGCCCATGCGAGGCATGATGGCGGTCGCGCTCCTCGGCTGCGCCGTGGACGACGACATCGTAGATTTCACCAGGCAAGGTGAGGCGTTGGCTGACTTCAGCCTCGTCGATGAAAACGCGACCTCACCCACGGCCGGTCAGGCGGTCTCGGTGTCCGATCAGCGAGGCCGCGTCAGCGCGTGGTACTTCGGCCACTCGACGTGAGGCTACTGCCGTAGCCAGTTTGGCTACCTCGGCGAGCTGCAAGACGAGAGGAGTGACGCCATCATCCTCGGGGTGAATGACGTGGGGTTCGAGTCTGCGAACGACGTCATCACGGACGGCCTCGACCTGCCGTGGCTGCAAAACACCGAGACCGCAGATGTCTGGAACATCTGGTCCATCGCCTACCGCGACGTGGTGGTCCTCGATGAGGCAGGAGCGATCAAGGGTGTGGTCAATGTCACGACGCACGACCTTGGGATTGAGGCCAATCGCGAGGCGTTGCGAACCTTGCTGATGCCCTGATGCGATGACGGCACTCTCGAAGCGTGACGTCGTTGAGGCGTTGCGCAAGACCATCGCAGACCGTTTGCGGTCGGCCGCACAGATGACCGCGGACGCAAGAGCCGAGGCCACGGCCGAAGAATCCAGGGCCGAAAACAAATACGATACCCGGGCGACCGAGGCGTCCTATTTGGCGGCAGGCCAGGGGCGTCGACTCGAAAGTCTACGAACACTGGCGGCTTGGCTCGAGGGGCTCGACCCACAGGCGCGTCATGCCGAGGTTGGGGTCGGAGCCCTGGTTGGTCTTACGGAGCCTGGGAGGCCGCCCCAGTGGGTGCTGGTCGGGCCCACGGGCGGGCCAAGCGTAGAGGTCGACGGCCAAACGGTCTTGCTGTCGTCTCTCGCCTCACCCCTCGGCGAAGCGCTCGATGAGGCCGAAGCCGGCGATGGAATCGAGGTCGATTCCCCCCGAGGGATTCGCCGGCTGCGGGTCGACCAAGTGTGGTAAGCGTCAGCGATCGTCGCGGTTGAGGACCTTGGCGCCCGGCACCCGGCCTCGTAGAATTACGAACTCAACCCGCCGGTTCTCGCGATGCCGATCGGAAACGGGGCGTTGCTCGCCGTACCCGACCGATTCGAGCCGGTCCTCTTCGATCCCCTGTTCCACAAGGTAGTTGACGACGGATGCCGCGCGTCGCTCGGACAGGTCTTGGTTGTAGTCCTCGCTGCCCCGTGCGTCGGCGTGCCCTTGCACCGAGAGGCGCTTGATCGATGGGTAGGCGTTCAGCACCTGAGCCAATGCATCGAGCAGGTCGTAGCTCTCTCGGAGAAGTCGGGCGCTGTCGAACGCGAAGTAGACGATGCCGTTGTACTCGAGGCGGTCGCCATCTGCGACGAACTCGATCGGTTCGAGCACCACGGTCTTTTCGACCTCGCCTCCCGGGGGCACACGAAGATCGATCTTCTGCGGCACGTACCCGCGGGCCCGTACCCAAAGGGTGTGCCGCCCCGGGGTGACGCGAACCTCATGAATGCCAAGCCCTGTGTTTGCGGCGGGCGTCTCGTCGACGCGCGCCGACGACCGACGGATAGGCTCGTCGTTCTCATCGATAACGATGGCCCGCACCAAGCCTCCCTCGGGGCCGAGGGTGGGGCAGGGCGGGCATTCGTAGCACTCGGCGTCGGCGGTGGTCGTGGGGTCGGCTTGCCGCGACCAGGTCAGCCCCACGAAGAACCGGAAGTTGGGGGTTCCAAAGCCGGGCACGAGTCCCGTGGCTGGGCCACCCTGGATTGCCAGATCGTCGCGGATGCGCCAGCGGGCAAAGAGTTGTCCTTCGAGGGGGGCTTCCTCGATCTGCAACGCGGCGAGTCCGACGCCACCGTGCACGTCGACGCCCAGATCGACGTCCCCTTCGTGGCCACCAAAGGTATAGGTGCCACCTGCACTGTAGGTCAGCTCACTCGCCGAACGCACATTGCGGAATTGGGTGGGTTGGCGGAACAACATCCCAAGGTTGCCGCCCACGCGGAACGCCCGGGCAAAGCGGCCGTCGAGGGCGAGCTTCGGGGCAAAGATGGCGCTGCGGTCTCCGCCCGAAAACTGATTGTCGGTGTGGGTGGGAAGTCGAACTTCACCCAAGATGGCCAGTCCACCGCGGTCGCCCCCCACCAGGCGTACCTTGGGCACGAGTCGCAGGTCGCCCAGTCCCGAGGGAATGGGGTCGCCATCGCCCGCCTGTCCCGCGAAGATGGGCAAGGCCAGGCCGAGTTCGAATCGGTCGGCCAGGCGATAAGCGGCGATGAAGTCGAATCCGAAGCGGCGTTCCACGATGCGCCGCACCACGCCATCGCCTCCCGGTTCAAACACGACCAGGGGATTGGCCGCGATCTGTCCGTCGATGGCCAGGTACAGCGGATCGTCGCGGAGGTAGCTGCGCACCGACGAGCCCTCGGTGATGACGAAGGCATCGTGGGTGGCGGCGGGCTTGAACCGTTCGATGTCGATCGGTTGGCGAGGCTCTTGGGCCAGCGCAGGGGCGGTGAGCCATTGGGCCACGATCAGGACGAGGCCAAGCAGGAGGCGGTGCATCATCGGTTCTGCCTCCGGCGAAGCACCGCGAGCAGTCCAACGGCCAACGCCCAAGGGGCTCCGGATGGAGACGTGGCGCACGTGGTGGCGCCTCCTTGGACGCGGCGTCCCGCCGTGGGATCGGCGTCGTCGACGGTGGGGGGCGGCTCACAGACGTTGTCTTCGCAGGTTTCGTCATCGGGGCAGTCGTCATCGGTCTCACAGACACATCCGATGGCGATGTCGATCTCGGCGTCGAGGGTCTCGCGAAGGGAGGTGCAGGTTGCTTCACACAAGGTGATGCGTGCGCCGTCCTTGGACAGGAAGAAGCCGTCCTCGGTGCACGACGCCTCATCGGCCACCCGGGTGAGGCGCATCATCATGCCGTCGACGTCGAGTTCGATGCGGATTTGGGCGGGGTCGAGTTCGGCACCTTTGGGGAAGTCGTAGCTGCACGACAACGCCTGGCCCTGAATCGCGACGAGCGCTTCCAACAGCTCGGCCTCGGCGTTGCCGCTGCCCACCAAGAACGCTTGGGCGGTGCCGCCGGACAGTGCGATCTGGTTCACGTCGGCTTCCCGGGACCCTTCGATGCCCATCACGTAGGTGGGCGCACCGTCGGTGAACGCCGCCTCGGCAATCGAGGCGATGCCATCCACCGTCTCGTCGCAGCCGTTGGGGATGCCGTCGGTCAGCAGGGCGATCGCGACCTGCTCGTCGGGAACCGCCCCTTGGACGTCCTGGGCCCAGTCGCGGGCTCCCGTGAGCGCCGCCGACATGGGGGTGCCGCCTTCGTCTGCGGGACTTGTGCCCGCCACTTCATCGAGCAAGGCCGTGCGTTGCTCGACATCAGCAAGGGAGCCCACGTCGACCTGCGGCATTCCGCAAGCGTCCGTATTGCACTCCATGTTGTTGCAACCATCCGCATCGGGCCACCATCGCAGGCCAACTCGCAGATCTTCGGCTTCGGGGGATTCGATGAACGCGCCGAGCGCACTCGTCATGGCATCCCACTTTGAAACGGGATCCCCATCGTTCATCGAGCCCGAGCGATCGATGGTGAGCAGAAGGTTGACGGGCACACGGCTCGCCGTTTCTTGCACCTCTGCGCAAGCCTCGAACGCTTCGGTCGTCCCCGTGTCGGCCGGCGACGTGCTTGAACCGCAACCCATTGCCATGAGTGCCGACAGCGCACCAAGCCACCAGCGCATGAAAGCCTCCTCTTCCACAATCTGTGGAATGTTGGAGGACGCCTCTATTGCGGTTGTTTCACGAAGGTTAGGGTTACATCCGGGTTTGGCGGGAGATTTGCAAGGATTAAACTGCGCCCGAAGGACGGAGTCGCAAGCGTTTCGGTGAGGTTTCGACCCTGCACAATGGGACGCCAGGCCGGCGTACAGAGCCCTTGCGCGCGGTAGAGTGGCCGAGGAGGGCCAATGTCCCGTACTTCCTTGAATCGTTCCGACGCTGAGGTGTTGTTGCACACCCTCATCCGTCGTGAGGTTGCCCGGGCGGCGAGCGGCAACCGATGGGTGTCGCGCAAGGAACAGCGAGGTCTACCGGCAGCCCTCGACGCGATGGCCGAGCAACTACGTCGCGAAGCTGGGCCAGGGAGTCGTCTGCGCGCCGATGATTTGGTGGAGCGCGCGGCGCAGGAACTCACGACGGCATTTGGCACACAGGCCAACACGATCCGTGCGTGGTTTGAATCGTTCGACTTCGTGAATCGGAGATTTTCGGAAGAGAGCCTACCCGAGGGAAAACGCGTGGATGCGCGGTCGGGGCAGCCGGGACGTCGTCGGGTGCCCACGCCGGTTCGAGAGGCCTTCGACTACTACTATCGGGCGGAACGAGCTGACATTGCCAGTGTCAGCTTGCATCGAGGAAGGCTCGCGGGCCGCGATCTATGGGCGGTGTATGTGTCGAACGACGGTAACCAGCAAGCCCTCGAGGTGTTGGACCCGTCGGGGGCGACGCTCGAAGGCGCAACCTTGCTTGAGGGGGAGCTGCTCGGTTGGGACACCTTCCCTCGCCAGGTTCGCCTGGCGGCGTGGTTGCTCGCGCTGGACCCACCCGCGTTCGAGGATGGGCTTTCGGAGCCTGATGAGCGTGCTGCGGCTGGTCAGGTACCCCTCGACTGGACGGATGCGGAAGGGATGGTCGAGATCGGGACCTTGCGGGGGGTTTCGGACTTGCTCGTCGTGATGGAGCTGTCGGGCCCGCTATCCAGCGGCAACCGGGAACGCGTCTACGCTGCGTTTTCGTACCTGTGGAGCGTCCACCTCACCCATCGTGCTGAAAAAGGCGTCACCCCCCTCCAAGGGAATGGGGTGCTTCGGTACGGTACGTTTCGTCGGCCCACGACGGGGGTGACGTATTGGGTGGCCGACTGGCGCGACATCGATGATGGGAGCTACGTGCTCTACTTCAGTGGAGAGGCATCACGGCCCGTGTTGTCGATTGTCCAGTTTGACAATTAGGGCCAATCGGGATCCACCGCCTCGAAACGAAGCAGATCTGCAGGTACGCCGTACCGATCTTCGATGTCAGCGTGCCAGGCTTCATCGTAGAACGCATCGGCGGCTTCGCGGTTGACCCATCGGTAGAGGCCGCCGAGTTCACGGTCATCGGTGAGCACGAAGTCCTTGTGAATCAGGCCTTCGACGGCTTCATACTCTGGAATGGCTTTCTGCATTCGACCGATGACCATGCCTCGGGTGGCGTACCAGGGGGCCGGAACCCGAACCAGGGTCACATAGGGGACGTCCGCTGCGGGTTCACTCGGGTCGACCATCTCGACGGGCAGATCGAGCCAGGTCACGTCGGCGTTGATCAGTCCCAAGGCGGCAAGGCCTGCCTCGGCCGCATCGGTGTCCTGCCAGACGAGCAACGCGCCCTCAGAGGTCTCGGTGCGTAGGGTGGTGGATTCGAGCAGTCCATCGGGGGCATCGACCGTCGAAACCGGATCGACATTGAGAACGAGGGTGCCCACACGAGCCGCACCAGAGGCACAGCCGACGAGGGCGAAGGGCAGCAAACGAAGCAAGGGCATGACAAGGACTCCAGGCCAGGGTGCACTCGTTTGGAGGCGTCCTGAAGCCAAGTGTGACCATGCTGCGAAGAAAGATTCTTGGTCACACCTAAGGCCGGCTGGGCTCCAAACCAGTGAGGGAGATCCATGCCCAATCACGTCACAGGTGAAATCGAGGCTCTACAGCGCGCCGCGCGGGCGGGCGAGGAGGGTGCGCTCGCCGAACTCTGCGACCACCTTCAACCTCTGATCTTTCGGCTTTGCATGCGAATGCTTGGCGATCCTCTCGATGCCGAAGATGCGTGTCAGGATGTCCTGCTGAAAGTGGTTCGTCATCTGCCAGAATTCGAGGGTCGAAGTCAGCTTACGACTTGGGTCTACACCCTAGCGGTGCGACATCTTGGAGCGTTGCGGCGGAAGCGTTCGGAGCGGCGGGCGTTCGGGGAGTTGGGGTTGGCGGCGAGCCTCCAGTTCGGTTTGGCCATCGATGCCGCGCGCCCGAGTCCTGACGACGAGGTGTTGGCGCGCGAGGTCAAGCTTGCGTGCACGCAGGGCATGCTCATGCGGCTCACCCGAGAGGAACGCTTGGCCATTGTGCTCGTCGACCTTTTCGACCTTCCGGGCCCCGAGGCGGCCGCGATTGCTGGGGTGACCGCGGTAACCCTGCGCAAGCGACTGTCCCGCGCTCGGCAACGGCTCGGCGGATTCCTGGTCAATCGGTGTGGATTGGTGAATGAGCAGGCCAATTGCCAATGTCGCCGCCAGATCTCCGCGACGCAGCTGCTTGCGCCGCTACGACGCAAACCGGTGTTGCGCGAGGTCTTCGAAGAAGTTCCAGATGCCACGTTGCGAGCCGCGCACCACGAGCTTCGGCAGGTCCGGGCGATCGCCAGCGCGTTCGGACGCGATCGGGTTCAGGCGCCGGACGCGCTTCGGGCGCGCCTTTCGCGATGGTTGCCGACCATCTTGGGATGAACACAATCAAACGATGCCGCCGTTCGTGAAGGAGTGGAGACTGTTCTCGTTCTTCCGCGCGAGGTTCCATGTCCGGACGCGACGCCCCCGACCCCGCCGTGCTCCACCGCGCATTTCGTTATGCGTTGGCCCTCACTCACGACCGTACGCAGGCCGAAGATTTGGTCCACGATGCGTGGATTCGAGTGCACGGGCGTCGCCAGGCGGTTGAACCGGCCTACCTCATCACAACCCTGCGCAATCTGTGGATCGACCTCCAACGTCGGCGGGCGGTGGTTCCGATGGTGCCCCTCGATCATGAGGTCGCGGGTCGGCCGTTGACGGAGGCCGCACTGGTTGCCCATGACGAAGTGGGCCATGCGCTGGGCACGCTTCCCGAGGCAGAGCGAGAGGTCCTGTTTCTCAACGTGGTCGAGGGGTGGACCGCCCGTGAAATCGCGGAGCTGGTGGGGCGCCCTCGCAACACGGTTCTCACTTGGCTTGCGCGGGCGCGGCATCGGCTTGCTACCTGGCGGGCCAACCATCCCGATCAGGAGGTCTTGTGACCATCGACGATCGTGACGTTGCATCGTGGTACGACGTGCATCAGCTCTCGCCGGAGGCGTTGGAGCGACTCCGACCGGCCGTAGTGGTGCCTTCTCCCCGTCCGTGGTGGGTGGTAGCTGCGGCGTTGGTCGCGCTTGGGTTGGGCTACGGCCTGTGGCCAACGAACCCTCGAGTGTCGACCCAGCCGATAACCGCGGCTACCGTGCCGCCGATTCCCCAACCCGATGATCGGACGACCCCCGAATTCCTCATCCCTGACGGGATGCGTCGAACCCTCATCGATGTGGCCGACGGTGCCGCGCTCGGCGGGTTCCTCAACCCTGGCAATTACGTCGATGTACTGTTCACCAAGGAGGGGCAGACCCAAACCCTACTGCAAACCCTCTTTGTGCTCGACGTCTTCCCGCGTTCGACACCCCGAGTCGCGCTGTTGACGTCCCCCGATCAGGACGCCACGCTCAAGCGGGCAGCTGCTCAGGGAGACCTGGTGATCTCGCTGCGCAACGACTTGGACGTCACCATCGCCGCGATCCAAGGCGTCGACATCGTTGGCCTGAGAACCCGGCTCGAGGGGCCTCCGGTTCTGCGGTCGTTCGTTTCGCACGGGGTGCTTTCGGACCGGGGGCCCAACCAGGCGTGGCGCACGCGTCGTCGTCCGACCTCGACGTTCGCCCTCGATGTCGACACCGCGTCCTACAGTTTCAGCCGCGGGCTTGTCGGCCATCGAAAGTGGCCCGAGCTTGGTCAGGTGCGCGTTGAGGAGTTCGTCAATGCGCTTCCTTACACGCTTCCCCATCCTGAAGAAGGCGACTTGTTCGGCGCGGAGGTCGAGCTTGTGCCGAGCCCATGGACCGAGGGGTTTCACCTGTTGCGCGTTGGCCTGATGACCGAGCCCATGGACGCCGACGAACGACCTCCGTTGCACCTCACCCTCCTTGTTGATGCTTCAGGCTCGATGGCGGATCCGCTCTCGTTGGTCCAGGACACCCTTGAGACCCTTGCGGGGGAACTGGATGAAGAGGATAGCGTGGCGGTTGTCCAGTTCTCGGAGACGGCGGAGGTCGTTCTTTCGCCCACCCAAGGAGACGCCCCGGTCATTTCGCAGGCCATCGGGTTCATCGAAGCGGGCGGAGGAACGCAGCTTGAAGACGGCCTACGGCTTGCCTACACCACGGCCGCGCAGCGACTAGGCCGTGAGGGAGCCCATCGGGTCGTGCTTTGCACCGATGGAATGCCTAACCTTGGCCTTCAAGATGGCAACGAGCTTGCAGACCTGGTGAGGCCCTGGTCGGAAAGGGGCATCGGTTTGACCGCGCTTGGGTTCGGCCGCAACGGGTATCGCGATGCCCTCATGGAGGCGTTCGCGGACGCAAGCGATGGCAATTACGCCTACATCGATGGGCGGGACTGGGTAACCCACCTCCTGGTGGACCAATTCGTTGAGAACTTCGTGGTGGTCGTCCGCGACGCGAAGGCCCAGATTCGATGGAACTCCCGTGCGGTTCGGGCCTGGCGCCAAGTTGGCTACGGCGACCGACAGTTGGCCGATGCCGAGTTTCGCGATGACACGGTCGACGCCGGTGATCTGGGCCCTGGCCACCGCGTCACCATGCTCTATGAGGTGCAGCTCGCGAGCGGATGGGCACCGAAGGACTTGGGTACGCTGACGCTGCGGGCGGAGCCCCCGGGCTGGGAGGGGCAAAGAGCGTTTGAGCAAGTCGTGGCCTTGCCCAACACGCCGCAGGAGCGCTTCGGCCATGGCTCGCAAGATACGCGAATGGCCGCCGCCGCGGCCAGCCTGGCGTTGGCCCTCGAAGGCAGCCCGGTCAGCCCGTTGAGCCCAAGGCACGTCTACTGGATGGCCCACGACGCGATGAGGGAACCGTTTCGGGTCGAAGACCAAGCGTTGCTCGACTTCATCCGTGAGGTCGAACGCTTGCCCAGGCGATGGTCGAAGCGTGTGCCTGGTGAACGGCGCTGTTTAGCGCAGACCTTCGTTCAAGGGGCTGAGGAGCGCGTCGTCTGGCTAGATGACGACGGAAATCCTTGCGAAAAACCCTGAACAGCGGCAAGCGAAGCTTGCGCGAAATCAGAACAGCAGCAAGCAAGGCTTGCGCGAGTCTGATCACCGCTGGCCTTCGGCGCTACGCGCCTGCAGGCCGACGCGGTTCAGCTTTCGTCGCTGATGCTCCTGCAAGCTGATTTGTCCCGACTGGTCCGACGGTGTCCAGGATCAGGTTTTCACCTAATCACATGGTGGATCGCGTGACACGGTGGTGGTGCTTTGAGGGAGAACTCCATGACGTGGTTTGTCGTTGCTGCATTGGTTCCTACCGCCTCCGCGCAGGCTCTCGAAACCAGTGGACTCCAGGGATGTGAAGTCGCCAACGCGATCATTCCGATCTTTCCTTCCGAGGTGAGCCACGTTTACGGCGTGCGCCTCGCTGTCGGTGGTATCAGTCGTTTTGAGGTGGATAACCTGGTATATAGTCTCGTCGATCAGCTTGGAATCCCGTTGTGCAATGGGGCGCGGAGTCATCGGTTGGACGTCTGGGTGCAAAACACGGACTTTCCCGATGCAACCCCGGTCTTGCAGTTTAGTACGGTGTTGACGCAAACCCCCACGCCTGGCGCGCCCAACGACTTTTATGTAGTGGACATCCCCAACTTCATCGTGGCCCCAAACGAGCAGGTGTTCGTGGGGTTCGAGATGACGGCGGATGCGCAAGATGATGCGCTGTGTGTCCTGACGTGCGGCCAGGGGACCGCGGTGCCGATGGGGGGAGAGCACTTCTGGAGCAACGCCGCCACAACGCCCTACAACTGGTCTGATGTGGTCACGGACTTCGGCATCCTTTCTACGCCGTTCATCCAAATCAACGGTCAGCGGCTGTTGATCGATCCTACGGCATCCCTCGGCCGTGGGGTGTCGCTCGGGGCGAACGTGGTCGTCGGGGTTGGCGCGGTGGTGCGGGATCGGTCCGACATCGGTGACGGTGCGGTGATTCTGGCCCATGCCCGAGTGGGTCATGACGCCATCATCGGAGCGGGAGCCACGTTGGGTGAAGGCTCGGTTGTTCGTGACCGCGCCGATGTGGGCAACCAGGTGACCCTCGGACAGGGCGTAGTGGTGGGACATGACGCCACCATCGGTGCGGGCACCACCGTGGGTGACCTCACCACGCTGCGTGACCGGACTCAGGTCGGCGACAACGTTCAGATTGGGTCGAATGTGACCTTGGGCCACGATGTGGTGGTTGGCGATGGCGCCCAGATCGGCGATGGTGCCATCCTGCGAGACCGGGTGGTCGTCGCGGCCGGCACGGTCATTCCGGACAACGCGGTCGTCCGCTGACCCGCTAGAAGAACGCCGCGCAGCAGCCGTTGACGAGGTCGCAGCTGGTGTCGGAGCAGGTGCCCACCACCACGCCGTTTTCGGTGCACGTGCACGCACCATTGGTGCAGCTCATGCTGCGACTCTCGCCATTCACTGAGCTTCCCGCCGAGCACGATTGAGAACGGTTCGGCGAGCCCGTGTCAGGCAGCGGAGGAAGCGTCACGGTCGCCCCGGTATCGCCGGTGGCGGCGGTCGTTGCTGTGGTGGCCGTGGTCGGCCCCGACGGCGCACCGTCGATGCAGGCCGCGAAAAGCAGCGGGAGAAAGGTACGGAACACGATGGATTCTCCTTCAAGGTAGGAACCACCGGTACCCTGAGGGCGCATTGGCTAGGCCCTTACCTCGAAAAGGTAAGCCATTGGCCCCAACTAACCCCACGGGCTCGCCTTTCGCGTGGGATGCTTCGATAGACCGCACGGTTTGCCTTGAATGGTCCTTCGGTGAAGGTAAGGACAAAGGGTTCCCTCCTGAACGGATGGAGGGACCCCGTGGCTCTCGGCGGACGTGTCTTTTCAAATACGAGGTCACTCCTAGGTCTCTTGGTTTTTCGGACATTTATTGTCCGGATCCGAGGATACATAATTAAGACAAGAGGTCGAACCCTGGAGGTGCGTCCCGCACGCGTTTCGTTGGTAGCTGTGAGCCTTCCGAACCACCACAATCCATGACTCCAAATCCGGAGGAAGTTGTTGACTCTTTTCCAGAAGGCCCGCCGTACAGATTCCCGGCTTCGTTTGGCGTTGCTGGGTCCCGCCGGCAGTGGCAAGACGTTCACCGCGCTGCGCATCGCGCATGGGCTCATTGGCCCTGACCAGCGGCAAGCGAAGCTTGCGCGAAATCAGAACAGCAGCAAGCAAAGCTTGCGCGAATCTGATCAGCGTTTTGCGGTGATCGATACCGAGCATGCGAGCTCGAATCTCTACGCCGACGAAATCAACCCCGATGGCGGGACGTTCGACTTCGACGTGCTCGATCTCGCGGCAATGCCGGGGGCCGGCAAGTATAGCGTCGAGAAGTATCTTGCCGCGATTCGTGCGGCTGCAGAAGCAGAGTATCCCGTGCTCATCCTCGACTCGCTCTCCCATGCGTGGGCGGGCGAAGGAGGCTTGCTCGATTTCGTTCACGAACGAACGATTCGATCCAAGACGAAGAACAGTTTTGCGGGATGGCGAGACGCAACCCCGCTCCATAATCGTCTTATTGAGGCGATTCTCTCGTATCCTGGTCACGTCATTGCCACCTTGCGGACCAAGGTGCAGTGGGTGGTGGAGCAGGATGCAAAGGGCCAGTCGGTTCCGCGCAAGGTTGGGTTGCAGCCCATCCAGCGTGAAGGTCTCGACTACGAGTTCACGGTTGTCGCCGATGTGGATCCAGAAACCCACACGATGGTGGTGACGAAGACGCGCTGTGCGGCGTTGGTCGACCGTTCGTTCCCGAAGGCGGGGGCCGACGTGGCTGACGTCCTCACCGCCTGGTTGGATGGCGCAGAAGCCCCTCCGTACGATGTCGAGACCTTCAAGGAGGATTGTGAGGGTGAAGGCTTCGAATGGGATGAGGTGGTTTGGTACGTGAATGACGTCCAAGGGAAGTCGCCATCCGAGCTAAATGCGGCCCAGCTCACCACGCTGATCGATCGCTTGCGGGCCACCGAGAGCCGGGACCGCTTCCTGGCCGCGGTGAAGGGGCTAAGGGATCGGTTCCGTCGCACGTTCTTCGCTCGAATGGGTCAACTTGAGGCGTTTCAAGACCAAGATCGCCGCGTCCTCGTCCGACTTTGGTACGAGGCCGATTCCATTCGCGAGGTCCCGTTGGCGCGCATCCTCCACGGGGATCGGGGTCTGGACTGGTTGCGGAGCACCACCGCGGCGGAGCTTCGCGAAGCGGTGAAGGAGACCTTCGAGTCGGTCGAGGTCGAAGCGATGGATCTTGCGTGATTTACGGCGTCCGCTCGCCTAGAGCGGGCGCCTCCCCGCGGCGGCTGTGCCCCGGTGGTTAGGCAGCTCCGTGGAATCTCGAGGCCTGCTTGAGTTGGGACCCGTCGCCGTTGACCTCGATGCCCAAAGCGTCCAGCGGTCCGACGGCGAAACCGTCCTGTTGTCGGCCCTCGAGGTCGATCTGCTCGAGGTCTTGGTCGCGCACCGCGGAGAGACGGTGGCCCGGCGCCGATTGGTCAACGAAGTTTTGGCGGACCATCGGCACCGCATGAGCCGGGCCCTCGACCACGCCATCGTGCGGCTACGACAGAAGATCGAGGTGGATCCAATGAAGCCGCGCTGGCTCATTACCGTGAGAACGGCGGGCTACCGTCTGGAGGCGAACGCTCGTTCTGACACCCCGCTGTGACCGTCGTTTTGATGGTTGAGCGGAGGGTTCCCGCAGACCAGACCTCCGCCATGCAAATGAACTCGGTTTCGCGTCGAAAAGAGGGGAGAACGGTCGGAGGACGGAACATGGTGCTGCTGAGCCTACTGGTGGCGTGCTCAGGCGGAGATGACAGTGTCGCTCCGGGCGCGGGGCCGTCTTGGAGCCCCCCATCGATCCCAACCGCGCCCTTGCCCAAGGGCCCGGTTTCCCCGACCGATCCTCCCTACTCAACCGAGCCTGGCGTAGCCGCTCCGCCCGCGCGACTGGATTTGGCATTCTTGGAGTGTGACGGCCGAGATTGGCAATTGGTCGTCGAAACCACGGGCCGAGCGGAGCGGGTCGAGGTGGTCGTGGCGGTTGAACCGGATGAAGACCATCCCCTTCCTGCGGGAGGCGCGAGCCTCGAAATGATCAAGGTTGAGACAGGTTCATCGTTGTGGACGCGCTTCGAAACGCGCTGGAGTCATGGAGAATGCACCCGGTACCGAGGCGTGTTCTCCGCCATTGCCTACGATGACCGCGACCGTGCCGTAGGCTGCCGATGGTGGGGGCCCTCGCTCGACACCTTTGCGTTGGGACAGCTTGATGACGTGTTTTCGGACCAGGCCGAGATGCTCGCCATGGCCCGGTCGCGATGCCCCCTGAACGCCACGCCGTAGACCTCACTCGACGGAGGGGGATGGACCGACTACGCAAAACCGCAGTCCATCCGTGTCGCGGGGCGCATCCCATGCGTAAGCTTGCATCCATCCAACGCGTTCTTGCTGTCGAACCCATCCCGGGTGCCGATGTCATTGTGGCCACCCGCATCAACGGTTGGCAGTGCGTGACCAAGAAAGGGGAGTTTTCCCCAGGTGATCTCGGGGTGTTTTTCGAGATCGACGCCATTCCCCCTGACGAGAAGGCCTTCCAGTTCCTTTGGACGCCCAAAGGGGAAGCGTTGGGTTCGGTGCCTCGCCCGGAGCGGTTTCGCATTCGCACGATGCGGCTCCGGGGCTGCCTGTCGCAGGGACTGCTGATGCCGTTGCGCGTGGTGGGACTGCCTACGGATCTCGACGAAGGCACGGATGTGACCGACCAGCTGGGGGTGGGCAAGTATGAGCCCCCGCTGCCCTCTGGGGCGACCGACATCCGGGGGCCATTCCCCGCTGGGGTGCCTCGCACCGAGGAAATGCGCATTCAATCCATGCCCCGCATCGTTGAGGAGCTGAACGGCCTTTCCTACGTCGTGACCCTGAAGTGTGACGGGGCCAGCGCGACGTTTCTCATCGACCCCGACGACGGGGAGTTTCACGCGTGCAGTCGCAACTACTCCATTCGCCAAGGCGCAGGGGGCTACTGGAAAGTGGCGGATGCGCTCGAGCTCGAGGCGCGGATTCGTTCGGTCGACGGACGGTATGCCTTGCAGGGAGAGTTGTGCGGTCCGGGCGTACACAAGAACCGTCTAGGTCTGGACGACCTCGCCTGGTTCGTCTTCGATGCCTACGATTTAGTCGAGCACCGGCACCTGAAGCACGACGAGCGCGTCGCCCTGTGCGAGCAGCTCGATCTTGTATCGGTGCCCGTCATCGAAGAGGGCGAGGCGTTCGCTCACGACCAGGCGTCGTTGCTCGAATTGGCGGAAGGGCGCTACCCCGGCACCCGCAATGAACGTGAGGGGCTCGTGGTTCGTTCGCGCCAGGGCATCACGAGTCCTACCCTTGGCAAGCGCCTGTCCTTCAAGGTCATCTCGAACCGCTACCTACTGCGCCAGTCGTAGGCTCAGCTCTCGAAGTCGCTAAGGCGCGGACGGCTTGGACGCTCCAGAACGCCGACGTCCTCGTGACCGTCGCCGCGATGGGCGCCGCGACCGCCCAGGATTCTTGGGTCGGGAAGGCTTGGCGGCGGGAACCACGACATTGTCACTGTGCCAAGCGTGATCTCGGTCAACGGGCACCGGCGCGCCGAGCAGTCGCTCGATGTTCTGCAGGTACTCCACTTCGGAGGGGTCGCAGAACGCAATGGTGGTGCCCGTTCGGCCTGCCCGGCCGGTTCGTCCGATGCGGTGTACGTAGCTTTCGGGATCGTTGGGGAGGTCGAAGTTGACCACGTGCGAGACCCCTTCGACGTCGATGCCACGGCTCACCACATCGGTGGCGACGAGAATCGAAAGTTCACCGCTACGAAACGCCTCGAGCGCTCTGGTCCGAGCGTTTTGACTCTTGTTCCCGTGAATGGCGCGGGCTTCGATTCCAGCTTGGTCGAGCTGCTTGACCAGGCGATTGGCCCCGTGCTTGGTGCGGGTGAAGACGATGGCTTGGTCGATGTCGCCCGTCTTGATGATGTCGGACAGTAGGCGACGCTTGTCGGACTTTTCGACGAACATCACGCGCTGGTCAATCGCGTCGGTGGTCGGGGCTTCAGGGCTTACCGAGACCTCGACCGGGTCGGTGAGGAGTTCGTGAGCAAGCTTCACAATCGGTTTGGGCAACGTCGCCGACACGAGCACGTTCTGACGCTGGCTCGGCAGACGAGCCATCACCTTGCGCACGTCGTGCACAAACCCCATGTCGAGCATGCGGTCGGCCTCATCGAGCACGAACTGTTCGATGTGCGACAGGTCGACATGACCTTGACCATGCAAATCGAGCAGCCGGCCCGGGCAGGCGACCAGCACGTCTACGCCGTTTCGCAACACCTCGATCTGGCGGCGAGGATTGACGCCCCCCGTCACCACGGTGTGCGCAAGTCGGGTTCCGGTGCCGTAGCTTTGGAAGTTCTGTTCGACCTGGGCGGCAAGTTCCCGCGTGGGCGTGAGCACGAGAGCGCGAATGGCTCCATTGCGACGCGGGGTCTCGGTAAACAGTCGGTGCAGGACGGGCAGGGCAAACGCAGCCGTTTTGCCGGTCCCCGTCTGTGCGCAGCCCAGCAGGTCCCGCCCCTCGAGGAGCGGGGGAATCGCAAGAGCCTGGACGGGGGTGGGCGTCTCGTAGCCACACCGCGCCAAAGCTCGAAGCAAGGGCTCGGCGAGCCCGAGCGATGCAAACGTCGTCACGTGGATCCTGGATCCGAAGGAGGCCCCCCTAGGGGCGAGTTGCGAGTACCGAATCGTCTAGTCTCGCGCGTCGCGCATTCGTAACGCGGCGTCCGCGACGCGCGAGTCTCGACGTCCTACTCTGGCGTCACGGTATCGAGGCGAACCGCAGACGATTGGAGAGTTCCTGACTGTTCATCTAGCGCGGACAGCCCCACGTCCACCACGCCGCTTCCCGAAAGCAGCGCCGAGACATCAGAGCCATCCGGTGTGATGCCTCCGCCGGGAAGCAAGGCATCGCCCAGTGCCGAACCAATGAGCGAGGCGGCCGACCGGGCTCGATCCATGAGGATCGGTTGGCCCCGGAAGCCGAGTGGGCTGGTGAGGAGTCCCGATCCGTCGATGGCCTGCAGTGCGAGCTGCGGACGCGCGAACAGATGTGAGGCATGGAAGCCCAAGGGGCTGGTCAGCAATCCAGATCCGTCCAATCCCACGAGCGTTCCTTGATTGAGCGCGAGCAAGGGCACCCGGGGACGGAAGCCCAGAGGACTGGTGAGCAGACCCGTGCCATCGACATCGAGGTCGATCGATTCGACGGTGCCCAGGCCATCCACATGCGAGGGCAAGAAGACGAGGCCCAAGGGGCTCGTGAGCAAGCCGGTTCCGGTGTCCATCACCGCCCACGCCTCGGCGAGGTCCTCGTCGAGTTCTTGATCGCGACCGGCCGACCAGTGCACCGCGACAGAGGCCGGCCCTTCGAGGTTCGCGTCCTCGACGGCCTTCAGCAAGACCTCAGCGCCGTCCGAGGCGAACAGCAATCGGGATGGTTGGTGAGCCACGTTGTCGATCACCACCGCATCGACGGTGAACGACCACGCGGACGCATTCCATGGCGGTGCATGGAGCGTGCAAGTGCCGGTTTCGTCAGAGCGGCAGGTAAGCCAGGAGTGCCCTGCGGCAGACCGGGTTGTGGCAACCACATCGACGCCGGCCAGCGGCTGGTAGGCATCGTCGACGACCACGACTTGGGCCCGCGGCAACGGCAGGTAGTCGGTATCGACGACGTAGGGCAACAGGCCGACGAACACGTCTTGGGACGCCACGGCACGCTCGCGCGCGGCGCGCAGGTCGAACGGCACCGTGCCCGAGCCATCGATCAATGCCTTGAGGACGCTGAATTCCTCACGGCTGGTTTGGAGCGTCGTCGCCACGTCGGAAGGGGCGATTCCGTCCGCGAGGAGACGGACCACCGCGCCTGACACCAGAGCCGCCGATTGACTCGTCCCTTCGTAGAACCAATAGCCGAGCGAAGACGGATCATTTCGGTCGATCGTCTCGGCGAGTAGCCCGTCGGGGTGACCATCTTGGTTCGCGTCCCGATCGAGGGAACCACCAGGGGCCAGCACGTCAACCGCTGGGCCTCGATTGGTGTACGAGGCGTGGGCGAACCAACTGACATCGTCAGATTCGGAAGCGCCCACGGCGACGACCAAGCGACTGGCGGCGGGCCACGTCACGTCCTTCGCTCCGTCATTGCCCGCGGCGGCGACGAGCACCATGCCCTCGAGGTGGGCTCGCTCGATCGCCTCTCGCAGGGCAGGGCTGGGCACGTACCCCAGCGGGAACGACAGACTCATGTTGATGACGTCGGCCCCTTCGTCGATCGCGTGATGCAGGCCCTCCACGAGGCTCCACTCGGTGCCTTGGTTGTGTTCGTCGAGCACCTTGACGGGCATCAATGAAACCCCAGGCGCAACCCCAGGCATAGCCCCTTCGCTCGCGATGAGGCTTGCGATGTGGGTGCCGTGCTGATGGTCGTCGTTGGGGTGCCCGTCGTTCTCAATGAAGTCCGCGGGAGCAACAAATCGGACGCCGGCGAGCCCGGTGGCCTTTCGGTAGGACCCACGTTCCTCGTAGGCAATACCTGTGTCGAGCACCGCCACGACGTACTGGGCAAACGATCCGGGGCCTTCGATCCCCAGTTGGTCGAGGTGCCATGTTTCGGGAAGGGCGGTGGGGGTGATCGTTTCGGAAGCCCTGCTTTGACCGCCAAACCACGCACTGAGTCTCGAGCGCCAATTCGAGGCCCCCACGGTTCGCGCATGCGGCGCGAGCCGAGCCCCCATCGCGGTGAGCCGTTGGGACGCCGAGTCCGGTTGGTCCACTTCGATCACGCCAAACCCACTCCGGCCCACGTGATGCACGACGCGAGCGTTGAGCGCCTGGGCGACGCTTTCGAGGGACTGGCCGTCAGGGGGGGCGACGAGCAACTGGGTGTCGAAGTACGGCAACATGCGGGTTTCGACGGCGGGAACCGCCCCCTTCGGCACAACCTCGGAAGCCACGCTAGGGGGCGCGAGTTCGAACGAGTCCGATCCCGCGTCGGCCTCAATCCATGGGTGCACGACGCCAGCGGTGGGAGAGTCAGCGGTGGGAGAGGTCGCGAGCCCAGACGGCGAGACCGACGGGGCCCACAAGTAGGCGGCGCCCGCTCCTGCGAGCAGGGTGGCCGCGACAAAACCTCGTTTCATGGGGTCCTCCAAGACGAGCGAATGTCGGCATCTCGGATCCCTCCCACGAAGGTTGAACGACCCTGAAGCCGTCGTGATACCGGCCGATAGCCAGGCCATGGAGCGCTCCAGCGAAGCCCCGAACACTGCGGCGAACGCGCCTGCAAGGGTAGGCGGGTGGCGTTTGTCCGAGCCTATCGGGGCGGGTTCGTTTGGGACTACGTGGCGGGCCGAGGACGACGAAGGGCGGCCGGCCGTGGTCAAGCTTCTCAAGCAGTTGCCGAGCAATGAGATTCGAGCGTTGTCGAGGGTCTCTCACCCTGCGGTGGTGCGCCTCACGGGCTCCGGTACGGTGCCTACGCCGTGGATCGCGATGCAGCTCGCCCCTGGCGTGACGTTGTCGCAGTGGTCCACGTCGTCGCCGACCACGCGGTTTTTGCTGTTGGCGACGCTGCTCGATGCCCTAGAGGCCTGCCACCGGGCCGGGATCACGCACGGCGATGTGAAGCCCGACAACATCATCGTCGATGATCAAGGGCATCCCATGCTCGTGGACTTTGGGCTTGCGGGAGGGCTGGGAGGAACGCCCGACTACGCAGCCCCCGAGGTGCTTGCGCAGGGCCGAGGCGGTCCTCCGTCGGATGTGTACAGCCTGGGCCTCGTGGCCTACCAGCTTTGGCATGGGACCCTACCCGATGCCGAGCTTGACTGGGCCCTCGCCGCGAGCCGACGAAGCCAAGCTCCTCCCGTAGTGACCGAAGGCCCAGCGTGGTTTCGGGAATTGCTGCAGAGCATGCTCGAGCCTGACCCCGAGCGCCGACGGCGAGCCCACCGGTGTGTCGATACGCTTGCCGCCCAGGGGTTTGCCCCTCCACCGCGCGATGTTGCGGACCTGCGAGAACACGCGGGCGTCGTCATGGTGTCGTGCGAAGCGGTCGACCCGACCCTCAAACGGTGGCTCGACCGTCCCTTCCCCTTGGTCCTCCATGGGCCGTCGGGTTCGGGGCGCACGCATGGCTTGCGACGCGTAGGCAGCGAGCTGCGCGCCCGGGGTATTCCGTTCGTCTCGCTCGTTCCGACGTCGAGGCCGTGGGGACCCATTGCCGCTGCCTTGGCGGATCCGGGGTTGGGGGGCCCGCCCGAAGCGATGCCCGCCGGGGCAAACCGGCTCGCACGGGCTCGGCAAGCGGCCATGCGGCTTTTGCAACGAACCTCAGGCCGACTGCACGTGCTTGTCGACGACCTCGACCAGCTCGATGTAGGGACGCGCCACACGGTCCGGAACCTCGTGGAACGGGGAGCCGCGGTGTTGGCCGCGACCAAGCACCCACCGTCTTGGATTCCCAACCACCTGGCGCTTCCTCCCTTCAACGTGGCCCAGCAGGAGGCCCTGTGCCGGGGAATTCTGGGCGAGGTGGATGCGGAGCGGGTGGTCGCTGAGGCCCGGCGCCTCGTGGGCGGATGGCCGGGCCCCTTCGTCCAACTCCTCCTTCGCGCGGTCGAGACGGGCGCCCTCAGCCACCGCCGAGGGCGTTGGCTACTCGCGGAGGGGCCGTTCCGTCGGATTGATCTCACCGACCTCAATGCGGTGCCCTTCAATGCTTTGCCGCAAGAGAGCCTCCGCCTCGGGGCCGTCATCGGGGTGCTTCAACCGGTTCCCCTCAGCGTGGCGGCAGGAGTGGCCGAAGTCGCCCCCTCGGCTGTCATGCCGCTCCGACGGCAACGCTTGGTGTCGGGCCGGGAGCGGCTACGGTGTGCGAACCTACGCGTGGCGACGGGCTTGCTGGGAGCGGTCGACACGCCGCGAGCCCTGTGGGCGCAAATCGCGGCGCACTTATGGTCCCACGCGCCCGAGCAGAAGGGCGCGTTGGGATGGGCGCTCGTGGGCGCCGAGGACCGCCGTGGCGTGTTGACGGACGGTCCGACGTGCCTGCAGGCGGCAGCCCGCCTTGACGTTCACGATGCCGGAGACCTCGCGACCCGCATGGTGGAGATGTGCCCCAACTCCCGTACGGTCCTGGTGGCTGCCATCGATGCCTGGATTGCCGCGGGAGAGGTTGAGCGGGCACGGGATGCAGCCCAGACCTGGATGAGCGATCGCACGGCCACGCAGGAGGACCTGCCGCTTCTCCTCGCGATGGCCCGCCTCGAAGACATGACCACCGAGGATGCGGAACGGGCGCTTCGCTACACCAAAGAAGCCCGAGGGGTCATCGGGGAAGGGCCGGTGCCGCGGAGCCTGCGTCTGATCGAGGCCCGCGCCTACTTTCGGGGGACCGACCATTCGGCGGCGTTGCAACGGTGTGCGCCGTTGTGCCCCGACGATGCCATCGACGATGTCGAATCGTGGCTCGAGGCCAGGGCCTTGCTGGCCCAGATTCGAGCCGAACAAACCTCGGTGCAAGACGGCCTTGCCACGCTTGACTTGCCCGAGGAACTCGGAAGGGGAACCCGGGCGCGAGCCACGGTGGAGGGGGTTCGCGGCCGGCTGTTGTGGCTCAACGGTCAACCCCGAGAAGCCGCGATGGCCATGCAGCAGGCGGCGACCCAGTGGACGGCGCTTCCCTCGGTCGATCAGGCCCGACTCCAGAACAACGCTGCCGTGTGCTGGTATGTCGCGGGCGATGTGGAGCGCGCGGTTGCGGATTGGGAAGCCGCGCTGCTGTCGTTCGAAGACATCGGCGCGACCCTTGAGGTCCTGCGCGTCCATGTCAACCTCTGCCAAGGGTTTTGCGACCTGGGACGTTGGAAACAAGCCACGACGTCCGGGGAAGAAGCGGTTCGGCTCGCCCAAGCGCGGGGCGACGATGCCCTTCAAGCGGTGGCAGAGGGCAACTTGGGCGATGTCGCGTTGTGGCGGCGCGAATTCGACCAGGCCGAACAGCGGTATCGAAAGGTGGAAGCCTTGATGACCGACGCGCCTCCCAGTGCCGAAGGCTTGCGGCGTTGGGCGGAACTTCATGCCCACCAGCGGTCCATCGAGACCATCTCATGGGCCGAACGCGCCATCGCGGTGGCGAGAGACACCATCGATCCCATCGAGGCGGCCCGGGCAAAGGCGGTGTTGTCGGTCGGATTGGCCCGTGCCGGTCGGTCGAGCGAGGCCAAGGCCGTGCTCACGGAAGCCCTCGACGTTCTTCGTCCCAGCCAGCGACCGGACATCCTCGCCATTGCGCGACTGTGGGCCGCCGAGACGCTTCTCGAACTTCGCAAGCCCGAGCAAGCCCGACAGCTCTGCGTCGAGGTCCAGCAGTACGCGATCGAGATCGGCCGAGTGCCGTTGCGCATGTGGGCGGACGCCATGCTTTCGGCTTCCCAGCTCGCAGATCTTGGCCCCCTCGAAAAGCTGGACCGGCTCACGCAACTGTCGGTTCGGGTATGCAGCCAAACCAGCCTCGATGAAGTGCTCGATGAACTAGCCCAGGCCTCCCTCGAACTCATCGAGGCCCAACGGTCCTTCGTGATGCTGCTCGAGGGCTCGAACCTGCGAATCCGGGCTCGGGCGGGGGATCCTTCCGGTGAGGCACGCCCGGCCGAATCGATCGTCCGTCGGGCGCTGTCGCTGGGCCGCGAAATCGTGGTCACCGATCTCGAAGAGCGTGCCGATCTCAATCGGGCCGCAAGCGTCGTGGCCATGGACCTTAAGGCGGTGATGTGTGCACCGCTCTTTGTCGACGGGGTGGTCGAAGGTGTGCTGTACCTCGACAGTCGCCAACAGCCGATTGCCACGCTCGGCGAGGCGCTCGCCTTGGTGCGGTGCCTTGCCGCGCACGGATCGGTTTCACTGCGGAATGCCCGCCTGACCGACGGCGTGCGCATGCAGGCGCGCTTGGCCCGGGAGGTCGCCCACGACCTGCGGAACCCCCTCTCGGGCGTGTTGATGTTGCTCGAGGACCTGGCCGAGGGCGAGATCATCGAATCCCACGAGGCGAATCGTGCCGCGGCCGACGTTCGGCACGCGCTTGCCCTCGTCGAAGCCACCTTGCACGCTCGCCAGGCGCCTCCGGAGGTCTTTCCGTTTGCACCTGCGGTCCGCACCTGGACCCGTTCGCTCCTTCCGCAGGCCCGGGCCGCGAGTGTGGAGCTGGCCGTCGAAGACGATGGAGGAAATGGGCAGGTCTTGGCGCGAGCGACGGAGCTTCGGCGGGCCATTGGCAACGTGTTGGGCAACGCCATCAAGTTCAGTCCGCCCCAGGGCACGGTCCGGGTGTCGCTGTTTGGTGATGCAGCGCGGGTCGGCGTTCGAATCGACGACGAAGGACCTGGCATCTCCGATGTGGACGCGGAGAAAATCTTCCAGGTTGGGGTCCAGGTGAAGGGCACCGAGGGCGGCCACGGCCTAGGTCTGCACATTGCGCGTCGCATTTGTCGCGAGCATGGGGGCGACATCTCGGTGAGGCGCCTCGACCAGGGAACCCGATTTGAACTGTGGTTCCCCCGCGTCGGGTAGCCTCACTCGGGAGGTTCCTCTCCGCTGTGGAGGCCGACGACCCGCTTCGCCAAGGCCTGCACGAAGCGGCCAGCCCAGGATTGGAGACCAAGCCCTTCGTTGAGGGCGTCTCGATTTACGATCTGCAGGACCACGTCGGTCGCCGCCCGAATCGTGGCGTCCCGGGGCCGGCCGGTCAGCACGGCGAGTTCTCCGAACACCCCACCCGGTCCGATCTCACCGACCAACCCCACGCCACTGCGTTCCACGCGGCACCGTCCTCGAACCACGACGAAGGCCTCGTCGCCGGACTCCCCTTCCAAAATGATCGCTTCGCCCTTGGCGGCCCGACGGATCGGGAGCTGCCAGGTTCCGTTCTGGAACGCCAGCAGGGCAGCCTTGAAGGAGCGGACATCGGGGTAGCGGTCGTCGGGCTCGCGGGACAGCGCCTTCATCGCGATTCGCGAAAGCCCAGTCGGCACCAGGCCATCTTCGACGAGTTCGTCGGGCGAGACGATCGGTTCACGGAACCGACGTAGGAATCCCCCCGCATGGGGAGCTCGACCGGTGAGGATGGCGTACAGCAATCCGCCGAGGGAGTAGACGTCGATGCGGGGGTCGGGAGGTTCACCGTCCCAGCCTTGTTCGGGGGCCATGTAGGCCGGAGTCCCGCTTACGCCGGTATGGGCGGCGAGTTCCGCGGTCGTTTCGACGGGTCGCGCAACGGCGTCGGGGGTGAGCCGGGCGATGCCCCAATCCATGACGTAGACCTGACCAAACTCCCCCACCATGATGTTGCTTGGCTTGAGGTCGCGATGGATGACCCCGCGGCTGTGGGCGTACGCAACGGCATCGCACACCTGGCCGAGCACCCCGAGGAGATCCGCCAGGGCGTCCGGTTCGAGCCGGCGCGGGCCGAGTTCCACGATGCGGGCCCAGAGCGTTCGGCCCGACACTCGCTTCATGCACATGAACACGTTGCCGTCTGCGTCTTCTCCATGCTCGTGCACCGGCACGATGTGTGGATGTTGCAGTTGCGCGGTGATCTGGGCTTCCGTCAGAAAACGCGCGTGGGCCCGTGTGCCCTGGGCGGTGAGCCGCTTGATGGCCACGTGACGCAGCAGGCGCGTGTCGAACGCATCCCGGACCATCGCACTCCCCCCTTTTCCAAGGAGCCCGTGGTCGACGAAGCGGTCGCAAGAAGGAGGGTCACACGCTTCGGTGACGTCAGGGGCCTGCAGGGTTGCGGGTCGGTCGGAACTGCTCATGCGATCGTGCCTTCGAGAGCGCGCAGCTTACCAGCCCAAGGACGGCCTGTCGTGGCAGTGCGGTTGCTTGATGGGGCTAAGATGCCTGCGTTTACCGGAGCGTTCATGATTCTGCTCGCGTCGCTACTTACCGTTCCTGCCGAAGCCCAGGAGCGCTTTGAAAACCCACCCGACGATGTTTCCACCATCCTCGATGCGCGTCGCCCTCCGTCGGTAAGCTTCAGCCCCGACAACACGTGGCTCGTGGAGCGAGAACGTCCCAGCCTGCCTCCGCTCGCAGAGCTGGCCGAGCCTTCCCTGAAGTTGGCGGGCGTCAAACTCAATCCTGCGACGCGTGGCCCGGCTCGTGAGTACGCGTACACCGCTTTGACCCTTCGGAAGACCACGGCCCGCAAGGGCCGCACGCTCGAGGTAGGCGAGGGGGCCCGAATTCGCAACTTCGACTGGGACACGTCATCCCGGCGCTTTTCGTACACGATGACCCGACCCAATGGCATTGAGCTGTGGGTCGTGGACGTGGAAGACCCGACGCCGCGTCGATTGCTCGGTCCGGTGTTGAATGCGGCCTACGGAGCGCCCTGCGACTGGCTTCCCGGGGATGAGGGCCTGATCTGCAAGGTGGTCCCCGACGACCAAGGCCCCGCTCCGTTGCCCCCCACCGTCGCAGGGGGACCCCGGGTCGAGGAGAACCTTGGGGGGAAGCGGCCGGCGCGGACCTATCAGAATCTGCTGACCGATGCGCACGACGAAGCCGCATTCGCCTACTACTTCACGTCCAAGCTCGTTCACGTGGCACTCGACGGGACCACCCGTACCGTGCTCGAACCTGCGATTGTCGACGAGGCCACCCCATCACCCGACGGCAAGTGGCTACTTGTCGACGTGATGCACCCGCCATGGAGTCGATCGGTGCCGGCAAGTCGGTTCCCCCGCACCATCGCAGTGCACGAACTCACGACGGGGCAGCGGGTGGAGGTCGCTGACTTGCCCCTTGCCGACGATATTCCCACGGCCTTTGGGTCCACTCGAACGGGGCGGCGGGGCATCTACTGGCGGGGCGACGAGCCGGCCACGTTGTACTGGGCCGAAGCCCTTGACGGCGGCGATGGTTCGGTCGAAGCCGAAGAACGGGACCAGATCTATCAGTGGCCTGCCCCCTTTGCGGCCGACCCGGCACCGCTGTGGACGACCGCGTTGCGTTTTAGCCGCATCATGTGGGGCGATGATCAGCTGGCATTGGGCGTCGAATACTGGCGAGCGACCCGGCAGCTTCGGGTCTGGCAGCTCGATCCGAGCAACCCGGATACCAAGCCCATCCTGCACTGGGACCGGTCGAGCCAAGACCGCTACAGCGACCCCGGGACGCCCGTGTACGAAACCGGTCCCTACGGGTGGGGCGTGATGCGCATCACCGAGGACCGGCAGCTTTGGTTGAGTGGCCGAGGCTACTCGCCCAAAGGTGTCTTTCCGTTCCTCGACCGCTACGATGTGGCGGGCCAGACCACAGAGCGGCTGTGGCAGTCTCGGGACCCGTACTACGAGCGGGTCGTCGACGTGATGCCCGATGGAGAGCGTTTCATCACCTCCAGGCAGAGCGCGAAGTCGCCGCCAAACCTGTTCTTGCGGCGATTGGGACGTTCTCGAGCCCAGCCCCTCACGCGATTCGCCGACTGGGCCGCGGCCTTCTCAAAAGTCGAGAAGAAGCTCGTCAAGTACCAGCGCGAAGACGGTGTCGAGCTGACGGCTACGCTCTACCTCCCGCCCGGCTACCGGCGCCGGGATGGACCGCTCCCAACGGTGTTCTGGGCCTATCCGTTCGAGTTCAAACGGAAGAGTGACGCAGGGCAGGTCAGTTCGACGACCAACTGGTTCACCCGTCCCGGAGGCAGCTCCGTGCTGTTCTTCCTGCTGCACGGCTACGCGGTGGTGGACGACCCTTCAATGCCGATTGTGGGAGAGGGCGAAGAGTTGCCCAACGACACGTTCCGCGAGCAACTGGTGGCGGGAGCCGAGGCTGCAGTCCAAACCTTCGTCGACATGGGGGTGACGGACCCCGATCGCACCGTGATTGGGGGGCACAGCTACGGCGCGTTCATGGTCGCCAACCTGCTCGCCCACTCCGATCTCTTCCGTGCAGGCATTGCCCGGTCGGGAGCCTACAACCGGTCTCTCACGCCGTTTGGGTTTCAAGGGGAGGACCGGACGTTCTGGGAAGCCCGCGACACCTACATGGAAATGTCGCCGTTCACCCACGCGAATGCCATTGACGAGCCGTTGCTCCTGCTTCATGGGGCGGACGACAGCAACTCGGGCACCTACCCGGTTCAATCCGAGCGGCTGTACGAAGCCATCAAGGGCAATGGGGGCGTGGTGCGGTGGGTCGTGTTGCCTCACGAAGATCATGGCTACCGGGCCCGTGAGAGTGTCGGCCACGCCCTGTGGGAGATGTTCCGGTGGGCCGACACCTACGCTCGTGATGCCGACCAAGGACAGCCCTAGATGCTTTTGGTCACTCGCTCGAGGGCTTCGTGATCCACGGAGCCACGGCGAACAGGCCGGCCATGGCGGTGTAGCCTGTGACCCAGGGCCAGGCTGGCCCCAACGCCATCGCCGTGTCGCCCACGGTGAACGCGTAGCCATGCATAAGTCCGGTGAGCGACAGGCCGGCTCCCACCGCACTCCAGGCCGCAGCACGAAGGAACCGCTGCTCGATGATCTCGACGGTCATTGCAGCGAGGACCATCGCGGTGAAGATGAAGCCCTGCTCCAGCGCAAAGGCACCGTGGATCCAGGTGTCCGAGGCGAGGAACCGGTCGATGAGCGATGCATCGAACGGGGCGTCAGGGGTGCCGAGGCCGGCCGCCCTTAGGCCGTTCTTCGCCATGAGGGCGCCCCACGCGCCGACGCCCGGCAAAAGGCCCATCACAACGGCGGGAGCATGCTTGGTCTCGGTGGCCTGAAAGGCCTGGGCCGTGATGACCATGCCAATCCAGAGCACGATGGCCATGCCCGCGTCGACGGGAACGGCCCATGCGACTGCCGCGAGGGAGCCTGTGAGGGCCAGAATCGTGACGAAAATGGCGTTGAGCACCGAGTAGCCAGCTCGTGCACCCATCGCCTTCCACCCGGGATGGCCGATGTAAATGGTGGTGGGAAAGCAGCTGCCAAACAACGCCGCAGCCATGGTCCCCGCTCCGTTGACCGCGAGGCTCGGCGCCGCATCGTAGGCATCGCCGGCCGCTTCTGCGCTCTCGATGTTCTGTAGCGACCCCACCACGTTGAAAATCCCCATGGGCAGCACCACCGACAGCGTTGCGACCCAACCGCCATTGGCCACCACGGCCCACAGATCGCCAACCACCGGGATCGGCAGATGGAGCCCGAGCCCCGTCATCGGGGAATCGCCCACCGGGGCCAATCCGGTGACCCACGCGAGGGTGGTTCCAAGGGCCACGGCAACGAGGCCTCCGGGGATTCGTCCGCGAAAGTGGACCCGACCGAAGTAGGTCAGTAGCACCACGCCCAGGGTGACCAGTCCCACGATGGGATTGGCAAAGGTTCGAAACAAGAACCCGAGACTGATGAAGCCAAGGGCAATGCCCGAAAGGGTGGAAAG
This sequence comes from Myxococcota bacterium, assembly GCA_039208735.1. Lineage (GTDB taxonomy): Bacteria > Myxococcota_A > UBA796 > UBA796 > DRPG01. The sequence goes on along the minus strand of JBCCQY010000047.1, from coordinate 32,838 downwards.
GAGTGCGGCTCTTGGAGTGAGCTGCCGGATGCGATCGGCGACGAACGCACCCAACAGTTCGATGACTCCGCTGCCGAAACACGCGAACAGCCCCGCTTGCCAGGCCACGCGGGCGGGGTCGTCGGCCCCCGCGGCTTCAGCCACGAGCTTGGCCGGCAGCATGACCAAAAAGACGTAGGCGAACAACGACACCGTGTTGATGCCGTAGGGCAGCGCGCAGACGTCGGTTCGGCCGGTTTTTTGGGCCAACGCCATCGCTTGGCGCGCATAGAACACATTGCCCACGACCAGTGAAACTGCCGCTCCGGGAAGGATGCGGCCATACACAAGGTCGTCGGGCAGGCCGAGGACGAAGCGACACAGTGCGTCGATGACGAGCAGCTGGATCAGGTTGTCGAGGGCAAGACCGAAGAATCCGTCGAGGTCACCGGGTACGAACCACTTCACAGCAACCCCAGATCAGGGGCAGGTGGTGTTGGAAAGCGGGCAGTGGTCAGTGGGCGACAGCCAGCCCTCGCCGTTTCCACCCCCCTCCTTCTCCCACGAAACGCGGAGGAATTCGCCTTGGCAGGCTTCCACCGTCAGGGAGGCCACCTCGGGCATGGGCTTGCGTTCCGTCGCGGTGGGGCTTCCCCGGAATTCGCTGCGTTTGGGGTAGTCGTCGGTGGTGCGCAGGTTCGTGGTGAGGAGCTGAATGCCCATCCAGCCTGAGGGCAATGCTCCGCTCGGATCGGTCGGCGTCACGGCGGCCCAGGGGCCCTTGATGCCCTCGACGCGAAGGAGCGTGCCTTCCGGGTACTGCCCCACGACCGTGGCACCCTTCACGGGCTTTTCGTAGACGTCGACCTGGGTGAACGGATGCAGTTCCACGTCGCACTTCACGTCGACCTGGGGCTGGGCGGCTGCCACCTTGGCGACGTCACCCGCCGCCTTGACCGGTTCGGTGTTGTTCGACGTCTCAGGCGCTCCGCACGCCATCCAGATCCACCACATGTCACCCTCCTGCTTGGCCGACTCCCTTAACGCCCAAGCCGATGAACCCTGTGTGTTCCCGCCCTGGATCGACGAAGGGCAAGCCTCTCGGGAGGGGAAATCCGCTGACCCCTGCTAGTCGTTCGAGGGTTTGGTCAGCATTGTAAGCCGATGCCTGCGCCAAGGGCCAGAGCGCTGCCTGCGAGGAACGGTCCGATGCCGTCGGCTCGCATGCTGCCCGAACTCGCCAAGAGCAGAAACCCGACCCCCAATGCGAGGCCGAGGCTTCCACCAACGAGCCACACGGCGCCGAGGTCGCTGCGCATCTGTGGCCACCACGGCCCATCGTGTCGTTCGCGTTTCCCGGTGGGGCCTCGTACCGCAAAGGCGACCGAAAACGAGAACAGGCCGAAGAGGATGACCCAGATGGGGTCAATCCCGCTGCGTGCGCTCACGCTGGGTCCGAGCACCATGGCGGCGAGCACACCAAGTCCCCCCAACAGGAGGACACCGAGGTCTTTCATCGCGTGGGCGTTCATGTAAGCCCCTTGAGAGAGGAGACCGGTTCTTCGCGGGACTCGCCGCCTTATTTCAGCTCGTTCTTCTTTCGTTCGAACGGAAGAAGGACGGTGAACGCCGAGCCTGTTCCCAACTCGCTGGTGACTCGGATGGAGCCTCCCAACGCTTCGACCAGTTCCTTCGAGATGGCCAGACCGAGTCCCGCCCCTGTCTGCCGACGGGTCGGTGAGTCATCGACCTGAATGAACTTCTCGAAGATTCGTCGTCGATCTTCCTCTCGGATTCCTGGGCCCGTGTCCTGCACCGTGAATTCGAGGAGCCGAGGGTTCGACGTCGCAGAGCGCACCTGCAGTTGGATGAGACCGTTTTCGGTGAACTTCCCCGCGTTGCCAACGAGGTTCATCAGGATCTGGGAGAGCCGGACGCGATCGGAGTGCAGGGGAGGCAGGTTCGGCGCAACCTCCACCACGAGGCGGTTTCCATTGGCCTGACACTGGGGCTGGGTGGTGTTGACGACGTCGTCAATCAAGGTTGAGACGTTGATCTCTCGAATCTCGAAGGTCCAGCCTCCGCGTTCAACCCGCTCCAGATCCAACAGATCGTTGATCATGTTCAGCTGGTGGCTAGCCGCCTGAAGGATCCGATCCGTACATTCTTTGCGCTCAATGGGATCCTGCGTTTCCGATAGCAGTTCGGCGTAACCAATGACCGCGTTCAATGGGGTGCGGAGTTCGTGGCTCATCTTGGCCAAGAACCGCCCTTGCGCCCGCGTGGCTTCGGACGCTCGGGCCTCCGCGGCTCGTCGATCCTCCACTTCCTTTTGCAGGGTGTCGGTGTAGGTGCTGACCCACCGCACCATGGGTTGGAAGATCGTGCGGCTTTCGAGCCAGAGCAAGATGAAGGTGCAGATAAGCAGCGCGAACTGGGCCACTTGCAGCCACCGGACGCGTTCGGAACCCGCGGCTTCGTGTTGGGTCACCACTTTGTCGAGGTCACGAAGCAGCGCGGTCGCTTGACCTGCCGTCGGATCCGACTCGCGATTCTCACTTCGCGGAAGCCTTGCTTGCGGCTGCTCGGACGTCCCTCTCTGCCTTTGGAGAGCCACCACGGCCCGTGCATCCTCGAGGTAGCTCCGTACCCGGGCATCGAGCTGGGTCTCGCCAAAGTACAGGTCGCGAACGCGATCGGGCGCGGCAGGAAGCCCTCGAGCCGCATCGCCCTGGATGAGAGCGCTGTGATCACAACCCATCTCGTCCACTGCGCGTTCGAGTGCGGCAAGGTGACGGTCGCGGATGGCCGCATCCGGCTCAGCCAACACCCGAAGCGTAAACAAGGCAACCCGCTGGGAAAGCATCCGTTGGCGACCCGTGACATTGATCGTTGGCGCATCCGCCAACTGTGCCGAAAGAACCCAGTTCACCAACCCAAAGGAAACCACGATGAGCAGTGCAATCAGAGCCAGGGCAACTTGGTATCGAAAGCTCAGGAACTGTTGTAGTTTCGTTGTCTCCATGTTCCCCCCTGTCGTGACGGCCCCCGGTTGTAGCTGAACCGCGTCCTTTAAGGGCGGCACCGTCGTCTCACGCTCGTGCCACTGATGGGGCGACTTGAATTCAAACCTGCTCTTCGTGCGGAATGCGAGGCGCGTTCGTCTGTGCGGGGCACGGGGTCAGATGCGATCGCCCAGCGGGCCAACGTCACAGGCTGGAAACGGCCGCGACTCCTCTCACGGTTGACTTCGTCCCGCGGCGCCGTACCCTTGACGCATGTACAAGATCTTCCTCAGCTACCCCACCGGTGCCGATCAGGATGGGGAAATCACGGAGTTTCGGAAGAAACTCGAAAACCAGCTGCGCATGAAGACGGGAGACCGTGAGCTGGCGATTTTCCAGGATCAAGAGGCGATTGCCCTTGGCCAGTCCTGGCAGGCTCGTCTCGAACGGGAACTCGACAAGGTCCCGTTTCTCATGCCGATCGTCCAACCGCTGTTCTTCACCAGTCACTGGTGTGTGCAGGAACTGACGGATTTTCATGCGCGGATGGGTGGCGAGGACCAGCGAATCCTACCGATCTACTGGGTGCAGTCCAACGAGTTGGAGAACCCGACGAGTGACGCGGGCCGGATCCTGAAGGAGCTGCAGTACTTCGATTGGCGGCCGGTACGAGCGGAGCCATGGGGAAATGCCGTAAAACGAAGGCAGTTGAACGTCCTTTCCGATGAGATTGCCAACATCATTGGTCAGGCGAGCGCCACCGCGTCCCCGACGCCGAGGACGAATCCTCCGTCTACGCTAAGCTCCACCGATCCTCCGCCCAAGGCCAACGTCCGCCGGTTGGTCGATCTGTTGGTGAGCTGCTTCTCTGCGTCTGAGCTTCGTCGCTTCATTCAATGGCTCCCCGACGCGAGCCGGATCGTCAACCGACTTCCGGAGGGGGGATCGTTGTTTGGCTTGGCGGCGGATTCGGTGGATCTGCTCGTGCGCGAAGGCATGCTCGATGACGCCTTTTGGAGGGCTTTGCTCGAGGAACGCCCGCGGCGACATGGCGACATCGCTCCGGTCGCCGCCCTGTGGGGGGTGATCCTGTAAGGGCTCGCGGCGCCACAATTCGAAAGGTCAGCGCCCGGCGGGCCTCGACGAGGTGATTGCTCGAAAGCGGATCGTTAGGATCCGGGGGTTCGCGTTGCGCGTTCGGGGTGTATCAAGTACGTCCACGCACCACACTGGCCACCTCGTACGCGACCTGGGGAAACGCCGTGCACACCTACCACATCCATGATCGAATCGGCAGAGGTGGGATGGCCGATGTCTTTCTTGCGCTTCAGAAGGGCCTTGGCGGGTTTGAACGCTTGGTCGTCTTCAAGCGCATCGCGGCGTTCGCGCGTAGCGATGAAGACTACGTCGACTGCTTCATGCGCGAAGCGCGGGTGGCCGCGACCATGAACCACCCCAACATTGTGACCACGCTGGACGTGGGGGAAGACAACGAAGGCCCCTTCTTAGTGATGGAATACCTGTCCGGCGAGCCGCTGTCGTACGTGCTGTCGGCGTTGCGGAAGCGTGGCGCGCTCATGCCCTTTCAGCTCGTATCAAGGGTTGCGGGCTCCATTGCTTCGGCCCTTGATTTCGTGCACCGCCTCGCGCTCCCCGACGGAACGCCTTGGAACGTCGTCCACCGCGACGTGAGCCCTTCAAACGTGATGTGTTGCTACAACGGGCAAGTCAAACTACTCGACTTTGGTGTGGCCAAAATAAATCAGGAAGAGCCAACACAAATCGGCATGGTGAAGGGAAAGCCCTCCTACATGTCGCCCGAGCAAGTGTTGTCCAAGCCGCTCGATCAGCGCTCAGATATCTTCCAACTTGGCATTCTCTGCTGGGAGATGCTGACAGGAAAGCGTCTCTTTCCAAACAACACGGCCGAGGCCATTGTCCAAATTTGCCAAGGCAACATCGAGCGGCCCCGGCGCATTGAGAAAACGGTGCCTTCGGAACTCGATGACCTCGTCATGTGGGCCCTCGAGCACGACATCGAGAAACGGTGTCCCTCGGCACGCGCGTTTTCCGACCAGTTGCAGTCGTTCACCCAGGACCTGTACGGCACGGTCTCCGAGCACATGATGCAGCGCTTCATGACGACCCAGTTTCCGGAGCGGCATCGCGAGCGCCAAGCCATCGAGCGCCACACTCGCACCGCACCAGCGGAGTTGTCCGGCTCGTTTGAGGTCACGCCTTCGGTGGTGCCCCGCACAAGCGCGCCAGCCGCGCTTCACAGCTCGGCGTCGAACAGCTCTGTGTCTGCGCTGATGGTAGACCAGCGAACGCCCGTTACGAACCTGCCTCGACGCCGACGTCGCGACTTGACGCCCGTGGGATTTGCCGTCGCTTTGGGGGTGGGAGCTGCCTCTGCGCTGCTCCTGGTGACGGTGGGATTCTTGATCCGCGAGGCCATGCAGCCGGTTGCGGTCACGCCAGGCTTGGAACCCATCGTGGACGTTGCCGCCCAGGCCCCGGCTCAAGTCGGGACGCTGGTCGAGTCGGTCGCGGGACCGCCTGCGCTCGACGACGTGCCCGAGAAAGAGACAGCAAAGCCCAAACTTCTAGAGCTGCGGACCAAGACACCGCCGCAAGAGGCCAAGCCAGAGCCCGACCGAGGGAGAGAGCCCGTTCCGACCGACGCGCCTGCCTTGGCTGAGGTTCCGCCGGTCGAGCCGAGCGAGGATGCCGAGGAGCCCGCCACGCCGTCGGAGATTCGGCGCCTCACCGACAACCTCGACCCCTGGGAGACGCCCTGATGGCCGCGGGATGGATGTTTGTGCTCACGTGGCTTGTGCAACCCACCTTCGCGGCACCGGATGGGTCGGCCGAGGTAGAGGCCCAGGCAAGGCAGCTCTACATCGAAGGCGACGCGCACTATGCGGCAGGTCGCTACGAAGAGGCGGCCCAACATTTCCAGCAGGCCTACAACCTTTCCGGCCGACCTGTCCTGCTCTACAACCTCGCCAACGTTTACGAGCGGATGTCGGACTATGTGTCGGCCGCAGATTGCCTCCGTCGCTATCTGGACAGTTCCGAGGTGCACGATGTGGTCTCGGTGCGCGAGCGACTCCGGCGACTCGAGCTGACCATTTCGACGGCTCGCCCCGAAACCGGCCCTCCCGAAACGTTTCCGCCTGCATCAGAGCCCGTGCGCTCCCCGCCCTGGCCTGGAGTGGTGCTTGGAGCAGCAACGGCAGGGGCTGCGGTCAGTGCGGTGACGTTTGGCTTGCTCACCAACGATGCGCGTCTTGAAGCCGCGACCCTGTGTGGAGCAAGTCCCGAAGGGGTCACCTTGTGCCGGGCTGACGCGGTGGCGCCACTCGAACGTGAGCGAAACTTGTCACTTGCCACCGACATTTCGATCGGTGCGACCGCGGCCTTAGGCACGGCCACCGTCGTCTATTTCGCCACCCGAGCGGGGCGGAAGGGACGCCAGTCGGATGGCACGCGGGTGTCGCTGGTTCCGTCCTGGCGACCGGGCGGAGCGCAGTTGGTCTTGTCTGCCGTGCCCAAACGGGCCGTACGACCGCAACTCGGGGGACAACGATGAACCTGGCATACGGGCTGCCGGCCCTGTTGGCGTTGAGCTGCAGTCTCGACAACACTTCCTTCGAACAATGTTCGAACAACATCCAGTGCGAACTGACATTTGGTTCAGGCAGCACCTGTGGTCAAAATGGCTACTGCTCGGTGCCGACGATGGCCACTTCGGATTGTGAGGTCGATCCACCGGCGGCGATGGAGACCCCGTACGACGGCATCGACAACGATTGCGATCCCACGACCCCCGATGACGACCTCGATGGCGATGGGGTGCCGCTGATCAATGACTGTGACGACCAAGACAGTACGGTCACGTTGGCCGGCCCCTTGGTCGCTGGCGTGGTGAGCAGCGGTCAGGTGCCCACCCTCTGCGATGGGCGCTGCGCGGGCATGACCGTGCTGCAAGGAAACGTTGAATTGGTCGGTCCTGTGACGGATTTGTCGGGCATGTCCTGCGTTTCGGAAGTGGCGGGGTCGTTGAACCTCGGCGGCTCCGGGGTCACGACGTTGGAGGGGCTCGAGCCGCTCACGCGCATTCGAGGCGATGTCACGATCGAAGGAGAGCCTGAACTTCAGGAGCTGACGGGTCTCGAACGGCTCGTCGAGATCGACGGCACGCTGCGGGTGGCGAACAATCCTGCACTGCGGCGGGTCGGGGGGAGCACGCCAGCGTTGTTGCGGGTAGGCGGCGACCTCGAGGTGATCGACAATGGATCGCTGTCCGATGAGTCCGCCCAAGCCCTCGAATCCAACATCGTGGTCACCGGTGCGGTTGACATTCGGGGCAACGGGCGGAGTCTGGACTTCGGTAACGAAGGATTCGAAGAGGAAACGTTCGGCACGCCCAACGACTGGCTCGTGTTTCCGATCGGCGCGACCAATGGTCCGGTGGCGTTCACGGGCGACGTCTTCCCAGATTCCACCGAAACGTTCACCGCGCGTACGGGCTACGCCTCGCTCCATCTGTTTCCGCCTGGCGCCATCGCCGGCAATACGACGCTCTACCAGGAGCACACCACGGGCTTCTCGGTGGGTCAGGAGTTCGAACTCACAGGTTGGGCCTACGTCTCGAGTGAGGTTCCACTCGACGAGAATTGCCTTGGGTTCCTGACCATCAAGTACTTTGGCCTTGAATTCAATTTTATCGACTGGGATACGTCCGATCTCATCGACCTCAAGTCCAAGACGAACACCTGGCTGCCCATCAGCATGCGGAGCACGGTCCCGGTCGGGACGACGATCCTGCAGGCCGGAGCCGAATTGTCCTACGACGACACATGCGAAGGGTCGGTGTTCTGGGACGATCTCGTTCTTCGCACGACCAGCCTGTAGTCCTTCACACGGTCGATCGCGTAACGGTCGCAGGCTCCGTGACACCCAAGGCCGTGGAGGTTGGAAGATGATCGATCGACGCGCGGTGATGTTGGGTTTGGCGGTAGCGCTGTGGCTTCCCTCGACGAGTTGGGCGCTCGACCCCATCTTTGCGGACAAGGGGGTCGCGATTCGAGGCGCCGATCCGGTGGCGTACTTCACCGAGGGTGCCTACAAAGCAGGCTTGTCCGAGTTCACCACGAAGTGGAGGGGGGCGGTGTGGCGATTTACCAGCGCAGCGCACCGGGATCGGTTTGTGGCCTCTCCCGAACGCTACGCCCCCCAGTACGGTGGCTATTGCGCTTACGCCGTTTCGCAGGGCCGGACCGCGTCGATCGACCCCAATGCGTTCACCGTCGTCGGGGACAAGCTCTACCTCAATTACAGCAAGTCCATCGAAAAGACGTGGCGTGCGGATCGAGACGCCTACATCAAGCAAGCCGACGCCAATTGGCCGAAACTTCGTGACGGAAAGAAGTGAACCTACCGGCCGGCCCACGAAGTACGCGCCTTGATTAGCCGGCTAGCCCGTTCCGGCGCATGACGTCCTGGAGCAGGCGACGTAGCACCTGGGGCTGAACCGGCTTGTCCAGGAACCGGATTCCCTGCGTTTCGCGAAGGGATTGGGCGCGCTCGGTAAAGGTACCGCCCGACATGAACACGAAGCGGGAGAGCAACTCGGGCTGCGTTTGGGCCAGGTGGTCATGCACATCCATCCCAGAGATGACGGGCATCATCAGGTCGCAAAGGACCAGATCGAAGGCGTCATCGTGCTCGAGCTGAAGCAAGGCCTCTTGGCCCCCTGATACGGCGTGGACCTCGTGGGGGGCTAGGTGACGTGAGAGGGCTCGCGCGACCAACGGTTCGTCGTCACACACCAAGATCCGCAGGCGCCGAAGCGGAAACGGGTCGCTGCGTGGGGCCACCCGTTGGTCATGCAATACGTCGAGGGCAGGTAGGGTGATGCGCACCACTGTGTGTCCGGGTTGGCTTTCGATGTCGAGTGCGCCACCGTGACTTCTTACGATGCCATCGGCCAGGGCGAGCCCGAGCCCCGTGCCTTCCCCCACCTGCTTCGTGGTGAAGAAGGGCTCGCGAACGCGATGTAGGATCGACGATGGAATTCCTGGCCCGTCGTCTTGCACCTCGATTTCGATGGTCTCCTCCACGCGTTGCGCGCGAACTTCGATGAGGTGGTGGTCTCGTTGTCCGTCCGGGAGGGCCTGAGCACTATTGATGAGGAGGTTCAAGATCGCTTGGGACAATCGAGGTTCATCGCATGCGGCGTACAATCGAGGTGCCGTCGACACGGTAAGCCGTGCTTTCGCCCGGAGGTGTGCCGAAGCGATGGCGACGGCCGACCGAATCGTGCGATGGATGTCGGCTTCGGGGTTTCGATCTTCGGGCGGGCGGGAAAGGCCCTGCAGGTCCTTCACAATGTGGCGAATGCGATCGACCCCTTCCAGCGCATCTTCCAGTGCTTCCTGCAGGTTGGGGTCGCGAAGTTCCCGAGCCGTGTAGCTTAGGTTGCCCTGAACATAAGACAGCGGATTGTTGATCTCGTGGGCTACCGCAGCCGCCAACCGACCCAGTGAGGCAAACCGCTCGGCTTGCTGAAGCTTGGCATCCGATTTTGCGCGAATCTCCGCGAGTTCTGACTCCCGCCGTTGCGTTTCGAGTTGCTGAATGCGACGGAGGCTCTCGTTTCGCGCCTGCTCGTAGAACAGGCCCGCCGAAACGAGCGTGAGCGACATGATGACGGCGGCCCAGTACTCGTTGAACGCCGCTTGTTCGGCTGCGGTGGGCTGGGCCAAATCCGTAAATCGAGACAGGCCGATCCCGAGGACGGCCATCGCACATGCCCCGCTCCAAAGGTACCCAAGCCTGGGTCCAAACAGGAGGATGGCGAAGAGGGGAATTTCTGCCAATGCGACGGTGGCAGCATTCAAGCCGGGGTTCGGATTGGTTGCGCCCAGTCCGACGAGCAATAGAAACACTGCGCCAAGTACCGAATTGGCAATCAGCATGTAGGCGCCCGTCCAACGCAGCAGGAAGGGGCCCGCAAAACAGGCGGTCACCAGACCCACGTCGACGAGCGCCGAGAACCACTCTGCGGCCAGAAGCCGCATCACCAATACGCCGCCAAACATCACGCCCATCAGCCAGGCAATGAGAACGGCGGTGCGCCCACGTCGCACCATTTCAGGGCCCGCGGCCTGCATCCAGGGGGGTACGAAGCGGTCGGCGAGGGGGACGAGACGGTCCAACATCGTGGAACCCATGGTACCCGAACGTCAAACTGGATGTTGGGCTCCTTCGGGTCTCACGTGTGGGTCAGCGGTTGAATTGTGTCTATCTTCGGGCTGGATTTTCGCCTTGACAGATTTTCTTGTCAAGCCTACGCTGGAAACCATGGACGATGCCATTCACGTGATCTCGGAGCCTGATACGGCCATTGCGGCGCTCAAGCCGTTGCGTGCCCAGCTCCTTTCTGCGCTCTCGGAACCTCGCTCCGCGGCCGAACTGGCCCCTCAACTGGGGGTTTCAAGGCAAAAAATAAGGTATCACCTTGATGATCTCGAGAGCCGGGGCTTGGTCAAGGAGGCCAGCCACCGGCGCTGGGGAGGGATCAAGGAACGACGAATGGTTGCGAATGCCCTTGGTTATCTCGTGTCCCCTGAGGCGATGGGGCCGGTTGCGGCAAATCCTGCTACCACAGAAGACCGACTTTCGGCCGGCTATTTGCTAGCCTTGGCCGGCCGGGTGGTGCGAGAGGTCGGGGGCCTTGCGCGCGAAGCCGATGACGCAGGCAAACGCCTCGCAACGTTGTCGTTGGACACCACCGTCCGATTTCGATCGCCCCGCGAGCGAGCGGCGTTCGCGCGCGAGCTTGTTGACAGCATCTTGAACCTGGTGGCTCGCTACCACGATCCCCAGGCGGTCGACGGGCGGGATCATCGGGTAGTCCTTGCCGCGCATCCTTTTCCTGCTGATGAGGAGACCCCATGAGTGTGAACGAAACCGATGGCCGCCGCTGGGTGTCCTCGGAAGTTGAGGTTCCAGGTACGCCTGAGGAGGTCTGGGAGGCCATTGCGAGCGGGCCCGGGATTTCGTCCTGGTTTGTGCCCACGCGATTTGAGCCCGAGGGGGCGGCGACTCCAACGTCGGTGGTCGTCTCTTTTGGAGAGGGCATGGATTCCAAGTCCGAAATCCAGAGCTGGGATCCACCGCGCCGCTTCGTGGCGGAAGGCTCCTGGGGCGAGGGCTCACCCCCGGTGGCCACCGAATGGTCGGTGGAGGCTCGCGAAGGGGGAACCTGTGTCGTTCGGGTCGTGCACTCCCTGTTTGCGAGCACCACCGAGTGGGATGAGCAGCTCGAAGGGACGACCGGTGGCTGGGCCAACTACTTCCGCGTTCTGAAGCTTCGCCTCACCCACTTCGCGGGGGAGCCCGCGGCGGTGGCGCAGGCCATGTTTCCTTTGGGAGCGGATCTTGACACGGTATGGGACCGTGTGGTTGCGGGCCTCGGCCTGGAGGCCGCCGAAGAGAACTGGGTCTCGCCCGAGGGCGCTCCGCAAGGCGAGGGGATCATCGAAGCCCGCCTCGAACACTCCGTGTTCTTGCGACTCCGGTCGCCCGGCTCCATGATTGTGCACCTCGAGGCTTTACCCATGGGTGAGCAAGGGTTGCTGGCGTGGCGGCAGTTTGCCTATGGCGATGGGCGGTCTCACGCCGACGCTCAAGCCGCAGCATGGCGCGATTGGACCCAGGCACTGGCGAGCGCCTAGCCCTTCTGAAGTGCGAGAACGAGTTCGACGATCCGTTCGGTGAAGGCCGCCGGATCGCCAATCCCTTAGCCTTGGCGTAAGAAACGCGCCTCGATCCAGCCTCCGCTGCGTTGCACAGTTCCTACGCGGAGGTGTCCATGGTTTCGAACCGCAGCAGGCTGCGTTGGCTGGCTGTGCTTTGCGTCGCGCTTTGCCTGGGCCTCGGGTGCCGTCGGGATCGCGGTGAGGCGGCGGTCGAAGTTCAGCTTCGTCGACTGTCGATCCACGAGTTCGACAACACGCTGGCCGACGTGCTGCGCGATGACACCCGGCCCGGTTCTCGCCTGTTGCCCGCCGACCGCTACCGGCCCTTTGACAATGCCGCGCCGACTCAAGATCCGAGCTTGGTGTTGGTGGAGGCCTTGGAGTCCATCGCCGCTGATGCGGCCGCGCGACTGGTGAATGACCAGGGACGGCTCAACGACCTGCTTCCATGCTCGCCGGATGGTCCATCGGACGCGGCTTGCCTCGAGGACTTTGCGCGGGTCATCGGTCGTCGACTGCTGCGACGGCCCCTCGATGCGGAGCATCTGGACAGGCTGGTAGAGGCGGCGCAGTTTTACGCGGCCGAGGAAAGGCGGTTCGAGACCGGCGTTGAGATCGTGGTGCGCGCCCTGTTGCAGGACCCCGCGTTCCTGTACCGGGTCGAGGCTGGCACGCCATTCAAGAAGGCCCCTGAAGTGTACGAACTGGATGGCTACGAGGTGGCGACCCGCATGGCGTTCCTGCTGTGGGCGTCTCCTCCCGATGATGCACTGTTGGACAGTGCCGAAGCCGGGACACTCGATACTCCTGAGGGGGTTCGCGACCAGGCGCAGCGCATGCTGGCCGACCCTCGCGCCCGGGCCCAGATCGACCGGTTCCACGCGATGTGGCTCGGATACCATCAACTCCCCCACGATGCCTGGCTCACGACGGCGATGCGCCGAGAAGCCCGGGCCCTCATCGAGCGGGTGATCTTCGACGAAGCGAGGCCCTACGACGAGTTGTGGACCTCCCCGGAGAGCTACGTTGATCCAGCGCTAGCCGAGCACTACGGCTACGATCCGATCAAGGGTGACGAGCCCGCGTGGGTCGCCGTGCCTGTCGAGCGTGCAGGGCTGTTGGGGACGGGCGCGTTCCTTTCTGTGGGGTCGGGCGTGGCCGACACAAGCCCGACCCGGCGAGGCAAAGCGATTCGGGAGCGTTTGTTCTGCAGTCCGGTCGAGCCTCCACCTCCCGGCGTCGCCGTGGATGAACCTCCCGATCCATCCCTCGCCGAATGCAAGGAAGACCGCTACATCCAGCACCGCAATGACCCCGCGTGTTCGGGCTGCCATTCGTTGATGGATCCGATCGGGTTTGGGCTTGAGACCTACGATCGCGAAGGCCGCCGACGCAGGCACGACGACGGCAATCCCGAGTGCACGATCTCAGGCCAGGGGGAAGTGGTGCCGTACGGGCCGTTCTCGGGTCCGGCGGAGTTGGCACGACTGGCCTTGACCGCCCAGCTGGATGCGTGTGCGGTGGACCATGTGCTGCAATTTGCCTTGGGCCGTGAGCTTTCGACGGCGGACGTCGAACTGTCCGATCGGCTCCTCAATGCGTTCCGAGCCCCAGAACAAGCGGGTCGCTTCGATCGACTGCTGTTGGATCTCGTGACCGACCCTGCATTTCGACTCCGCCGCGAGGTGACCCCATGAATCGATTTCGTCTGTCTCGTCGTTGTCTGCTTCGGGGGCTGGGTGGAGTCGGGGTGGGGCTTCCGGCACTGGAATGCATGCTCGGGCCCCATGGCGAAGCGCTGGCGGCTGGAACGCCGCTGCCTCTGCGCTATCTCCTGTGCTTTGCCGGTCACTCGCTGCGCACCGACCGAGGTCCGGCCGTGCGTTTCGTCCCCGAGGCCACGGGGCCGGGCTACGACGTCCCTACGGCCCTTGGCCCCATCGAGGCGCTCGGCCTCCGTGATGAGGTGACGGTGGTGAGCAACCTGCACATCCCCTCGTCTCCCGAGGAGGCCACCCCTCCGCCCCAGGGCTACGCCGAGTTCCATTGGCATGGTCCGCCGTTGCTGGCGGGGGTCTCCACGGTTGCGCCGTTCGATGCCACGATGACGGCTCGCACCTCCGACCAGATCGTGATGGAAACGCTCGCCGGCAGCACGGTGTTCCCCTCGCTGAACTACCGCACGCAAGCGTTGTTCTACAATCTGGGGGGCGGTATCGATGTGCCCGACAATCGCGACACGCTCTCGTTTGCCCAGCAGGGCAACCGCATCGTGCCGGTCGTGCCAACCGTTTCGCCAAGACTGGCCTGGCAGACCCTGTTCACGGGGTTTGTCGGGGAAGGCGATGACCAGGCGGCGTTGGCCGAACTGCAGAAGCGGGCCAGTGTCCTCGACTTGGTCGATTGGCGCATGTCGTCGGTGCGCGACAAGCTGTCGTCCTTCGATCGCGCTCGCCTCGACGCGCATTGGGATCACGTTCGCACCCTCGAGAAGCGGCTGCAGGCACTGGCTCCCGACCCGTCGGAAGGGTGTGAGCGGCTCATCGATCCGGGTCAAGACCCCGCGCTCGGCGGGTCGTTCGACGGTCCGGAGGGCAATGCGGTAAACCTCGGCTACTCCGACGAGGAGGCGCGGGCCGAGGTCTTCGCCGACCTCATCACGATGGCGTTGGTGTGCGATCGGACCCGAGTCGTCACGTGGATGATCACGATGTGGCAGTCGTTCATGAACGCACGTCCCATCACGGGGCACGGCTTCAACTGCCACGACATGCACCACAACGGCGAGACCCATCAGCTCGAAGATGTGGTGGCTTGGCACGTGGGCATCTTCGGGGGCCTCGTCGATCGGCTACGTCGGGCGCCCGAAGGGTCGGGCAGCGTGCTCGATCGTTGCGCGGTGATGCTGCTCAATGAAGGCGGCACCGCGGATGCGCTCGAAGGCAGCCACAACAGCGAAGGCATGGCCTTCCTGATGGCCGGAGGGGCCGGAGGGCTGGTGCGAGGAGAGCATGTGGTTGCGCCCAACGGCACCCATGCCGCGCAGGTGCCCGTCACCGCGATGCGCGCGGTCGGCGTGTCGCAGGATCGGTTGGGTGACGTCCGAGGCGAGGTCGCGGGACTGCGCAGGTAGTCACAACTCGGAGAGGATTCGCTCCTTTACGGCGGCGAATTCGGCTTCATCGATGAGGCCCTCTTCGAGCATGCGTTTGGCCTTGCGGAGCCGTTCCATCGGCAGTTCCGTCTTTTGCGGCGTGGGGGCGTCGGTGGATTGGGCGTCGTGGACGGCCTGGCTTGCCGCATCGCGGGCATCGGCGTTTCGGGCCCGGCTCGGGTCGAAACCCGATTTGGCTCGCTTCATGGTTCGCTTGTACAGATCGCGCATTTCGGCGTCCGACACGGTGCCCCCGCTGCGAAACCAGGTGTCCGCGACCGCGCCAATGGCGAGCGTCGAGGCGAACATGAACGGGGCCGCAATGAGGCCCCCAAGCCCTGGCAACACGAACTTGGCCGCCGTGGTGGCGAGTCGCGAGCCGAGGATCGAAGCCCCCACGGTGGTTCCGATTTGCACCAGCAGCTCCGAGGCGCCGTCGCGGGTCAGCTGACGACCGTGATGGTGACCGATGCCGAGCACCATGCCGACATGTAGCGGCATGACTCCAAGGATTTCGGAGCCGGGAATCGGCAACAGCGTCAGGGCGGCGGTCGCGTAGCCCGTATGCTCGACGAGCCGATTCACTTCAGGGTCGGCGCTCACGCTGAGTAGGCTCTCCATGCATCCTCCGATTCCTCAGGTGGTCCGGCGCACACCAGGAGTCCACCGTTCCGAGGTGAATCGTGGATGAAAACCACCCTGCGGGTAGGGTTCCGATCTGCCGATGACCCCAGAAGGGCGAACGTACAAGCTGCCCGCAGGAGGTCCCGTGCGTCGAAGTGAACGAGTGTCAAAGTGGATGACGACCGAGGTGCGGAGCGTTCAGGTCGGGCAGAAGTTGTCCGAGGTGAACGCGCTCATGCAAGAGCATGGCTTTCATCACGTTCCGGTGGTGGAGGGCTCCAAGTTGGTCGGCATCCTGTCGTCGACCGACCTGCTGCGGGTCAGCTACGAGTACGGCATCGATCAGCGACAGACCAATGCCGTGCTCGACGACACGATCACGGTGGCCCAGCTGATGAGCGAGCCCACCACCGTAGACGAATCCGCCACGCTGCGCGAGGCCCTCGAACTGTTGGCGGAGGGACAGTTTCACGCCGTGCCCGTCGTCGATCAAGGGACCCAGCTCGTGGGCATCCTCACCACCACGGATGTCGTGCGTCATCTTCTCGAGGAGATTTCGTAGCGCCTGCAGGTGGATGCGCTGCGGGCTATCGTCTGCACGGTGTTGCCACTTGACTTGCTGACTCGTGAATTGCCGTACCCCGACCCCGTCGACCAGCGCAGGGCCGGGTCGCTTCGCGCTGCGATCTTGGTGGCACCCTTGGCCAATACACCATTTGCGCTCTTTCACCTCACGGCGGGGGTGTTTGAAGTGGGCGTCGGCTTGGTCTTGTCGCTGGCTCCCGTTGCCCTGGCGTGGTGGTGGTTGCATCGGGGTCGGCTTGGCCTCGCGGCTCAGGTCTTCTGCGCCTCGATCTACGCGATGCTTGCATTGACGGCGCCGGTCACGGGGGGCGTGTTTGGCGCCTCACCTGGCTGGTTTGCCATCGTCGTGCTCGTGGCCGCGAGCGTAAGTTCCACGGCATCCACGTTGGTCTGGCTCGGGATTACGAGCTTGACCTGTGTGTTCCTGGCGGTCGGCGTTACGGGCGTTCCCGAGCCGATTCAGCCCTGGATCAACGCGGTGGCCGTCGCGTCTAACCTCGGGTTCATCGCAGTGATTGGGATGGTGGGCCTCGGGATGGTGTTGGCGGCGGATCGGCTCACCGATTCACTCGCGGAAGCTCAGGCGGCGGCCCATCAGTCCAACGCAGAAAAGGGAGCGTTCCTCGCACGAATGTCCCATCAGTTCCGCACGCCGCTGACCACGGTCATGGGCTATACCGAAGACCTCGAAGAAGTCGCCCGCGAGGCAAGCGCCCGCGAAGATCTAAAGCGGATCCGACTCGCATCGAGCGCGTTGCTCGCCATCCTCGACGATGTACTCGACCTTGCGCGTGACGGTGACCTGGAGCTTAGTCCAGGGCCCATCAACCTTGACGTGTTGGAGGACGAACTCCGGGCCACCGTCGAACCGCTGGCCCACCGGCGAGGAAATAAGTTTGAAGTTTTGTTTCCTGAATTGCCCTTCGTGCCTCGACTCGACGAGGGCCGACTGCGTCAGGTCCTCCTGAATCTGCTTGGGAATGCCTGCAAATTCACAGAAGATGGACGCATCGTGCTGCGTGCGGTCCGCCTCGATGGCCATTGGATACGGTTTGAAGTGTCCGACACGGGCATTGGGATGAATCCCGAACAACTGTCTCGAGTGTTCGCTCCCTTCGAACAGGCCACCCCAGACACCGCGCAAAAGTACGGAGGAACTGGGTTGGGACTAGCTATTTGCCGCCGGCTTCTCGAAGCGATGGGCGGGCACATCCAGATGGACAGTAAACCGGGAAAGGGAACGATGGTCTGGGTCGACGTGCCGGGCGATCCCACATGAATCCGCTGGGTGCAGTTGAGCTTCGGCGAAGTGGGTTTGTTCGAAGCTTTGGTCTCCTTGCCGCAGGCGGATTTGGGGGCTTTGCCATCGTGCTCTTCGTGCAAGGGTATTCCGATGGATCGACGTTGGCCGCGGTCGCCGCATCGTTGGGGTTGGTGGGGTCGGCGTTGGCCGTCGTCGGACGGGCCCGATGGGGGGCGTGGATCACGATGTTGGGCCTTGGCGGGGTGACATCGCTCGCCAGCATCCTCGAGGGTGGTTTGGTGGGGCCCATCGTCCCGTACCTTGCCTTCATGCCGCTGTACGGTGCGCTTTCGGGTGGGGTCAGGATGGGGAGCTTCGGATTGCTCCTTGGCTTGGGGGCAGCCGCCACCATCGGTCTTGTGAACACCGGCAGCATCCAGTTCGGTGTGACGGACATTGCGGCGAGTGGCTTTCCCCGCTGGATGATCGTGGCCACGGTGGGAGGGCTTGGGGCCTGGGTTGCCGCGCGCCTCAATCGGCTCGACCGCGACCTCGATGCGTCACGAGCCCGCGCCCATGCTTCCGACCTGGCGAAGAGTCGCCTGTTAGCGAACTGCTCCCACGATTTGCGCACGCCGCTCAACGCGATTTTGGGCTACACCGAGTTGCTTCGCGAAGATGACGAACTCGAACCCGACGCAGAAACCGATCTCGCAACCGTCGCGGTCGCCGCTCGGCAGTTGCTGCGGCGGGTCAACCGCGTCCTGGAACTGGCGCGCATCGAGGCGGGTCGGGTGGCCATTCGGCCCGTGCAGGTGCCCTTGGCCGAAGCGATTCAGCGGACGGGAGCCCAAGTCGCGCCGTCCGATTTTGTCGATGAAGTGGTGGAAGTCGATGAGGCGGTGCTGGCCCAATTGGTCGATGCCTTGGCCGAGAGCGTGGATGCAGGGCCCACTCGCATCGTTGCCGAGCGCCATCGTCCCACCGCGTTCCGCTTGGTGGCCGAGCAGGCATTGCCTTCGCATCGGGTGGAAGCTGCGGATGCGGTCATCGCCTGGGATGTTTGCGAGCGACTGGCGGTGTTTCTGGGCGGACGGGCCGCTCGCGATGCCGTGACGGCCTGGGTCGAACTCCCCACGACGCTCACGCGCGAACCGAAGTCCGTAACCGCCTAGGAGCTGCGAAGTCGGGCCTCGGGCTGCAGGCGATAGACGTTCTGGAGCCGCTGGCGTGGACCCTCTTCCAGTCCCGAAGTGCGAAGAATGCCACCATGTTGGCCGCGCCGAGCGGTGAGTCGGGCATGGGCAATCGCGTCACGCTCTGCGATTTCGCGAATTGCCGTGAGCAAGGCGATGGGCGGTTGGCCTCGAACCACAAAGACGTCGGTGTTGCGGATGTCAACCACCCATAGCGTGCGTTGACTTCGCCACACGAGCCACGCGACGAGGGCCATGACCCCGAGCAATACGAGTATCGACATCGATTCTCCCTGCAGGTTCGTTCACACGGCAAGGAGGGAATGGCGAGCCGCTAGGTGGCTTCACGAATGGGGTGCGTGCGCGCCTTCAAAAACGCCATGCGTTCTTCGAGGGTCTGGGGCCCGCCTGGCCACGGCACCAAATGTTCGGCGAGTACATCGTAGCGGCGGCGCATCAGCAAGGTCCACATGGTCTGAAACCCTCGGATTCCGTCAAAGACCACGGCATGGTGGCGCGCGTAGTTGCCAACGTCGGCTTCGAACTGCGCGGGGGCATCCGCCCAGTGCGCCGTGGCCTTGATGTGGTGGCCGCAGTGGTACCCGTCGTTGTAGAACCGCTCGTTGTAGGAGCAATTGATGAGGGTCACCGAGTTGCGGTAGGCGCACGCAGGGTCCGAATCCTCGATGAACGCGTGCTGACACCAGTTGCCCATCATGAGCCCCCACCGCACGATGACGTACGGAATCACAAACACCAGCAGCGTTGCCGGCAGGCTGATCAACGCCCCCATCAGGAGCACCGACTTATGAATCACTTCGCCTGTGATCAAACGGCGGAGCAACTTGAACCGTCGTTTACGCCACAAGTACACCATGAGCTCCAGCTTGCCGATGAGCTGGAAACGCCACCAATAAAGGCAGAAATGCCACAGGCTGTCCCGCTGGTAACGGAGCGTAGCGCTCGTATCTGGACCGACGTTTTCTTCGACGTGATGCATCCCCACGTGGTGCGTGATGTAGCCCGCAGGGGCCATTCCGTAGAAGAGAACCATAAACCAAGGGATGTAATGGTTCAGGCGTGACCAGGTTTTGTTGAACAAAGGACGGTGGGAGACCATATGCAGGAGCACGGCGGTAGGTCCCAGCCGGGGAATGATTAGCGCCAAGTAGACAATGCCGAGAGGCCACGAAAACACGTTCGGGACGAAAAGCAGGAGCCCGAAAGGGATGAGCATCGTCGAGATGAGGGCGTCTTGGACGAGAATCGCGTCCCGTTGGTCGTGCAGCTTATCGTCGAGAAAACGACCGAGGGGGCCCCACAACGGGCGCATACGATCGCGCGGATCTTGGACGAGGACGGCCGGCTGGGACAAGCGAAGCTCCTGGCAAGGGGGAGCCAGACCCTACCTGCATTTCAGAGGCGGTGTCCTCGGGAAGTCTGGAGGCGCAGCTAAGCTTGGGTATGACGATGCGAATGCCATGGTACGCAGTTGATCGAATCGCAACGGCTCGGTTGGGCGTTTCGTCAGCCGGAGGGTTCGGGCCGTTGCAGTCCTCGTTCGAGCAGCCCCATGGTGGCATTAACGATCTGTTCGAGGTCCGCGTCCCGAACGTCGAGTGGATGATCGGGCAAGGTGCCTGGAGCGAGACCGACTTTGGCAAGCAACGCATCGCGGAGCCCCACTGAGAGCAGCGAGGTGACGAGGTGAGCGGTTGCGTCGAGCGGGACGTCGGCGCGGAGCTGGCCCGTGGATTGCCCCTCGGCCAATAGGCCCCGGACGAAGGCGTGCGCGCCAAGGGCCACGGCCTGACGGAGGGCGGCCAACCGCGGTTCTCGGCTGGGTTCGTGCACCCGGAGGCCAAGGCTCGCCCAGCGCGGTTCAGCCTGCCAAAACGCAAGCCCGTGCCAGTACATTTGGCGGAGTCGAGCCAACACGTCTGCCTCGGGGTCTGGCGCGAGCCCCGCTTCAATGGCCTGGACTTTGCGGCGTCCGGATTCCTGAAGCAGCCACTCGAACAGCTCAAACTTGTCGCCGAAGTATTGGTAGAGCGATCCCTTGGCGATGCCAAGCGTCGATACCAGCCGGCTCACCGAAGCGACGTCGTAGCTGTGATCGGTGAACTCGACCAAGGCAGCATGGGTGAAGCGTTGGCGCTTTTCGTCGGGGAGCTGGAGGAACGTGGGCTTGGGCATCAGGGGGTCTAGGCGGCGCGAGCAGACTCGGCAGGGTCCAGCAGACCGTAACGCTCACGCACCTCATCGAGCGGCGCTTCGAAGTGATCTTCAAGGCGCTCCGCGAGAAGCAAGGGAGCGCGACGACCTTGGGCGACACCACGCTGCCACGCTCGCCACAACTTGCCGAGCTGGAAGCCCGTGAGGATCGGGTAGACCAGCCAGGTGGCGAGGGCCAACCAGGGCGACCAAGCGCTCCACCGCTGCGCGTATTGGACGGCGTAAACACCCATTTCGCCTGGCCAGCTTGTGTCGAAGCCCGTGAGCACGTGGATGAGGTCGTGGGTTTGAGCAAGTCGGATGCCGAACTGGTTGCGCCGACGCATCTCGGGCGAAATCTCGTCGGTGAACAGGAACGGCTGAATGTCATTGTCGCGCATGAAGGTGGCAACGGCCCGGCCGAAGGTGCCCTCGGG
Source organism: Myxococcota bacterium (assembly GCA_039208735.1). GTDB lineage: Bacteria > Myxococcota_A > UBA796 > UBA796 > DRPG01. The sequence goes on along the minus strand of JBCCQY010000047.1, from coordinate 11,630 downwards.
AAGGGTGGCGAGCCGGTCCAGATCGACATTGGGGGTGTAGTCCGACACCGCCTCGAGGGCCGGACGGTGCTCTGGCCGAGCCTGCATCGCCACCGCATCCATTTTCAGGATGGCGATGTCGCCGATGTGGTCGTCCATTCCCTTGGCCATTAGCTCGCGGGCACGCCGCGAGTTGTCGAGGAGCCTCATGTTCGCCTCCAGTGACTACCTAGTCATATGACTGGGTAGTCATAGAGTAATCGCCCCGGTTCGCACGTCAAGTCCGAGCGATCGAATGCCCCAAAAAGGAGGGGACCGAGCCAGAACGGCTCGGCCCCCGGGTGTAGCCCCTGATGGGAGGCTTAGCGGTACGCGACCGTGAGCTGGCCGTAGAAGTGTCGTGGCAATCCGGCCTCGAAGAACCGATCGCCAAACGCGTTGCTCCGCGTGTTGTCGGCGTAGTTCGAATCGAGGAGGTTGCGAACCCCCAGCGTCAGGTCGATCTCGACGGGGTCGAGTTGGGTCAGGGTGTAGCCCGCGCGCAGGCCAACCAGGCCGTAGGCCGGTGCCGTGATCAGGTTGGCGTCATCCGCGAACAACGTGCTTACGATTTCGGCCTCGGCCGCGACGTGCACGCCACGCTCCACGACCCTGGCCCGTACGAAGCCACGGTGCTCGGGCAGCCCCGGCAAACGTTGACCTCGTCGGGCCTCTTCACGAAACTCGGCTCGCAACCAAGTGTAGCTGCCGAGAAGCTCCAAGATTTCGAGAGGCTTCGCCCGAGTGTAGAGTTCCGCCCCGAACCGACGGGATTGTCCTGCGTTGGTGAAGAAGGCCTGTCCTTCATCGTTCTCTTGGCGAAGGAGTTCGTTATCGAGGTTCATGCCGAAGATCGCCGCCTGCACGGCGACGTTATCGGTCCGCACGTTGATGCCACCTTCGACGGACAACGCGCGCTGGGCGGCGAGATCGGGGTCCAGCCCTCCGTCCCCCGAGGAGTTGACGAGTTCGGAGAGGGTGGGGGTTTCGAACGATTGAGCAACGTTGGCGTACACCGAAACGGGATTGCTGATGTCGACCAGCAATCCGCCTTGCCCGGTCACCTGATCGAAGGAGCGGGTCCCGGACAGGTCGCTGCCGCCTTTCTTGTCGAGCAACAGGTCGATGAGTCGGAAATCGACTCGATCGTAGCGCGCCGAGCCAAGGAGATGGAGCCGCTCTGCGAGGTCGAGGCGCTCTTGGACGAAGACCCCCAATCCGGTGACCCGTTCGTCCTGAACGTTGGTGGCCACGCCATTGGGGCGCCCTGCATCGTTGCCTTCTCGACGCCGGAAGTCTTGTTGTCCTTGGACTTCGAGCCCAGCCGCAAGCTGGCTTTGCACGGCACCTGTGTCGGCCCGCCAGCGGTAGACCGCCATGCCACCGAAGAAGTCACGGTCGAAACTCGTGACGGCAAAGGGAATGCTGCCCACAAACGAGCGCGTTCCTGCGTGACCCGTGACCTCGACGCGATGGGCGGCACTCGGATCTGCGGTGAGTCGGGTGCCCACTTGTAGTTGCGTGAGGTCTTCGCCCGTTCCAAAGTCGAGGTTGGTCTGCGCCGCCGACTGCGGGTTGGCTTCGAAGTCTTCAGGGTTCAGTCCACCCGGGTCATCGGCGACCGGGGCGCGCACGTAGTGAACGTTGGCCGACCAGCGCGCCCGGGGCCCCAAGGGGGTTGCCACGTGCGACTGGACGGTGACGTGTTCAACACTGGACTGGTCGCGCCAGCCGGCCATCGCCGTTCGGGCCGCGAACAGGGACACATCGGTGTCACCAGCTCGCACCCGGCCCCCCACTGCGGTCTTGAGGAGTCCGAACGCACCAACGGTGGTGATCGCTTCGGCTTCTGGGGAGTCGGTGGGGCGTCGGGTCTGCAGGGTCAGGACACCGCCCGCGGCGTTGCCGTACAGGCTGCCTGCGGGGCCTCGTAGAACCTCGATGCGGCCGATGTTGGCAAAATCCAGGCTGTCCACCTGGCTTTGGCCATCAGGGAGGGTGAGGGGAATGCCGTCGAGGAACACCCGCAACCCCCGGATCCCGAAAGCCGCACGGCTCCCGAACCCGCGAATCGACAAGCGCGTGTCTTGGGCGAAATTGGAACGGTTGGCGACGAACACACCAGGCACTTGGGCCAGCGCTTCCCCCATTTCGAGGGTAGGCCGACCCAGTGCAATGTCGTCTTCTTCGAGGACCGACGTGCTTACCGGGGCATCTTCCGGCGCATCCGAAATCCGGTACGCGGTCACGACAATTTCTGGTGTGGCGTCGTCCTCCTCGTCGTCAGCCGCGTAGGCTGCGCCGAGGATGGTCGACAAGGCGATGATCACTTAGGCCTAGCCTCCCTCGGTGGCCGGAAAGGTGTCGACGGCGCGTTTCACGATGTACTGCTGAATTGCGGCCGTTTGCTTTTCGTCCAGCACTTCGCTGAACCCGGGCATCCCCTTCGCGGAATAGATGCCTTCGAGCACGACTTGGTTGAACACCCCGTGCTTGTCCTTGTCGAGGAACCGGAGGTCCGGAAGCACGCCGCCCGACATCGCGAGGTCGCCATGGCACCAGACGCACCGCTTCATGTAGATGTCCTTGCCCTCAGCGACCTGCTCAGTGGTACCCGCGAACGTGGGCATCGCTTCTTTCGCCGGCCACTTGTTGCCGTCCTTGGCCGCGACGCGAGGCTCGAGCTTGGCGGTTCCGCCCTTCTTGAACACGAGCATCCGCGAGATCGAGCGCTGGGCGCCCGGCACGATCATGCCGAAGACGGTGCCCCAGCCAACAGAGACCGCGATGTACTGCTCATCGTCGATGCTGTAGGAGATGGGGCCAGCCACGATGCCCGTGTCTGCCTTGAATGACCAGAGCTTTTCACCATTGTCATCCCGATAAGCCGAAAATTCGCCGCCAGGCGTCCCCTGGAAGATGAGGCCACCGGCCGTTGCGAGAACCCCGCCGTTCCAGGGTCCGGGGTGCTCGACTGCGAAGGCCTTCTCGTTGGTCGCGGGGTTCCATGCGAGCAAGCGGCCCTTGAGGAGGGGCATCAACTCGGCGAGGGCCTTGGGGTCCTCGGGAAGGGCGGCCGCGGTGTAGGTCGCGCCGAGGTTCCACCATCCCTTCTTGAACTCGAAGCCCGTGTCCTTTTTGTAGACGAACGGAAGTTCCTGGGCGGAGAAGTAGACCAGTCCGGTCTTCGGGCTGAAGGCCATGGGGTGCCAGTTGTGCGCGCCGAACGGACCTGGCATCTGGACGTTCGGGTTGTTCGGGTCGGGGTAGCGCGCGTTGGGAGTCTCGATGGGACGCCCCGTTTCCGGGTCGTAGCCTTCGGCCCAGGTGACCGGCACGTAGTTCTTTGCCGACAGCAGCTCGCCGCTGGTGCGGTCGATCACATAGAAGAAGCCGTTCTTAGGCGCTTGAACCAGCGTCTTGCGCATCTTCCCGTCGATCATGAGGTCGGCGAGGACGATGTGCTGCGTTGAGGTGAAGTCCCACGTGTCGCCCGGCGTGGCCTGGTAGTGCCAAACGTACGAACCATCATCGGGGTTGAGCGCCACAATCGAGGCGAGGAAAAGGTTGTCTCCACCTTCTGGGCTGCGGATGTCGCGGTTCCACGGCGAACCGTTGCCCACGCCGATGTAGAGAAGATTCAACTCGGGATCGTAAGCCATGGCATCCCACACGGTGCCACCGCCGCCGTATTTCCACCATTCCCCGTTCCACGTCTCCGCGGCTTTCTTCATCGCGTCGTTTTCAAAACCATCGGCCGGGTTTCCGGGTACTGTGTGGAAACGCCAGAGCATCTTGCCCGTTTCCGCGTCATAGGCCGAAACGTAGCCACGGACGCCAAGTTCGGCGCCACCGTTGCCGATGATGATCTTGCCGTCAATCGCGCGCGGAGCGCCGGTGATCGTGTAGGGCCAGGACTGATCGACAGTGACCACATCCCAGGCGACTTCGCCCGTCATCTGGTCGAGCGCGATGAGGCGGCCGTCGATCGTGCCCACGAAGACCTTGTCGCCCCAGGCGGCCACACCGCGGTTCACCACGTCACAACAGGCGTTCTTGCCTGCTTCTTTCGGAACCTTTGGGTCGAACTTCCAAAGTTCTGCGCCGGTCTTTGCGTCAACCGCATATACCCAGGACCATGCCGAGGTGGTGTACATCCGACCGTCGATGACGAGCGGGGTCGCTTCCATGCCTCGCTCGACCGGAATGTCGTAGTACCAAGCAAGTCCAAGTTCGGACACATTGGATTGGTCGATTTGGTCGAGCGGACTGAACCGTTGCTCGCTGTACGTCCGTCCGTGCGACATCCAGTTCCCAGGCTCGGTGTCGGCCTTCTTCAGCCGAGCCGCCGTGATGGGCTCGGGTGCGGATTCCACTTTCTCGGGTGAGGCGGCCTCTTCCTGGGCCGGACATCCGGTCAATACCAACCAGGCGGCGGCCGAGACAAGCGAACTCACTACTAGGTTTCGCGGCATGGGCACTCCTTGGGTCCGAAAACGTTACCACAGCGCGTTGTCGCCAAGGTGCTTGCGCAAAAGCGTACAGTTGTACCGTTTGGGTTTGTCTACGCGATCGTCAAGGGCCGCCCATGGGTTAGGCAAAGGGACTCCTGAAGCGACAATCGCCTTGCGCCTTTCTCTGGTTGGGCAACTCTAGGTTCTTTGAGACGGGACCGTTGTTGGGTTCCGCCCATCAAAGAAGGTGCGCGCGAGGCTCGCGTCTCTCGGGTTGGCCGGCCGATCCCAACGCCGAGTGCGGCTTGGGGGGCGGTTTATGGGATGTGGTGGGCGCTCCAAGCGCCGGCACGCGTGTCGGGGAGTGACACGGTCCATGTCCGGAATAGGTCCTACTGGTCCGCAGGTTGGTCCCTACCTGTTCATCAGGAGGCATCGTGAAACCCACCCATCGAACCACGCTCATCACCGGCGCGAACTCTGGCCTCGGCTTGGAAGCCGCCCGTCAGCTCCTGGCGCGCCGCAACGAACGCGTCATCATCACGGCTCGTTCGCAGGCGAAGGCCGATCGGGCCATTGCAGAACTCCTTCGGCGAACCCGAGCCGAGCCCGACCGAATCGACTCGGTCCTCGCGGACTACATGGTCCCCGAGACGGTGTCGCGGGCGCTTTCCGACTTGAAACAGAAGGGCGTCACGTTGGATGCCATCGTCCTGAATGCCGGAGGAGTGGCCAAGCAGGAGGGAGGCACCTATCCACGTACGCCGAGTGGGTTGACGTCGATGTTCGCGATGAACGTCAGCGGTCACGCCCAGTTGGTCCATGGACTGCTCGACGCAGGACGGGTCGCTGACGGGGCGACCATCGTTTTTGCGGCGAGCGAAGTGACGCGGGGCATCCCTGCGATGAACGCCGCTGCGGCCAAGCTTCCCGAGGGCCCTGGCTCACTCGAAGAACGCATCGCCGCGGCGGCGCGTGGGGACCACCTCACGGGCAAGGCCGATCCCTTCGACGAGTATGGCTTGGCCAAGCTCATCGGCACGGCGTGGATGCAGCACCTCGCCAAGACGCACGGGAACCGGATTCGGGCGTTTGCCATTAGTCCGGGTGCGTCGGCGGGGACCTCGGGCGCGAACAACATGCCGTTTTTGATGGGTCTCATGATGAAGTACGTCATGTTCCCCACCTTCCGGCTGATGGGGCGGGCCCACGGCGTGGAGGCCGGCGCCGCCCGATACGTAAAGGGGCTCGATGACCAGAGCCTCGTCAACGGTGGCTACTACGCGAGCCCCTTTCCCCACATGAGCGGCACGCTGGTCTTGCAAGACCCGGCTCACCAGCCGTTGCTCTCGAACGACGCCTTCGTGGCCGCGGTGGGGAACTACCTTGAGTCGCTGGTGGCGAGACTGCAGAGCAGCGAGGCCCGCGTCGCAAGCTAGTTGGCGAGGATGGTGACCGGAATCGAGGCGAGGATGGCCGCCACTCCGTCGGAGACTTCGATGACAAAGGCGTCAGGGCCCGTGTAGCCGGTATCCGGCGCATAGGTCAGGGCTCCCGTGTCGGGGTTCAACGTGACCGTGCCGTGACTGGGCGCCGTGTCGACGCGGAACGTCAAGAGATCTCCTTCGATATCGGTGGCGAGTAGCTGCTCGCTCACCGGTTGACCGACGCTCGTGGTCAAGGAGGTGGCCGCCACCGTTGGGGGGTCGTTGACCGGTAGGACCGAGAGGGTCACCCGAGTGGGCAGCGTTTCGTGCTGTGCGTCCTGGGCGAAGAACGTGAAGTCGTCGGTCCCGTTCGTGTTCGGGTCTGGCACATACGTAAACGTTCCGGCGTCGGTGTTCAGGGTCACTGTGCCGTTCCGAGGTGGGTCCTGCACGACGACTTCGACATCACCATCGAGGTCGATGACCCCTAACGGAGCGGTCACAGCAACCTCTTCTTCGGTCTGCACGTTGACGCTCGGAGGCGTGGGGATGGGGTCGTTTACACACCGAACCGTGATGCCGATCCACACGTCAGACGAGGTGGTCACTGCATCGAAGGCCCGCACCCGGAATTCGTCGGGTCCGCAGTATTCGGGGTTTGGCGTGTAACGGAAGGTATTGGGCTCTGGGCCCAGAACCACCGAACCTGAAACGGGCAACGCCGTCAACTCGTAGCCAACGCCTTCGCCATCGACGTCGAAGGCGGTGAACGACTCGGTCAGGGTCTCGTCTTCCAGAACCTCGAACATGGCCCCTTGCAGCACCGGCGCGTCGTTGATGTCACCCACGACGATCTCGATGGAGGTTGGGTCTGAGGCACCGAAGGGGTCTTGAGCGATGACGATGAAGGCGTCTCGGCCGTAGAAGTTGGCCGCTGGTTCGTACGTGAAGGTCCCATCGACCTGAAGGTCCAAGATGCCGTTGGTGGCGCCTGCCTCCAACGACCATTCGATGGGATCACCCTCGGCGTCCATCGCAAGGAGCTCGTCGGTGAGCGTCATGTCTTCGTCGGTGAAGAACGGAGACTGTGTCACTTGAGGACGCTGATTGGCCGAGACCTCATCGGCAGGGGGCGCACATCCCACCGTGAGCATGATGGCTACGACGAAGCCTGAACCTTGCTGAATCATCTGGTCCTCCTCTGCCCTTGCGCGATCTTGGCAAATTGCAGGGTTGGAAGTCAAGCGTTCTTGGAGCGGGATCCGAGACGGAAGTTGACCATGCGGAAAACGAGGTCCTTGGCGAACCTTTGCTCTTGTTGACTTTGGAGGGCTGGTCTGTTCAACCTGACCTCAATACCTGCGCGCCGTGCCCCAAAGTCGCGAATTTCGCAGTCGCGACGGCGCTTTCTAACGGCAGTTGTACGGAGGTTGTCAATGCAACGCCACATGACGTGGATCATGGCGATTACAGTTCTTGGAACTGTAGGATGCGGCGAGGAGGTGTTTCAATCCCTCGTTGACTTCAGAGAGGCCACAACCGAGGAGTGTGCTTCGGGTGGTCAGGTTGTCATCACCGGGCTCGATCGAAACGAGAATGGCTCGCTGGATACCGACGAGGTGGATGTGGCGACGCCGGTCTGCAACGGGGCTCCCGGGGTGGATGGCGATCAAGGCATCCCAGGCACGAACGCGCTGCTTCGGACCTCGGATGAACCGGAGGGCGAGAACTGTCCGGACGGTGGAGTGAAGATCGAGGTGGGCCTCGATGAAAACGGCAATGGCACGCTGGATACAGAAGAGATCAGCGCAACGAGTTTTGTGTGCGATGGCGCGGAAGGGATTGCGGGCCTCAACTCGCTTGTGGCGACGTTGCCCGATGCGGCCTCGTGTGGGGACGCTGGTGGTATCACGATCATCTCGGGCCTCGACGACGACCGGGACGGGGTTCTCTCCGAGTCCGAGATCGACGACGAACAGGTGATCTGCAACGGCGAGGACGGGGTGAACTCCCTGCTCGAGGTCGTTCCCGAAGCGCCAGGGCCGAACTGCACCGCAGGCGGTCAGCAGCTGACGAGCGGCCTTGACGAAGACGGCAACGGCCTTCTCGAAGGCGTTGAGATCGATGACGTGGTCTACGTGTGTGACCCGGTGGCCAACCTCGTCACGGTCTCGCCCGAACTCGAAGGAGTGAGCACCGATTGTCCCGATGGCGGAAGCCGCATCGAGGCGGGCCTTGACCTTAACGGGGACGGGACCCTCGAAGCGAGCGAGATCGCGACCACGACGTTCGTATGCAACGGCGACGATGGGCTTGCGAGCCTCGTTGTGGTGAGCGAAGAGCCGGCCGGAGACAACTGCGCCAGTGGGGGCAGCCGGGTGGATTCAGGGCTTGATCTCAACGAAGATGACGCGCTCGACATCGATGAAATCACGAGCTCCCAGTTCATCTGTGATGGCATTGATGGTGTGGACGGTGCAGACGGTCTCAACGGCACCGACGGGCTCGACGGCAGCAGCGCGTTGGTCCGCGTGGCGACCGAGCCGCCCGGAGCCAACTGTGCGGGAGGAGGTACGCGGGTTGAAGGGGGCCTCGACGTCAACGGAAACGATGTCCTCGACGCGGGCGAAGTCACCGACACGAGCTTCACCTGCAACGGTGAAGACGGCACGAACGGCACGGACGGCATTGGTCTGACCAGCTTGGTTGACGTGACGCCGGTGGCACCAGGTGCGGACTGTGTCAATGGTGGACAGCGCATCGATGTGGGCCTCGATGCGGACTCGAACGGGGTCCTCGACATGGGCGAGGTCTCGTCGAGCACGTTTGTGTGCAATGGCTTGGCTTCGGTGCCCTTCGCCATCACGACGGGAGCACTGAGCGATGGGTTGGCTAACGCGCCCTATACCGCGGACTTCACGGCGATCGGAGGGACCGGCGGGGACTACGTCTGGACCATTTCGGCGGGTGCATTGCCCCCCGGCCTGACCCTCGACCCCAACGGTACGCCGACCACCACGTTGTCGGGTACCCCGGCCGTCGGCGGAACCTTCACCTTCACCGTGCAGGTTTCGGACTTCTTTGGGCAGGCGGCCGACGCCTCGTACACCCTTGAAGTCGCCGCGCCGCTCCTCGAAGTGCGGACCTTTGCGGTTCCGCGGCCCATCTTGGGGGCGCCATACTCCCAAACGCTTTCGGCCACTGGAGGCACTGCCCCCTACACCTGGTCGATCACCGAAGGGACGTTGCCTGCGGGTTTGACCCTGAGTGCGGGTTCGGGTGAGGTCTCGGGTACGCCGATGGGGGGGCTGCCGGCCACGGTGCTCATTACCGTGCAGGATGCCGCTGGCACGACGCGCGCCACTCGCCTCACGTTCCACGACGAGCCACGTTGGGCCGCGTTTGGGGGCGAGTTCAACACCGATGCCGTGAACGAACTTGGCCTCAACAGCATCTTTGGCGGTGTGGTCGGCGCCACCACGACGCTCAATCCGGCCCCGGTGATGGACGGCGACCTCGGACAAACCACCGCGGCGTCCATCTCGGACGTCAAGTTCTCGGTGAATGGGGATCGGATTTCGTTCCTCGGCGACTTCGATGTCGATGGAGCCGAAGAGATCTGGTGGGTCGACCTTTCGGGTCCCACCCCGGGCGTGGCCCAGAAGGCCAATGTGGCGTTCACGGCCACCACGCAGGACGTCACGGCCCACGAGTGGTCGCCCGATGGACGTTTCCTTGCCTACTTGGCCGATGATGTGAATGATAGCGAGCTCAACCTGTTCCTGGTCGACACGGCCGCTCCCATGCCTACCGCGGTGCAGGTCAATCCTACGCTTCAGACGGACCAGGACGTGTTCTCGGGCTTTGCGTTCTCGCCGGATAGCACGCTGCTTGCCTACGAGGCGGACACCTCAACCACCAACGTCACTGACGTATTCGTCGTGGATCTGACCGCGGTTGCGCCCGCTCCCGTCAACGTGTCGAACAATGGCCCGAGTGCGGACACGTTGACCTTTGAATGGTCGGATGACTCGCAAGCGCTGCTCTTCACGAGCGACAGCAACACCGATGGGGTCAATGAACTCTACCGCTCGATCATCACGGCCGGCGTGCCCGGGCCTGCGGTTCGCGTGAACGCCGCGCTACCTTCGTTCGCGGACGTCAACACGGTCAACGATGACTACGGGTTTTCGCCCGACGGCGAATTGATCTTCTACATCGCCGACGCCAATCTCGATGGGCTGTTCGAGCTGTTTGTCGTGGATGCGGCGACGCTTGGCACCGCGCGGCTCGTGAGCCATCCCGGATTGACCAGCACGTCGCAGGACGTCGAGTTTGCCAAGTTTACCCAAGACTCACGGTCGCTTGTCTTTGCGAGCGATGGACTGGTCCTAAGTGAAACCGAGCTGTTCATCGGCGATGCAACAGGTACGCTGACCACGGGTCCCCTGCGGCTCAGTGGGCCCATGGTGTCAGGCGGTGACATCGGTCAAACGACGGTTCCTTCGGTTAACGACGCGCTCATCGATCCCCAGAATCGTGGCGTGTTCTATGCCGCTGACGAGATCACGGACGCCCGCGAAGATCTGTTCTTCGTGGCCTTCGGCAACCCCGGCATCTCGACCCTGCTGTCCACCAACCTGACGAGTTCCTCGAGTGACGTCAACAGCTTCCTCGTGTCTCAGGACGGCTCGATCGTGATGTACAACGGTGATCCTACGGTAGACGTCGATCAGCTGTTCGCCATCGACCTCACGGGTGCGGTTCCGGGTGCGCCAAATGTCGCCAATCTGCCCTTGGTCGCGAGTGGTGACGTTGACACGTCCATCACGAGCAGCGACTGGTTCATCATCGGAGATGGCGAAGCGGTGGCCTACATTGCGGATGCCGAGACCGATGCGGTCGACGAGGCTTACTACACCGCGCTGTCGGGCGCGACGGCAGGAGCGACGACCAAGCTCAATCCGGTGCTTCCCTCGGGCGGCGACTGCACCATCGTCTTCCGCGAGAACTGACTGCGCCCGCTGCGCCTCCGCTCACGACGAACGGGGGTTCGTCGGGGCATCGGACGTCGTTTCGAAGACGAGGTCGATGAAGCGGCGGACGCGCGGTGGGAGGAGTCGGCGGCTGGGGTAGAGGGCTGCGATGACCGCTTCCCCGAGATCGAGATCGGGAAGTACTCGCGCTAAGCGCCCGGCCGCCACGTCGTCCTTGACGACGAACGAAGGCAGAAACGCGACCCCAAGCCCCGCGACGGCCGCATCCCGTAGCGCCGTACCGCTGCTCATTTGCAACCGGCCGCGGACCGGTAGGCGGACCCACCGCGTCCCTCCGTCGCGGTACCGCCATGGCTGAACCCCTCCCCGCCCTCGAAACAGCAGGGTTTCGTGGTGCAGGAGGTCTTCCGGCGTTTGTGGTTTGTTCCGTACCCTGAGGTAGTCGGGCGCCGCGACGAGGCCGACGGGGTACCGAGCGATGATGCGCGAAATCAGCCCCGGGTCGGCCCGTACGCGATCGCCCAACCGGAACGCAAGGTCGAACCCTTCTTCTACGAGGTTTGCGGCGCGATCGGTAACATCGATGTCAACCCGAACCTCCGGCCACGTCTCGAGGAAGCGCTGCACCACCGGCAACACAACATGCCGACCGAAGGCCTCGGGGACGGTCATGCGCAAGGTGCCATGCGGTTCTCCCGATGGGCCTCGGACGCTCGCTTCGGCCGCGTCGATGC
>JBCCQY010000046.1:0-61835 GCA_039208735.1 Myxococcota bacterium | reverse complement strand
CAGGTCTGCCGCCTCCAGCCTCCTATGCCCGCCCAGGTCCGATCTTTCGAGGCGGTCGAGCGGGTGCGCGACGAGCTCGCCCGCTTCGGCCATCGGGCGAACGACGGGCTCGACGAGCTGCGGGGCGAGATCCGCCGCGTCATCGATTGGGTCGAGCACGACCGGCCGGCCTACTGGAAGATGCGGGTCGCGAAGGCTTACGACGGCGTGACCGAGGCGAAGGCCAACCTGTCGCGCTGCCTGATGTACCCGATCAACGACGAAACCCCGTCGTGCGCCGAGGAACGCGCCGCGTTGAAGAAGGCCCAGGCGTACCTCGTTTACTGCCAAGAGAAGCAAGAACTCGTACGCGAGTGGGCGCGGAAGCTTCGGCACGAGCTGCACGAGTACGAGGGCCGGACGGCCCGCATGCAGTCGCTGGTCGAGATCGACAACCCCAAGGCGATCGCGTTGCTCGAGCGGACCCTCGCGGCGTTGGAGCGGTACGCCGGCGGCTCGGCCGCGGCCGGCTCCGCCCTCGGCTCCGATAGCACGGCCCGGCCCGCCGAGGCTGGGCCGACGCCCGACCCCGATCCGGGGGCCGACGCATGAAGCCGTGCGACCTGGACACGGGCGGCGCCCGCATAGGCCGGGCCCTGCAAGACCTCCTCGGCGCGTGGGAAGAAGTGTCCGACGAATGGAACGACAGCGTCTCCGAGGCGGTGTTCAAAGATCACATTGAACCGATGGCGCCGGTTGTGAAGACGACGCTCGACGCGGTCGGCCGGATGCGGACGCTCTTGCACCAAGCGCAACGCGACTTGGAGGGGTGATCCGCCGGCGTTTGTTAGACTGGTAAGACGCCCCGAGCGAATCTCCCGACCCCGCAGGCCGCCCCTTGTCGCTGCTCTCGACCCAACGCCAGATCGAGCTGATGCGCGACCTGCGGCGTGCGGCGGCCGAGCGGCACGAGGAGGAGACGCGGATCGCCCAGACCCCCAACGACGCAGCGCTCTACTGGCACAAGACGCGGTTCATGTATGAGATCGGCGAAAGGTTCGACGCCGATGACCCCAGCATCGATAAGATCGGCCACTACAAGAAGATGAAGGCCGCCGCCGAAGCGGGGCTCAAGGTGGCCCCGAACGATCCCCACCTGCACTTTGCCCTAGCCGTGAGTGCGGGCCGACTCGGGACGACCCGGGGGGTCTTGGCGAGCCTCTTTCTGGCCGATGACGTGGAACGCGGCTTTCTCGTACCCGCGGAGCACCCCACCTTCGCGTACGCAAGCCTCGGAGGCTTCGAGCAGTTGCCCTGCGACGCGTTTCACGGCTTGGGCATCTTCTACCGACTGGTGCCGGATTGGTGGGTCGTGAAGGTGCTGTCGGGAACGCGCGGCGATCTCGAAAAGTCCGTTCACTACAACGCCCTGTCCACCAAGTGCAAGCCGCATTCGGTGCAGAACCACAAGGAGTTGATGGTCAGCCAGATGTGTCTGGCGCAGAAGACCAAAGACCCCGCGCTGCTCGAAGAGGCCATGGCGGTGGGCAAGAAAGCGCTCGCGCTCCCTCAGAAGGGCGAGGTCGTTCGCATCGACCAGCGCCACATCCGCATGCTGATGGACGACCCCTCGCTTTCGTGCGGCTATAGCCGCGACGGCCAGCAGGAACTCGACGAGAAGAAGCTCTCGAAGAAGTAGATTAGAATCCTGACGATTCGAGCGTCGCGATCACGAATCCGGCTACGACAAGCCCGATCACGACGCCAACCAGCGCCCAGAACACGGTTTGAGCCAGCGAAGTTCCGGGCTGCGGTTCACTTCGGCCATCGTAGGACGGGGCCGTCTTGGCCGACGTGGGTTTGAGGGGCGGGAGCCGCGCTGCACCCAACACCGGCCGCAGCGTGGGCTCAGTGGGCATGCGAAGCGGCGGGGGGGCGCCGAGTTCGGCTGGAGGCTGCACGTCCGCGAGGCCCCATTCTGCTTTGTGGGCATCGAGTTCACGCACCACCGTCTCAACGTCCTGGATGCGTTCTGACGGATCGGGATGGGTGCAGCGACGAACGAGGTCACGCAGCCAATCCGGGCAGCCCTCACCCGGGTCGAGGGCGTCTGCCCGGGTTTTCCAGTCGAACATGGCCCGGGCTTGATCATTGCGCTCGCCACCGAACGCCGCCGCCGGGAAGGGGGGCTCGGCGGAAAGCACCTCGTACATCACGCAGCCGAAGGAGTAAACATCGGCCTTCGCTCCATGGTGCGTCGGATCGCGCAACACCTCGGGAGCGAGGTAGGCGAGATTCCCCACCGGCGCCTGCGACAGCCGCTCCAACTGCTGCTGGGTCATGGCGTAGTCGAACCCGGTGAGCCAAGCCCCTCCGAACGCTCGGGGGCCTTCCGGCGCCACCAAGATGTTCTTCGGGCGAATGTCGCGGTGAACGATGCCTTCACCGTGCACGTACGCTAACGCATCCGCCAGGATCCGAAAGAGATGGCAGGCGTCGGCCCATGGCATCGGGCCAACGAGCAGACCATCCTCAAGTTCATCCGCTTCGAACCATGCAAACGCGGTCCAGACCAGGTCTTGATCGTTGTCGGAGCCGTAGTCGACGACTTCGGCCAACGCCTCGTGCCGAAGGTGGTCGAGCGCGTTGGTCTCACGCTCTTGTGCGGCCAACGTCGTCGCGGTCTTGGGAAGCACCTTGAGACGGCATTCCGAGCCCATGTCGAGGTGCCGCGCCTTGTAGGTCCGGGGCATGCCTAGACCGACGAGATCGTCGATCAACCAGCTGCCGGTGGACGTTCCAGGGAAGAGCATCGGCACCTCACCGCAAGGTCCGGGCCCCGACGGAATGCGCCGGGGCTAGGGGAACGTCGCCGTCGTTCGACGACTCGTGGGACCCTGGGTCCTTGGGGGTTGGGCGCTTCGTCACGATCGACTCCTGCGGCAGCCGCTGCCCGAGGGCTCGAGCAACCGGCCATTGCGAGATCCGTAACTGACCGAAGACCCCGTCGGGCCTGACCTCGCATAACCCGCCCCGGTCAAGCCGTGGCTCGTCGCAGCGCTTCGACGACGATGCGCACGCGATCGTCCGCCCGTGACGCGCACAATACTTCGCGTCGGGCCTCCCCGTCCTCCAGCAGATCCGCGGCCACCGCATCCACGAGCGCCAACTCGGAATGAGCAAGGGCCAAAGCCAAGGCTCCCGGAGATTTCCCCGCCTCTCGACGTCGGGTCACCAACTGCCCCACCCGCGTACGAAGCTCGTTCACCCACCCCACACAGTTCGCATTCCATGCGGGTTCACGGCGGCGCTCCACCCACCAGGATGGGCTGATGGGCGCCGTTTCATGGGGTGAACCCGCACTGTGTACACGCGTGAACAGATTCAACAATGCACGGTCCCCTTCCCAACGTTCGACCGTGGCAGCCACCCCCACCGACAGGTCGGGCATGCGCAGCACGACCCAGCCAGGGGCGTGCGTCGTTGCGTAGTCGAGAGCGGCTACGGTCTCGGGTTGGGCAGCCACCAGACCGATCGTCGCCTGGGGCAGCGCCACGGCATGAGGCACCAAAATGGTAGGAAGCCAGCCAGGACCAAGCCAATTCACCGCAGCCGGCCCCTGGCGAAGATCCACCCTTGGCGCCGTCGGGTCGAACGTCGCCCGAAAACGAGCGTGGCGGGCATCGAGAACGTCGACCATTCGTCGGTAGTTCTGCCACGTATCCTCGACGTGGTAGTCGGAAGCTAGCCCATCGACGAGCACCGACCGATAGTCTTCGATGTAGCTACCGAATTCGGGGTCGCCGGATGACGTCCAGTACGCGGCAAGGAACGCCAGCCCTTCGTCGTTGAACATGTCGTCCAGAAGGTTGCCGTCCCACGCGGCCAGCAGGCCTGGCCCCGTCAGCGTGCGATCGGCAAATGCTCGAAACGCATCGGGCGTTCGATCACGAAGCCACGAAGCCACGAGGCCTCGCTCCACCGCCCATCCGAACAAGATCCCGCTGTGGACCCACGCCTGGCTCTCCGGCAAGCCATGACCGGCGACGGTATCGCGGTGAAACGCGGCGCGATCGAATACGTGGGCGTCCATCTTGGCGACTCCTCGGGTCCGCTAACGTCGTTGGTCGCTCCGGAGCCCTTGTGAACGTGCCTCATCATCCGACCTCGGCCACGCAAACGGGGTCTGCCACCCCCGACGGGCCTCGGTGGCGCGCCATTGCCGCCTTGGCGCTTCCCATCATTGGCGGGATGGTCTCCCAGAACGTGCTGAACCTGGTCGACACGGCCATGGTCGGCAGCCTGGGTGATGCTGCCCTCGCCGCCGTGAGCACGGCAAGCTTCGTCAACTTCGCATGCATCGCAGGACTGGCCGGGCTGTCCGCTGCCGTCCAAGTGCTCGCGGCCCGGCTGACCGGCGAAAATCGGCTCGACGAGCGAGCACGGCCTCTTCACGAAGGGATCCTCATCGCCCTCGTGATCGGCATCCCAGCCTCTGCGCTCTTGGTCTGGATCGCGCCGGCGATCTACCCCAACGACGATCCCGACGTCGCTGCGCAAGCCGTCCCCTACCTGCGGGCGCGCCTGGTGGCGATGTCGGCGGTGGGCATCAATTTCGCCTTTCGCGGCTATTGGAACGGCGTTTCACGTTCGGGCATCTACATGAGCACCCTCATCGCGATGCATGTGTCCAACGTGATCTTGTCCTACGCCTTGATCTTCGGCGTTCCCGCCTTGGGCATCGAGGCGCTTGGCGCGCTGGGGGCCGGCGTTGGAACCTCGATCGCCACGTTCTTCGGCACCGTGCTGTACCTGATCCTGGGCGTGCTCTACAGCCGACCCGACGGATTTTTGCGCGTTGGACCTTCGCTCGAGTCCATGCGATCGCTCGTTTCGCTGGGGCTGCCCCAATCGCTGCAACAAACGCTGTTTGCGCTCGGCTACAACGTGCTGTTCGTGATCATCGCGCAGATCGGCACGCAGGAACCGGTGGCCGCAGCGGGTGTGCTTGTGAACCTCACGTTGGTGGCCATCTTGCCAGGACTGGCGCTGGGCATGACCGCGGCGACCTTGGTGGGGCAGGCGATCGGCCAGGGCGATCTGGATGATGCGGAACGATGGGGCTGGGACGTCGTCAAGGTCGGCCTCGTAATCTTGGGCGCGTTGGGGCTCCCCATGATCTTCATTCCTGAGTGGCTGCTCGCCCCTTTCCTTCCGGGTCGTCCCGAAACGGTCGCCCTTGCCGCACCCGCCCTCCGTATCGTAGGGGTTTCGCTGGCCTTCGACGCTGTTGGAATGGTGCTGATGCAGGCGTTACTCGCCGCGGGAGCGTCCCGATTCGTTGCCACCTGGTCGGTGGGGCTTCAATGGCTCGGTTTCCTCCCTCTGGCCTACCTCGTCGGACCGGTAGCGGGGTTCGGCTTGACAGGGATCTGGTTGATCCAAGCCCTTCAGCGCGCCGCGCAAGCGGCTATCTTCGCCCGCGCCTGGCGAGCGCGTTGGTGGCGTTCGCTAGTCTTGTGAATCGCAACGTCGTCCTCCCTTGACGAATCGTCGGGGATTGGCGTACACATGGCCCCCACGAAGGGCTTTCCCCTGAGGCCGCTATGAAGCGATGTCCCCAGTGCGGTGCGGAGTACGACAACCACGTCGAATACTGCTTCGTCGATGGTACCGAGCTGTCCCAGCTGCGCACATCCGCCACCACACCGCTGATTCCTCCTCCGGCCATCCAACCCCAACGCTCCCGGGCGTTGCCCCTCGTCCTGATCGGTCTCGCCTTTGTGGTTGCGACTCCTCTGGTCGTCGCAGGCGTGGTTTGGTTTACGGGCCCCACGACGATCCAAAACGCGCCCGAGGATCCTCTTGTCGCAGCACCCGTGCCTGACCTGCCCGTGCCTGTGACCACCCAGGAAGGTGCCGTACGCCAGGTCACGGTCGTGTCGATTCCCGAGGGTGCCTCGGTGTGGGAGGGCAACACCGAGCTGTGTTCGCACACCCCATGCACGATCGACCAGCCCGACCACGCACCAGCCCGCCGACTCCTGCGGCTCGAAATGGGCGGATACGCGCCCACCGACGCCACCCTCGAGAAAACCGCCCCTGGCGTTCGGGTGAGCATGCGAACCCGCTCGAGCCCCAAGCCCCCGCCCTTTCGTGCACCTCCCACGCCCGTTCCTGAACCCGAAGGAACCGCGGACCCGGGCTTGATTCAGGCGCGCTGATCCGGCACGTCACAGGCTCACGGTATAAAGTCCGGCGTCCCGCCCCCACCCACCCGGATTCGCGGTCCGAAGGAGCCCCCATGTCGGGCAAGAACCCCCAATCCGACGATTCGCCGAGCATCCCGTCCTTCGACGATCGTGAGGTCCCCCAGACCGCGCTTGGCTTCGACTTCTCGAATTTCGCGAAGAGCGAAGCCGATGCGATCGAGCGCGCCAAAGTCGAGGCTGAACGCCACGCCCGACGTCCAGCGGTGCTTCCCGAGCAACGCAAGATCATGCGCCGCAGCTACCTTCCCCCCACCGACGTGGTCGTCGATACCCGACCCATTGGCCAAATGACGGTGGTGACGTTGCGGGGACGCATCAATGAGTCGTTCCGGGGGGCGGAGCTTGGTCAAACCCTTTCAGGCGACGTAGTCTTCGACTTGGCCGAGGTGGATCGGGTCAGCTCGTTTGGGGTGAAGGGCTGGCTACAAATGCTCGAGTCCGCTCGGGTGACGAGCTGCACGTTCCTGCGCTGCAGCGAAGCCATCGTCAACCAAATCACGATGATGCGTAATTTCTGCGGGCCGGGCCGCATTCACTCCTTGATGGTGCCCTACACGTGCAACCACTGTGGAGAGGAGTTCGGCGCTCTGTACGAAGCCGTGGCGGACCGCGAACTCATCCTGAACCGCAGTCCCGCTCAAGTGGAGTGCCCGAACTGCCATCAGGCCGCCGAGATGGACGACGATCCGTGGAGCTATTTCGCGATCGATGAACATCTCCTCGACGCTGTGCCGTTCGAACTCCAGCAGGTGGTGGATCACCTCACAAGTTCCGCGCGCATCGACCCCATCGAGAAGTTCATCTCGGAACAAGAGACCCGGGTGCGCTTCAATGCACCACTCGATGCTCGGCTTCGGCTGCGTCGGGCCTTCGCGGGGTTGGAAGGTCGTGTCACCCTGGACCTCTCGGTCGTGCCGCGCTCCGATGACGAAGGCGTCGCACACCTCGTCGATGCCCTCCGGGACCTGGGACCCGAGGTCCTCGAACTGTGGATCGATGGTGCAAGCGTGGGCCTGGCTCGGAACCTGCTGACGAACCCCATCGATCGGGTGTACCTGTCGAGCATGTTTGTGCGGGCGCGTTGCCTCGCTAACGGCATCGAGCGGCCTGTTCTCGTCGACGTCGACCGGCGCCGCGACCTGCTCCGCAAGCAGCAGCTGCCGCCGGTCGAGGCCAACTGGGCCATGGGCAACGTCGACCTCTCCGACACCGATGTCCTCTTCGCCGCAGCGGATCGCTTGGCTCCACCGGCCGATCTTCGCCGGTCGCGTCCTCTCGACACGTTGCCCCGCGCTCCTCAGGCCAACGGGCAAGTTCCTCCGCCGGTGATTCGGCCCGCAGGACCCAACCAGCACTTCCGCAACTTCGCCATTCTGTTCTCGACGGTGATGTTCGTGGTGGCCACGATCGCCCTCATCATCGTGGCCTACCTCTTCGTCACAAAGAGCCCGAGCAGCGAGCCTGATCCAACCGTCATTGAAGGCCCCGTCGACGGGTGGAATGGTGGAGCGCCGGTGCCTCCCCCGTGGGTCGATGAGCGCTTTGTGGTCGACGAGGAGTCGGTGCTCGTGGTGGGGCTGGCAGACGGCACCGATGTCGAGCCCACGAGCGAGCGTGCGCGCGTGGATGCGGTGGCCCGACTCATCGGTCAACTCCGCACCGAGGTCGCAAGCCGGCGTGCAGGCCGCGCCCTACTTGCCGAACCTCGACTCTCGGAGCCCGAAGCCGTGGTCCGGCAGTTCCTCGAGGACGTCGGCACCTGGGCCGACCCGGTTCGCTCCAACTCCGCTCTCAAGCGTGTTGGACCCACCTACACGGTGGCCACCCAGCATCGGCTCCCCCTGGACGTGTGGAACCGCCTGATTTCACACTACGGCGATAGCGTGAGCTTCCGCGGCTTGGCCGTGGGTCGCCGCTTCCCCACGGACTACGGCCTAGAACTGCACGAGCGCACGCCACTGGTCGTGACCAAGGCCGCATCGTGGTTCAAATCCGCCAAGGTGCGGGACGGGTTCGTCAGCGTAGACGAAGAGACCGTCAGCACGCCCGGAGAGTTCAAGCGTGTAGCTCAGCAGCGCTGGGACCGCATGGTCGACGGAGGACGCCTCGAGATGCAGCTGTTCCACAAGGGGCGCTTCGTGTCGGTGGGCTTCGATCGAGAGGCTGAGCTGCTTCCGCCCACTCCCGCTCCCAACACGAATCCGTCGACACCGTCAGACGGCCTGCTTCCCTACGAGGGCCGTCAATGACGTCGACCGGGTCGGAGACCAGCATGTCGGGACGTTCGCAATACCGCTTCCTCCGTCGCATCGCGACGGGAGGCATGGCGGAACTGTACCTGGGCGAGTCCATCGGGGTTGGCGACGTCACCAAGCGGGTTGCCCTCAAGCGCATGCTCCCGGCTCACGCGGGCGACCAAGAGTTCATGGCGATGTTCCTCGACGAGGCCCGTCTTGCGAGCACGTTGCAGCACCCCAACATCGTCCAGACCTACGACGTCATCCAGAGCGGGTCCGAACTCGTGATGGTGATGGAGTTCCTCGAAGGAGCCGATCTTCAACAGTTCCGGCGCCAAGCCCACGCCAAGGGTGAAGTGCTCACCCTCGACCAAGTCTTGTATGTGGTGCGCGGTGTGCTTTCGGGCCTTCACTATGCCCACGACCGCGCGAGACCCGACGGACGCAACCTCCAAGGCATCGTCCACCGCGATGTGTCGCCGCAAAACGTCTATCTCACCTACGACGGCGGCGTGAAGTTGTTGGACTTCGGCATTGCCAAGTCCACTCAGATGAATGCGCCGACCGATTCGGGCGTGCTCAAGGGCAAAGTCCTCTACATGGCGCCCGAGCAGTGTGGGGGCGGTTCGATCGACCGTCGCACCGACATCTATGCCCTGGGCGTGGTGTTCTACCAGTTGCTCACGGGGACCGTGCCGCACCGTGGGAAGAACGCCTACGACACGATGCGCAGCATCATCGACGACCCGGTTCCTGACCCGCGCCGCATCAACCCGCGACTGTCGCCCGAACTGGAGCGCATCGTCCTGCGCGCGTTGCAAAAGCGCCCCCAGGATCGCTACCCCACGGCTCGGGCAATGCTGGAAGACATCGAGAAGTTCGCTCAGGACCACAGCCTCTTTGTGTCGACGGTCGGGTTCTCAAACCTCGTCGAAGCCGTGCTTGGCCCCCGTCCGCGACTCGATGCAGCCGAGCTTGCCGCGTCCGACCCCAGCATGCCTCAAGCCATCGAGGTCGAAACTCCGGTCCGGGAGCTCACGGAAGTCCCCGTGCCCACCCCGCCGGTCGTGCTGGCCCCGATCGATACCGAACACGCGACCCTTCGCCGCGAATCTGGGGTGGCGGTCGTGACGCTTCACGGCGTGCTCGACGAACGTTTCGACCCCGCTCCGCTCATCGATGCCATTCGGGGCGAGGTCGTGATCGATACCCATGATGTGTCCCGCATCACGAGCTACGGCATCCGATCGCTGATCGGCCTGCTTGGCCAGGCCAGGGCCAACGTTCAAAACCTGTACTTCGTTCGTTGCTCGGTGCCGTTCGTAAACCAGGTCACGATGATTCGCGGGCTGCTGGGTGGCGGCAAAATCTTGTCGTTCCAAGCCCCTTTCATCGACCCCATCACGGGTTCTGCGTTTACCGAGGTGCTCTCGGGCGAGACGGCCGAGCGTGCTGTGCTGCATCACGAACTGCCGGTGGTGCCGTCCCCCTCCGACCCCAGTCGGGCCGCGGAGTTTGACGACGACCCGCGCCTGTACTTCCACTTCGCCGAAGACTTCTTGCCCGTACCGCCCGAACACATCCGGACGGTGCTGAGCCAGGTCGAGGCCCGGGCGCGCAAGCTCGATGTGGAATTGACGGTCGATGGCCACGTCTCGACCCTCTACATTCGCCGTCCCTTGCGCAGCGACGCACGGTGGGGTCGCGTGGTTCGTGGACTCGAAGGGGTCGTGAAACTCGATCTGTCCGAATGCGCCACGACGACCAAGTCCGGTATCGCCGCCTTCGTTGACGCCTTTGATCGCATCTCACCCGAGATCGTGGCGCTCGAGCTGGTGGGCACCCCCATCGCGGTATGCGACGCGTTGAGTCAGCGGCCCAGTCTTCGAGGGGTCCTGCGGGTGGTCTCGCTGCAGGTGGCCGCAACCTGCAAGTCCTGTGGATTGTCCCGGCAGCAGATCGTCGACCTTGGCAGCCTCCGGGGTCGGTCTCCCGTCATTTTTCGGGCCGGCTGCACGCGGTGCGGTGGGGACCTCGTCATCGAGTCCGACCTGTCGGGCTTCGAGCTGATGTCACTGTCGATGCCGGATCATTCGCATCACGCGAGCGACCCGGGGCCTGCCGAACGACGCGGCTGCCTTGCTGCCTTCTTCCCCGGACCGCGACGTGGTTGAGGGCCCCCCCCAAATGGCCTTGGCCATCGATGAAGGGGCCATCTCGGGGGTCGGACGTTGCATGACCAGCGCAGCCTCCGGCGCTCCCCTGGCGACGGGTACATCCGTTCCGCACGTCCTCGACCAACTGCGGGGTCCGCTTCGGCTCTTCGTGACCGACCAAACGCGCCTGGCGGAAGCCCTGGAGTGGCTGCCCCGCTACCCCGAAGCCAAGGTGCTCGTCCTAAGCCAGAGGATTGAGGAGCCCTTGCTTACCGCCGCAATACGATTTCCCCAGGTGATGGGGTTTTTGGCGTGGCGGAAGGTCGGGGTGCGTCCCTGGGAGCTGTCCTACATCACTCGCCGAGCCATGGCGCCAAGTGAGTCCCCACCGACCTCTGCAGACCTGCTGCTGTGGGGCGCAAGCACCGTGACCTGGCACCCTCGGACCTCCGCCGAGCGGGACCAAGCCGTTCGGGCGGTCGAAGTCGTGGCCATGCGATTTGGCATCAACACGCGGCTCGCTGCCGCGGCGGCCGATGCGGCGCATGAACTGCTTATGAACGCGATGTACGACGCACCCGTCGACTCCCTCGGACGACCCAAGTACGCCGCCGACCGACGAGCCAACATCGAACTGCAACCCGACGAGGTGCCCACCCTGCGGCTGACCGTCGATAGCTCACACCTTTCGCTCGATGCTGCGGATCCGTTCGGCCGACTTCCTCGAGGCCGGGTCTTCGGAGGCATCTTGCGGGCCCGCTCGGGCCGCAGCAGTCATTCAAGTTCCGTCCTTGACATTTCGCAGGGCGGCGCTGGCCTCGGACTCTTCAACCTCTTCAACACCGCTGCCGTGTTTCGCGTCGAGGTGGTACCTCACCATTTGACGCTGGTGTCATGGACGCTCGACCGTACGGTGGTCCAGCGTGAGCAGCGGGGGCTCCCTCGCTCGCTTTACTACGTCGAGGGGAGTCCGCGGTGAGTGAGGAGGACGGGAACGAGGAAGAGCGTTTTCGGGCGGAGACCGAAGCGCTGCGGGCCGCCATCGAAGAGCTGACCCGGACGATCGGCGCGATCGATTTGGCAGCCCAACGGCAAGACGAACAGGCCGTTGTCAATGCCGTGGCCCTCGCCGGACCCGCCTTCGGTTGGCCCGACCGTCCTACCCTGGCCGATACGGCCACCCAGGTCCCCCGCTCGCTTGGTGACCTCTGGACGCAAGTCGGAAACCTTGCCCTGTCGATCGAAAGCCTCACCCGACTCACCGTTCCCATCTGGACGAGCCACGCCGAACTCCAGCGTGCGGGAACTGTGCAACGTCAGCTGGTGCCCCCCGCCGAGACCCCCGTGCCAGGGGCCGTCGTTCATTCGTGGTACCAACCCGCCGCAGCGTGCGGTGGCGACTGGTGGAGTGCTCACTCCCTCGACGACGACCGCGGACTGATCGTCATGGGCGACGTGACGGGCCATGGCGCCCCCGCCGCGTTGATCACGGCCGTGATTCGAGGCGCATGTGATCTTGCGCGAATGGGGATGAGGGCCCAGTTGCAGCCCAACCAGCTTCTACGCATGCTCAATCGCGTGGTTGTGGAAGCCGCCAAGCACGACTTCATGTCGACGAGCATCGCCATCACGACGGCGAAGGGGAAGGGCGAGCTGCAACTCGCCAACGCGGGACACCGAGCCCCGTTGCTGCTTTCCGAGGGCGAGTGGAAGCTCGTCCAAAGCGATCGCGAACCCCCGTTGGGGTCCCAGCCGGCGGTGTCGTACGCCAAACTCAGCATCGCAGTGACCCCCGGAGATCGGTTGGTGTTGTTTACCGACGGGGTTCCTGAGGCCGAGAACGCGCAGGGTCAACAATTGGGCGAACGCGCCATCCGGACACTCTGTGAGCAATCCACAGACGATCCTAGCGGAGCGACCCTTCGCGACCGACTCCGGCAGTTGGTCAGCGATCACAACCGCCCGCTGCGGCCTCGCGACGACGTAACCGTTTTGGTGATCGACATCGGTTGACAGCGATCGTCCGGCGTGAGACATTCGCGCACCAGGACCGATCGCCCCACTGACGATTTCACCTGGGCCAACCTCCATTTTTTCCGCGCGCCGCCCCCAAGGCGCGGTCGGAGGCCCGATGACTGCCATCTTTTGGGCATTGTTCGTGATGTTCCAGCCCGCATGGGCGGGAAACACCGCGGACGAGGCCGAGGTCAACTTCCAGATCGCACGCAAGTCGTATGCGGCAGGGGACTTCGAGAAGGCCCTGTTTCACTTCATGGTCAGCAACCGGCTGTCCGAAAACCGCAACGTCATGTTCAACATCGGGCTCACCTACGAGCAATTGCGTCGGTATCCCGAAGCGTATCGCTGGTATCAGGATGCGTACGACGACGCGTTGCCCGACGACGAAACCAACAAACGCATCGAGAAGACCCTCGTTCAGCTCCGACGCAATGTCGCGATCGTGAAGGTTGACTCCGATCCGCCGGGGGCAACGGTCTACCTGCAGCGGAAGAACCTCGGCGCGGTAGGGACGACCCCCCTCGAGATTCCGGTTCGCCCGGGTCGGTACACCTTCATTTTCGAGCGCGAAGGCTACGAGGAGGTCTCGACCGACCCCACGATGCTCCAGGCCGGCATGAAGGCCGAAGCCATCGAGGTCGATTTGGTGCCGATCGTCGGCCAGGTGGACGTCGCGGGGGTCGACGGGGCCAACATTCGCATTGGTCGAGAAGATGCCGAGCCTCAGTGCCAAGTGCCCTGCATGCTCGACCTTCCCGAAGGACGTCAGTTCCTCTTCTTCGACAAGCCCGGCTACCGCACGCTGCCCAAAGTCGTTGACGTGGTGGAAGGGCAGGAAGTCCCGGTCACCGCCGATCTGGCGGCCATCACCGGAGCCCTGGTGGTCGACGCTGACCTTCGGGCCGCCTTGGTCGAGATCGACGGACAACCCGCCGGCTACACCCCCCTCGTCATCCCCGACGTCACGATCGGAAAGCACGAGGTTCGGCTTTCGGCTCGCGGCTATGCGCCCTACCAAACCGTTGTCGACATCCAGGAAGGCGAATCGACGGATCTGGGCCGCGTTTCGCTGGACCCGATCTTCACGGTTACGGCGGCCAGCCGCTACGCCCAGGACGTGGCCGAGGCACCAGCCAGCGTCAACCTGATTCCCAAAGAAGAACTCCAGGCGTTTGGCTATCAGACCGTCATCGAAGCCTTGCAGGGCCTACGTGGCGTCTACTCCACCGACGACCTCGCCTACGAGTCGCTCGGAATTCGCGGGTTCAACCGCCTCGGGGATTACGGTAACCGGGTTCTCGTGACCCTCGATGGGCACCGGACGAACGACAACTTCATCGGTTCTTCCCAGGCGGGGAACGACTTTTTGGGTGACCTTGAAGATGTGACGCGAATCGAGTTCGTGCGGGGCCCGGGTTCGGCGCTATATGGTTCGAATGCGGTGTTTGGCGTCATCAACGTGGTCACGAAGGGCCGCGGCGACGAGATCACCAATCATGCGGTACTTTCGGCTGCCAATAACGGTGTTCGTGCGAGGGTTTCCGTAGGAGCCAGCAAGGATGACCGCGGTTTCTACATTTCGGCCAACGGGCTGTACAACCACCGCCGCATGTTCTTCTTCGACGAGTACGCAGAGGACCGGTTCTCGGGTGGTTTCTCGGAC
Source organism: Myxococcota bacterium (assembly GCA_039208735.1). Classification (GTDB taxonomy): domain Bacteria; phylum Myxococcota_A; class UBA796; order UBA796; genus DRPG01. The sequence goes on along the minus strand of JBCCQY010000046.1, from coordinate 47,509 downwards.
CAGGACGACACCTACGCCCGTCACCTCATGGGCAAGGCATGGAGCGGGGACTTCGTGGTTCAGGGCTACCTTTCGGAGCGCGAGCGCTTCGTGCCCAACGGCTTTTTCGGCACCCGTCTCGGCGATCCTCGCACCATCGCACTGGACCGTCGGGCCTTCCTCGAAGGCCGCTACGTGGGCGAGATCAACAACACTCGCCTGAACCTGCGCGTGTTCTACGATCACTTCGGCAACCGCACGAACTTCCCCTACGAACCGCGCTACATCTTCCAGGATGACCACTACGAGAACGGCCTCGGGGCGCTCGCGCAGGTCAACCAGCGGTTCGGCGACATCTTCGACGTCACCATCGGCGCCGAAACTCGCCAGTTCTTCCTGGCTGAGCTGCGCAGCTTCGAACGGGAAGCGCTCGACGAGGAGCCTTTCGCGCAAGCCGTGGACATCCCGATCCCCACCCAGATTTACTCGGGATACGCGCTGGCCGACTTCCACCCCGGAAAAATCTTTCGGTTGAACGTTGGCGGTCGCGTGGACTCCTATCGCATCGTCGACCGGGACTTCTCGACGATCAACCCCCGTGCTTCGCTCATCCTAAGCCCAGGCAATGAGGTCATCAAGGTGATTGGGGGCACCGCCTTCCGCGCGCCTTCGCCCTTCGAGTTCTTCTTCAACGACTCGGGTATCTCGAGCTTGCCAGCCATCGACCTCGTGCCAGAGACGATTCAGACGGCCGAGTTCGAATGGACCCACCGCTTCGACCAGGTGCTCACCTCCACCGTCAATGCGTACTACAACCGCATCGACGACCTGGTGGAAACCGAAGATGTGCCGCTTGGCGAGCTGAAGGACAAGCTCGGCACCAAGGCCGACCCCGATGCAGGGGTCTTCCGCTACACCTCGTCACAGCAGCCCATCGTGACGCTCGGGGCCGAAGCTGAAATCCGGCGTTGGTGGCGGTCGGGTTGGATGGTCGCGGCCCAGCTGTCGTACCAGCGGACGCGCCTGAACACGCTCTTCGAAGGGGACGACACGCCTCCCTCCGAGCGGCCCCAGCCCATCACCAACTCGCCGGAATGGATGGCCTCCATCATCGGGTCGATCCCTCTGTCGAGCCAGCTGCAGATGTCGCACAAGGTCCGTGCCGAAACGAATCGCCTCACCAACGCGGGCGACACCACGCAGGGCGCGGTCATCTGGGACGTGACGCTCATCGGCCGAGTGGCCAAGCCGAACGTGCGGTACGGACTCGGAGTCCGCAACCTACTTGACTTCCCCGTGGTCCACCCCGGCGGCGACGATCTCATCATCGACCAGTTGCCCCAGCGGGGCCGCACCGTGTTCGCCTCGGTTCGCGTCGATCTCTGACCGGTTTCGCCCTGTTCTTTCCCCGGCCCGCGTCGTCCCGACCGACGACGGCGGGCTTCAGAGCCTCGACTACGACGACCGCTATGCCTCCCGTGCGGGGGCGCGGGCCGAGTCCGAGGCGCTTTTCATCGACGGCATTGACCTTCCACGGCGGTTCGCCAATGCCCAGGGTCAACCCTTTGCCATTCTCGAGACCGGCTTTGGTACGGGCCTCAACTTCCGGCTGGCGGCCGCGGCCTGGCTCGCCCATACCCAACGCGGGTGCCTGACCTTCGTGTCGATCGAAGCGCATCCGCTCACGCCTGAAGCTCGAACGCAGGCCCTCCAGCGTTCCCCCATTACCGAGTTGCCATCTGGCTTTGACCGCTCGTGGCACGAAGCCATGCCCCCGCCCCACCGCGGGAGTTTCTTGATTCGGGTGGTGCCCGGTCGCGTCCACCTCCTCCTGCTCCAAGACGACGTACAAACCGCCCTCGATGGGCTAGTGGCCTCGATCGATGCGGTGTTTCTCGATGGCTTCGCCCCCGCTCGGAACCCCGCGATGTGGACCCCCGAAGTGCTCGCCGCCATCGGCAAGCACTGTGTCGCGGGGGCTCCGGTGACCACCTACACCGCGGCAAGCGCCGTACGGCGAGGGTTGCAAGACGCAGGGTTTACGGTGGAGCGCAAGCCAGGATTCGCCGGCAAACGCCATCGCCTCGTCGGGCACTACACGGGCGCTCGCTCCGCCGCCGTGTCCCGCGGCGGAGCCATCACGGTGATCGGGGCAGGGCTTGCGGGGGCGTGTGTGGCCCGGTTCCTCCACGATCAAGGTTGTACGGTGACCGTCGTCGACCGAGGGGCGGGAGCCTCGAATCCGTGGCTGTTGTGTCGGCCTCATCTGGCCGCCGGTCCCGACCCCGTGTCGCAGCTCACCCAGGCCGGCTGGGCATTGCGTTGGGTCTACGGCAGTGCCCTCGTGCCCTTCGAGACCTTCGCGATGGCACGACGCACGGGAAAACTCGCCGAGCACCACGTCAAGATTCCTGACCGCTGGCGAGGGTCTCCTTGGCTTGGGGCGTTCCCCCATCCTTCGGGAACGACCGAACGGGAAGGCTACGCCCAGTCCGCAGCGGGCTGGCTTGACGGCCCTCGTGCAGTCGCTCACCTGCTCGAAGGGATCGACGTGCGATGGTCGACCACCGAGATCCCTAAGGGCTGGGTCGTCCACTGCACAGGGCGCCCCCCACCCGGTCTTACGGCCGCGCCGGTTGCCGGAACCGTGGTACGCGCAGCGGGGCGCCCCCTGCGGGCCCGGATCGCGGTGGCGGGTGGGGTCTACCTCTTCGACACGCCGGACGGCACGGTCGTCGGTGCGTCGCGCCATCGCGGTGAAGAGGTCCCAACCGAGGAGGGGCCGGAGCTGGTGGCGAAAGCCCGCGAGCGCTTTGGCGTCGACGTCGGACCCCCGAACGAACGGTGGTCCGGCGTGCGCTTCAAGGCCGCTGACCATGCGCCCATCGTAGGCCAGACCCCAACCGGCGCCGTGTCCGTGGCCCATGGCTCCAAGGGCAGCGTGACGGCGCCCATTGCCGCGGCGCTGATCGAGGCCCAATGGCTCGGTTTACCGTGGCCCGTTCCAAACCGCGTCGCCCAGGCCATCTCCCCCCACCGCTCTTGCGTGCAGGAGTCCAAATGACGGTTGCCCCCCATGGCGCGCCGGACTACAGCACCCCGTGCGCGTGGGGCGAAGGGCTCGGCGCCACTCCATACGACCCATCCGCCGTCTTTAGGCGGGTGCAGGCATCCAAGACACGCGGTCCTCCGCGATCCGCAGTGCGCCTGGACGGAGTTCATTCATGTACGCAATCATCGAGAGCGGCGGTAAGCAGTACCGCGTGGCCCAAGGCGACGTCATTGAGGTCGACAAGCTTGCGGCCGAGATCGGCGACACCATCACCCTCGACAAGGTGCTCCTCGTCCACGACAGCGAGGTCAAGGTTGGCACTCCGCTTGTCAACGGGGCCACGGTGACCGCCAAGGTCCTCGGACATCCCCGCGGCGACAAGGTCATCACCTTCAAGTACCGCCCCACTCGTCGCTACCGGCGCCGGGTTGGCTTCCGGCACAGCCACACGCAACTCGAGATCGCAGAAATCAAGGCCTAAGAGGAACCACCAATGGCACACAAAAAGGGCCAGGGCTCGACCCGCAACGGCCGTGATTCCAATCCGCAGTTTCGCGGCGTGAAGAAGTACGACGGCGAGATCGTCAAGGGCGGAGGCATCATCGTCCGCCAGGTCGGCTCGACGTTCCACCCCGGCCGCAATGTCGGTCAGGGCCGTGACTACACGCTTTACTCCACCATCGAAGGCCGCGTCCGGTTCCACGTCAAGAACAACCGGAAGCTCATTTCGGTCGAGCCGCTGGAGTCGGCGGAGTCCGTGGCCGCCAAGTAAGGCCACGGGCGGCGCTCGAACGGCACCGTCATGAAGTTCATCGACGAAATTCGTTTCTTCGCCTCGTCGGGCCACGGTGGCCCCGGGGCGATTTCCTTTCTGCGCGAGCGCTTTGTGCCCCGCGGCGGCCCGGATGGTGGCAACGGCGGCAAGGGCGGGTCCGTGGTCTTTCGGGCCACGCCGCAGCGCAACACCCTCGTCGACTATCGCTACGGCAAGACCTACCGTGCACCGAGCGGTGAGCCCGGTCGCAAGAAGAACATGACCGGCGCGTCAGGCAAGACGCTCGAACTGCTGGTGCCCATCGGTACCGTCATCTTCGACGAAGAGACCGACGAACAGCTCGCAGATCTCACTCACGAAGGCGACACCTACGTCATGGAAGGGGGACGAGGCGGCAAGGGCAATGCCCACTTCAAGACGTCGACTCACCGCACGCCCCGCATGGCCCAGGATGGCGAACCCGGAGTGGAGCTTCACCTTCGGCTAGAGCTGCGCTTGCTCGCCGACGTGGGCCTGCTTGGATTTCCCAACGCAGGAAAGTCCACCCTCATCTCACGGATCTCGGCGGCTAAGCCAAAGATTGCCGATTACCCATTCACCACGTTGACCCCGAACCTTGGGGTGGTCGATGTGGGTGAAGGGCGGTCCTTTGTGGTGGCGGATGTGCCGGGGCTCATCGAAGGGGCCAGTGAAGGCGCGGGGCTCGGACACCGCTTCCTTCGCCATCTCCAACGCTGTCGGTTGATCCTTCATCTCGTGGCGGCCGACGACGAGACCCCGCCGTCCGAACGAGTGCGGGCATTGCGGCGGGAACTTCAGGCCTACGATCCGGAGCTCGCCACGCGACCCGAGATCGTGGTGTTGTCGAAGGTCGACCTCCTCTCAAACGAGGAACAACAAGCCCTGCTCGAGGAGTTGCGCACCGCAGGCATCGAAGCCCGAACGGTGTCGGCGGTGAGCGGAGCACAGCTGCCCGCCCTCACCTACGCCATGTGGGAGCATGTGCGCCCTCCCACCGACGAAGAAGATCGTCGCGAGGACCTCGACCCGCTGCCCGAGGATCCCTGGGACGACTAAGCTCACGCGAGCAACGACATTTTGCCGAATGCCCGACCGATTGCGACCGTCGATGGGTTGGAGGTGATGAAAGATGCTCCGAGCGCTTGGTCTGACCTTGTCTTTGCTTGTGATGGTGGGCTGCCACGGCCGATTCAAGAGAAACGTTGGCTCGATCGATGATGTGCAGCTTCAGCTGTTGACCACGTCGGGAGCCAGCGCGGTGCTTCCCCGCTCTTACTATGTGGGCGACCCTACCCCGGATAGCGACGCCGAAGTAGCCGCCAACGTCGTCGGTAGCGTAGCGTCGGGCGTATTCAACGTCGTTCAGGGCGTGAAGGAGGCCCAGCTTCGAGAGAAGATCGGTCGGGTCGACATCGGACGCTCGAACGATGCCATGCTCAACAGTCTGGCAAGCACGTTGGGAGGCGGCCCACCGTTTGCCGTGCGGGGCCGCAATGACTCCGGCAACCTGTTGCAGCTCGAACTTGTGGAGTGGGGCCTGCAGGTGCCGAGCCTCGGGGTGCAGGGATCGTTCACCTACAAGGTCCGAGCCAAGCTGTTCACGGAAGCGGGCAGAAAGGTCTACAAGAGCCGGTTGCGGTGCAACATCGCCGCCGGAGACCCGAGCGCGGTCGCCCAAGGCCTGCTCGTGGTCAACAACGCGAAGCAAATCAAGAAGATGAGCGACGCCGAACTCCAGGACGCCTTCGACGCCATGGCGGAGTACTGCGGCGGGGTATTCGTGGCCCGCATGCGCCAGCACGCGAGCTGATCGCTACTCGTCGTCGTCGCGGCTGGACGGGGCCGCGGGCAACCGGTCGAGCACGACGGACAACGCCCTCGTCTGACCGTGTGCCACGTTCACCGAGACAGGCGCGGCCCGGTATCCATCGGCGGTCACGACAATCGCGTGCTCTCCGGTGCGCACCGTGACAGGCTCGCCACCCGTAGGCTGTGAATCCAACCCATCGATCGTGAAGCGAGCCGCCACCCGATTGCCCACTTCATCGACGGCCCAGACGCGAACCTGACCCTGGCGCGGCGAAACCTCGACCTTGACCTGATGGCCCTGCACGGCGGGAATATCGACCTCGCCCACATACGAATCGTAGCCGTCCACCTTGGCAATCAGGCGGTAGAGCCCGGGATGGACCGTGGCCACCCGGTCGCCAAGATCGAGGTGGTGGCTCTCGACCCCGTCGAGCACCACCAAAGCTTCCAGAGGATCGCCATCTGGGTCGGTGACCATCACCTGCACCGAGTACGACGCGTCGGGGCAGCCGTCGTAATCCTCGTAGCCGTCGGGATCCTCAGCATCGCGGGGGCAGCCGTCTTCACGGTCCACTAGACCGTCGCGATCATTGTCTGGCGACGGATCGGGCTCATAGGAGATTCCCGCAAGCACTCGGAACAGTGGAGAACCTGGGCTCGTCGACAAGCCTGTCGACGCACCACCACGCAGCGTCCACAGGTCGGTGAGCTTGGCATGACCCGCAAGCAACAGCTCGGCCGCCGTCCCCGCCGGGTTTTCGGCGCTTGCGAAGTTGGTTTGCAAACCACCCTCCAACGACCCGCCAAATCGATCGCCCGACAGCGCCACCGCGACCCGACCAAAGAACTGATCGTCCCAGCCAATGTCGCCAACCCGGGCTTGGGGTCCAATCCGAACCCCCAGGTTGGTGACCAACGTGAACTGATCAATGTCGCGATCCGCCGCCACAAAGATCTCACTGCCCAGCCCGGTACTCCCCAAAGGAATCTGCACGGACGTAGTGGGCAGCAGCATGCGAGCGATGATCGCAGCCCCAAAAGGGTCGGTCTCTCCCTCGAGCACGGTGGCCTTGACATCAAACGCGATGTCGCCCAATCCCGGCTGCGTCGTCGCATCATCGCCCGTCGTCAGACCGTAAATCGGAATGTGGGCGCCCAAGCGCAGCCCACGCCAGTGCCAAGCCCCCAGCAGGTCGAACTCCAGCAGATCGTCAACCAAGCGCTGCGTCACCGCCGTCGAACGATCGCGAACCACACCATTCGCGTACTGCGTGTACACCCGAAAGGTCGCGTAGCCGTCCGGTGCGGTCGCACTCTGCTCGGCCCACAAGGTCTTCTGAGCATCGATGCTGGGCCGCATGACCTGACCGTTGAACCGATCGGGTAGCTGCTGGGCCATCGCCAGAGACACAAACGCCCACATCATCGTTCCTTCCCTCCTACCCTTCTCGGCGAGGCCCCGTATTCCCCCGTCCGACCGTCTGCACGAACCTGCGTACCGCTTGTGCAAGGTTTCCCGGTGACTCGAGATGGGGGCAATGTCCGATGCCGGGAATAAGCTCGAGCCGCGCGCCGGGGATTTGACGCGCCATCGCCTGTGCATGAGACACCGGAAACAGCGAGTCGCGGTCCCCCCACAGCACCAACGTGGGCACATCGATGGCGGTGAGGTCGATCGCGGAGGACCACCCCTCCCCATGAAGCGTCTCGCGACTGCTCGCCAGATCGCCAGCCACCCGGACAAACCAATCCGCTTGTCGGGCGTATTCGGAGCAAAGGAAATGGTTGACCACGGCAGGAACGACCATGGGTTTGGCGAAGAGCCTCTTCATGAGCCGATCGTAGTCGGGTCGGCCCCGGACCTCGAAGAGGATGTCGCCTTGTTCGAATTCCTCGAGCACCGAAGGCGCGCCGCGAACCCGCATGCCCGCCGAGTTCAAGGGCACGAGCGACCGCAACCACGCCGGACGTTGGGCAGCGATGGCGAGCGCGGTGGCGCCACCGAGCGAGTTGCCCACGAGGTGGACCGGTTCGTCGACAATGTCGTCGAGAACATCGGCCATCCATCGCCCAAAGGCATGGACATCGTGGGTCTCGGTCGGCTCGATCCACCCATGGCCAAACCCCGGCATCGCCGGGGCGAGAATGCGGTAGTCGGGCAACAAACCAGGAGCCACCCTTAGAAACGTGTCGGGGCGGTCCGCAAAGCCGTGCAGCCAGACCACGGTGCCGCGTTCGGGTCGTCCAAGGTCGAGCCACGGTGTGCGTCGCCCCGTCGCATCGACGTGCTCGTGCACGGTGACTCCGAGCCTCCGGTGTTGGGTTGCCGTCATCGCCTGGAGCAGCCAACCACCGAGGGTGGCCTGAAGTCGGGTCCACATACCGAGTGAATACCTGGTCGATGGTTCGTCGGCCGGCTACAGCCCTCACTGCCACTCCTCTGGAGGCCAGGCCCATGGGCATTTTGCACTTCGTCTGATTCGACCAAACTCCGCGGTTTCGGTCCTTTCAATCCCCTCGCCACTCCGGTGGCTTTCACGAAGTGTCTGTTCATGCGATTTCGATCTGACCCCGTGCCCGAGCACGGTGACGTGTCTGTGCCAGAAGACGGCCAAATCGAGGCCCTCCTTTCCGAGGCGCCTCCCGAACTCGAACCCGATGCCCCCGCCGCCACCTACGTGGTGTCGTTGGGCGATTGGACCTCAGATGTGCAACGCGACGCCCAGCTTGCCGAGATCCTCGGCCTTGTCGAGGCCAACGGTCATCCGATCGTCGGCCATGAAAGCCGAGTGCTCAAAAATCCGCATCGTCGAACCCATGTAGGTCCCGGCGTCGCGCGAGCCCTGGCCGATCGGGCCCGTGCCGCAGGCGCCTCCCTGCTCGTGCTCGACGCGCCGCTCTCACCCTCCCAAACTCGAAATCTCGAAGACATTGCTGGCCTTTCGGTAAGCGACCGTGAGATTGTCATCTTGGGTGTGTTCCACCGGCATGCGCGCTCCAAGGCGGCCCGCATCCAGGTCGAGATTGCGCGACTGCAGTACCTCCGACCCCGGATACGCGGGTTGGGGCTCGACATGGATCAACAGGCCGGGGGTGGCCTGTACGGTCGGGGGGCCGGTGAAACGGCCTCCGAGCTACTGGCACGCCAGATCGACGACCGACTCGTGCGCCTAAGGCGCGCATTCAGCAAGCTCGAACGAGCCGGCGCCGAACATCGCAAACGGCGCGAAGACACCTTGCGCATCGCGTTGGTGGGCTACACCAACGCGGGCAAGACCTCGCTGATGAACGCGTTGTCAGGCTCCGAACTGGCCACGCGGTCCCGACCCTTTGAAACGCTCGACACCACGACCCGATGCCTCACCCGACATGGCGGCGAGGTGTTGCTCACCGACACGGTGGGGTTCATCCGCGACCTCCCAAAGCGATTGCTCGCGAGCTTCTCGACCACGCTTTCCGAGGCCCAAGAGGCAGATCTGCTCGCGATCGTGGTGGATCTGTCGGACCCCGAATGGCCATTGCACCTCAAGACCACCGAAGCGCAGCTGGACGCCCTCGGCGCAGACGGTATCGCTCGATTCACGATCTTCAACAAGCGGGACCAGGTCGACGTGCTTCCCGAGTTGGACGAGGGCACCGTGGGGCCCTACCGGGTGGTGAGCAGCCACGACGCCACCGATACCGATGCCCTGCGTGACGCCCTCATCGAGACGGTTCGGGGCGCTCGATTGGTGAACGCCACCCTGCACGTTCCTTATGCGGCGGCCGAGGTCTCGACGCTGATCTACAGCGCGTGCCGAGTGGTCGATAGCGACGCCGACGATGAAGGCATGATCCTCACCTTCCAAGGCTCACCAGGTGCCGTGGCTCGGGTGATGGCGCGAGGGGAGGAAGCGGGATGTCGCATCCTGCTCAACCATCCGGATCGGTGACCGTCGCCACGGGGCATTCGATGCCCTCGGGGTGATGGGGCGGCAGACTCGCAACGGCCGCGGCAAGCGCCTCTCGCATGGCCACGAACCAGCCGGGTTGCGTGGGATACACCGCATCGCCCAACGCCTCGGCCACGCCACTTCGCGCGAGGGTCTCGATCATCTTCGGCCGAAGGCCGACAAGCATCAGGCGTCGATCTGAGGCCACCATCCGACGATGCGCCTGCGCGAACACCTCTGCCGTCGTAAAATCAAGTCCCGAGGCGCGTTTAAGCCGCACCACGACCACGCGAACCGCAGGGTCGGCCATCGCCTCGGTGAGGGCGTCGTCGAGGGCCCCGGCTGCACCGAAAAACAGCGGTCCTTCAAGGTGCAAAATGCGAATGGCCGGGCACCGTCTGAGTCCCGGCACGACCGCATCTGGCTCCACTTCCTGCAGCAGTCCATCCTCATTGACGCGAAGCTCACGGACCACGATCCATTGCGACTGACGAAGGAACAGGACCAGGTTGATCCCGACCCCCACCGCGATCGCTTGGTCGAGGGGCAGGGCGAAGGTGCCGAGCAGGGTCCCCAGAAAGGCGAGGCGGTCGGCAAAGGTCGCCCGTAGCAACCGTCGAATGCGGCTGAAATCGACCAGATCGGCGGCAATGACCACGATCAGTCCGGCGAGCGCTGGCATCGGCAAGCGGTCCACCAACGGACCCAACCCCAGCAGGACCACCAACATGAGAGCCCCCGAGAGCATGCCCGAGAAGCGGGTCCGCGCCCCGGACTGCACATTGAGGGTCGATCGAGCCAAGCTCCCACTCACGGGGTACCCCGACCCAAGCCCCGCAACGAGATTCGCAAGGCCCGTGCCGATGAATTCGAGTTGGAGCGACAAGCGCTGCCCGGTCTTTGAGGCAATCGAACGAGCCACCGAGGTCGACTCGACGAGCGAGAGCAGGACCCCTGCAAACGCGACGGGCCAAAGGTCATCGACCAACGAAAAATCGGGCCACGTCAATGAGGGCAACCCCGACTCGGTGGCGGCCAGATCGCCAACCAACGCGATGTCCGAGGCGCGAGCGCCCAACGCCCAGACCAAGACCCCACTGCCCACGACGGCCAGGATTGCCGCCCCAGACTTGCCCAATCGCTGCCGGGCCAGCAACAGGGCGGCCACCGTGAGGAGCCCCAGGGCAAGTGAAGGAAGATGCGTCCCTGATAATCCACTGACCCAACCCCAAAGTTGGGTGATCAGGTCTCCCGATACGCGAGGAATGCCCGTGAGCGCGGGCAACTGCCCTACGGCAATCAGAATCCCGGCGCCGGTGACGTAGCCTGTGACCACGGCGGCCGAAACGTAGTCGACGATGCTGCCAAGGCGTAGCCCACCTGCGGCCACCTGAATCAATCCGATCATCACCGCGAGGGTCGTCGCCGCGGCGACCGGGTCGTTGGCTTGTACCGCGACGGTGGTGCCGACGAGCAGCGACAGCGCATTTGTCGGTCCCGTCACCACATGCCGCGAACTCCGAAAGGCCGACGCCACGATGGCGGGCAATGCCCCCGCAAAGAGGCCCATGATGGGTGGGAGTCCGGCGACGACGGCGTAAGCAACCCCCTGAGGGACCCCTACAACGGTCACGGCCAGGGCCGCGCCCAATTCCTCTCGCAATTGAGCAATTCGCCAGTCTCGTTGCCAAGCGGTCACGAGTTCGTGCATGTGCCTGAGGTACCCTTCCCGCGGAGGAGAACAGCGTGAGGTTCTTGGCGAAGTACATCCCAATCGCCCTGGTGGGCCAGCTCATGGCATGCGCCCTCCAACGAAGTCCGGTGAAAGAAGAGGGTGATCCTCCTCCTCCTCCACTCTCTGAATCCACCGTCGTGCTCGAGCGCCATCCCCGAATGGTGATGCCGGGCGAGGTGGTCAAGGCCAAACCCTTCACACTGTTCGTGGGCCTCACCGACGCCGCTCCCTCCGGGAACGCCGCCGCCGTGGTCATTTCAGGCGAGGACGAAGAGACCCAGGGCGCGCTCAAGCTGGAGCTGCCAACGCTCAAGGAAGGCATCAAAGCCTGGTCGATCAACGTGTTGCTATCCGCCCCAGACTTCACCATTGACGGCGATGACTTTCGGACCATCCAACTCCCGCAGGAAGGCCCCTCCACGCTCGCCCGCTACGAGCTGACCCTCGACGCGGTCCCCAGCAGCGGAAAAGCATCTGTCGAAGCCTATCTTTTCCATGAGGGCTCGTTCATGGGGCAGATCGGCCGCACGGTGCAGGCCGTCGACGCGCCGTCGGCCAACCCGCTACCGGTGACGGATGTGGTGGGTGACCAGGGGGCCGCGGTCCGATCCACGGTCCCAAGCCATGAGCTGCATCTGCTCGCCATCGACGACACAAAGGCGCTCGTGGTCATCAACGAGCCGGGCAAGACGACGGCACACTCCGTGGTCAACTTCGATCGCACCGCCCTCCCCGCATTTCTCACCCCCAAACTCGCCGCCATTCGGGCCCGCGGCCTCGATCGGGTGGACCGAGACCCAGTGGGAATGGGCATGGTGAAGGGGCTGGGAGCTCAGCTGTGGCCGCTCACCCCGGCCCCCATTCGGGAACATCTGCTGCGCATCTACCAGGACCCTGAGGTCAACGCGTTGCGCATCTACACCAACGTACCTGGATTTCCCTGGGAGTTGCTGCGCCCCGTGACCGAAGAGGCGACGTTGGCTCCGTTGGGCACACGCTTTCAGCTGGGTCGATGGCATCTGCGCATGGGGATGTCCGGCCTGACGGTCCCTCCCACACGCATCGACTACCGAGAACTCGTCGCGATGGTGCCCACTTACGAAGGTGGGGATGCCCTGCCCGCGGTGAAGCGGGAACTCGAGGCGCTCAACCGCATGGAAGGCTTTCGGAGGCTCCCGGGCGTGGCGGCTTCGGTGGCCGCGGTGGTGAAGGATCCCCCCAACGGGGTGCTCCACTTCGCCGGGCATGGGGATGCCCAGACGACCGAAGGCAGCGCCACGCGCTACGCCCTACGGCTCGAGGACGGCGCGTTCGACTCCACGGCGTTCGTCGGCCTCGATGACAAACGGCTCCGCGAACGGCAAACCCTCATCTTCTTCAATGCCTGCGAACTTGGCCAGGCCGATGCCACAGCCAACATCGTCGAGGGGTGGGCCCCCGTCATGCTCGACGCTGGCGCCTCAGGCTACATCGGCGCGTTGTGGCCGGTGGGAGATGAAGAAGCGGCGGCTTTTGCAGAAGCCTTTTACGAGAACGTCGAATCGAGCATCGCGGCCTACGGCCGGGCCCCGGTCACCGAGATCATGCGATGCCTGCGCAAGCGAGGCGCGGATCGCGACGACCCCACCTGGCAGGCCTACGTCTTCTACGGAGACCCTTCGACCGAGCTTTATCGGGAGGGCGTCGAGCCCACCGATCCCGAAGGTCGCTACACCTGCGAGTGACCATGGCGTAAGCTGCACGCTTCCCGGAGGGAGTCTTGATCGATCCGCTCGCCGGCTTCTTCGCGCCGTGGGTACTCACCCTCGGCATCACGGTCCTGCACTTCGTGCTGCCCGGTCGTTGGTACGTCGGCTACGTCAACCACCACGCCACCGGCGAAAAGCTCTCGTATCGCCTCAATGGCCTGATCGTGCTGCTCGCGAGCGTGGGCCTGTGGGCCTGGCTCGGGACGAGCGACATCGTGCCCTTTGGATGGCTCTTCGAACACCGCTGGTACAGCCTCGCCGGTGCCTGCACCTTCGGCCTGATCTTCACCTTCGCCATCGTGTTGCCCAATCCCTCAACGGGTCGGAACTTCGTCGTGGACACCTTCCTCGGCCGGCTCGAAAACCCCCAACTTTGGGGCGGCCGTCTCGACGCGAAGATGTGGCTGTACCTCGTTGGCGCAGTGATTCTCGAGATCAACACGCTTGATTTTGCCACGGCCCACGCGTTGACGTTCCCCGACAACCCCAACCCCGGCATCTTCTTGTGCGCGGGGCTGATCTCCTATTTCGTCTGTGACTACCTCTGGTTCGAGCGGGTCCACCTCTACACCTACGACATCTTCGCGGAACGGGTCGGTTTCAAGCTCGGGTGGGGATGCCTAACGTTCTACCCCTACTTCTATACCGTCGCCCTCTGGTTCACGGCCGACCATCCCAACCCAGGCACGCCGACTTGGCTGCTCGTGCTGGCCGGACTCACGTTCTTTACGGGATGGACGCTCGCCCGCGGGGCGAACATGCAGAAGTTCACCTTCAAGCGGGACCCCGAGGCCTCCTTCTTGGGCATGCGACCCGTCGCGGTCTCGGATGGAAAGAAGCACCTGCTCGCAAGTGGGTTCTGGGGCGTGAGCCGCCACGTCAACTACCTTGGCGAGGTGTTGATGGGGTCGGGCATTGCACTGTCGGTGAGTTGGGGCGGCGAACCTTGGCCCTGGCTGTACCCGCTGTACTACGTGCTGTTGCTGTTCCCCCGTCAGATCGACGACGACGCTCGATGCGCCGAAAAGTACGGTCCGCTATGGGATGAGTACGTGGCGCACGTTCGCTGGCGCATCATTCCCTTTGTGTGGTGACCGGTGAAGGACTTTGCCACGCGCTACGGCCCTTGGGCCATCGTGGCCGGTGCGTCAGAGGGCATCGGAGCTGCGTTCTGTGACGCCATCGCAGGCCACGGCGTCAACCTCGTGATGATCGCGCGCCGCGTAGCCCCCCTGGAAGCCGCAGCCGACCGGCTTCGAACCGCGTACGGGGTCGAGATCCGACCCGTTTCCGCCGACCTCGGTTCGCCCCAAGTTGGTGAGGCGCTTGGGCCCCACCTCGAAGGGCTCGACATCGGACTGCTCATCTACAACGCCTGCGCCTCGACGGTGGGGCCCTTTCTCGAGACGTCCCTCGCGAGCAAGCTGGCTTCGGTTCAGGTGAATTGCGCGGGCCCGCTGCAGCTGCTCGCCCTGGTGCAAGACGGGTTGGTCGCCCGCGGTCGGGGTGGCGTGTTGCTCATGTCGTCGTTGTCTGGCGTGGTGGGGACGGCGATGGTGTCGACCTATGCGGCGACCAAGGCCTACACCCAAATCCTCGGCGAAGGGTTGTGGGAGGAGCTAGGCCCCCACGGCATCGACGTACTCGTGAGCGCACCGGGCGCGACCCGGACCCCCAATTGGGAAGCCGTCACGCCGGAACACAAGTGGGAACAGGCCTTCCCGTTGACCGCCGCCGATGTGGCTGAACATTCGTTAGCCCGGCTCGCCCAGGGTCCGGTCACGGTGCCGGGGCGTCTGAATGCGGCCGTCTTCTTTGTGATGCAGCGGGTGCTCGGACGAAGAGCCGCAATTCGCTTCATGAGTTCGAACACGCGTGCGATCTATACGCCGTGAATGCGACCGGACGCGGCGTCCCGTCGGATTACGTGGCCACCGTGAAGGAGACGCGCCGATGTCGAAGGCCGCCGAACGCTCGGAGGGTGCCTTCGGCACCGAACGTCAGCTCGAGCACCACACGGTCCGGACCACCGACGGGTGGTCGCTCCAGCTCACCCGGGTGGTCCGTCCTGGGGTAACGGCAGGCCAACCTGTGCTGTTCATCCCGGGCTACGGCATGAACTCCTGGATTGTCCAGTACCACCCACGTGGACGAAGCTTCGCCGATGTGCTGCTCGAGAGCGGGTTCGACCCATGGGGCATCGACCTACGTGGCAGCTCTTCGTCGAAGGGGCCCTCGCGGCCTGGCCTCGAGGCCCAGGCCACCCACGATCTGCCCGCCACCATCGACTACATTCGCAACTTCCGCAGTGCGGAGCGCGTGCACGCCATCGGCTGCAGCTTGGGTGGAGCCATGTTGTTGGCCCACGCCGCCTTTTCCCCGTCACCCGGGCTCGACCGCGTCGCGACCATCGGCACTCCCCTGCACTGGCCCCGCGACCTCCGTACACGCGTGCTCGGCTTGCTCATGCAAACCGCTGGCGCGGTGCCCATGCGGGGGACCCGGGCGTGGACCGCGGTGGCGCTCCCCATCGTGAGTCGGCTCATTCCAAGCGCGCTGTCGATCTACCTCAACCCTCGCATCACGAATGTGCGGCAGGCCTCACAGCTGACGCGTACGGTCGAGGATCCCCTGCCCGCCATCAATATCGCCATGGGCAAGTGGATGCGGTCCGAACTCCGCATCGAAGGACGGGCCCTGGGACCGGCCTTGCAGCGATTCGAGCGCCCGTTGCTCGTGTTGTACGGCTCGGGCGATGGCATCGTCCCCCGTGAAGCCGCCTTGTCGGTCGTGGGCGCCACCCGGGGACCCACCGAGGTCTTCGAGGTCACCCACCCCGATGGAGAGCCCGTCGGCCACGCCGACCTGTTCATTTCTGACATCGCCCCTACCCGGGTGTTCGAACCCGTTACCCGCTTCCTTTTGGGCCACGCACCGGTCGCCTGACTCGGGACGGGGTAGGCGTGTGGTAGCGTTCGCCACCCGGAGGAGGGGCATGGCCACCGATCTGCCCGCGATTCCCGTCGAAGCCTTCTTTCGTCGGGCCTCGTGGCAATGCGCGCGGACGACCGACATGAAGGCCGTAGCCGCCGCGCTCGACCTGCCCCATCTCGAACCGGCGGCAACTCCCGAAGATCTTCGGGACGTCGATCCGGCGACGATGCCGTGCCTGATTGTGTCTGACGGTGAATGGACGTGGGTTTTCGGCAATGCCATGGGCCTCAAAGGAGCGCGCCGGCTCTCGACTGAGTTCGGCGAGGCCCTGGCCTTTCATGCGGACGACGACAGCGACACGCACCTGGCCGAGCGGGCGATTCGGGGCCAGTCTGAGCGTCGGGTCTACGCAAGTCGGCGCGACCACGAGTACGTGAGCCACGGCCCCCCTTCGACGTCGGAGCCACGGGTCAACTGGCTCGACGAAGAGTCGGACGCCGCGGAACTCGGGCTGACCTCGGCCGACGTGCTGCACTTCGCTCGAGCGTGGGGCGTCGATCCGCAGGGCGTGCTCACGCGCAAGCGGTCCGCCCTGTGGGCGACCCGGCGCACTCCACACGCGGAACCTCCTCCCAAAAGCGTGCGGTCCAGCATCGCAAGCACCGTCATGTTCGTCGTCGCGACCTTGCTGTTGGTGGCGAGCATCGGGGTGTTGGTGGGCTTCAATCAGCCCGAGGTCGCCGCCGAGGTCTGCGACCAGCACGTGATCTGTGCGTCATGCGTAAGCTGCGTGGCCGCCGAGCCCCACCCGTGCGCATCGCTTCACCACGATTGCGATGAGGACGCCGGTTGTCGAGACCTGCTGGCGTGCTTCGATGGGTGCCTCGACCTGCGAAGCCGGACGGGCTTGGCCCCGCCCCCCGACGACGCTCCCGCCTGTTTCGATGCCTGCCGAACGACGCATGCCGACGGACTCGAGGCGTACTGCGCGTGGAGCGCATGCGCCTACGACGACGCCTGCGCGGCCCCGTGCGCCGCGCCCACGTACCGAGCCCTTGCGGCTTGCGAACTGGACTAATTGGCGCGATCGCCCATCAGGCGGACGCTCTGGGCCGAAACGAGGGTTCGATCCGGATCCCAACGGTCCCGGACCGACTGAAACTCCGGAAGCCGAGGGTACATCTTCGCAAAGTCCTCGGCCCGGGTAAACGCATCCTTGGCCAGGTACACGCGCCCGCCATGTTCAATGACGAAGGCATTGAGCCCATCGATCAGCGTCTGAATGCGTTCGACGGTGGTGATGGGGATGTCGAGGGCGAGGGAGGTGCCGTATTGAGGAAAGGAAAGCAGCCCCGGACCAGCCTCTCCGCAATCCTTGTAGACGTTGATGAACGAACAGCCACCTAGGGCTTGGAAGCGCTCAAGAAACTGTTTGTGGACCTCGACATTGCGCGGCAGCACGCACTGGTACTGCGTGAATCCGCGGCGACCGTAGCCGCGGTACCAATTCGTGGCCATGTCGAGCTGCCAGAAGTGGTTGGCCGGATGCGTAACATGGACCTTCTTTTTCCTTCCGTGTCGATGAAACCACACCTGCGACATCATGCGGATGGTCAGCGGATTCATCACGCCGGACGGGAAAACGGGAGGCACTTCGACACTTGGCCGGGTCCCCGGAGGTTCGGCCGGCGCCTCGTCGGGCTGGGCCCATCGGCCCCGAATCACGAGGCCGCGTCCAAAGCCTCGGCCTCGGATGGAGGTGTCGACCCACGCCGCGGTCATCGGCCAGTCGCTCGACTCGGAGAGTCCGTTGAATAGGGCATCGAGGTTGGGCGCCGGCCAACTCTCTTCGTAGATCCACGGGGTCGGAATGCGGGCGAGCTGCAGCTCGACTTCCAGGATGTGACCCGTCAGGCCCATGCCCCCGGTCGTGGCGAAGAACAGGTCGGGATGTTCGGTGGGAGACGTCGTGACGACGCGACCATCGGGCACCAGCATCTTGAGCGAACGAATGGCCTTGCTGATCGTGCCAAAGGAGTGGTGGTTCTTCCCATGGATGTCGGAGGCAACCATGCCACCGAGCGTGACGTACTGGGTGCCGGTGCTCACCGGCGCAAAGAACCCGCGAGGTAAGTAGATCCTTGCCAGTTCTGAGAGCGAAAGGCCCGCCTCGGCCCGCAACAGGCCGGCACTCTCGTCAAACGACAGAATGCGGTCCGCCGCCGGCGTCACGAGGACCGGACGATCCGCCCCTACCGGAGGCAACGCCGCATCGCCGTACGCCCGCCCCAACCCCCGCGAGAGCAATGCCCCCGGAGCCTGCCGATCGAGTCGCTCGGTGTGCACCGTGTGTGCTTCGACGACCGGGTGTCGCCCCCATCCGGCCAGTGGTTCCAATGCCCGCGCCATGCAGCTGATTAACCCTCGCCGAAGGGCGTGGGCAGCGGGTACTCTGTCAGGGTGAAGCGCTTATTGACTGGTTTGTTGGTCGTTGGATGTGGCCCGGAAGCGGTCTCACCGATGGTGGCGTGCGAACTTGAAGACAACGCTCTGCGGCCGGTTTGCGTTGTGGAGACGAGGGGACCGACCGAGGCCACCGTGACCTGGGAGATCGCAGGAGAACCTGCTCGACAGGCCACCTACCAAGGCGAAAACCTCCGGTTCGGCCTCTGGGACTTGCCCCCAGAAACCGATGTGACCTGGTCGATCGAGTGGACCGAAGAAGGCAAGCGCACGCAGAGCGCCACGGGGGTCGTGACCACGGGCCAGGTTCCCGAAGCGATCGACATTGTCCTCGAAGACCGCGGCACGCCAAGTCCTACGGCGATCGAACGCCTGATGTTCCCCGTGGCCTGTCCGGTACGCACCGACGATGGCAGCCTCATGAGGCCCCCGGCCACCCTCGTCATCACCGATGGCGAGGGGGTGGTGCGGTGGTACGAGGTCCCTCCCGCCCGAGGGACGATCCGCGCCTTCGACGTGGGACTCGATGACTCGGCCTGGATGATGATCGATCGCCGCAACGTCTACCAAGTGCGCTTCGACGGCACGCCACTCACCGAGTTGGGGCAACCGAGCGGGTTCCCCCACCACGGGCACCACGACATCACTTCTCGGTTCGGGCAGACCGTGCTTCTGCATGCTCGTACCGAGACGATCAACGGGACGGACTACATCGTCGACGGCCTAACCGCCCTCGACGAAGGCGAAGCGGAGGTCGTGTTCACCGTGAGCGATGCGCTGGTGCCGCGCCTCACCGGTAGCGAACTTGGTGGCTACTGGGGATTCGGCGGCAATCGCCAAATCAAAGGCATCGATTTTGGGCACGCCAACTCGATCGACATCGACGCGGACGGACGTTGGCTCATCTCGTTCAAGCACCTCGATGCGGTCATGGCCTTCGACGGAGGGCCCGACAGTCCCACCCGCGGGGCCTTGCTCTTCAGCCTCGTCGGCGGAGCACGGGGCCTCGACGGTGGCGACTACGCGTTGGTCGAAGCCGATGGACAGACCGCAGGCGGATTCGAGTTTCCGCATCACGCCAGGTGGCTCGGCGAACATCGCATCTCGCTGTTCGATAACGGGCGCCCCCCTGCCCAAGGAGAGGCCGCCAATCGATCTCGGGCCATCACCGTCGACCTCGATGATGAGCGGCGCATCGCCACCATCGACCAATCCTTTGAAATCAACAGCTTTTGTCCCATCCAGAGCAGCGCCTACACGCTGTCGGACGGATCGATGCTGCTGTTGTGTCAGTCCACGGCCCGCATGTACGTCTTTGCACCTGACGAAACGCCACTACGCGAAACGCAGGTGGATTGCTCCGAGGGCCGAAACATCGCGCTCTTCCCACGGATTGTCCCGCTGGACCGAGACTACCGTCCGATTCCTTAGCCAGCGTCGCGCTGAGCCTCTTCGATCTTGTCGAGTCGCTCGGTAAACAGGTCGCGGGGCAACGGTGCGAGCCACCCCATCAGGGTCGACTGGGCCTCTCCGGCTGCGTCCAGTCGGGACAAGGCCCGTTGTTGAACTTCATACGCCTCGACGTAGGCGCCCTTCTGGTAGAGCACCTCTCCGAGGGTGTCGAGGTACGTCGCCTCCTGCAGCGCATCATCGGGAGTAAGTTCACGCAAACTACGGCGGGACAGGGGCTCCGCGCGGTCGGGATCTCGAAGGGACGTGGTTTCGGGAGTGACTAGGAACCACGCCAGCGTGTTGAGGGCTTCGGGATCGTTGGGCGCGAGTTCGACCCACCGCTCGGCGACCACAATCAGCGCGGGATCGGTCACCTCGGCCTCAAGGCCCGTCTGGTACATCGCCCCGACCAACAGCCGAGTCGATGCCGGCATCTCATACCGCTCCACCTGACGCTCGAAGGTCTCTAGACCCTCGTCCAGGGCGTCGGCCTTGGCAAACCACTGCAGCATCCGCACCAATGTGGCCTGGTTGCTCTCCGGCTGACGGCTCGCCGACTCGGCATGCAGCCGAGCAAAATCTACTTCCGCGGTTTGAAGCGCGTTATCGCCGTCGATCGCCATCCAGCCTACCGCACCCACCAACACGAGCCCCGCCAATCCCGCGGTGGGCAGTGTGAACGCGAGATCCTCGGGCTCGGTAGGACTCGGCAGCGTAGCCGCGATCAGCATGCCACAGGCGAAGCCCCCAAAGTGCGCCCAGTTGTCGAGGAGCGGTCCCACGAAGAAGAGCAAGGCAATGCCCAACCCAAAGGTGAGCAAGACCGCCGTCAAGAGCCGTCGACCAAGCAAGTCGGTGAGCCACTGCGCAGTGGCCGAGGGACCGAACCACATTGTGCCCATCAACACCCCGGCTAAGCCGAGGATGGCCCCACTCGCACCCACCGCCAAGGGCGGCGTCGGATCATTGAGAGTGGCGGAGCACAGCGAGCCCGCCAAACCACACAGCACGTAGATGAAGACCAATCTACGGCCGCCCCAGAGCATCTCGACCAACGCCGACAGCTGCACCAACGCGAGCAGGTTGAGACCGACGTGCAGCCACCCTCCGTGCAGCAGCACGGGGGTGAGCAGCCTGAAGTATTCCCCATGCTCCACGATGCGGTCAGACCGCAGAGCCCCCAGGCGCAACATCACTCGCCAACTATCGAAGGTGTCACCGAGGAGAAACTCCCCCACAAAGCCCTGGACGTCGACCGCAGAAATCGCGAGAACGCGCTGCAGTACGAACATCAGAAGGGTAGCAAGGGCAATGCCCAAGGTGACCGGGAGACGACGGGCGAGGTCCATCCGGCGCATCGAACGCGACATGCGCACTCCTTATCCGGCTTCCTGGCGATCCTGCTGGCCGAGCGCCCGCGGATGTCGTAAATGCAGTAACGATGCGCACCTCCACGACTGTGATGGGCCTGATGGGCGGCGTGGGCTTGGCGCTCGCGCTGGTGGCTCCGCTCTATGTTGGGCTGCCGTCGAACTACTTGACCAACTGGATGTACATGACGCCCGGAGGGGGCCTCGCCGGGGTGTTCCTCGCCGGCCTCGTGCTGATGGGCACGGGATTCCTCTCTGGAGCGCTCTCGCCTACGGAGCCCGTGCGCAGTGGCACCTACGCCGCGGGGTTGTCGGCCTTTTTGGGGGCCGCCTGGATGCTGAGCCCCGGCATGGCCGTCGAAGCGCTAAGGGAGCTGCTTCGCCTCGATGCCCTGGGGGAGCTTAGCGAGGCCATCGCGACATCGTTGGCCCAGGTCCTGTGGTACCCGCCCACCGCGGCGCTTGGACTACTCGCGGCGGGCCCCGCACTTGGCGCGCTCGGCGGCATCGCCTTCGACCTTTGGTACGCAGCGCCCAACCGCCCCGTTCGGGTGGTCCGGCCCTCGCCGGTGCCCTTTGTTGGCCTTTTGGCCGCCGCCATCTGGGGTGGTGCGTTGGCCTACTTCCAAGTCAGCGTCAATGCCCAGCTGGAACCCCTGGGTGGCGCGATCGACACCATCAAGCAGTCGGCGGCTCCGGCGATATTGGGTCTGTGGACCACCATCTTCCTTTGTTGGGCTCTCCGCGACGCCATCCTGTACTTCCGCGGCGACAAGCGGATGCGGGGGGCAGCTTGGGCCATGGGCGCCATCGCGCTGGCCTTGCTCACCCTCACGCCGCTTGCGTACCACGACGCTTTGCTCGAATCGCCGGTTCTTTGGGGGGGCATCGCCGTGGCGCTCCTCGCGTCGACGGTAACGATGTTCCTCGCTGCACGAACCGATGCCGTGCTCGATCCAGAGCGGCGAACCGTAACCGACCTGCTCGTCGAGTCCGTGTTGATCGGCGTGTTTGTCGTTGGCTTGGGCATACTCACGATAGGCCCGCTCGTGTTTGCCGAATTGCTGATCATCAATCCGCGCATCGCCGAACTCAGCGGGGAAACGCCATCGGGCGTCGATGGGGCAACCGCGGTCCAGTGGCTGTTCCGCTATCACTGGCTTTCGGCCCTACCGATGGCCGGGGTAGCTTTTGGTTGGGCCATCGTGCGCTTGCCCACGCTTTGGATGCGCCGCGCCTTCGACGGATGAAGCCATGACGCGACGTCGACGCTGGCCTTCCGCGGGCCTCGCCCTCGAGGTTGAAAACGGGGCTGTCGAACGCATGCTCGCGGAGTCCATGCGTCGCACGGAGGCCGATGGGACGGTCCTCGGCTACCCTGGCGACGGGGGCACGTCGGTGTTCTGGGTCATCCGCGGGACCTTGGCAATCTACCTCGAGCAACCCGATGGCACGCCGGTGGCGGAACTCACCGAAGGGCAGTGTGCGGGGGACTTGGCCGCCCTCCATGAAGTTCCCCGGTCCGCCTGGATCGTGGCAAAGGGGCTGGTGGAAGTCGAGGAGATTCCTTCGGTTGCCTTCCTCACCTTGATTCGAGGTTCGCATCAGGCAGCTCTCAACCTGCTCATGATGCAGGCCAGCCGCGTCCGCCAAAGCAGCGCGGCCCTCCTCACCACCACCCAAGAACGGGATCGCATCCAGCGCAACGCCGTTGTGGATCCCCTCACGAACCTGCAGAATCGCCGCTGGATCGACCAGATGTTGCCTCGGCAGCTCCAGCGTGCCCAAACCGATGGCGAGCCGCTGTCGGTGGTGTTGATCGACGTTGACCACTTCAAGCGGGTCAACGACAAGCACGGCCACGACGCAGGAGATCACGTGCTGGTGCAGGTCGCGCTCGAGATGCGGCGGCGCTTTCGCCCCAACGATCACCTGTGTCGGTATGGCGGCGAGGAGCTGATTGTCATCTTGCCCAAAGCGAACTTGGAAGGCGCACGACAAGCCGCGGATCGTTTTCGAGCCTCTCTCGCGTTCACCGGCCTCGTGATGCCCGACGGTCGCGCCCTCCCCCGCGTGACGGTGTCCGCGGGTGTGGCAGAAGCTCGGCCGAACGACACCGCTGCGGAACTCCTGCGGCGAGCGGACCAGGCGATGTATGCCGCCAAACGTGCGGGCCGCAATCGCGTGTTCACCGAGCGCGACTGAACTCCGCGAACCGTTCGCGCGCCTCCGCCAGCGTGAGATCGCGATTGTACAGGGCGCCTCCAGGCTGAATCAGGTCCGCGTGATCGTCGAGTCCGCCCACGCGAAGCGGTGCAAACCCGAGGGCCTCGATCAATGCGCAGACCTGTTGCAGAGCCGACTCGTCGTCGCTTGCCACCGGCAACGCGCGACGAGCCTCAACAGGCCGCGTGGCATCGCCCTGCGACGCGAGGTGCTGAAACCAGATCGTGTTGAAGGCCTTGACGACCTGGGCTCCAGGATGGTGATCGGCGACCCAGCGAGCTTGGCTGCGTCCCGCAAGATCGATCGTTCCGTCACGGTCGGGGTAATAGTTTGCGGCGGTCACCAGAATCCGTTGGTCCAGGCTCGGTAAGTTGGGAACCACCTTGAAAGGCACCGCTTCGATCACCAATTCAGCTGCCGCCACCGCCTCTGTGGCCGAGACCGCGGTGGCCAGCGGTCCGAGGGCCGCGATGGTGTCGTGCAGTGTCTCGGGGCCACGCGAGTTCGCCAGGACCACCGAGTAGCCCGCATCGACCAGGAGCTGGGCCAAGTTTCGGCCGATCTTACCCGCGCCCAGGATGGCGATGGGTGACGAGGACATGAGACACCTCCAGTCGATTCCCGCGCCAATTCGGTAGCATCGCGAACCGTGTGATGGCCCCCTTGACGACCGCGCACGGCCCAACGAGTGGATGCCATGGGGGCATTTTCCGCAAAGCGGCCCTCGTCAACGTGTACCTGCTCGCCGAACTCGCCAAACCTTCGCCGAAGGAAACTCGCGTGGGTGGCAAGTCACAGTGACGTAGAGGCGAATTTCGGTTGCCTCGGCTGACCTCCGCGAAGGCCCGCGCCCGCGGGGTCCTGCGTCAGGCTTCACAAAACGTGAATCTCGACTCGGGACTTTTGGCCATGGAACAAGCCAATTGCGTGCGCATTTGAGAACGCGCCCAATAGCGGCTCGTTGTGCGACAATGAAAAGACGGCCGGATTGGATTGCCTTCATGGCACACGGAGTCCGGTGCGTTTTCCCTTTTGATGGATCGACCCACGCCCGGTACCCCCACGTTCCTCTTAGAGAGCCTGTCTCAATGATTCGCGTTCGCACTGTAACTGGCAAGCTTCCGTACTTTGACGACCCCGAGTCAGGTAAAGAATCGCTTCAACGAACGTTCGGCGACACACCAACCCAGTCGATGTTGCGACTTGCCGTTGTGGCCGAACAAGCGGATGGGTGGTCCGTCGAAGCGGAAGTCCTCACGGCGGACGATGGCGGAATGCCCAACCTGTCGTCGATGCTGGAGTTCCGAGCGCGTCAGGGGGAACGAACTCACGAATTCAATACCGTCATGGTGGTGCCGACCGGCATCGACTGTGCCATCGGCGGTCATGCGGGAGATGCGACGGCGGCGGCAAGGCTGCTTGCGACCGTGTCAGATCAAGTCGTGGTTCACCCGAATGTCGTGAACGCGAGCGACATCAACGAACAGCCCGCCAACGCCCTGTATGTCGAAGGCAGCATCATCAGTCGGCTGCTGATGGGTTCCGTTGCACTGCGTAAGGTCAGAAAGAACCGAATCCTCTTCGTCACAGAGCCCCGCGATGACGGAGATTGGGTCATTGACCAGCTGACGAACACGGTCGGCGCGGCCCGCGCCACGTTGGGCGTCGATTGCCCCGAATTGCTGGTGTTGAACGGCCAGGTCTCGATGCTCATGGAACAAAGCCCCGCCGGGCGAGCCGTCGGGGAGGTCTCGGGCCTCGAGGAGTTGCTCACCGTCCTACAAGAACGGCGAGCAACGTACGATGCGGTCGCGATTTCGACCATGATCGCGCCAGCCGGCAACATCGAAGACCTCTTTCAGCAGTACTTCGAGGGCGAGGGTCCGAACCCTTGGGGCGGGGTTGAAGCCGCCATCACCCACAGCATCTCGAACGTGCTCCGCGTTCCGTCAGCTCACGCCCCCACGCTTGAAGACCTGGCGCTACGCACCCACCACTTCGGACCGACGGACCCCCGAAAGGCCGCCGAAGCCATTTCCATGGCCTACTCGTTCTGCTTGATGAAGGGGTTGCACCAGAGCCCCGCCATCGTCGAGCACCCGAATGGCGCCTACGATCCTTCGTGTTTGAGTGCCGAAGACATCAGCTGCTTGGTCGTGCCCGATGGCTGCATCGGTTTGCCGACGTTGGCGGCCCTGTGGCAAGGCATCCCTGTGATCGCGGTCCGCGAGAACACCAATCGCATGAAGAACACGCTGAGTCGGCTTCCATTCGCCTCTGGCCAGCTCCACGTTGTTGAGAGCTACCTCGAAGCCGCGGGAGTGATTGCGGCCCTCAAGAGTGGCATTCACGTCGATGCGTTGCGTCGTCCCCTCGTCGCGACCAAGGTCCACCGACTGTGACCCAAACCCCCGCCGCGCTTGACCAAACGGTTGCCCCCCTGTTCGATGCGATGAAGGCGTGGCGAGATCAGGGTGTGCACCGACTGTTCATGCCGGGGCACCGGGGGCGTGACGATGGCGCCATCCGCGAACTCCTTCCTCCCGAGATCCTGGCCCTCGACCTTCCGTCGATGGAAGCCACGGACAGCCCCTTCGCGCCCGCCGGGTGCATCTTGGAGGCTCAGCGACTCGCGGCCGATGCGTTCGGCGCGTTCGCAACGGAAATGCTCGTGCATGGCTCGACGATCGGGGTCCAGGCTTCGATGATGACCGCGCTGTCGCCTGGTGAAGGGCTGCTGCTCAACCGGGCCGCCCACATGTCAGTGTTTTCGGCCCTGGTCCTGGCGAACGTGCGCCCACGCTTCATGCCCACGACCTGTGACGAAGTGGTGGGCCCGCTGCCAACCACCGCCGCCCAGGTCGAGGCGGGACTCATCGAACATCCCGACGTGCGCGCGGTGCTCGTGACAAGCCCGACCTACCACGGCCTTACCGCCGATATTCGGGCCATCGCCGAAGTGGTTCACCGGCACGGCCGTTGGCTCATCGTCGACGAGGCCCACGGCGCCCACCTGTCCTTCTTGCCGGACCATCATCCCCGAAGCGCCCTTGATTTGGGGGCCGATCTGGTGGTTCAAAGCGCCCATAAGACGTTGACGGCCCTCAACGGAGGCGCGTACGTACACGTGGGCCACGAGGCGGCTCCGCTTGCACCGGTGCTACGTCAGCGGCTCAATCTGCTGCGCACGACGAGCCCCAGCTACCTCGTACTCGCCTCACTCGACCTGGCGCGTCGGGATGTCGCGCTTCGTGGGGCGGCCCGGTTTGCCCAAGCCGCGTCTCGCGCCGAGCGGCTGCGACGGCGCATGGCAGCCATACCGGGGCTGCAGGTCCTTCATCGCGACCGCACCCCCGAAGGCTGCGGCCTCGACCCCTTGAAGCTCATTGTCGACGTCGCAGGCACGGGCATGAGTGGCTTTGACCTCGAACAAGCGATCGAGCACCACGCTCGCGTGCTGGGGGAGTTTGCAACGACGCGCACTCTGGCGTTCGCCCTGGGCCCTTCCGATGACGAAGCCGCCTACGACGCATTGGTCGAGGGCATCAGCCGGCTTGCCCCCGCGACCCATGTGCCAGTCTCTCCTCCCCGTCGCGACTGCTTTGAGTCTCCTCCCATGGTCACGGACCCCTGCGCAGCGGTCTACGCCCCAAAGGAGAACGTGGCCCGACAGCGGGCTGAAGGCCGGATCAGCGGTGAACGAATCACAGCGTATCCCCCTGGCATTCCGCTTCTCTTGCCCGGTGAACGCATCACCGCTAGCGCGATTCGCGAGATGGAGAGCCTTCGGGAGCACGCGCACTACGTCATGGCCCACGACCGCGAGCTTCGGCAAGTGACCGTCCTTGTCTGACGCTGGCCAGCCGCACCTTGCGAGGGGGAAGGTGCCGTGAACCTTCACCCCATTGGCCTGGCCATTGTCGTGTACCTCGTGGGCATGGTCGCCATCGCTTTGTGGGCGCGTGGGCGGGTGACCAACGTCGAAGAGTTCGTGCTCGCGGGTCGCACCTTGGGCATCCGGGTCATCTCGTCGAGCCTGCTTGCCACTTGGATCGGAGCAGGAACGCTCCTCGTGGCCGCCGACGAAATCGCTGCGGTGGGACTTTCAGGCATCGCGCTCGAGCCGATTGGGTCGGGTTGTGCATTGATCATCGGCGGGGTGATGGCGGCGCGAATCCGCTCGTACCGCGTCGTCACCTTGCCCGACCTGTACCGGAAGATGTACGGCCCCCGGGCGGAGGGCCTCTTAGCGGCGGTCACCATCCCGGCCGACATGACATGGTTGGCGGTCCAGTACT
This sequence comes from Myxococcota bacterium, assembly GCA_039208735.1. Lineage (GTDB taxonomy): Bacteria > Myxococcota_A > UBA796 > UBA796 > DRPG01. The sequence goes on along the minus strand of JBCCQY010000046.1, from coordinate 19,715 downwards.
ACGCGCTGGGTGCCGTCATCGAGCTGTATCTTGGCGTTTCCCTCGAGTACGCGGTTCCCGCGATTGCGGCCATCGGACTCCTCAAAACCCTTCTGGGAGGGTTGCACTCCATCGCCATGACCGATGTGGTCCAGGTTGGGGTCACGGTTTTCAGCGTGCTGCTGGTTGGACTCGCTTGCTTGGTGAAGCTCGGCAACGGCTGGCCCCTTGAAGGACTACAGACCCTGCAACAGCTGGGCGAAGAGCGCCTGCGCTTCTTTCCTGGACTCGACGAAGCCCCGGCTTGGCTGGCCTTATGGTTGGCGGCGAGCTTCGGAAATGCCTCGGACCAAACCTTGATCCAGCGGGTGAGTGCCGCTCGAACTCCACGCATTGCTACGCTCGCCTGCTTCGCCGCAGGAATGGCCTACCTCGCGGTTGGCATTGCCCCGGTCATTGCGGGACTGACCGCGTCCCTCGTCATGCCCTCGCACCAGGGGTCGGTCATGCCCGCACTCGCGGGACTCCTGCTGGATCCCTGGTTCGCCGCTCCGGTCATGGTGGCGATGGTCGCGACAATGCTGTCGACGATCGACAGCAATCTCATGTCGCCATCCACCGTGCTCGCGCGCAACGTAGGTACCCGCATGCTCGGCCTCGACGAATCGGTCGGCCTGCATCGCATGACCTTGGCGTTGGTGGCGGCGGTCACCGTAGGCCTCGCGCTGTCTGGCGTACGTCCCTTTCGATTGCTCGCGATGTCCTACGAAGTAGGGCTCGTCGCCACCGTTGTGCCCGTGGTCATTGGGTTGTGGCGGCCAGCCAGCGAAGCCACCGCCCTCGCGAGCATTGGCCTTGGCGGTGCCACCTGGCTCTACCTCACCATCACCGGTCGAACGCTGCCGTTTCTCGACATTCCCCCGGCCCTGACTGCGCTCCTGCTCGCCGCCATCGTCTACATCGGTATGGCCTTTGTCGAAGGGAGCTGGCGCATGTGTCGGCATCCCGAGGATCAGTCCAGCGAACAGCCCTCTTCCACGTAGTAGGGGCGCGGAGGTAACTCCTCGATAGGGTCTTGGGTTCGGTTGCGTTTCAGTGAGACGCTGCGCCACAGCCAAGCCCCAACGCCGAGAGGCGCGTCCTCTCCGATGGGCACGAAGACGCCGGCGGAGAGGCCGGTAGCCCCCTCAGCCCCAAGCCAAACGCCGACCGAAGGGATGAGGGTCGTGGTGGTGGTTCCGTCTAGCGCAAACTCGAAGTCCGCCTCAAAGGCTAAAAATGGCCTTTCAGCGGCAAGTTCGGTGCCCACCCAGAGAAAGCCCGGGTCCAGTCCGGCGTCGCGACCGCGCCAACCGGCATCGAGCCAGAGCCCAAACCAGTCCGTAGGACGCGTCATGGCGTGGATCTCAGGACCGATGAACCAGTTTTCGGCGTCGGTGTATTGGCCGTGCGCCACTAGGGCAATTTCCGCATTAGGCCATGGAAATACGCGAATGTAGGCGTCGGCCGGGCCGAGAAAGCCTTCTCCGCCTTCGATGCCCGCCGAGTAGCCTCCGATGAAGTCGATGGCGTCCCCCATCCCAACGAACAGGAACGTAGAGGCAAATGCGGGCCCTACGCCAACGTAGGGATTGAACGCGACGTCACCAGGTGGCGTGCGTTCGGGCCACGTATTGAACGGGTCGGCGACCGAAACGTCGATGGCGACAAGCCAGATCCACATGCACCCTCGGAAGCTGTAGGCGGGGCGCATTGTCCGGCTTCATCGACCTCGGTGCAACTCTTGCGGGTTTCGAAAAGGGGTCGCAATTCGACCCCACCATCAACGGATTGTCGTTGAACCCCGGGGATTTCGATCCGTTGGACGAGTTGACCCTCAAATGGAGTCAACATGAACCTCGTGTACCTGTTCCTGCCGACCCAGGCCTGGGCCGGACAGTGTGACGCGGTCGATCTCGAGCCAGATCCTCTGGTTCTGTCGATCGTGGAGGACCTCCCGGAGAAGCGCACGCTCGTTCTCGAAGCGATCGGGGCGCAGCCCGGCGACAAGGTCCACTTCCTTTACGAAGCCGACAACGGCCGCGATGCCTGCCCTGAGCAGCTCGCGGTCTGTCTCGATCTGGACGGCTTCCGGCAGTTGGGCCGAGCCCGCGCCGACGAATCAGGTGTGGCGACGATCACCGTCAACCTCAACCAACGCCTGATGCTCAAGGACCTGAAGGTCCAGGCGGTGACGCGCTCCTGCGAAGATCCCGCCATCTCGGAAGTCGAATTCCGTGAAGTCCCTGACCTGCCGGTCTGTAGTTTCGAGCCCGAAGAATGGGCGGGGCTATGCGACGCGGGCGACCCCCTTGGATGCTTTCGTGACGACTGGTGGGACATCGCCTTCCCCGATGGGTTGTCCATCGAGCACCCCTCCGACAAGTGGACATTCGACTCGTCGGACGACCTCGCCCGCTTCCTGCAACGCCGCATCGGCGATGACGGACGACTCGGCGGGTGGAGACCCCAGCTCCTCGCCCTCGAACTCAACCTCGGACTCGCCGCTGCGGGCGCGTTTGGGGACAAGGACGGTCTGCTCGACTTTGCCGTACCGTTCGGCCCTTTCGAAGGTCGAACGTTTCCGAAACTCGCGGACCGGGTCCACGAGGTCTTCCCCGACGAGGAATTACGTGCGCTCAAGGAGAATCGCAAGCTCGGCCGTATGGTCAAGTGGGCGAACCGCTCTTTCGAATGCTCGCTCGCCGACCTCCTCCCGGTTCCTCCCTTGCCTCCCCAAAGCCCCATTGGCCTCAACGACTGCGTGTCGGATGAGGCGGGCGATGCGGTCATCAACAACCCCGAAGTCCTGAACACGTACTTCGCCTCGGGCTACGACGGACAGCAGCTGGCCCCCGGAGACCGGGAGTTCGTGCTTGACTTCGGGCGCGGCGCACCCCAGGACCTGATGCCGGGCGACCGGCTGCTGGTCATGCAGATGCAAGGCGCGCACGTCGACCCCGGGGACGACGTCGAGCCGGACGGTTCGTACGGCGACGGCAATGGCGGCCGAGACCGCTCGGGCTACCTGCCCAACTCGCTCACCGCGGGCACCTGGGAAATGGTGGTGATCGAAGAGGTCTTCTCGACGGATGGCGGCCTGGTGGTCACCTTCTCCGGCCGAGGCGAAGACGGTGGACTGGTCCATCGGTACTATCAGGAAGAAGCCGTGGAGGACGGGCTTGGCTATCGCACGTTCCAAGCCGTCCGGGTGCCCCAATACCGTTCGTTGCGCCTCGTCGAAGGCGGGGAAGTCCTTGCGGAGCCGTGGGACGGCCGCTCCGGCGGTGTCGTCGCCATCGACGTAGCCGGTCGGGCCACGTTCGAAGGCGGCATCATCGACGTTTCCGAGGCGGGCTTCCGCGGGGGCAAGGCGGCGACGCTACGCCGCAATGGCGCAGGTCAGCTCGGCGCACCAGGTCACAAGGGTGAGGGAGTCGCCGGACCCAGCCAAGTCCTGTACTCGAGCTACGAAGATGCGTTCTACGAGTACGACGAAGCGGGCGTGTCGATTCCCCCCGGGGAAGGAAGCGGGGCTCCGGCCAACGCAGGCGGAAACGCACGCCTCACCAATGACGCCGGGGGCGGCGGAGGCGCGAACGGTGGCGACGGTGGAATCGCCGGCTACGGCGCGCACCGTGACCGCAACAACGCGGGCAAGGGCGGCGCGGCCTTCAACCCCTCCCAGGTCGGCCCACAAGGCCTCCGATTTGGCGGTGGCGGCGGCGGCGCGTCAGGCGACGACCCCATCAAGAACTACGCGGCGGGATCGGGAGCAAGCGGCGGCGGCATCGTGCTCTTCCGCGCCCTCGAGATCGATGCGACGCTCGGCGGGGCCATCCTCGCCAACGGTGGGGGCGGCCTGACCTCCCCAGCTGAAGGCGGAGGCGGTGGTGGCGCTGGCGGCACCGTACTCGTGGTGTCGGCCAACGCGGATACCTCGGGGCTTGAGATCGAAGCCCGCGGCGGGATTGGCAACGCAAGCACGATGAACAAGGACGGCGGCGGCGGTGGAGGCGGCGGCGGCGTCGTCATTCTTACCGGAGCTGGCGGAGCCGACGTCAACGTCGAAGGCGGCGAGGGCGGCATCAGCGTCTCGTCGGGCGATTACAACGGACTGGCGGGAACCGAGGGGGTCTTCCTCAAGGACGTCCCGCTCGACAACCACTTCTCCTGCATTCTGGATGAAGACGAGCCCGAGGAGCCCGAGGAAGAGCCCGGCGATGACGAACCGGGTGACGACGAGCCCGACAGCGGCACCGAGGACACGGGCGCCCCCGATGATGACGAAGACGACGGAGAGCCCGGCGACCAGACGCGCGATCCGGAGTTCGACGATGCGATTGCCTGCGTGATCGATACGGATGGCAGCGCGACGGTCGACAGCGAAGTGGTGCTCAACACCTATTTCGCTCCCGCAAGCGCCGAAGCCGATCTGGTGGCCGGTGACCGGGCGATTCCCCTCGGGGAACGCCGTGGGGCCGACATCGACATCGAGGCGGGCGACCGCTTGCTCATCGTCCAGGTCCAAGGCGTGGGCATCGACGAAGGCTCCGATGTGGAGACGGACGAGCCCTACGGGGATGGTGAGGGCGGCTTCGACCGCGCCGGGTACCTGCCCGGGACGCTCGAGGCCGGTACCTGGGAGTTCGTGGTCGCCGCCGGCCCCGCAGACGAAGATGGCTACGTGCCGATCGTCGGCGAAGGGGTCGATGGTGGACTGCTCCACGACTTCCGCGGGACCCACGAGGTCGCAGGCGAAGGCGGCTGGGCCACTTGGCAGGTGGTGCGAGTGCCCCAGCTTGCCGACCTGACGCTCGAAGAAGGCGGCGCGGTCTATCCGGAGCCCTGGGACGGCGCGACGGGCGGTGTGGTCGCCGTCGACGTCTTGGGCACGCTGACGTTCGATGGCGGCTCGCTCGATGCGAGTGGCGCGGGCTTCCGCGGGGGCCAGACGGTCACCCTCAATCGCAACGGCGCAGGTCAGCTGGGTGCTCCTGGTCACAAGGGCGAGGGCATCGCGGGACCGAGCAAGCGGCTGTACTCGAGCTGGCTGGACGAGATGATCGACTACGCGGAAGCGGGCATCGTCATTCCGGACGGCGAAGGCTCGGGAGCCCCTGGTAACGCCGGCGGAAACGCACGGGAAAGCAACGACGCAGCCGGCGGCGGCGGGGCCAACGCAGGCAACGGCGGAACCGGTGGTTCAGGCTGGTTCACGCGCCCCGACCGCAACAACGCGGGCAAAGGCGGCGGCAGGCTCGTCGGTGACGACCTCGGACCCCATCACCTGGTGTTCGGCGGCGGCGGTGGCGGCGCGGCCGGCGACGACCCCATTCCGAACCGAGTGGCCGGCTCCGGTCAGTCTGGCGGAGGTGTGGTCTTCGTCCGTGCGGTCGACATCGACGTCATCTCGGAAGGCGCCATCCGCGCCAACGGAGCCGGCGGCCTTTCGGCCCGCGCCGAGGGTGGCGGTGGCGCAGGTGCCGGCGGCACGATCGTGGTCGTCTCCGAAGACGCGGACGCCACGGACCTTGTGATTGAGGCCCGAGGCGGCGACGGCAACGTGTCGCTCCAGAACAAGGACGGCGGCGGTGGCGGCGGTGGCGGCGGTGCCATCTACCTGTCCGGCATCGCAAACGCGGAAACGGACGTCACGGGTGGCATCGGCGGCGCATCGCCCAACGGCCAGCAGTGGCATCTTGGCCTTCCCGGCCAGGAAGGCCTCGCGGCCGACGTCGACCTCGACGCGCTTCTTGAATGCGTCCTCACGGAGGAACCCGAGGAGCCCGGCGACACGGGCTCCACCGATACCGGGGCACCTGATGCGGACGCCGACACGGACGCCGACACCGACTCCGACACGGATACCGACACCGACTCCGACACGGATGCCGACACCGACTCCGACACGGATGCCGACTCCGACGCGGATAGCGACGCGGACGCGGATGCCGACTCCGACGCGGATAGCGATGCCGATGCGGACGCCGACGCCGACGCCGATAGCGATGCTGACGCCGACGCCGACGCCGACACGGACACCGGTGGTGACACCGGGACCATCGATACGGGCGCTCCCGACACCGAGCTTCCCTGCGGCCTGTCGCAGGACAGTTGGGGCGAAGACGACTGCGTCAACGACAACGCGGCCTGCTTCCGGGACGGTCACTTCGACGATGTCTTCCCCGACGGCCTCGAAGTCTGCCACGTGACGGTGGGCGACTCCGCGGAGGTGGCCGAGATGCTGCCCCTCGAAGGCCCGCTCACCGCGGGGCTTAGCAGCGCCTACTACGGCCAGGTCATCGCGCTGAAGATGAACATCGAGTTCGCTCGCGCCGGGAAGTTTGGCAGCGCCATCTCGATCGAAGACGAAGTCATGCCTGCAGGGCCCTACCAGGGTCTGACGGCCTCGGAAATCCTCGAAATCGCCGAAGAAACCCATCCCGTACGGGCCACCGACGACCTGACGCGCGCCGTCGCGTACTTCAACGAGGCGTATCAGTACTGCGATCTCACCCAGCTCCAGCCCGGACCCGAGTGCGGCGACGGCATCGTGGACGAGGGTGAGGAATGCGACGATGGCAACATCCTCTCCAACGACGGATGCCGCTTCAACTGCGAACTCGAGTACTGCGGCGATGGCGTAGTGCAGGTCGATGAGTCCTGTGACGATGGCAACGCGGTCGAAGGCGATGGTTGCGCCATCGACTGCACCACGGAGATCGAGGACAACAGCGACCAAAGCGACAACGGTACCAGCGGCGACAACGGCACCGGAGGTTCGGACACCGGCAGTTCGATCGACACCGGCAACCCCAACGACACCGGCAACGGTGGCGACAACGGCACCGACCCCGACGACACCGGCAACGGTAGCGGCGACAACGGCAACGGTAGCGGCGACAACGGCAACGGTGGCGGCGACAACGGCAACGGTGGCGGCGACAACGGCAACGGTGGCGGCGACAACGGCGGCAACGATGGCGGCGACAACGGCAACGGTGGCGGCGACAACGGTGGCAACGATGGCGGCGACAACGGCAACGGTGGCGGCGACAACGGTGGCAACGATGGCGGCGACAACGGCGGCAATGACAACGGCGACGGTGGCGACAACGGCGGCTCCGATGACACCGGCAACGGTGGCGACAACGGAAACGGTGGCGACAACGGCGACAACGGCGGCTCCGATGACACCGGCAACGGTGGCGACAACGGGACTGGCGGCGACGGCGGTACCGACGACACCGGCAATGGCGGTGGCGACACCGGACCTGTGATCGAAGAAGTGGTCTGCGGAGACGGCATCGCGACGGTCGAAGAAGACTGCGACGATGGAAACGTCATCGATGGCGACGGATGCACGGCGACCTGCGAACTCGAGTTCTGCGGACCGGGCGACCCCAACTACGAAGCAACCCTTCCCACCACGCCGGTGCACCTAAGCATGGTCACGGCGTCGGGTGAGGAGTCGCGCAGCGTGTCCGTGACCGCCTACGGCGCCCTGCCTGGCGACCTCGTGTGGCTCTACGGCTCGACGGATAAGACGCCCGGCACCTGCTCCTTCCTCTTCATTGATGCCTGCCTCGAAGTGCCCGTGCCGACGCTGCTCGGCTACGGCGAAGCGAACATCGACGGTCAGGTCCAAATCGATGCGGTCCTCCCCGAAGGCGCCGATGCCTGGTTCCTCCAGGCGGCGGTCATGGCGGTCGAAGAGCCCTACCGCTCAGACCTCCTCCCGGTCCAGGTGATCGAAGACACGGTCAGCGCCTGTGTCGACCTCGACTGTGGCCTGGCCCTGGAAACCGAACTCGATGAAGCGCCGGTCGAGTGTTCGACCGACCTCCCCGGTACCCCCGAAGACATGGTCCTCGAAGGCATTCTCCCTGGTGCGCCCGGTGATAGCGTCATCCTCCGTATCACCGATGCGGTGCCTGGCGACACGGTCATCTTCCTCCGTGGCGACGATCGCGAAGAAGGTGCTTGTCCCTGGCAAAACGTCGGAAACTACGTCGACCAAGAAAACAGCCGCGTCATCGGCACCGGCGTGGTCGGCCCCGATGGCACGCTCCTGCTGACCCTGCCGGGCGACGACCCGCGGGCTCCGGTCGAGGGCGACATCATCCAGGCCCTGGTGCCGGATGGACCTGGCGCCTACAAGTCCAACGACGAAGAGCTGCGCTACCGCTGCGGTGACGGCGTGGTCCACACCCAGACCGACGAGCTGTGCGACGACGGAAACACCATCGACTTCGACGGTTGCAGCGCAAGCTGCCTGCCCGAGCTGTGCGGCAACGGCGATGTGGACGGCGATGAACAGTGCGACGATGCCAACCTCATCGACGGCGACGGATGCTCCTCACTCTGCCAGCTCGAAGCTTGCGGAAATGGAGTTCAGGACGTCGGCGAGATGTGCGACGACGGAAACGAGTTCAACCAGGATGGCTGTTCGATCTCCTGCCGCGCCGAAGTCTGCGGGGATGGGGTCTTCCAGCCGGAGCTGGGTGAGCTGTGTGAAGATGGGAACATCGACAACGGTGATGGCTGCTCCGAGGAATGCATCCCCGAAGTCTGTGGTGACGGCCTCATCGCCTACGCCTCCGGCGAGCAGTGCGACGACGGGAACCTCGACGACTTCGACGGGTGCTCGAGTGTCTGCAAGTGGGAGCGCTGCGGGGACGGCGTCCTTCAGCCCGGTGAAGACTGCGAAGACGGCAACCGGACCAACTCGGACGGCTGCTCGAGCGAGTGTACGGTCGAGTTCTGCGGCGACGGCGTGATCCAGCCCGGCGAGCAGTGCGACGACGGCAACGATGAACTCCTCGACGGCTGTACGCCCGAATGTGACCTCGAGCGCTGCGGCGACGGCGTCTTCCAGCCCGAGATGGGCGAGGAATGCGAAGACGGCAACCGGCGAAATGGCGATGGCTGCGGCAAGACCTGCCTCATCGAGTTCTGCGGCGACGGCACGACTCAGACCACGGCCGGAGAGACCTGCGACGACGGGAACAACATCGATGGGGATGGCTGCTCGGCGGACTGCCTCAATGAGCTGTGCGGCGACGGCATCGTCCACGAGTCCCTCGGAGAGACCTGCGACGACGGAAACCTCATCAACAACGACGGCTGCAGCGAGTACTGTGGCCTTGAAGAGTGCGGCGACGGGCTCAATCAAACGGTCGAAGAGTGTGACGGCGGCATCGGCTGCGACATCGACTGCACCAACAACCTCATCCAGGTGTCAGCGGGTGGAAACCACTCGGTCGCGCTGTCGGGCATCGAAGGCGAGATCCATCACTTCGGCGCCAACGGCTACGGCCAGTCCGAATCCCCCGAGGCCGGACCGTTCAGCCAGGTGGACGCGGGCTCCGACCACACCTGCGCGGTGAAGTCAGACGGCACGGTGATTTGCTACGGCTCCGACATCAAGGGCCAGGCCACGGTTCCAGAAGGGCTGGCCTCGGTGACCTCGGTGAGCGCAGGCGGTGAACACACCTGCGTCCTCCAGTCCGGCGGGAGCGTGGTCTGCTGGGGCAATGACTCCTACGGACAGTCCACGCCGCCCGATGGCACCTTCCGCTTCATCGAGGCGGGCCAGTGGCACACCTGTGGCATCGAGACGGACGGCACCACGACCTGCTGGGGCCGCAACGACAAGGGCCAGTCCGACGTACCCGCTGGGGTGAGCTTCTCGGACATCGCGGCCGGTACGCTGCACACCTGTGGACTGCGCACCGACGGCACGGCCCAGTGCTGGGGCCACGACCTGTCCAGCCGCCTCGATGTGCCCGAGGGCGTCACGTTCAGCGACGTTCTCGCCGGCTACACCCATTCCTGCGGCATCGACGCGTCCACGAACCTGGCCGTCTGCTGGGGCTCCAACTCCTACGGCCAGCGCGATACGCCCGCCGTCCAGCTTGAGAGCATCTCCGGGAACTTCCGGACCATCTGCGGTCAAGTTCGCGGCCAGAGTGATGTGACCTGCTGGGGCTTGAGTTCAAGCGGCCAGACGACGGTTCGCGAGTCCGTGCTCGACTGATTCGAACGCATCGTGACCCTGCGCCCCTGACCCTCGCGGGTCGGGGGCGCTCTGCGTTGGGGCTACTCGAGCGACTTCGAATAGACCCGGTACGTCTTGTAGATCTTGCCACCCATCTTCTCGAGCGGGCTTCGCATCCGGTGGTTGGTTTCGAGCACCAGCGACGCCTCCGCCCCGCGAACGGTGGGCTTGAGCTTGCGAGCTTCTTCCCAGGTCTTGATGTAGAGCGGCGAGCCGAGCGGCAAGTGCTGGAACTTGTTCTTGATGCCCAACACGAACACGCGAATCGCATCGATGCGCGACCGGCCCATCAGGAAATGCCACCACCCAAAGGGAAAGATGCTGCCGTTCATCTTCTTGGCGACCTGGTTGAAGTCCGGAAGGGTCACCGAGACCCCGGCTACCTCATCCTCGTAATAGACAAAGAAACACAGATCTGGGTTGATGACCTGCTTGAGGCCGGCCACCGTAAAGTCGAACTCGTCCCGGTTGAAGTGCACATGGCCCCAGTTCTCCGACCACGCGTCGTTGTAGATCTCCCAGAGGAGTTCCGCTTCCTGGTCGATATTGGCCAGATCAACCTTGCGAAGCCGAATGCCCGGATACCGGCGCATGATGCCGTCATTGACCCGCAAGAGCCGCGGTGGAGCAGGGCCATCGTTGGTCAGCCAGTAGGCGTACCAGTCCATGGATTTCTCCATGCCAAGCGCCTCGTAGATCCGGCCGTAGTACTCGCGGTTGTGCGGGTTGGCGATCATGGGGTCGGTGTCGAACCCATCGACGAGCAAGCCAAACTCGTGGTTGCTATTGAAGTTGAACGGCCCTTGGACCTTTTTCATGCCCTGGCCCTTCAACCAGGTGCACGCTGCGTCGAGAAGCTTCCCGGCAACGTCCTCATCCTCGATAAATTCGAAGAAGCCAATGTTGGCGAGCCCCGGCTCGTGCTCGATCTGCCGATGGTCGACGGTAGCGGCGATGGTTCCCACCGGGCGGTTGCCCTGGTAGGCCATGAAACACTGGATGGTCGCGTGATTGAAGTACGGGTTCGTCCCTGGATCGAAGAACCGCTTCCGCTCCATGATGAGCGGCGGAACCCAGTGGTCATCGCCCTCATAAATGGGCCACCAGGCCTTCAGGAACGCCCCCGCATCGCGGGGAAGCTCGATGGGTCGAACGGTCGTCGTCACGTCGCCTCCGGCTGCAGGCCCCAGGTATCCGAACCCGGTGGTCCGTGGTGACCGAGGTCTACCGTTGCCCGGTAGAGGGCCCGCTCCCTCCTGACCTGCAAACCGCCATTCGAAAGCGTGTCGCTGACCCTGAACTCGAGGCGTCCATCACGCACGCCCTGCGGGCAATGCTCGCGCAGACCGCACTCGCACCGGGGCAGGTGGTGGAGGTCGTGCTGCACGACCACCCCGATGCCCTGGAACTCGCGCTGTCCTACGGCAGCATCCGGGAAACGCTGGTGTGCACGGTTGGCTGATGTCAGGCCGCAGGTCGGGTGAAGTCGAACACGTCATCGGGTTGAGCCACCGCAAGCCAGTCTGCAACGGCCACACGGACCGACTGGGTGCGGGCCCCATTGGTGAACCAGAACGGATCCCGAGATGCCCGCTCAACATCGACGTACAGCGGCAGATCAAAGATGGGTCGCCCAAATGGCGGCACCCCACCTGGAACCAGCCCTCCCGTCAGGTCAGCGAGTTCTTCGCCCGTCGCAAAGCGGTAGCGTCGCACGTGCAGCCGCTGACGCAGCTTTCGATTGTCGATCGTTCGATCCGCAGCGAACGCAAGCACCGCGAAGACCTTGCCGACCTTCATGACGATGGCCTTGCAGCCGTCCCGCAGGTCGGTACCTCGCAAGGTCGCGGCTTGCACCGCACTATTCGCCGGGGGGTGCTCCCGCACTTCAACGTCGAACCCGCGGTCGCCAAACTGCTGCAAAATGCGCGCGCCCACCTCACTCACGGTCGCGCATCCATCGGCGCTCCGATGTGGTGCAGCAAGAAGGCGAATTGATCGGCCCGAAGACCAATGCGCGCGTCGAGCGGCGTGCCACTGCCATGTCCGGCATCGGCGTTCGTGCGTAGCAAGATGGGTCCGGGGCCTGTTTGGGCCGCCTGCAGGCGCGCCGTCATCTTGCGGGACTGCATAGGATCGACGCGCGGATCGTTCGCTCCGGTCGCAAAGAGGACCGGGGGGTAGCGCTGCCCATCGTTGACGTGATGGTAGGGCGAGTACCCAAACAGCGCCTTGAACTGCGATTCATCTTGCACCGTGCCAAACTCGGTGACGTTGAACGCACCATTGGCCGAGGTCTCGACCCGAATCATGTCGAAGATGCCTACCGAGGCCATCACGGCCGCCATCGCATCGGGCCGTTGCGTGAGCACCGCGCCCATGAGCAACCCGCCGTTGCTTCCTCCGATGATGCCGATGCGTTCGGGCTTCGTGTAGTCGCGTTCGACGAGGTGATCGAGCACCGCGGCAAAGTCGTCGAACACGTTTTGCTTGTTCTCGAGCATGCCCTGGGCGTGCCAAGTCTCACCGAACTCGCCCCCGCCACGCAGGTTGGTGAATACGACGATCACCCCCCGACGCAACAATGGTTCGTACGAGGCCCGAAAGCTCGGCGTTTCACTAATCCCAAAGCCGCCGTAGCCGGTCACCACACAGGGGTTGTCGCCGTTGCGCTCCACCCCTGGGGGCAACAACACATTCAACGGGACCTTGGTGCCGTCCTTGCTCGTGGCGAACTCGCGCTCCACCGTCACCCCCGAGAACTTGACGGCAGGCGGATCATCAAGGGTCAGCCGATCGGTGTCGCGGGTGGTGGGGTCGAACCGGAACCACGTCCATGGCTCGGTGTACGACCCCATGGCGAACAGCAGACGTCCGTCGGGGGTGCGCCGGAGTCCCCAGACCGCACCCACGTCGAAGGGCGATGGCCCAGGAGACGGAACCCCCGGCGGCTCGACCACTCGAAGCGCGCTCGGGCCTCCCCGCTGAACCTCGTAGACCACGCGACCGCCGAGTTCGACGATGCTCGGCTCTGACCAGAAACTCGTCACGATCGTCTCGTCGGGCTTGGCGTCGACCACGACCTGGCTCTGGACGAAGGTCTCGTCGACCCCGAACCGCACGATGCGGCCGGTCGGCGTCCCCGCCAACGAGACGGCGAGCAGGCTCGTGCCGTCTTCGGAGAAGGTGATCATCACGGTGCGATCGCCAAAGTCCGAGAGCTGGCGATAGTCGCCATCGGCGTCCCGCAACCAGTGGGCAAATCGTCCCCCGTCGCCGTCCTGCACGGTCACGATCACACGGCCCGTCCCGTAGTGACTCTCCACATCGATTTCCGCGATGCGAGGGAAATCCTTCCCCATCTCATACCGGTCGTCAGACGCCGAATCGCCCAAGGCATGGTGGTACAGCTGGACGTAGAAGGCTTCGTCCTCCGCAGGGCGTTCACCAGGTCTTGGGTAGCGGGTGTAGAGAAAGCCCTGTCCGTCGGGATCCCAGGTCAGGGCCCCGCCGGCCGTGCCCCCATGGACCCGGGGCAGCGGCGGTTCGGTGAATTCACCTGTTTCAACATCGAGAACGTACACATCGCCTGACTCCGTCCCCGCCCGTGAAAGCGACACCGCAACCTTGCGGCCATCGGGCGACGGCACGAACCAGTCGATGGTGGTGAGGCCCTCGGCATCCATCGTTTCCGGGTCCAGCAGCGTGCGCGCCGGCGCCTCTCGTGACAGATCATCCAGTTCGACGAGGAAACGCTGACGCTTGGGCGGCTCCCGTCGCAGGGCAAAGATGCGGGAGCCCCCGAAGGCCAGACCACCATGGGTGGTTCGTCGAGCCCCAAGAATAGTCGAAAGCTCCGTTTTCAGCGCCTCCCGGACCGGATAGGTGCGGAGCGTGGCCTCAGTGTAGGCATTTTGTGCGGCGACAAAGGCTTGGGTCTCTTCCGTGTCAGCCGCTTCGAGCCAGCGGTAGGGGTCCTCGACCGCCTGACCGTGGAAGGTGTCCGTGACCACCTCGACCCGGGCCGGAGCCGGAGGCTGGGGCCCCATCGGTTCGTCGACGGACGGGCCGAACATGGAACAGGCGGACAAGAGCAACGTCACCGGTACGAGCATGGTCTTTCTCCGCCGGTCACTCTACCCCGGTCGATGGCAGCGGCAGCTTGGGGGCCGGAGGGCTACGGGAGGGGCGAACCCATCACCCCACGGGAGGAATCATGGGCCAGGTCTCGCTGACCGGCATCAAACCCACAAGCATCGTCCACGTGGGCAACTGGTGGGGGGCGATCCAGCCCGCACTCACCTTGGCCGACCATGACGACGTTGAAGCGTTCTACTTCATCGCCGATGGCCACGCGCTGACCACCATCCACAGTGCCGCCGAACTCCGCGAACTCACCTACAGCGTGACCGCGGCCTGGCTGGCATTTGGGCTCGATCCCGAACGGTCGACGCTCTATCGCCAGTCCGACGTGCCCGAAGTCTACGAACTGTCGTGGCTGCTCGCGTGCATGACGTCGAAGGGCTGGATGAACAAGGCCCATGCCTACAAGGCCATTCGCGACCGGAACCTTGCCGAGAGCAAAGACCCCGACGACGGTGTCAACATGGGCCTCTACACCTACCCAATCCTCATGGCGGCGGACATCATGATCGTCGACGCCGACGTGGTGCCGGTGGGCAAGGACCAAGTGCAACACGTCGAAATCGCTCGCGACATGGCCGATCGGGTGAACCGCCTCTTCGCCAAGGGCGATGACGTGGTGCTGAAACCCCCGAAGGCCGAATTGCGGTCCCACGGCAACCTCGTTCTCGGGCTCGACGGCGAAAAGATGTCGAAGAGCCGGGGCAACACCATCCAGTGCTTCCTCACCCAAAAGAAGCTGCGCAAGCTTGTGATGGGCATCCAGACGGACAGCACACCTCCCGAAGCTCCGAAAGACCCAGAGTCCTCGCTCGTCTACGCAATCCATGCATGCTTCCTCAACGAGGCCGAGCAGGCCGCGCTGGCGGACCAGTACCGAGCCGGCATCAGCTGGGGCGGAGCGAAGCAGGCCCTCTTTGAGACCCTGGATGGGCACCTGGCCGGCCCCCGCGAGCACTACCACGCGCTGATGGACGACAAGTCCGCCTTAGACGCTATTTTGGCCACGGGAGCGGCACGAGCACGAGAACGTACCCGAGCCGTGATTGCGCGGGTCCGTGGGGCGATGGGCTACTAACCGTAGCCGAAGCGTTCCAGCCAAGGTGCCAGGATGTGGTGAACGGGCCGTAGGGTAGCGGCAAACGGCCTCCACCGGCCCACACTGCCGCGGTTGAGGGGCTGACGAATCGCTGCGTAGCTCGGCGTGTGCACCTTCCCCAAGGACTGATCTCGGGCGCCCAAAATCGCCGGATCCCAAGGTAGACCCATCGCATCGACGATGGGTCGCCACACCGACTCCGGATCGTCCAGCAGCGCCTCGTAGCGAAGCGCAATGCCTCGGGTGGGCGTCACCCGGAACCAGGTCGCAAGCGCCCGATCAAACAAGCGCGCCGTCCGCTCCAGCGAAGTGAACTGCGCCATGGCCAGATTGAGACGAAAATCCTGGAGCCAGGCTGACAACACAGCATCTCGAGGGTCTCGAACCACGAGCACGATAGGCGCATCGGGAAAGGCCCGGACGATCACATCGAGGCGCAACAGGTTCAGGGGCAACTTGTCGACCACCAGACCCGGGCGTTTGGGGACTCCGCCGATGCGACGCGCCGCCCCCGACCACCACGCTTGGCGAATGCGCTGTGCGATGTCGGGCTCGGCCGCCCGGCGCGCGATGTCGACCCACCCAAGCCCGGGCAAGACTTCGGCCAAGGCGCGGTCGAGCAGCGGCGCTTCATCGAAGGTCACCACCGAGGAGTGCGCTTCGATCATGCGTTGCACCAACGTGGTACCCGACCGAGGAAAGCCCACGATAAAGGCTGGCCGCTGACCATTGGGCAGCGGTCTTGAAGGGGGCACGTGGCGCGGGGGGTCGCGCAACGTGGCGTTCGCCAACGCATCGAGTTCTTGCCACAACCGATCCGGATCGCCCCCCTCGGCTCGCCACACCTCAAGCGCCCGTCGATTTCCCAGTTCCGCCCACTCGACGGTCGACTCGACCGCTCCCCGACGGGCTTCGATACGCGCCAGCTCCAGCATGAGGCCGGTGGTGACGGCGGGCGATAGCTCGTTGCCGTCCAGCAGGACCCGGGCCTCGGACGCAGCACCATCCAGATCGCCAGTTCGCGCCAGAAGCCTCACCCGCACGCGTCGCGCAGGCTCCCATGAGGGTCGTTGGTCCAGTACATCGGCGATGACCATCGAAGCTCGGCGAGGGTCGCCCGCACGCTCCAAGCGTTCGGCAAAGCGGAGCGCACAGCCAAGGTCGGTGGGGGCCAGCTGCACGGCTCGCCCGTGAGCCGCCACGGCCGCTTCGGGTTCCCCCAGACGGTCATGCGCCCGTGCCGCCCGTTCCCAGGCTCCCGGCACCCTGGCTTCGGGACCGAGCCTCGCCAACCACCCCCGGGCCTCCGCGGCCGCGCCCGCCGAGGCCAATGCCCAGGCCAGCAACGCCTGTCGCTCGGGAGCCCCCGGACGCTGCGCCCGACGAGCCGCCTCTACGGCTTCCTCGGGTCGCTCGAGGCGTACCAGGGCCTCTGCGGCGACCGCCCAGGCGGCATCATCGTGGGGATTGCGCGACAAGTGCGCCGTTACCAGACCCAGCGCCGCCGCCGGGTCCCCTCGCCGTTGCGACTTTTCGATCGTGGACGGTGCCATTTGCCGCCTCCGTCACGCCGATCGGTGACGCGATCCCCGTCTTGAGCGAAATCCCGGAATGGCGAAGACGCTGCACCATGGCGCCCAGCCGGCCTGCCCCCACGATTTGCGATTGCGGCAGCGTTCAAGCCGCCGCAAACTGGTTCATCCCATGGGAGGCGCGTTTGGGGGCCACGAACTCCACCGATACCGTGGGCAAGCTCGTCCATGACGAAATGGTCGACCTGCTCTACCGAAAGTCGACCATCGCCCTCCTCACGGTCGTCGTGAACTCGATACTCCTGGCCGCGCTCCTCCACGACGCGTTTCCCGCCTCCTGGACGGCGGGCTGGGTCGGCGGACTCGTCTCCCTCACCCTTGGCCGAGCCCTGCTGGCTGCGGCCTACCGACGACGGGGCAACGGTCCCGTGAGCACCCGCACCTGGGAGTCGCTGTTCACCTTGGGCTCCCTGCTCAACGGCATCGTGTGGGGCCTAGGAGCCGCCGCGTTCGTCGAGACCGAACTCCCCTACGTCGTCGCCGTTTGCTTCGTCGTGGGGGGCATGGTCGCGGGCGCCTCCTCCAGCGCGTCAACCTCTCTTCGGGCGTACTACGCCTTTGCGGTTCCCGCGGTCCTCCCTGCCGTGGTGCGGCTCTCGTTGAGCGATGAGCCGGCGCGATGGTTGCTCGCCGCAACGGGGCTGTTGTTTGGGGTCGCGATGAGCGTACTCGCACACCAAACCGGTCGGGTCCTCGCGGAATCGGCCCGCCTTCGCTTCTTGAACGCTACCTTGGCTCGCGAACTGGGGCGCCGCAGTCGCGAGCGGTCGGGCCGCCTGCAGATCCTGCTCGATCACGCAGGTGTGGTCACGGTGGTGGCCGATCCCCGGTCCTCTGACATCATCGACGTCAGCGAGAACGCCATGTCCCTCACGGGACGGCCGTTGCGTGAGATTCTGGGACGTCGACTCATCGACACCTTTGAACTCGAGAGCGCGCCCCAAGCTGCCGACTGGGGGCGCTTGGTACGGAGCGCCGGACGGGAGCCCGTCTCGCAGTTCGACACCCTGATGACCCCAAGCGGACCTAAAGACATCGAGATCACCGCGACCGTACAAGCCGTTCACGACGTCGATTACATGCTGATCGTCATCAAAGATGTGACGGAGCGCCGGGCCATGGAACGCCAACTTGCTCGGGCCAGTCTTTTGGCGTCGGTCGGAACGTTGTCAGCCGGCGTTGCCCACGAGGTGAACAACCCGCTTGCCTACGTGATTGGCAACCTGCACTACCTCCGTGACCAGCTACGCAAGCAACCCGACCTGCAGGACCTGGATGAGCCCTTGGCCGATGCCCTGGAAGGGGCCGATCGGATTCGCCAGGTGGTGGCCGATCTCATGGCGACGGCGCGGCCCCCCACCGAAGGGGTCGCCTCGGTCGACCCCGAACCCATCGTGAAGACCTGCTTGCGCATCACCGACAATCAACTGCGCCATCGGGCCCGGGTGGTCTTTGATGCCCAAGAAACCCCACCCGTTCGCGCCGACGCGCTGCGTCTCAATCAGGTCTTGCTGAACCTGCTCCTCAACGCCTCTGAAGCCTTGCCGGAGGGCGATGCCGCGCACCATCGCGTGACCATTCGATTGCGCTACGAGCCCATCCACCGAACAATCCGGATCGAAGTGGAAGACACGGGCCACGGCATTCGGGACGCCGACCTCCCCCATGTCTTCGATCCGTTCTTCACCACCCGGCCAGCCGGATCGGGCATCGGCCTAGGCCTGTCCATCTGTCGTTCCGTGATCGAGGGACTCGGCGGAACGATCGCGGTCCGAAGCGAATTTGGTCGGGGCACCACCTTCACCGTCCGACTCCCCGAGGCGGCACCGGTGCCCAAGGTCGCCGACGCCCCACCCCCGCCCGATGCCACACGGCCCACCTCACTCGAGTTGCTGATCGTCGAGGACGACGAACACTTCGCGCGTACGGCGCGTCGCATGCTGTCGGGCCATCACACCACGATCGAAACCAGCGCCACGGGTGCCTTGACGAGGCTGTTTGGACCGGTGCAGTACGACGCGATCATCTGCGACCTCATGATGCCCGACCTCACCGGCGTCGAGTTTTACCAGCTGGTCTTGCTGCGACGCCCTGCCCTTGCGCGACGCATCGTGTTCGTCACCGGGGGAGCCTTCACCCCCGATGCGCGGTCGTTTCTCGAGACCATCCGCAATCCGCGCCTGACCAAGCCATTCGACGGCGGTGCGCTACAGGATGCACTCACCCAGGTCACAGGGATTTAGAGCGACATCCCGAGGATGAACAGCGAAACCACGAAGGTCGCAAGCTGGAATCCGGCGCCATAGCTAAATGCGCGGTCGACCCGGTCCGTAAAGCTCGCCAACATCGAGCCCAACAGAACACTCTGGCCAATGTTCAATCCCACAAGGGCGAGCATCTCGCCCATGCCCATCTGGGAGAACGACCACAGCGTTTCCTGCAAAAATCCCCATGCCACAAAGCTCCCGAGGGTTGCGGCCAGCACGGGGTCCCGCGACAGCCCCCCGAGCTTGATCTGAGGACGGTCCACGCCGACCGCCGCCACCACGAGCGCACTCACGAGCAAGAATGCGGGAAACTGAGGCCAAAAGTTGAAGATGCCCACCCCACCCAGGTTGAGCGGGATGAAGATGGCGGGCACCAGCAGGTAGCAAATCAAGAAGGTGAGCCCCAGCCAGGCGGCGCTGGCCTTCACCAACGTTTCGGTAGCCACCGGCATGGAGGCGCGCGTTTCGTTGAGCACCCGTTCGACGTCGATGGGAGGGGACCCTTCGGCCTGGGTCGGGGCCGCTGCGGTGTG
>JBCCQY010000045.1:0-62231 GCA_039208735.1 Myxococcota bacterium | reverse complement strand
TTCAGCCCGGGGTCGACCACCGTCAACGTCTGCGTAGCCGCCGGGGCAACGGCTTCGGACTTCTCCTTAACTACGACGACGCGATCACGATCTTCGATGACCGCAGCGTCCGACCCTCCCTTGACCGGTGACTCCAGCGTCAGCCGGGTCCCCTCCGGAAGAGCCAGCAGCGCGGCGACGATTTCGTCATGGGTCCGCGGCGTGATGGTTCGGCCACACACCGGACAGTGCTGGGTACCCCCACGGGCAAAGAGCACACGAAGCACCGGTGCGATCTGGGCCGTGGACCCGACCGTCGACCGCCCAGGGCGTCCCGAGTCGCGCTGCGACAACGCGATGGTTGGCGGAAGGCCTGTGATGCGGTCCACTTTCGGAGGCAAGGCATTCGGCATGCCCCGCGCCAGGGCCTCGAGATAGCGACGCTGCCCTTCTGCATGCAAGGTGTCGAAGGCAAGCGAAGACTTGCCCGAGCCCGACACGCCGCAACACACCACCAATGCGTCGGTCGGTAGATCGAGGTCGACGTCGCGCAAGTTGTGCTGCCGCGCACCTCGAATCTCGAGGACGGAACCTGGTTCGTGCACCGTCAGGGGGTGCCCGGGGTGGACGGAATCTGGCTTAGGACTGCGAGCAGCACGGCGCCATAGCCCGCGATGATGACGATGATTCCGCCGATGTAGAAGCAGCTCCAAACCAGCGCGACCGTTCCCGTGATTCTTGCGGTTCGCGCGTATACTTCGGTGATGCCATCGGGCTCATTCTGAAGGATGGCCCGGGCCCGCGACATCGCGATCCAGCCCAGCGGAAGCGCCGCAAGCAACGAAATCGGGGCACAAGACGCGAACACGCTCAACACGATGGCCGCTAGACCCAGACCCCACGCTTCCCGGGCTCGGTCTCGGTCGCCGAGGGAGGTCGACCCCATTTCGGGCGTGGATGGTTCCATGCGCGCTCCTCGGTGCCGCTTTGAGGGTGAGAGGGGTAACCTGGCATCCATGACCTTGCTGCTCCTGATTGGCTCCGTTCTGGCCGCGATCGTGCCCATGTTCACGTTCCTCGCCGTGGTGTGGTGGCTCGACCGCTACGACCGGGAGCCGGTTTGGCTCCTGACCATCACGTTCTTCTGGGGGGCCATTCCTGCGGTGCTCATCGCACTGCCGGGCTCGGCCGTGCTTGGGCAGGTGCTGTTGGTGCTAAGCGACGCCAGTGGACTGGACCCGGCACTGGCCGCCAGCGTGACGGGCCCGGTGCTCGTCGCTCCGCTCATCGAAGAGCCCGCCAAGGCCCTCATTCTGATCTACCTGATTTTCAACCGGCATTTCGACAACATGACCGACGGCTTCGTCTACGGTGCAGCGGCCGGGCTGGGCTTTGGGATGACCGAGAACGTCATCTACTTCCTGGCCGCGACCGACAACGCGATGGCTTGGGGAGCCACGGTCGTGGTCCGCACGTTCTATTCCGCGGTGATGCACGCCACCGCCACCTCGATCATTGGCGCAGCCCTCGGATTTGGCCGGTTTCGCGGGCCATGGGCGCTACTTGCCTCGGGGGTCGTCGGCTACGGGCTCGCCCTCGGGGTCCACGCGTTGTGGAACGGGCTCATCGTCTCGGCTGAAGCAATGGAAGAGCCT
Organism: Myxococcota bacterium; assembly: GCA_039208735.1. Taxonomy (GTDB): domain Bacteria; phylum Myxococcota_A; class UBA796; order UBA796; genus DRPG01. The sequence continues at coordinate 60,597 of JBCCQY010000045.1, read as the reverse complement.
GGGCTTTTCGTAGCCAACCTCGCCCTCTTTCCCATCGAAGCCCTGCTCGTGTTCTTGGTCTTTCAGGTGTGCTTGTTTACCGAGTCCCGCACCATCGCTCGGGAACTTGCCGAAGAAGCGGCGATGGGCACGCTACCCGCCACGCACCCTCCACGGCTCGCAAGCTGGTGGTCTCGCATGTCCCGGCGCTGGATGCCCCATGGGGTCGACCACGACACCTACGTACGTCTCGCCACCCGTCTCGCGCTTCGTCGAAACCAGGTGCGGCTGCTGGGGCCGCGGGCCACGAAGTACTACCACGACGATGTCGCAAGGCTTCGGGCCGCGGTGCGAGAGGTCCTGCGTCACTCGACGTAGTGCGCCATCCCGGTCTCGGCGTCAAGCCAGGTGAGCACAGACTCCGATGACACGAACCCATCGCGGTCCGTGGCCAGCACGGTCAGCACGTTGATGCCTGGATCGAGGGACACGTCGGCCGTGAAAGGCACGCTGCGCAGCCCGTTGCGCTCGCCCCCGCCTTCGAAGAACACCTTGTCGTCGCCGTGGAACACCATGACGTGGGTGACGCCGGCCTCATCCGTCACGACGCCCGACAGCGTGGCCTGCGCGCGCTCCACCCGCAGCTCGGGCGCCCGGGTAATCTCGACCGTGGGCGGGGTGCGAAGCTCGGCACGAGGCGGTTCGCGACCCACGACGACGGCCAACGTTTCTTTTTGCGAGAACCAGTCGTAGAACCCCCCGCGAACGACCGAGCCATGGTCGTACGCTTCCGCATCGCCAAGGGACAACTCGAGTTCGAGGGGCCGGTCTTTCGGTGGGAGCCCGCGCACCTCCAGCTCGAAACTGCCGGTGTAGGTCTCTCCTGGATTGAGGACGACGTTGCAATCCTCGGACTGGGGATCAGGACAGGGCTTGCCGTTCGCGAGTCGCGGAACCCCAGGAGTCAACGTTCCCACAACAAGATCGATGGTACTTCCTGCCTTGTTGCGAAGCCGTGCGAACGGATCGACGGTGGGTCCAGCGCCCACGTTCGTCACCGTGAGATCGATGGCGACGAACTCCCCGACCTCAACGATGCCATCGTCATCGCCCTTCGCCTCCCGTGCCTCCCACGACCACGCAAATCGAGGCAACGCCCGCTGCTCCACCGCCAACGTGGTCTGAAGGTGACCGATGCTTCGGTCTCCCGCATCGCGAAAATCGATGGTGTAGGGGGCTTCCTCGGCGGGCCAGCCTGCCTGCACTTGCACGAGGTGATCGAAGGAGCGGGTTTGTCCAGGCAGCAGCTTGCCAAAGAAGAACTCGTGCCCTTCGATGACATCGGATTCGACGACGACCGCGGCGAGTCGGTAGAGCGTTCGGCGGGAAGTATTGGTCACCGTCACGCGCACCGGCTGCTCCTTGCCGGCCGTCAACACGTCGTTCTGCCCCACGTCCACCTTGACTTCGAGGGGCAACCCATCCGCGGGATCGGCGCCGGGACCGTTGGTCCAATCGATGCCGCGTGCAGCGAACGCCTCGACCAACGCGCCGTCTGCGGCCTGACGCCGCCGATCGATCACGGTGTGGGCCGTGGCTAGAACATCCGCCCGCCGCCACCCTCGCGACGCTTCGATGACCTCGCGGGCCAAGGTCACCTGAAAGTCGTTCGCATAGGCCTCGGTGACCGCGGGATCGTCTTTGATCGAAGCGAGGTACCGCAGTCGGAACGCCGGGTCGTCGAGCCGGTCGGTGCCTTGCTCGAGCGAGTGGTCCAGATCGGCCTCACGCCGTACCCGCTCGCGATGGAACAGGCGAATCGGCGCAGGGTCCGCCCCTGGCTCAGGACGCGGTGGCACCACGGAGGCGACCAGTTCGATGTCTGCCGGGATCCCAATCGCCTGAATGCTTCGGTCACCTGGCGTCAGGTACTTCGAGATCGTCAGCTTGAGCTTGGAGTTGTCCGAGAAGGGGTGCAGGTTCTGTACCGACCCCTTTCCAAAGGTTCGCTCGCCCAAGATGACCGCGCGTTCTTGAAACCGGAGCGCTCCCGCCACAATCTCCGATGCAGACGCCGAGCTGGCATCGACGAGCACCACGATGGGAAACCCTTCCAGGGCATTGCGGTCGGCCCGGTCAATGTCGGTCTGCTGCCCATCCCCATTGACTGTGGTGACAATATCACCCGATGAAAGGAACGTATCGGCGACCTTGACCGCCTGATTGAGGAAGCCTCCGGGATTTCCTCGCAGATCAAGGATGAGCCCCCCGAGTCCTTCAGGGCCAACCTGGGCCCGTAGGCTTTCGAGGTGCTCGTCCATCGTGGGCTTCACCTTCTCGTGGAAGCCGGCGATCTTGATGATTCCGATGTCGGAATCGGGCAGCAACGACCCTTCGACGGGATTGATGCTGACCAACTCGCGCTCGATCGTGTAGCGCGTAGGCTCCGTCTTGCCGGTTCGCACCACTTCGATGACAACGTCGGCCCCCACGGGGCCACGAAGCCTGCGCACCGCATCATCGAGGGTCATGTTGATGGTGGACTCGCCATCGATGCGCACGATGCGATCATCGGCTTTGAGGCCGGCTCGCTCGGCCGGACCGCCGACGGTGGGCCGATCGACCACGAGATGGCTGCGATCCGGATCCATCGAAATCGTGATGCCCAAGCCGCCAAACTCGCCTTGATTCTCCACATCCATCTCATGGGCGTCTTCGGGCAGCAGCAGTACCGAATGTGGATCGAGCGTGGACAACATGCCGTTGATCAGCGTGTACTCGACCTTGGCGAGCGGATGCGGCAACCCATCGCTTCCCGGCACGTTGATGGGATCGAGGTGCTCGGAAAGGAGCTGGGCAACTTTGCGCAATTCCCCTTGCAAATCCTGGCGGCGGCGAATCGGGCCCACTTCGAGGACGGTCCGAAACTCTCCGATCTCGACCGAAAGCAGCTTTCCACCTGGCTCACGCGTAAACAGGCAGACGGGAACGTCGTGCTCGATGGCATCGAGCGCCGCCGTGAACATGGCATCCCAGTCGAGACGATTGGGATCAACGTAGCTTTCGGAGACGTGGTAGAGCGTCGGGTCGACGAGGTCGAGCCGGGCGAGCTCGTACCCTGGGAAAAACGAGGCGGCTCCGACTCCGCCTCCGCCGTCATGACCTCGAGCCCCACCAACCATGAGCTGAAGGGCAACTGCCAGGCTCACCCCACTGGCGATGCTGAACACAGCGAGCGGCCGAAAGACACGACGCATCAAGGCTCCTGGAGGAGATGGCCCGAAGGGACCTCCACTCAACACCGTAGGACTCGTCCCCGAGCAAGTCAACAACGTGCGATGCCTTCGATCCGGAGCGACAGATCGCTACCGAACGTGCAATCTCGGGACGGCAGGCAGGTTCCGGCTCCCTCCATGAATTGTTCCCATTGACGACCTGTCCGTGCCGAACGGGCTACAACGGCTCACACCCGGGCGGCCGGGCCCCTGCCAACAACCGGCATGGACGCTCGCGAGCACGGGCCGTTCAGGAAACTGGCCTCCTACCAACCCCCCCCATCCTCCGGGTCGAGCCGATGCCGCTGAAATTGACCTGTCCAAGCTGTCACACGCAATTGGGGCTCACGGAGCCCCTCCCGATGCCGGGCGCTACCATCAGCTGCACGAACTGTGGCGCAGCGGTTGCAGTGAGCTACCCCGCCGGAGTCATGGACAAGCTGCGGGCCCGTGGCAAGCGCTTCGCCGACGACTCCCCCGCGATGGCCCCAGCCGCCGCGCGAGCCGCGGTCGGAGGGCCGCAGCCCCTTCCTCCCCGAACGGGGCGGACCGGTGGTTCCATACCGGGTCGTCCGGCCCGAAGTGCTCCCGCCAATCGGAGCCCGGGTGGCGCATCGGGACGGGGTGCCGAACGCGACTTGCGAGCCAGCTCGCGCATCAAGCGCACCAGCCCTCCGCCCCCCCGTCGCACGTTGCGCGGTGGAAGCAGCGGAAGTGGCGGAAGTGGCGGCGCACCCGACAACCGTCGCCGGCTGATGAGTGCGCTCGGATGCCTAGGCTCGTTCGGCCTCATCGGGCTTGCGGGCGCCTTTCTCCTCGTCGTGCTGGGGGGCATTGCCGCAGGGGGGGGCTACTGGTATTTCTCGAAGGACCTGCCCACCGTCGATAAGCTACGCAGCTACCAGCCTGCAACGGTCACGGTCCTGCTCGACATCAACGACGTTGTGCTCGGCGAAATCTATGAGCAGCGTCGCTACGTTGTTCCCACCGAAGAAATCCCTGAGCATGTGCGACAGGCCTTCCTCGCCGCCGAAGACGCCAATTTCTACAACCACGGTGGCGTCGACTTCATGGGTATCGTTCGGGCGCTCGGACGAAACGTCTTGCAGGGCAAGAAGGCGCAGGGCGCATCCACGATCACCCAGCAGGTGGCGCGAAACTTCCTGCTGACCCGCGACAAAACGATCGTGCGCAAAATCAAGGAGATCATTCTTTCTTGGCGTATCGAGAGCGCCTACACGAAAGATCACATCCTCTATCTCTACCTCAATGAGATCTTCCTTGGTTCGCAGTCCTACGGTGTTGAAGCCGCTTCGCGCACCTTCTTTAAGAAGCACATCAAGGACGTAACGATCGCCGAAGCGGCCATTCTCGCTGGTCTTCCGCCCGCCCCTTCACTCTACAATCCCTACAAGAACTGGGACAAGACGCGGATGCGCCAGGAATACGTCCTCAAACAGATGGAGCAAAAGGGCTTCATCACGGGTGAGGAACGGGAAGGCGCGCTGGCCGAACAGATCGTGATTTATCCTCGGACGAACACTTTTCTTGAGCAAGCCCCGTACTTTACCGAGCACGTTCGTCGCTACCTGGTCGACAAGTACGGCGAAGAGCGGGTGCTCAACGACGGCCTCCGCGTGAAGACGACCTGCGACATGAACCTGCAGGTCAAAGCCCAACAAGCGGTCTACGATGGCGTGTTTGGCGTCGACCAGAAGATGGGTTTCCGTCGCGAAGAGGTCGAGAACGTCGGCGTCAAGGGCATCGAGGAAAAGCGCAAGGAACTCGAATCAAAGATGATCGATGCCTGGGTCAACCAGCACGATCCCGCGAAGCGTGACGAGCGCCCTGCACAGTCCACGATTGAGGCTGACAAGGTCTACCGAGCCGTCCTCACCAAGGTGTCGAAAAGGTACGCGATCGCGGCCATCGGCACCCACGAGGCGGTCATTCCGCTGGCGTGGAGCGAGTGGGTCTACGACCCGGATCCTCGAAAGTCGTGGCGCCGCCGTTCGGCCAACAACCTGACCCAGAAGGTCCGGGTCGACCGCGAAGTCGACGGGAAGAAGAAGGCGGTCTGGGAGCCCATCCTAAGCGCGGGTGACGTGGTGCTCGTCAAGGTGGCCTCGACGTCGACGCGCGAAAAGCTCGTCCGCAAGGCGTTCAAGGGCACCCCGGGAGAAAAGAAGGCCTACGTGGCGGCTCGACTCTGGCAGGAGCCCGAGGTCGAGGCTGCTCTGCTGTCCATGGACGTCGCCACCGGCGCAGTTCGCGCGATGGTCGGAGGCTCGAGCTTCGAGAAGACCCAGTTCAACCGAGCCGTCCAGGCTCGTCGCCAGGTCGGCTCAACGTTTAAGCCCCTTGTCTACACCGCCGCCATCGAGTCCAAGCGGGTGACGGCGGCGACGCTCATCCCCGATGCGCCCATCACCTTTGAGACGTCCCAGGACTGGCTGTGGAAGCCCTCGAACTACGGACACCAGTACGAGGGCAACCTCACGCTCCGCCAGGCGCTCGCGAAGTCGAAGAACACCTGTACGGTGCGGGTGCTCGATGCCGCCGACCCGGGGCTCAACGACGACGTGATCTACAAGTTTGGCCGCAAGCTAGGGATTGGCGGCCCTCCGCTCGACAAGCTGCCCGACGATTGGAAGGCCACGCCGAGCAACGACAAGCTGTGTCCTTGGGTCCCGGAAACCTCGCGCACCACCATTTGTATGGACCGGGAGCCACCGCTTCCCGAGGGCGTGACCGACGAAAAGCATCGGGCCCGGCTGTCGGCGAAGCAGACCGAATACAAGTGTCGCGCCTGCGATTACTCGATGGCGCTGGGGTCCGCCTCGCTCACCATGGAAGAGATGGTTCGCGCCTACTCGGTGTTCCCGACGGGCGGAAAGCTGGTGGAGCCCTACTACCTCGAGCAGGTGCTCGACCGCGACGGACAGCTCCTCGAAGAGGTGGAACACGAAGCCCCGCTACAGGTGCTCGACCCGGGCGTCGCGGCGGTGGGCACGTGGCTCCTCCAGGGCGTGGTGCAGTACGGAACGGGCGTTCGCGCACGCAAGGAACTCGGGCTGGAAGGCCTCGCGGGTAAAACGGGCACCACGAACGAAGAGAAGGATGCGTGGTTCGTCGGCTTCACCAACGACGTGATCACGGCCGTCTGGGTGGGCTTCGACAAGCCCCGTCCTATGGGCGTGGCGTTCACGGGTGGCGGCACCGCCCTGCCGATCTGGATCGACTACATGAAGGAAGCCGCGCCGCGAAAGAACGACCGGCCCTTCAACCGCTCGAGTCGGCTTAGCTGGGCCAACATCGACGAAGCGACGGGCAACCGATTGTCGTCGGGTGGCGTGATGTACCCGTTCATCGAGGGTACGGCGCCAGAGGCCACCGGCCTCGACGAAGGCGATGTCACGATGCAAGACGTCGGCACCCAGCTGTGACGACGCGATCCATCGCATCGCTTCGTGACATGTCTGGTGCCGAGGGGAGAGCATGCTCGTGATCTGGGCCCTGTTTTCGGGCTGTGCAACGTCCACGCCGGTCGAGATCGAACGTTGTGATCTTGACTTCGCGGTCGAACCTACGTCGGCCGCGCCTGGCGACACGATTTTTGCGTCGGGCGGACCCTTCCGCAACGTGCGAGACACCGCCGTGTTCTTCAACGGCGCTCGTGCGGAAGTGGTCGAGGTGAACGGAGGGAACGACGACTGCCTGCAGTGCCTGGCCTGCCGCCTCGAGGCCGACTGCGAGGTCTGCGACGAGACGTGTTCAGGCAGCCAGGAGCTGACGGGCCAGCGCACGCAGGAGTGCTTCGCCGACGCCGATCCCGGGGCGGATGTCGACAAGTCTACGCTCGGGTTCTGCGCCCGTTGCACATTCTCCATCGAGATTGTGGTCCCCGCCGATCTCCCTCCGGGCCCAACCACCGTTTGGGCAGTGGGCGAGATTGGTACGAGCGAGCCGGTCCCGTTCGTGGTCAAAGGCAAGGCCCCAAAGACGCCAACGACTCCCAAAACGCCGACCACGCCCAAGACCCCCACCGGTACGACGGGGGTGACGGGAACGACGGGCGACACGGGCACCACGATCCCCTGAATTTGGGCTCCCGAGACCTCGGTTGCCGCATCGGGGTTAACGGGCCTGGTCGAGCGGCCACATCCCCGTTCGATCATCCTGTCTGTTTCGGTGCGCTTGAGTCCTGGCGGTCGTCGGGGTATCAAGAGCGACGCTTCAGACCGATCCTGAAGCCATCTGGAGTCCATCAATGCGTCGCTTCATCGCTGCCGCAGCCCTGATGCTTAGCCCGGCGCCGGCGCTTGCCGGAGGGGTTGGCATCCTGGCTACGGGAGGCCTGCACAACGAGCCGGTCTACTTCTACTCGAGCCGCAGCACGCTCAACGACCAGGCCTACCAGAACCTCAGTGACTACGAGCAATTCCGGACGCAGCAGCTCATCCCGCAGTTGGGGGGTGGGTTCGAAGTGTTGCTGGGCGACGCTCGTGACGACCGGATCGTCGGCAGCATCCGGTTCTTCTACAACGCCGACCTGCCCCAGCGGAACCCTGTCGACCTGATCGACGGCAACGTTGTCGCCACCAACGCGGCGAGCAATGTCGAAGCGCTTCGGGCCGAGAACGTGGTGGGCGCCTACCGCACGAACATCCGCAGCCTCGGGTTCGCCATGATCGGCCTGTCCTGGGGACTCGTGGGCGACCCTGATGGGTTTCAGCTTGCGGCGGTCGGTCACGTAGGCACCGCACTGCTCACGCTCGATCACACCGAGTTCTTCATGGCGCAAGCGGGGCCAGGCATCACCTACCGCTTCTCGCGGCAGACCCAGCTCTTCGCCGACGCGCAGTACCAGGCCCGCTTCCGCAAGACGTTCAGCCATGCGGTCAGCGGCACCGTGGGCTTGCGCTACCTGTTCGACTGACGGGCGATTGCCTCGATTTCGACATCGACGTCCTTTGGCAGACGAGACACTTCAACCGCCGCTCGGGCGGGTCGATGGTCGCCAAAGTGCTCGGCATAGACCGCGTTCATGGCGCCAAAGTCGTCCATTGACGCAAGAAACACGGTGCACTTTACGACGTGTTGAAGGTCGCTGCCGGACGCCAAGAGCACGGCCTTCAGGTTGGCAAACACCTGATGGGTTTGCGCCGTCACGTCGCCGCTGATCAGGGTGTTGGTCGAAGGATCCACCGGGATCTGTCCCGAACAAAACACCCAGCCGTCGTCGGTCACGATCGCCTGGCTGTAGGGGCCGATGGCAGCAGGGGCGTCTTCCGTTTCGACTGATTTCATGACAGGGTCCTCGTCGCGTGAGAGGTGACGAAAGGTTTACGGTGCCCGGTTAGGCTGACCGCAACCAGGCGACAACCTCACCACAAGGGAATGCATTGTTCGAGGACACGCCTCTCGTCATGGTTGAAGACGAGCCCACATTGCGCGACGTCGTGGCCGAGTTGAAACGATCGGCGGTGATCGGGATCGATACCGAAAGCGATTCGTCGTACGCGTACCAAGAAAAAGTCTGCCTCATCCAGGTCAGTGACCTCAACGCGGACTACATCATCGATCCGCTGGCCATCGGCGACATCAGCTCGATTGGACCCATCCTGTCTGACCGCAACATCGTCAAGGTGCTGCACGGCGCAGACTACGACATCGTCTGTTTGGACCGCGACTACGATTTCCGATTTCGTGGTCTGTTCGACACGCTTGTCGCAGCCCAGCTCATCGGCATGGAGCGCATCGGTCTCGCCGACCTCATCGAACGGTATTTTGGCGTCACGATCGACAAACAGTACCAGCGACACAATTGGGGATTACGTCCCTTGATGCCGGAGCATGTCGAATACGCCCGTGGCGATACCCACTACCTGCTGGCCTTGCATGAGATCATGCTGCGTACGGTGAAGCGTCGTGGTCGATTGCGCCACCTGCGCGAGGAGTGCCGCCTCCTCCAGCAGAAACGCTGGAAGTCGAAAGGACACGATCCCGAAGCTTGGATCGAACTCAAGGGAGCCACCGACCTCGATGAGGTGGGGATGCGGGCCTTGCGTCGACTCTACCAATTCCGCGATCAGCAGGCACGTAGGCAAGATCGACCGGTCTACAAGGTGATTCCCGATGCGGTCCTCGTCGAATTGGCAGAGCACCGTCCGGAAGACCGTGAGGAACTTGACGACTTGTTCCGTCGGAAATCAGCCATGCGCCGCCGCTACGGCAGCGGGCTGCTCGACGCCATTCGAAAGGGCATTGCCGATCCCGACCTCGTGGTGCCCCAAAAGCGCAAACGCAAGAAGACCCGCCCCCGCACGCCCTTACGCACCCGTCTACGCGGTCGTCAGGCCGAGCGGGTCATGGCGAGCCTCAAGCAGTGGCGCAACGATCTCGTCGACCGGGAGCCGGGCCTCACGCCGTTTACGGTGGCCTCAAACTCCACGCTGAAGTGGATCGCGAGTCTGCGTCCGCTAAACCTCGAAGAACTCGAAAAGGTCCCCGAGGTTCGCAAGTGGCAGGTCGTTGATTTCGGCGAGGAGATCTTGGCGCTCCTCGACGAAATCGCACCCGGCATCAGTTGATCGAAGCGCCTTCGCGCAAGCCTTTCATCCAATCGCCGAAGAAGGCTTGGCGACGTTGGAACAACAGGCTTTCGCGCTCTCGCTCCTTGTTGGACTCGAACTCTTCCATGTCGGGCTCTTCGCGTGATTCAAGCTGGGCGAGCGTCCACGTACCGTTCTCTTCGTAGGCGTCCGAGCGTACGGCTCCGACCTCGGCGGTGCGCGACCAATCGAGAATCGCCTGGGGCGGTGCAAACGGGCTGCTGCGAAACGTCGGCATAGGACCTGTGGTTCGCGCGGTCAGTCCGTACTCATCGAGCAAGTCCTGCGGGATCTCGCCCGCTTCCGACCACTTTTCAACGATTCCCCGCCGCGCTTCGTTGGCCCGATCGTCTGCCCGCTCTTTTTGCACGAGCCGCTTGGCGATCTCGTCTTGGACCTCTTCGAGCGGGTCCTCTTCCGCCGCTAAACGCTCTTCGAGCTTGAGCAAACGCACATCGTTTTCGGTCGGGAAGACCTTGGTGAGCTGCCCGATTTCAAGCCCGTCGAGGTTTACGGCGTCCTGCGGGGTGAGCAACTTGATGGCCTGCACGCCTTTGTCACCGCCTTCCGTGGCCGATGGATCCTCGGACCACTTCTTCGCAAGCTCGGCGAAATCAGCGCCCCTCTCGGCTTCCTTACGGACTCCGTTGAGGATCGACACAAGGTCGGACTTCTTGGGTCCATCCTCTTCGACTGCCAACCGGATCATGCGGTAGCGCACGCGCTCGGGACGCGAGTAAAGACGCTCGAAGTCATCATCGTAGGCCTGCTTGACGAGCGAGGCGTTGTCACTGTCCTCGAGCCACGCCTGGGCATCCGCGTCCGACACTTCGATGTCGCGCTGCATGCGGGCCGGCCGAATCTCGATCAATTCGAGGTCGACCTTGGTGTTGCTCTTGACGTACTCGTCCTTGAGCGCGCGGTCCGACAGGGTCACCCCGAGCGTCGCCAGCTGCTGCACCTTGCCGATGGTCAGGTCTTCGCGCAACTCTTCTTCGAAGGCGCTCGACGACGTCTGGTTCATCTTCAAGTACCGCTCATACAGCTTCTTGCTGTACTTGCCATCCTCACGGAAGGTCGCCGCGATGGTTCGACCCACTTCGTAGTCCGAGACGTAGATGCCAAGATCTGCCGCTTCCTGGACGAGCAACTCGCGATCGATGAGCTGCTGCTTGACCTCGTCCTGCAGCTGCTCCCGCTCCGCATCGTTGAGCGTCTTCTGCAGCTGCGCCTCACGCTGACGCGCGGCGTTCCGGAAGGCTCTGCTGTACTCGGTGTCCATGATCCGGACGCCGTTGACCTGCGCGACGATGGCGCTGCGGTCGCCCTGCGGTACGGCGTAAGCGCCGATAAACAGCAGGATGACGGCGATGAGGATCACCTGCATGCCGGTCGAGTCCGAACTCGACCGCATCTGCTCCAAGAGACCCATGGGTGTTTCTCCGTTGACCCTCGACGGTATCGGGTTGCCCGATCCCCCGCCAACGGGTGCGTCACTTCGTGAAGATGGTCGCCAACGTGTCGCCAGGAGCGGCTTTATGGCGTGCATACTTCTTCTTCGCCATCGGCATCCACTTCGTGAGCGTCTTCTTCCGCTGGTTGTGCGACGGATGCGTCGACAGGAACACCGGAACATCGGACCCACCGCCGCCGGCCGCCATCCGGTCCCACACCTTGGGGCTTTCCTGTGGCGGATACCCGGCTTCGGCCATGTACATCATGCCAATGATGTCGGCCTCGGACTCATGCTTTCGCGAAAACGGAAGAATGACACCAACCTGGCTTGCCACCCCGAGCGCCCCCAGGATGACGACCCGCTGCTGGGGCTTGATCTTCGTCGCGTTGGCCATGTAAATCTCGAGCCCCGCGAGGCCCCCCACCATCGCGGCCTGCTGCGACAGCCGTTCCGAGCCGTGTCGCGCGGTAGCATGGGCAACCTCATGGCCCATGACGAAGGCCATGCCAGCTTCGTTCTGAAGCACCGGCAAAATGCCCTGGTAGAACGCGATGTAGCCGCCAGGCAGCGCCCAAGCGTTCACCACATCTTCGTTGATGAGCGAGAACGTCCAATCGTACTTCGGCTGATCGGCCACCTTCGAGATCCGCCGCCCCACCCGATTGAGGATCGCGGTTTCGGTACCCTTCCGCTTCACCTTCGTTTCCGAAAGCATGGACGTGTAGGACGACTTGCCCACGCCACGCATGATGCCGTCGGGGATCAAGTTGAACTGGCGTCGATTGGTGACGGGGACCCGCTGGCACGCCGACAACACCAGGGTACCGACCAGTAGAACCATCAATCCACGCACATTCGCTCCCACACGTTCATCGAACCCATGCCGGGTGGTCCCAGGGACGATAGCCGAACTCACCATGTCCGTCGTCGGGACCGTCGTGAATCAATGGCTCGAGCGCGCTGACCAGCGGCTTCTTTCCGCCTGGTACCAGGCGACGAGCATCCGGGTCGACCGGCTTCGAGACGCCCTGCGCGAGCGGCGGGCACCCTTCATCGACCCCCAACGTTCGTCCAAGGCCCCGCCCCACGCGCTGGTCGATATCGACCGAACCGCCAACGAGGTGCTGGCTGAAGCCGCCGAAAACGCAGGCATGCGAGCGGGAATCGCGGGCTTAGTGGGGGTCGCGACGCTGCCTACCGAAGTGGTGACCACCACGATTGCGGCCTTACGCCTCGGTCAGCGACTCTGCGTGGTCTACGGATTCGACCCCAACACAGACCGAGGGCGCATGGCCCTGTGCCAAGCATTGGCCGCGGGTTTTGACGTTGACCTCCCCCCAACTGGACCCGTGGGGTTCAAAGTCTCCGAGATTGCGGCGATCGTACGGGGCTCGACGCCACCGCCGAGCATCAGCGCCCGCTTGACCCGTGCCATGGCCACCCACACCGCACTGTGGGCCGCCTCGCGTCCCGGTCGGTGGCTTCCTCTGGTGGGGGCCCGACGCCAAGCCACGGTCGCACGGGAGCGCACCGAAGCCACAGGAGCCCGTATGGTGGCGGTTCTTCGCCGCCTGTCAGAGGCCCCTGGGTCGACCCGCGACCACTTGGAGGAGGCACAGGAGATCCGCTCGACGTGATCGTGGTGGACGATTTCTTCGACATCCTCGACCGTGCCCTGGACCGAGGAGCCGCGTTGCTCACCTCCGGAGAGCAGCGGATCGTCGCACGCATGCGTCGTCTCGAGGGGGAAGCCGCCATTGCGTACGCCCGTCTGACCACCCGCGTCCCCACCATCTATGAGGTCGACCGGCTCGCCATCGCGAACGTGACCGACGTGCCCACGGCGCTCGACACCTTGACCGAAGCGGGCCTCGTCGATGGGCTTGTGACGTGGCGAGACCGTGCGCATCACCTGCGCAACGAAGACTTGATCGCCATTTTGCGAGCCCGGGGAGCGTCAACCTCTGGACGCCGAGACCAGCTTTTGGCCAGGCTGGACGGGGCTATCGGCTTCACCTGGGCCCGATTCGTGAGGGTCCGTCACCGCAAGCTGGTTCGTCGCCTTGAGCGTTGGGCGTTCCTCAAACCGTGGCCCGACCGCAACACCGTCGTGCTGGACCGCATCGGCGTTGTGAAGTGGCCCGACTACGCGACGACCTCCGGCGAGGCCCTTCCTGCGACGCGACGCCGCTGGCTTGCGTACGAGGACCTTGCGGACCGGCTCTTTGGTTCCATCGCACCTCTGACTCCCCAAGAAGCGCTCGATCACCTCTGTCAAGGCACTGCGACGGCCCCGGGCCGACTCGATCTCCGCCGCACGCTGCGCAAAGAACTCCTCGACGTGGGGCACCACTGGGAGCGGGAAGGTCGGCTCGAGGACGCGCTAGCGCTCTACCAGCGACTCGTGGATGCGGGGGGCGCGCGACGGCCCGCCGTCGCCTTTCGATGGGCGCAGGCGCTCCATGCGGCGGGAAGGTCCACGGAAGCCTTCGCACTCCTGGCCCAGGCCCGCCGCGAAGCGCACCCCACCGAGCGTCTCGGTCTGGTGCGGGCTCAACGCCGCATCGGGCGAGGCCTTCGACGTAGCGTGGCTCCCGATCCGCCACTCCTCAAGCCGCTCCGACGCCAGTTGCGACTCCCCCTCACCGACACCCAGGGCGCCCGTCCCCGTTGGGGAGAACACCGCGACCTTATCGAAGCGGCGGTGTGTCGATGGCTCGCCGGCCACGGCCGTTCCGCGAGCTTCGGAGAGAGCCGCCCCTTCACCATGTTGTTCGCGTTGCTGTTTGCCGACGTGCTGTTCCAACCTGTGCCGGGCGCCTTGCCAGTGCGTTGGTTGACCGGTCCCCTGGACTTTGGCACCCCACACTTTCGGAACGCGCGCCAGACCGCCATCGAGACCGTGTTTGCCGCCCTCGATCGAGGGGAAGCCCCCGACCGCATCCGAGATGCCTGGGCCCGGTACCACGGCCAACGCGTTCTCGGCGCGCGTTGGGACATCCACACCGTCGATCAACTCGTGGTCCTCGCCCAGCACCTTGGCCCCACGGGGCTTCGCGCCGTGCTCGACCCCATGCTCGACCACGGCCTTCGGGTCGGAGCCGGGCTGCCCGATCTCGTGATCTGGCCCGGGCGAGCCATTCGATTGCCCGATGCCTTGCCAAGCCGTTTGTCAGAAGGCTTGTGTGTCGCCGAGATCAAGGGTCCGAAAGACCGCTTGCGAGATGGGCAACGGATGTGGCTTCACCGCCTGCTGCAGGCGGGTGTCCCTACCGAATTGTGGGAGATCGCGCCTCCACCGACCGATTGAACGCAGTCGAGTCAATGGCGGTCCGGACTACGCTGTGTGATATGCGGGGGCATCGCGCGTGGCGGTGCTGTCAGCAGGAGGCCCATTCGTGGAACCGGTGGTCGAAGTCAGCCTCGCGGCCGTTCAAGCAACCAACCAAGACTCGATCTGGTCGCTCATCTGGAACGCGGACCTCATCGTCCAATTCACCCTGCTGGTTCTCGTCGGCATGAGCCTCATCAGTTGGGGCATCATCGTCACGAAGTACCTTCGGGTCTCATCGGCGGGAAATCAGTCGGCCCGTTTCCTCGACTTGTTTTGGTCGAGCAAGCGACTCGCCGCGGTCTATGAAAAGACCAAGATGTTCCCCAATGCGCCGGTCGCCGAAGTCTTTCGGGCCGGCTACCAGGAACTCGCCAAGGTCAACCAAGCCAGCAGCGAAGGCCGAGGCGGCGGCGATGCAAGTGAGAACATCACCCGCACCCTACGCCGCGCAGCCGCCGTCGAGTCGACGAACCTGCAGCGCTACATCACGTTCCTCGGCACGACCGGGTCCACCGCCCCCTTCATCGGGCTGTTCGGAACCGTGTGGGGCATCTTGCGCGCCTTCCAAAAGCTCGGCGGAGGCGGCCCGGCCACGATCGACGTCGTGGGTCCCGACATCGCCCATGCGCTCATCGCAACTGCGGTCGGTCTGGCCGCGGCGATCCCTGCGGTCATCGCCTTCAACTATTTCAACTCGAGCATCCGCGTCCTCAACACCGAGATGGACAACTTCTCGGCTGATTTCCTCAACATCGTCAAACGCCACGTCGGCTGACCGGGGGCAACCATGGCGATATCCGGAAACGGAGGTGGCGGCGACACGATGGCGGAAATCAATGTCACGCCACTCGTCGACGTCATGCTCGTGCTGCTCATCATCTTCATGGTGACGGCCCCGATGCTCGACAACGCAGGCGTCGATGTGGATCTTCCCAAGGAGGAAGCGGCTCCGCTGAAGATGGACGATGAAGAGCAGCTGATCCTCACCATGGACGCCGATCTCAAGGTCTACCTGGGCGATCTCGACACGCCATTCGACGTAGCCGAACTCCCCGATCGCCTGGCTGCGATCGCCGAGGCCAACCCCGACCGTCCGATCTTCCTTCGCGCCGACGAAACGGTGCCGTATCGCGAGATCGCACGCTTGCTGTCGGTCGCCAAGCAGGCGGGCATGCCTCGCGTGGGGCTGGTGTTCGACCCCATCGGCGGAGACGAGTGAGTCGATGATCGGTAGCCCCGAGCCTTCGGTCAAGAGTGCGCTTCACCCGGACGCCCAGCCACTTTGGCCGGGGATCGGCTGCAGCGTCTTCCTCCACGGCGGGTTGGGGGTCTTCGCGTTGGTTGTGTCATGGGTAGGCCCACTCGTCATGGCGTTCTTCCCAAGTTGCAGCCGAGTCGAACCGCTCATCCAAGACAGCGTTGAGGTCAGCGTCGTGCTGCCCAAGCGACTCAACGTGCCCGACAAGGCCGAGCGAGCCGTACGGCGCGAAAAGCCGAAGAAGGTCGTTCCCAAAGAAGTGCCCAAGCCCGACCCCGTGAAAGAGTCGGACCTCGTAGTGAAGAAGAAAGACGTCCCTGAGCCCGAACCTGAAGGCAACGTGGAGGACGAGCAGGCTCGTCAGAAGGCCCTCCAAGACCTGCTCGACGACGACGAACTCGAAGACATCTTGGCCAATGCCCCCGAGGGCAAGGTCGATCGCCTGCCCACCGACCCCGATGGCGAAGTCGGGGCCGATCCTGCCATCGCTGCGCTCGGGGCCCGCGCGAAAGGCGACCCTGCGGTCGGCCGTTGGAAGAACGAGGTCACCGAAAAAGTCCGGGCACGGTTCAAACCGATCGGGCCGCGGGATGACCTTTCCACGATCGTGCATGTGTGGTTTGACCCTCGCACCGGTCGCATCAAGCGCTACGTCGTCGCCAAGTCGAGCGGCGTTCTGGCCTTCGATAAGGCTGCCGAGCGAGCGATTGCCGTAGCGGGTACGATCCCCAAGCCGCCTCCTGCCTACCAGGCTCTATTCGACGTGGAATACGTCGAGATCGAGATGGTTCCTTGAATTCGACTCCCTTGCCCCTTGGATGCGTTCCATGACCTCTCGACTGCTTCTCTGCCTCGGCCTCTTCGTGGCCGCTCTGCAGGCCACGCCTGCCATGGCCCAGAGCATCCGCATCCGCGTTGCGGGCTCGGCTGACGTGCCGCTCGCGGCGCCCAAGGTTCAGCTCATGACGCAGAGCGGTCAGGCGCAAGCCGACCAAATGTGGGACGCGATGTACAAGGACCTGACGATGTCCGGGTACTTCAAGATGCTCGACCCCTCGGGCTACGTCGAAAAGGACAAAGGGGTCGAGCCTGGCGCGTTCGACTTCGATGCGTGGCGGCTCATCAACACCACCGTCCTCGTCAAAAGCCGCATGTACGGATTGGGACACCAAGCCTGCGACCGGTCGGGCAAGCGGATTTGCGTCGACGTGTTCGTCTACAACGCTGAAACCGGCGATGAGCTGTCGTCCAAGCAGTTCCGAGGCGTTCCCCGTGCCGCCCGCTACCTCGGCCATGCCATGGCGAACCACGTCATCGAGGTCACCACGGGCATTAAAGGCTGGTTCGGCAGCCGCTTCACCGCGGTGGGCAACCAGTCCGGCAACAAAGAAATCTACGTGATGGATAGCGACGGGCAGAACGTGCTCGCAGTGACCCGAAACGGCGCCATCAACCTGTCACCTGCGTTCTCACCCAGCGGCTCTGAAATCGCCTGGACGTCCTACAAGAAGTCCAACCCCGACCTGTATGTCAAGGACCTCCGCACCGGCGCGACCCGCACGCTGTCGAACGTCAAAGGGGTGAACACCTCGCCCGCGTTTTCACCGGACGGCTCGATCGTGGCGCTCTCACGCAGCGTCGGTGGTGAGTCTGACATCTTCTTGCTCAACGCCAAGACGGGAGCGGTGATTCGCCAGCTCACGACGGGCGGCGGCATCGATGTCTCTCCCGTCTTTACGCCGAACGGCAAGACCATCGTGTTTGCCTCCGAGCGGGGCGGCGGCGCCCAGGTCTACACCGTTCCCGTCCTCGGCGGCACACCGAAGCGCCTCACGTTCACGGGTGACTTCAACATCGACCCCGCCTTGTCTCCTGACGGCAAGCGATTTGCGTGGGTCGGCCGGTCCGAAGGCGGTTTCGACGTGTACGTGGCCGACCTCAACGGCCGCAATGTGGTGCGCCTTACCCAGGGCCAAGGCGATAACGAAGACCCCACCTGGACCCCAGACAGCAAGTACGTGATGTTCAGCTCCACCCGAACTGGGCGGTCGGAGCTTTGGCTGTCGACGGCAGATGGCCGGCACCAGACCCAGGTCACCAAGGGGGGTGGGTGGACCCAGCCGTCTTGGACGTTCCCGGCGGAGTAGGTTCATGCCTCGCGCAAGCGTCGACATTGGCTCAAACTCCGTGCTCCTCTTGGTCACCGACGATGACGGACGGCGACTCCACGACGAAGCACGGGTGGTTTCCCTTGGCAAAGGCCTCGGAGATCGAGGACTGTTCCAGCCGGAACGCATGGAGGCCGCCGAGGTCGCGCTGACCGACTACGTGCGTATCGCACGCGAACATGGGGTCGAGCCCTACTCGATCAAGGCGGTAGCGACGTCTGCCGCGCGACGAGCGATGAACGCCGAGACTTTCTTCGCCAAGTTGCAAAAGAGCATCGGACTTCGCATCAAGATCATCTCGGGCGAAGAGGAAGCTCGGTTGACGTGGCTTGGCGCACAGGTCGATCTGCCGGGTGACGATCAACCTCGCCTGGTCGTGGACCTTGGTGGTGGCAGCACCGAACTCGTGGTGGGACAAGCGGGCGAAGTCCGACAACGAACCTCGTTGGAATTTGGCACGGTCCGCCTCACGGAGCGTTTTCTCACCGAAGACGACGAAGGCCGCGTGTTGCCCGAGTCTGTGGCGCCCATGGTGGAGTACCTTGACGTCGAAGTCCGTCGGCTCCCCTTTGCCGTGCCTGCAGGCTGCCAGGTCATCGGCGTGGCGGGCACCGTCACCACGCTCGCGGCCCTTCGCCGGGACCTCGCGGCCTACGATGGCGATCTCGTGCACGGAATGCAACTCACCAAGCGAGATCTCCAGGACTTCATCGACCGGCTTGCGAAGATGACGCGAACCGAACGACAGGCGTTTTGCGCCATCGAGCCAAAGCGCGCCGACTTTTTGTTCGCAGGCGCCCACGTCCTCTACCAGATCCTCGTGTACCTGCGCTCCGACCACCTGCTGGTCAGCGACCGGGGCCTTCGCTACGGCGTGCTCGTTCCCTGAAGCTCGGGACCCACTTCGATCCGCACGCTGTCGGAATAGGTGACTCCCCCGGACGTCGTTTGCAGTTCGAGGTCGACCGCCTCTCCGATGAGGTCGGTGGCCTTCCAATCGGGCTCGATCGAGAAGAGAAAGCCGAAGACATCGAGGAAGACGCCGCAACAGTCGTCTTCCACGATCCAACGGTGGGGAACGTTGATCTGGACAACGACCTGTTGGTCCGACACCACGGTGCCTCGGACGTTGGTCGTGACCTTGTCGTCGAGGACACAACCGCGAAACGCAAGCGGAAGGTGGTAGCTGCCCTGAGAGCCAAACACGAGCGGTAGAACATCCCCTTCGGACAACGGCACAAACGCCTTCACCCCCGTGCCCAGTTGCACTCCTTCGATGCAGGTCTTGACGGACCCGGTCTCCCCCGTCGGAGCAGGCATCGTCGACTCGGTCACCCGACCCGTAGGCTCCGTCCCTTCGCCGGGCGACGTGCACGCCACCCATGCGAGCACCCCCAAGACACGACCATCAAGGAACAAAGGTCATCACCATGCGTCGATCGATGGTGGGCGCGAACACCACATCGACCGAACCGTTGGGCCAGCGCACTTCTACGCGCTGAACCTCGGTTTCCGATCCCAAGCCAAAGTGACAAGCGTGGTCCCCCGTGGCTGCCATCGAGTTTCGAGGGTTGTACCAGCACGTGTCCACTTCATCATTGGTGTGGACCAACTCCACGATCGAACCAAAGGCATCGCGATTGATACCTTCGCCTCCCTCGAGTTCGACCATCAGCCAGTGGTTCCCGGACCGCGCATTCTGGTTGACCCACAATTCGGGCTCAGCTCCCCAATTGGCGACCACCCAATCGAGGTAGCCATCTCGGTTGGCATCAAAAATCGCCGACGCGGCTCCTTTCATCGGCGAAGCGATCCCCGCCGACCAAGACACCTCTCGCATGACCCCCGTGCCCAGATTCTCGAAGACCGCATGGGGCATCGAACTCGGCCCGGTGAGCACCCCGCCCGTGAAGAAGATGTCGAGATCACCGTCGTTCTCGGCATCGAACAGGTGACTGCCCCACGTGACGGACGGCTGGTTCCACGGCAGGGTTGTACGCTGAATGCCGCGGTCGGCCGACACGTCTTCCCAGGCCCCCGGCCCAATGCTCTGCATCAAGAAGTTTGGACCGATGTTGGAGTAAACCACGTCAGGCCAACCATCACCGTTGATGTCCCCGACGTCTCCGCCCATCGCGTTGACGCCCTTGCCGAGGTCATCGGGCTGCGGAGCGATGCCACTGTCGAGAGTGACGTCTTCAAGAACGGGAAACCCATCGATCCCGCGCCCTCCATTTCGGAAGAGCACCGAGGACCCACCGCGACTCACGTAGTCGTTGACCACCCAAAGGTCCTGGGTGCCGGTGCGGTCGAAGTCCATCCAGATGGCGGAGAACCCGTACCGGCTCGAGACCTGTCCCACCTCATCGGGCAACCAATCCGAGACGTCGATGAACACGCCATCACCACGGTTCCGGTACAGGTAGTCCTGCGTGCTGTCGTCAGAAGACACGCCCGGAAAACACCAAGCGTGGTTGACCTCGTAGAAATCGAGCAGCCCATCGCCGTCAACGTCCCCAAATCCCGCGTTGGTCGTTCGTTGGTCGGCCTGAGCGATCCCGCTGGTGGCGGTGATGTTCGTAAACGACACCGTGCCCGTAGGAATGATCTCGTTGCGGTACAGACGGTTGTGCCCTCGCCGACCGACAAACAAGTCCGGATCGCCGTCATTGTCCCAATCGGCGAACGAGACCGCCGTGACGAGGTCGACCGACTCCAGCGCGTTCCACGGCGCAAACGAAGGCTGCGTCGCTCCGGGCAGAGTGTTGTTGCGGTACAGCCGCGAAGGACCCATAAGGTTGCCGTGCAGCAGGTCCATGTCCCCGTCGAGATCGATGTCGGCAACGCCCACCGACGTCAGAGACTCGGCACACTGTGCGGCCCATCCCGACACGTCGTGCGTGGACCCAATGCCTGCGTCCTTAGTGAGGTTCTTGAACCAAGGTTCCTGGATCGTCACCGGCACGATGTGGACCGCGCCTTGGGCATTCCGAAAGATGACATCGTGCACGCCCGTGGACAGGTCCTCAGGCAATCGCCACATGCCGTAGAACGTGCCTGACGACACGCCGCGGAGTGCTTGATCGCCGATGGACGCGCTGGCCACGGCTTCGAGCACCTGGGCGGTAATCCATCCGTGGGGCGTCGATACCGGGGTCACATCCTGCACAAGCACCGCCGTAGGCTTGGGCTTGGGCTTGGGCTTCATGCCGGTGTCGGGCGGGGTGGACTCGGCTGGTTGGGGCGTGAACCAGGTCGAGTCTCCGTCTTCTGTCGTGGGTGCACACCCTATGAGTGCAGCACACCAGGCCATCCACGGTCGCATTCACCCTCCCTGCCGAGCTTAAACGATCCTGCGTCGATCGTCGTTGCTTTCGAAGACCGACAGCTTCCCACGATACAGCTCCTTTTGCGTGCGCGCCATGGAGAAGACCGTTGTTCGACGACGCGCAGCGAAGACGTGTGATTGCGGCCCGCATGAGGCTCAAGGAGCGCTTTGAGCCAAGCCAGGCTTCTACGCTCGAGACCCCGCAGGGCACGGGTCCCCCCAATCGACATGGATTGCCCCAAGTCCCGGTCGGCCAGACGGTGACCGAAAGGTGGCCCATCCTCGATCTGGGAGAGTCCCGCTGCACACCGATCACGGTGGACGGGTGCGCATGATCGCCACGACGCTACGCGCGGCTACTCAAACACCGCCAATCCATGGCGGAACGACCGCTACGTCGAAGATTAGAGCTGCTCGGCCACGATCGTCTTCATCTTCTTGCCGAGCCCTTCGCTTTCTTCCGCGTTCTCTTCGATCCAGGCTTCGCGGGCCTCCTTGATCTCGG
This sequence comes from Myxococcota bacterium, assembly GCA_039208735.1. Taxonomy (GTDB): domain Bacteria; phylum Myxococcota_A; class UBA796; order UBA796; genus DRPG01. The sequence continues at coordinate 38,680 of JBCCQY010000045.1, read as the reverse complement.
CCATCTGCTGCTTGATGGCATCACGCTCGGCTTTCTTGGTCTCGACGTAGGCCCGACGGGCCGCGGGCCTCATGGCCTGCATCTCCGGAGGCAACATGGGCGCAGACACCGCTTCGGGCTCTGCCTTGCCTGACGTGGTGGCATCGACGAGGTCCCACGCTTCGTTCTTGTAGACGCTCGACCCCTTCGCGAGCGCGCGCGCCGCGGAACTCGCCGCCCCCATGCGTCCCGCGCGCTCATCTTGTTCCTGCACGCGGCGGTACCGCTGCCGACCGGCCTCGCCCATCGGCACATAGGTGTCGTTCAACGCCTTGTTGAGACGCTCGATCTCGGCATCGTGGGGGGTCGCGACCTGGACCAAACCATCCGCCATCGAGATCGCGGTGAACCGACCGCCTCCTGCCTCGGCGACGTCGTCCCAGTTCTCGGCGACACCCTGGTTGACCTGACCCGCATACAGGGTGTTGATCTTGAATCCCTGAACCTTGGCGCGGGCCGCGATGCGGGTCGGATCCTTGCTGCCCTGGTAGGCGGACTCGTTGCCCGCCACGAAGATGAGGCGCGCAGCGTTGTCGGAGGTCGACCAGGGCATTTTTTCGAGTGCGTCCTCAAGGACCCATCCCACGTACTCGTCGCCTCCGTCCGTGTGGAGGCCCCACATCGTCGCGTACAGGGCGTCAAGGTCGTTAGTGAGTGCGCTTTGCACGACGACGTAGCCAGATGCGCCCGTGCCTGGCGTTGGGGAGCCGTACGACAGCAGACCAACCCGCAGGTTTGCGTTGGGCTCCTGTTCCCCCACCTCGTTGACCACATCCCACAGCCGGGATCGTGCGGAATCAATGAGCTGTTCCATCGATCCCGACGTGTCGAGGCAAAGCACGATGTCGACGTCGCGAGGTGCCTGCGCCGAGGGAGCGTCCGCAGGCAAGAGCTGCTGGGCCGCAAGGCCGGCTCCAAGCGCAAGGATGGCGAGGGCGGCGGTCAACTTCCAACGGTCGGGCATGCAGGCTCCACGGTCGAAGGGTTCATTCCCTTGCAGGACCGTCCAACGCTCCCGAAGTTCGCAACTTACATGTCATCGAGTGTCACCACGATCGCGGCCCGTAATGCCCGGTCTTCTGCCGAGACTCGGAGGGCGGAGGTAAGGATGATCCGAGGTTGGGCAATCGCCCTTGGCGGCGTGGTGGCCTGTGGAAGTGCCGAAGACGGGCGCTCCGTTTACGAAAACCGTCTTCCGGACGGCAATGTGTTCGCCTGTGCGACCTGCCACGCGCTCGAAGAGCCCGCCGAAGATGGCCTGATTCGGCCGGGGCACGCCATTGGGGATGCGATCGCTCGACCGTCTTGGAAGAACGGCGAGGTGAGTCGTCTGCTCGATGCGGTCAACAGCTGCCGCGACGAATGGATGAACGCCCCCGAACCGTGGGCCGACGACGACCCCGATTGGTTAGCCCTCGAAGGGTTGCTTTCCGACACCGCTCCTGCCACCGCCGAACCCATCTCGGTCGACATCGTAGCCCCGCCCGCCGACCTCACCGGTGGCGACGCCATGGCCGGACGCGAGGTGTTCGAATCGCGGTGCGTGGCGTGCCACAGCGCCACCGGCGACATCACCGAGCTTGCCCCCAACGTGTTGTTCCGGGGCCTCGAGCCTGAATTGATCGCGCGCCGCGTCCGTACGAGCGGGCGTCCCGGAGGCGTCTACGGAGACGTGCTCACCGGCGGCCTCATGCCGTTCTGAGGAGCCAATCGACTGTCGGACGATCAGCTCCTCGACGTGGTGGCCTATGTGTCGATGGAGGGCGGCGGCACGCCGGGAACCCCCGCCCCTCCTGACGGAGAAATCCCGGCGAGCACCGCACCTGAAGCGTGTGACCAGACCCATCCTCGGATCGGTCAGATTGCAGAGCTGCAGACCTTCTTCCACGATGTGCAAGGAACGGCCCAGATCATTGACGACTGCACCGTCGAGATCCGCGACTTCGTCTTCGACGGGACCGGCATCAACGTTCAGATCTACGGGGGGTTAGGTGGCAACTACGATCTCGACATCTCCATGTCGGAGAACCTACTGTTGCCTGGCGGCTACGACGGCGAAACCATCTACGCCTCGCTCCCCTCTGGCACGACCTGGGATGATGTCGATGGCGTGAGCGTGTGGTGCGTACCGGTGGGAATCGACTTCGGAAGCGGACAGTTTCGCTAGCAGGTTGATGAAGAAGGCCGTGGACGCCCATGGATCCGAGACAGAAGGGTACCTGTGACGGGTCGGGCGGGCCACGTAGGTGGCCGCTCGTTTCGGTATCGAAAGGAACCAGCGGAACAGCAGATTGTAGTGCAGCTGCTCACAGAACTGCCGCTCGCTGCGGACCGAGAACAGCGCCATCAGCAGCATCGCCTTGAGCAGTCGCTCCGGAGGCACCGACGGGTGGCCCGACGCCGCGTACATCTGCTCGAAGACAGGCTCGAGCTCGCGAAGGACACGCTCGACCCGGGGTCGCAGGTGCCGCAACGGATGGTCGGGCGTCACCATGCTGTCCGGCGAGACGAGCGCCAACATCGAGAGTTCTTGGAACTCTGGCCACGCATGCTGACCCGACCCTGGCCGTGTGCTCGCACTGGATGGCCTAAGGGATCGGCAACACGACATCGCGTACCTTGTGAACGGCTCTGCACGCGGGGTCGATGGTCTTCGCGACGTGCTCGAGGAATGCTGTGCGAGCTTGGTCGGAGCGAGGCCGTTGCGAGGTTGTCACGACAAGGCCCGTTCGTCGTTGCGCACGTGGAGTTGGCCCATCGCTCGGCTTCGGGAGTTCAGCCTGGGGCTTCATTCATCACTGCTTGAACAGTGACGTCAGCAGGGTCGCCGGGATCTCCATCGAGCGTGAGCCTTCCGGGACGACGGGCAACAGGAAGGCGTTGTCTGGCAGGTACTTCGTGAGCATCTGGCAGCCATCGACGTCCAGGAAGAAGAGCCGGATCTGGTCCTTCTTCCGGTTGTAGAAGAGGAAGAAATCGCCGTTGTCGGGATCGATACCCATTTCGTCTCGGCAGAGCTGTCCGAGCTTCTTCTCGCCCCACTGCATGCTGATTGGGTCGGCGTAGAGGTGAACGTGGCGGACGTGCGATGGAAGTGAGAACAGGATGGGCTCCAGGATTCGGGTTCCGGCAGGTGACGCTGGCGGGAGGAGTATGTGCCTTCGCAGTCGGTTGGCGGCGATGCCGAGCCGATATCTACGCCAGCCGCATGTCGCGGAAGTGCTCGAGGGCATGCAACGACAAGTCAAAGGGGTGCGTGTGATGCCCCAGGCCACCAAGAGGTAGGCATGGTCAATTCCTCGGGCGAGATCACGATGCGGTCAGGCTCGTGGCGCCTGTATCCAGGGAGGCTGGTCGAGTCTGTGTGCGCAGTAGTTCACGGCGAGGACCGCCGGGCCATGTCCGCGGGCTATGTCGGAGCATGCCGAGGAATCACCACGACGCCCTCTTCAAGGCTGTGTTCTCGCAGCCCGAGCAGGCCGCAGCCCACCTGCGAGCCGTGTTGCCGTCTGAGGTGACAAGGCACCTGGATTTCGACCACCTGCGGCATGCCCCCGGCTCCTTCGTCGACGAGGAGCTGTCCGACCGACACACCGACCTTCTGTTCGAGGTGGAGAGTCGCTGGGGTGATGAGAGTGCCTTTGTCTACTTGCTCTTCGAGCACCAGTCATCGCCAGATCCGCTGATGCCGTTCCGGCTGCTCGGGTACCTCGTCCGGATCTGGCAGCACTGGCTCGGCCAATATCCCCGCGCTCGGGCGCTACCCATCGTGGTTCCGGTCGTCCTGTACCACGGTGGCGAGCGGTGGAATGTCCCCTCGGACTTCGCGAGCTTGATCGACGCCCCGGATGAGGTTCGCCACGACCTCGCATCATGGATGGTCGACTTCCGATACCTCCTCGAGGACCTACGTGGGGTCGAGGACGACGAGCTTCGTGGTCGAGCTCTCGGGCGCATGGCTCTCCTCCTAATGAAGCACGCGAGTGATGGAAGGCTGTGGGAGCGGCTGCCCACGTGGATCACGGTGCTCCAAGCGGTGCTCTCGGAGTCGGGTTTGCGGGCCATCGAGATCGTGATGCGCTACGTGATCGACGTTGAGAAGGAACCACCGACCGAGGAGCTGCAGCGGCTGCTGGTCGACCAAGTGGGTCGAGAAACGGTAGAGGCCATTATGAGCTGGGCACAGAAGCTACGTGAAGAAGGGATGCGGGCCGGTGAGGACGTTGGGGCTCGTCGCCTGCTGCATCGGCTGATCGAGAAGCGCTTCAGAGCTGTTCCCGAATCCGTATCGGAGGCGATCGAAGCCGCACATCTGGAACAGCTGGAGGCGTGGACCGACCGCTTGTTCACAGCGAAGTCCGCTGAAGACGTCGTTCGCGAGTAGCTCGGCTTGAGTCGTTCACATTGCGCCGCGATGACGAGCGGTCACGCATGAGATGGCAACTCTCGAGAGGCGTTGGACACCACTACTGATAAGTCAAGGAACAGATCTCAGGATCGGAGGCGGTGGTCCAAACAACAAAGGATTTACCTTTGCTTCCCTGCTGTCGGGGCGAGAGTTCTGCGGAGTGAACCTCGGTCGCGAGTCGGCCTCGACCGCACGTCCGCTTCGCAAGCTGGCCTTTGCGAGGGGCCGGCCAAGCCATTCTCGCCTTCACAGCGATTAGGCCCAGGGGACGCCTTTGGCCTTGAGGGCGGTCACATAGCGGTCGTCGTCGTGGGGCTGTTGGTCGCGAACAAGGGCGTTCAGGATGCGCAGGAGGCTTCGAGCGATTCGCCGGTAGGCGGTGGCAGCGCTTTGCCCGCGACGGCGGCCATCGGCGTACATGGCAGAGGCCCAGCGGAGGTTCTGCGCCGCGAGGTGTCCGAGAAGGTACGTGGTCCGCCGGGCTCGGGCGTGCGCGGACCGTCGCATTCGCGCATGCCCTTTGGCGGCGCCGTTCCGATTCGTGCCCGAGCCGACGAACACAGGACTCGCACCCATTTGGATCCCCGCGTGGTCTCGGCCCCCCGCCTTCATGCAACAACGCCGCTCATGATCAAGGGGATGGCGGCCACGGCGAGAAAGCCCCATACCCCGACTCGGAACCCGTCCTCTTGAACCCGCGTGTGAAGCCACTCTCCAATCACGATGCCGATGATCAGCGGCACGACGAGCATTGCCGTTGCGGTTAGCGAGGCGCTGGTCAATTGGCCTCGGAATGCGAACGCGGTCACCAGCACCGTGTTCACGCCGACCCACACCGCGGTCAACGTCGTGCGAAAGGTGGCTTTGTCAAGCCCCTCCTGGCCCAAGGCCCAAACCAGAGGCGGTCCGCCGGTGGCGAACACGGCGTGCACCGAACCCGCCACGATGAGTCCCAGCGTGGCCGCCACGCGAGACCCGCCGCTCCCTTTGGTCGCACCGAACCAGGCGCGGCCCAGCTCACGAAGCGCGAGCAACAGCACCATCACGCCAAGGGTGGGGCGCATCCAGGGCTGAGCCTCACCGCCTACCCAAAGAAAGCTGATGCTCATGCCAAGCCCCATCCAAGGCAAGATCCGGGTGAACAAGAGCCGGACGTTCACATCACGCCAGTGATGCACCACGATGTACGTCGTCTGGAGCATCGACAAGGGCACGAGCATCGCGGTGAGTTCAGGCACCGTGAAGAGCATCGACCCGAATGTCACGCAGATCAGCATTGCACCAAAGCCAATCGCGGTCTGGACCATCATGGCGCCCACCACGATCAACGCGAGCACTCCGAGATCGAACTCGATGGGCGGCCTCCCAGGTTCACGGCTGAATCGCGCTGTAGCATGGCCAAAGACGAGCGCGTCCCCGCCCCCGAGGTCTCCATGCCCATCCACGCCCGGTTCCCCTACGAAAAGCAGTTCGCCGACGTCGTTGGCCAGAAGATGGCCTACGTCGATGTGGGTGAAGGCGACCCCATCGTGTTTTTGCACGGCAATCCCACGAGTTCCTACTTGTGGCGCAATGTGATGCCGCACCTCGAAGGTCTGGGTCGCCTCATCGCGCCCGACCTCATCGGCCAAGGAGATAGTTCAAAACTGCCCCAGTCGGGACCTGACCGCTACCGGTTTGTCGAGCACTTTGGCTATCTCGAAGCGCTCCTGCACCAGATCGGGGTCACCGAACGTGTCGTGTTCGTCATCCACGACTGGGGATCCGGCCTCGGATTCCACTGGGCGAACACCCATCGCGACGCGATTCAGGGCATTGCCTTCATGGAGGCGATCGCAACGCCCGTGACCTGGAGCGACTGGCCCGAAGCCGCCCGAGCCATCTTTCAAGCGATGCGGTCGCCAGCTGGCGAATCGATCGTCCTCGACAAGAACACCTTTGTCGAGCGCATCCTCCCTGCGTCCATCCAGCGGTCGCTCACCGATGAAGAGATGGCCGAGTATCGGCGACCGTTCTCCAACCCGGGCGAAGACCGGCGCCCAACGCTGACCTGGCCTCGGCAGATCCCGATCGACGGAGAGCCGGCTGACGTCGCGGCCATCGTCAAGGCCTATGGCGATTGGCTGTCGAGCGAGGCGTCGCCCCCCAAACTGTTCATCAACGCGGATCCGGGCTCCATCCTCATTGGACGCCAACGCGAATTCGTCCGATCGTGGCCTCATCTTGAGGAAGTGACGGTTCCAGGACTACACTTCATCCAAGAAGACAGCCCCGACGCCATCGGTACCGCAGTAGCCAACTTTGTTCGAGGGCTGCGCGCTAGCGTTTAGAGTTCGAGTTCCGGCAACATTGCGGTCCGCCCCGAGAGTTCCGCGACCAACGCCACGAGGGCTTCGTGTGGGAGAGCCTCGGGCGTAAAGGAGGCCTCGCCAGTGCGCCGCAAAAGGATGTTGGCCAGGGTGCCCTGAACGGCCAGGTAGCCCATCGACCATTCGGAGAAGCGGCGCTCGGGGATGCGACGGCAGCCGATGAGCACCACTTCCTCGTGTCGCGGATCCGCTCGGATGGTCTCGAACAGTCGAACCACCCCCCCGGGCGGCCCCTCGATGATCTGCACGAACCGGTCGTGGCGATGCACGAGAAACCCCGTGATTTGGGCCTGCCGATTGCGAATCATCGACACTTCGAAGATGTCTCGAACGTCTTCGATGGTCGTGCCAGCGACGGGCCGACTGACGTACGACAGCTGGGTGAAGGACATGGGGGTCTCTCCTTGACTGTCGTGTCGGCCCATCCGGACCGCGAACGGTCTTGCAAGAGTTGCGATGGTGCCGTTCACGACGGATGGACGTCCACCATCGTGGGTTGCACTTCGGGCAATGCTCACCCCTCCCGATCTGGGTATGCTGCGAACAATGTCTGGTGCTCGCATTTTCATCAGCTACGCCCACGCCTCTTCGGCCGCGGAGTCACTCATTCGCGAGCTCGAGCCTGCATTGGCGACCGCGGGGCATGAACCGATGCGCGACGTTCGCCTCGAAGTGGGCGACCGGTGGCGCGACGAGCTGGCCCAATGGCTCGAACGCTGCGATGGGGGCGTGCTCGTGCTGTGCCCCCAGGCCTTGCGCAGCGAGTGGGTGGGGGCCGAAGTGGCCATGCTCGCGCTCAAGGCCCGCAGCCGTCGGACGAGGTTTGCGCTCGTGCCCTGGCTTATCAACGGTGTGACGTGGGCCGAAGTCGAAGCCGCCTTTCCCATCGCGGGGCTTCGGGATTTTCAGGGGACTGACGACGCGAATGCCCTCGAAACCGTCGTCAAGCGGTTCAATCGGGTCGCCCGCACCCGAGCCACGGTGGTTCGCGAGCTGTTGGCCCTGGGACGCCCGGTGGTGCTGCGCGTAGCCGATCGGCTGGCCCTCCGGGACCTCGTGCCTGACGATGTGTCGCCTCTCGAACAAGTCGAGATCTTGGTCGATGCGGCCCACCATGAAACGCGCTTCGACGAACTCGAAGCCGAACTCGCCAATGCCCAAGCCGCACGCTCGCATCGTCGGGACGCCCACCGTCCCGACGAACGGCACCGTCCCCTCCTTGCGTTTCTCAACGATGCAGTGCCCACCGACCGCATCGTAGCTGCGGCGACCGAAGCGGGAGTTCGGGTGAGCCGAGGCGTGGGGGCGTGGGACCCCGTGGTGCAAGCAGCAACCCCCGTTGAGCGAGGCCATTTGCTGGCCAACCTCGCCCCTTTGGGTACGCTTTCGACCCTCGACCAAGTTCGCCAGCACATTGGACTCGCGCTGCTCGCAAGCGAACTGGACCGCCACACGCTGGTCGAACTCGCGACCCTCGCTGGCGTCGAGGCTCGCTACGATGACACCCCAATCGACGAATGGGTGGTCGCCATGGTGGACCAAGCCGCCCGCAATGACTCGTTGTTGATGTGGCTTACGGCCGTAGCCGGCGCGTTGTCCGTTGAAGTCCGCCATGCGTTGCGGTTGGGTCCGCTTCGCAACCGCTGGCGTCAACTGGCAAAGCGTCGGAGAGCCGAGGTGGGACGCGCGATCGCCGGCTGGTCCCGTGCCGCCCGAGCCCTGCTGCGTTCCTGGATTCGCGACCCCCGCGAACCGCTCCCTGGCGTGCCCGCTGCGTTCGCCAGCGCGCCCCTGTCCCCCGACGATGCCGAGGCACAGGGCTGGATCGAAGCGGCCCTCGAACGCGCCCGACGCGATGTCCAAGGTCCTCCTTGGCGTTGGGGCCGAGGCGTACGCCTTGCCTACGTCTTGCTCCACAAGTTGACCCCCCTCCCCGGCGAACGCGACCCCGACCCTTACGGCTACCGCTACGAGGCGGAACGCATTCTCCAGAGCTACCAGCGGCGCATCTGGTCGAGCCGCACCGCCGCGGTTGCGGGCGGGTGGGGCGCCGCGGGCCTGCTCATGCCAAGCACCGCCGCGGGCTTCGTCATCACCACCTTTGGACAACGGCTGGTCGCCCCTTTCGTCTGGCTCGTCGTCGCCAGCGCTTCGATCGTCGGCTTCAGCGTGGCGGTGCCAACCACCGAAGGCGCTCCGGTCGACGAATTGGTGCAGGCCGGCCACCGGGGCCCGGTCACGTTCTTCCACCCCACCTTGGCGGAACTCCTCGACGACGAGGGCGAGACTGAGGTCGCTCCTCCTTCGGAACCGGCGAGCCAACGACGCGTAGCTCCCCCTGAACCGAACCTAGATCTGCCAGAGATCCTACAATTGGCGACGGCAACCGACGAAGACATCGAGCCGCGGTTTCTCGAGCCGATCGAACAGCCGACCATCCCAGGGTTCTCGGTTTCCATGCCGGCCGACCAGCGCTCAATCGGGGTCGTCATTGTCGAGAAGACGGCCTACGCCGATGACCTAAGGGTGGCCATCGAACAGAACCCGCTTCTGCGTCGCTACGTCGAGGTCGGTAGCGCGACGCCCGACTTCCAAATCGGCATGAACCCCGACCGCACCGCCTTTACCGTTCGCGACCGGCTGGGGGGAACGCGCAATCGTGTGGGATCGGGGGAAGCCGTCGATCCCAAAGATGCGTTTGGCGTTGCCGACGTCTTGGCACGCCACGTCCAACAGCAAGTGCTTCGAGCGCTCCAATCCTCGCTACCCAAAGGCGGAGGCCTCGACGTACGGCTGGCGACAAGCCCCGACGCACCGAGCTGTGAACAAACGCCGTTTCGGCCTCCAGCCCGGCCCACAGACCGCTTCGAGGTCCCCCTGTGCACCGCACTTCAGCTCGAGGCGACGCTGACCCAGAAGCCCGTGCGCGATGTGTACGTCAGCATTCTCTACCTGTCACCTGATGGCTCGATCACCAGTTGGCCATCCGGTCGCACCACGGAAGTCTTGCGTGGTCCTGGCGCAACGTACGCACAGGACATTGGGCGGGCCGTTCCCCCTATGAAGTCCGCCAACACGTTCCTCGTCTTCGGTACGACCGAGCCAATCGTGTGGTCCAGCGTGCTCGAAGGGGAGAGTGCTCGGAGCACCGGCTCCCTGCACAATGAGCTTCGGGACATGTTGCAGGGCGAAATCTCGATCGACGAGGTGGTGAAATCCTCGAGCATCGTGGACGCAACGAAAACCGTCCTCTCGGTCACCGCGAATCCCCGCCTTTGGACACCCAACGAACAGAACAACGTCCAGGTGTGTGAAGAACGGGAGCGCCAAGGCCAGTGCGCGTCATCCTCGAGCGCGTCAACCGCCGAGTAGGCGGAACTTAACCATCCGTTGACGCAAATACGGGAACCCCGACCTCGGCGAGAGGTCGATGCTCGTACACGAAGGATCGAAGAGCCGATCCACACGAGCTGGAGTTCCTATGACGCACGTCGACCGTACGTCCGATGCCCCCGTGCGCCCACATCCCCCTGACGATGTGATGGCCTTCTTCGTTCCCCCGAGACCACCACCAGAATCCGGCACTCGCCATGCGCTCGAAGTTCACCAGTTTTGGGGGTTCGTGCTTCTTGATACCCGGCACTTCGTACCAACTGTATCGAATGCGGTGACCGTCGGGACCCGAGTGGGTTGGCGCTGGTCGCTCCTTGGCGTCGATCTCGGCTGGGTTCCAGAGGGTTTACGCCGCGTCCTCCCTTGGCTGGCGCCGATGTGGTCCGAGGTCGAAAGTGCGTTGCGAAGTGACTTTCCGGTTCCCATCGGGGCGCTGGCCGACGACGAGCATACGCTATTCGACTGGGAGGGCGACCGCTGGGTGGCTCGAATCCCCGCCGCTTGGGACGGACACGTTCGCATCGGCGAAGCCTCCGTCGCGCTTGCCGATCTCGTTACGCAGGGCCGGGCTCACCAGGATCGTGACCACGTCGTCGTACCCATCGACGGTGAGGTTCGCATCGATGCCGGGGGCACCGTCTTCATCGCTCGCATGGTGGGCGAGGGCGCACGGATCCCCGAGCGACACACCGGCAAGACCGAATGGACGCTCGTGGCCTCCCTTTCGTTCATGGCCTTCCTAGGTGCCATGTTGGCCCTGGGCGTGTTGACACTGCCCGCCCCTTCCACCGTTGAGGTGGCCGCGTACGTCGAGAAGTTCGCGGTGGTCCAACTTCGCCCGCCGCCCAAGCCCCCCAACGTCCCCAAACCTGTGGCGCCGGACCCCAAGCCGGGGGGCGACAATCCCAAGAAGGTCCCTCGACCAGACGTGCCGCCCGACCTTGCCCAGCAGATGCAGGATCGCGAGGTCGCCTCGGAGTCGGGCATCCTGCCGAACCTCGATGTTCTGTTTGCCAGCGGCGTCCTCGACGACGCCCTGACGAGCGCGGCCAACGACCTCATTGGGGTCCGCGGAGCCGGCGTGGCGAATCACGGCCTGACGTCTCGAGGTGGCGCGTTTGGGTCGGGCGGCCGAGCGGAGTCCGGGGGTGGATTGGGCCGACCTGGAGGGGGGCCCGGCCGTTTGGGATTCGGCCGCACGGGTGGGCCCAAGCCTCGGCAGGGACTCGGTACGGTGGCCGGCGACCCCATCGTGATTGGCGCTCTCGACCGCAGCCTCATCGAAGACGTGATCAAGCGAAACTTGAACGCCATCCGCTATTGCTACCAACGCGAGTTGAACAAGAAACCAGGGCTCGCCGGCAAGGTCGTCGTGGGCTTCACCATCGCAAAGGATGGCAGTGTGTCGGCGGCCCGCATCAAGCAGTCGTCGCTCGAGCACTCCCCAACGGAAAGCTGCATCGCGAGCCGCTTCCTAAGGCTTCGCTTTCCCTTGCCCAAAGGCAACGGGATCGTGGTGGTCAGCTACCCCTTCCACTTCTCCACGAGCGGGTAGCCCACCTCGTTACGTGGCCCGCATTGCCTGCGAGGCCTGCGTGACCGTGACCCCCAACCGTTTCGTCGACAGCGACCACCCCGACGTCATCGCGTTTGCCGAGCACCACGGTGGAGGGCGGTCCCCCGTCGACGCTGCGGTGGCCCTGTTCTACGCCGTGCGGGACGGGTGGCGCTACTCCCCGTGGAATGTGAGCCGCAACCCTGACGATTACCGGGCCTCGGTCGTGCTGGCCCGCGAGCCCCGCGAAGGCCACTGCATCGACAAAGCGGTGTTGCTGGCTGCATCTGCCCGAGCCCTCGGCATCCCCGCGCGACTGCATTTCGCTGACGTTCGCAACCACATCGCGACCGAAAAGCTCGAAGCCCAACTTGGGACCAATCTTCTCGTGTACCATGGCTACACCGAGGTCCAGCTCGATGGGCGGTGGATTGGCATCACCCCGGCCTTCAACGCGTCGCTGTGTGCCCACCTCGGCGTGGCGCCGTTGGAGTTCGACGGCGAGCACGAGGCACTGTTTCAGGCCTACGACCGCAAGGCGGGGGAGTTCATGGAGTACGTCACCGACCATGGGTCGCACGACACCCTCCCTCTCGAAGCGATGTTCAGTGCCTGGAAGACGCACTACCAGCCTGCCTTCCTCAAGGGGGCCAACGCTTAGGTCGGTGCGGGTCGCGAGGCGCTTCGCTGCAGAAGGAGAGCGCCACCGAACAGCGCCACCGCCACGCCGAGCAGCACGAGCGCCTTGCCAAGCCCATCCAAGGCCCACAGATCCATCAGCAGGACCTTGGCACTCCCCACGGCGAGCACCAATGCGCCCAGTCGTCCCTTGAAGGGGGCTCCGAGCCACAGCAGTGCGACCCCAAAGCCCATCCACGACCACGTTCGCACCAGCTGCGCTTCGAGGGCGGTGTCCATCAATGACAGGGCTTCGCCGCCCGAGAACCAGTGAGAGACAAAGAGATTGATGCCCGTGAAGGCCACGGCAATCGCTGCGATCTGAAGCCCATCGCGCAAGGGGGCTCGCCAGCTGTCCCGCTCGGGCGCCACCCACACGATCCGCGCACTGCCCACCAAGGCTAACACGGGAATCGTGTAGCCATAGAGCACCCACGACAATGGCTGGGGGCCAGCCACGAGATGGTAGCTCAACACCGCCGGGTTGAACACGAGCCGCACCACCACGAGCCCTAGCAAGACCACACCGGCCGCCGTCAGCCCTTCGCTGCGGCTGCGGAACGCAAGCCCCATCACGGCAAGCCCCAAGACCGCCCACCCCAAGGTGAGAAACTGCGCCTCGAGCTGCAGGGGAATGGCCACCGCCACCCCGACCAGGGCCACCCCACCAAACGCGGTGGCCCCGACCTGGCGGGCCTCCTCACGACCCGAGAACCGAGACAACGCTCCAAGCCCCATCAAGGCCACCAAGGCGATGCCCAAGGGCACCGCACCATCAAAGCCCGAGCCGACGACATCGTGAAAGGTGAACCCCACCGGCAAGCCCAGCGCGAGCACCGAGTAGACGGGCAGCCAGTGCCTTCCCTGATCGGAAGGTGGCCAGAGGAACAGGGGCCCCCACGAGACCACGAGAATCAAACCCGCCGCGATCATCGCCTTGTTCCCACTGGGCTCGACGAGCAGAGCGACGGTGGCGACGACCGCCATGAGCAAGGTCATCACGCCCGAGCCCGACGTACGTCGGAACGGAGGCTCGACGTCTGCGAGCAGACCAAGGCCCGCGACCACGACCCCAAACGATGCCAATACACCTTCTTGCTCGTAGATCGTGGACTCCGCGGCCACCGCCAACGCCGCCGATCCCACAGTCGCGGCCAAGACCGCCTGCACCAAGCCGGGTTGCTCCCGAGGTGTGGTGAAATGGGCCACCACCCAGGTGCCCAAGACCGGCAACACCAACAAGGCGCCGACCACAAGCCAGTTTAGACCATCATCCGAAACAAGGCGCAGATAGGCCGCCATCAGCGGTCCTGTCGCCAAGAACCCAATGACCCACGGCTCGCGGTCCAGCTCCAGTTCAGGGCGGCCCACCGTCCACACCGCGAGCGGGATGAACAGGCCAAGCCCGACCACCGCAAGCACGCTCGACGCAAGCCCAGACCACGGCATCAGCAAAATGGCCAGGCTAAACGGAATGCCCGCGAAGTAGGGCCACGCGACCTCCCGCGGCACATCCCGGACGCCCGCTGCAGCGGTCCATCCGAGTCCCAGTCCGAGCAATCCCACCACGGTCGCCACGTTGCCCTGAACCGGACCTGACATCCACCACCAAGCTGTGTAGGCCAGGGTCAGGCCTACCGTGACCATCGGCACCACCCGCCACCGATGCCACAACGCCGCCCCGGTCACCCCCACGTTGAGCAACAGGGCGTAGGCGACAAAGATCATGCGATCCGGGGCGACGAGGAGCGGGGTTGTCAGCCCCCCGACAAGCCCCAAGATCGCCACCAACTCGCTGTCCCGCCTCAACGCAAGGCCCACCCCAAGGGCGGCGACGACCGACAGGCCGACGAGGGTAACGGGGGCCGAGAGCGTGTCTGCCCAGCTGTGGCCTGCGTACAGGGTGAAGTTGAGCACCCCAAACCCCGCGCCTGCGATGCCCTGGGCGGCCGGACGTTGACCACGCCACCACCGTTCTGACAACGCGACACACCCCAACCCCACCACGAGACCCAACACCACACCAATGATGGGGTTCCGGGCGATGAAGCCATGGGTGGCCGACCAGGCGGCGTAGTAGCCGACCGCTGCGACCAGGGCGAGCCCTCCGGCTCCCCCGGCGACGATCGGCGCAAACCGATCCCATCCTCGTTCGTCCACGAACCCTCCCGTTGCTCGGTGGGGTTCGGGTACCGGGGGCACATGAATCGAAGGTGAATCAACGGCGAAAGCGCCGGGCACATTCCATCAAGAACCGTCGGCCTCCGCCTCGGATTCGGCGGTGGCCTGCGTAAGCCCGTGACTCAGCTTCTCGAGGAGCTGAACCAGCTGCGGTCCATCGTCGTCACCCAACACCGCCAACATCGTCTGCATGTTGCGCCGATCTTGGCGAACGATGGCCGTTCGAAGATCGGTTCCCGCCTTGGTGAGGGTCATCGCAGCCGCCCGGGCGTCGACCTTCGACTGCCCCCGATGCAACAGCCCCCGCCGTGACAGGCGCGCGATCAGCGTGCTCGCACTGCTCTTCTTCAACCCCAACGCCCCCGCAAGCTGCGAACTCGTGCAACCGGGGTGCTCGGCCACGAAGTGCAGCGCGTGGAAATCCACGGGGGTGTCCGCAACCGCCTCGAAGGCGACTTTCAGCCCTGGATGGCCCGCGCCATGGAACGGATGTTCGAAGCGTACGCCGCCCGCTGACTTACGCGGGCAGATCGCCCCGCGCGCGGGTCGAGGTCGGCCGCGTCGCGAAGGCACAGATCGTTGAAGGACTGAAAGAAACTGAAAGATTCATTCTCCGAGATGTCCACCGTCAACCAATACCTCCCTGATGCAAGCCAAAACGACAGGAGGAACTGTGTTGGCATTGTGGATAGCATTCTCGTCGGTCGCGGCGTTTGCTCAACAGTTTGGCGACCAAGATGGCGACACCAGCTCGGTGGATTGCCCAGAACCCAAGCTCGTCTGTGACGAGTTCCGCCCGGTTCCGGGACCCGACGTGGGTCACTGTGTCATCTTCACGACCGTCATGGAGTTTCGGAGCATCTTCCCCGATGGCTGCGAGCTGGTCGACGTCCAACAGTCCGCCTCGTACATCACCGACGTGGGCTTCACCGACTGTCCGGTTGACCGTGAGATCTCGCCGCAGATCGAGGAGGGGCCGTGTGGCACGCAGACGGTCTCTACCTATGAATGGTCGGCACCAGGGGAATGGTGCTGTGCGACCTGCGACGTGGTGGGGTTCGCCCCGAATCCCGCCGCGATACCGGGTAGTCCCGAGTGCTTACCCGTTGATGTCGACCCGTCCACGCCGGAACTCGATCCTACGTTGGCGGACCTCCACATCTGCGGTCCGAACTTCTGTGATCGCTCGATCGTGTACAACAAACCCCTGCCCGAGATCGACACCACCGCCACGGTGATCGATCTGCCCTCGATCGTCGGCGCCTTCACGGGGAAGATCGGGAACTGGTGGGATGCGCTAGCGGCGGAGCTGCAGGCGGTCTTCGACGGAACGGCCGCGGACCTCCAGCGTCCGGTTTGGTGGCCTGGCTTCCCAACGTTCCCGACCGACGAAGATCCAGACTCGCAGCCCTGACCCGGCCGCAGCTCAGCGTACGCGCCCAGTGACTTACGCGGGCAGATCACCCCGCCGAATCGCATCGGCCAGCGTGGTGATGTCGGGCTCGAGCATGCGGTCCTCCACCAAGGTGGGCACCAAGGCGCGAACCGACTCCCACAGGGCCTGTGTGCGAGGACCGGGATTCCCATCCCCGGCCTTGCGGCGCAGATCGAGGGCTTGCGCGGCACACAACAGCTCAATCGCAATGACGTCCGCCACCCGTTCGACGACCTGTCGAGCCGACCGAGCCGCATTGGGACCCATCGACACGTGGTCTTCTTGATGCTGGACGGTGGGGACGGAGTCGACGGAAGCGGGCATGGTCAGCATCCGCGCTTCGCTCGTCACCGAGGCCGCGGTGTATTGAGCGAGCATCAACCCACTGTTTACGCCCGAGTCGGGCACGAGGAAACTCGGCAGCCCCGACAGCGCACCGTAGGTCAAACGGAAGATGCGCCGTTCAGCGATGCCAGCGACCTGCACGAGTGAGGTTTTCAGCAGGTCCATCGCGAGGGCCACGGGCGCGGCATGGAAGTGGCCACCCTCGATGAGGCGCCCGTCGATCCAAAGCGGGTTGTCGGATGGCGCATTGAGTTCGGCAGTGACGACATCGGTGCATTCGCGGAGCGCCCGACGTGCGGTACCGAGGACGGTCGGGGCACAGCGCACGGCAAAGTTGTCCGGGTTGCGCTTGCTCGTGACCAACCCCGACCCTTCGGTCCACGCGGCGAGGCGCTCGGTGACCTCGCGAATGCCGTCATGGTTGCGCCTGGCCGCGGCTTGGGCGTTGACCGAGTCGCGGTCGGCGAGCACCGCTTCCATGGTGAGGGCGCAGGCCGCTTCCGCGGCGGCGAGAACCCGGGACGCTTCGACCGAGGCCAAGGCGGCAACGCCCGTGGTGAGTGAGCTGCCGTTGATCAACGACAAGGCTTCCTTTTCGGTCGCGGCAAAGACGGGCCAGTCGGCGTCGTCAAACGGTGCGAAGGAAGGGTCACCCGCCACGGCAACGTCGCCTCCAATGCCCAAGACGACTCTCGCCACATGGGCCAACGCAATGCTCCCCGCGGCCCCCACCGCGCCACGCGCCGGGACCTTGGGCACCCATCCGCGCTCGAGCATCGACAAGATCCGTTCGACCAGGGCCGCACGAACCCCCGATGCTCCGACCGCAAGCGCATTTGCACGCGCGACCAACATGGCCCGCACTACGATCGCGGGCAGTGGTTCGCCAACGCCTGCACAGTGGCTTTCGATAAAGGCCCGCACGGCCTGATCAGGTTCCGTGGGGACGTCGCCGCCCACCAACCACTGCCACTTGCTGCGGAGGATGTCGACGCGACCGAGCTCCGCAAACGTGGCGGCCGTCTCATTGAGCTGGTCCCGCGTCCTCGCGCCAAGCTTGAGCGACATCGTCCCTGCGGCGACGGCCATGAGTTGTTCGGGGGTCAGCGATCGACCATCCAACATCAACGACTTCATTAGGCGATGCCCCTTAGCGGCCCGAGCGCCTTTTCGACCGCATCCACGATGTGACCCTGGCGCACCGCCTCGGTAAGCCGCGCAATGTCGTCACTAGGAATGGACGTTTGGGGACCCCCAAGCGTGTGCTCGACAGCTTCGAGACCGGGGCCCGTGTCCCGCCCCAAGGAAACCCCTCCCTCGGTCTTGCGAACCCACAGCCCCTTGGCCGCACCGAGCAACTCGATGGCCACGACCTGCTCGGCGTTTGCCAAGACGTCGGCGGCCCGTCGTGCGGCGGTGGTGCTCATCGCCACGTGATCTTCCTGATCTTCGCAGGTGGGCAGCGAATCGACGGACGAAGGCATCGCAAGCTGCCGATTCTCGGCCACCAACGCCGCGGCCGCGACCTGAGGCAGCATCAGCCCCAATCCTGGGCCATCCGCGAGGAGGGGCGGCAAGCGAGAGGACAGGTGGCCCGTCGTGAGCCGATAGATGCGACGTTCGGCGAGCGCGGCCAGCTCGCACAGGGCCAGCTTGGCATGGTCAGCGGCAAAGCCCACGGGCTCACCGTGAAACAGACCCGCCGAAAAGGCCCGGTTCACGTCGTCGGCGTCGACCAAGATCAGCGGGTTGTCCGTGGCGGCGTTGATCTCGATTTCGACCTGCCGCCACGCGTAGGTGAGCGCATCGCGGACCGCCCCCAGCACCGCCGGGGTGCACCGAAGCGAGTAGGCGTCCTGCACCTTGTCGGGGACCGAGTCGGCAAGGGAGGATCCGGCAAGCAGGTCTCGCAGGTTTGCCGCACACGCCAGCGCGCCAGGAAAGGGGCGCAACGCGTGCACATCGGGGTGCAGCGCCCGCGTGGTTCCTCGCAGGGCCTCGAAGCTCATGGCCGCCGCGACCTCGGCCGTCTTCACCAGCCGTTCAGCCCTCGCGCACACCAAGGCGGTGATTCCGCAGGTGAGCTGGGCCCCATTGGTCATGGCGAGACCTTCCTTGGGACCGGGGACCATGCGCGGAATGCCTGCCTCGGCCATCGCCGCCGCCGCCGGTCGTCGCTCGCCTCGCACGATGGCCCAACCTGGATCGTTGGCGCCATCCGGTCCGCGGAACACCACCAAGCCAAGGTGGGCCAACGGAGCGAGATCGCCCGAAGACCCGCAGGAACCACGGCTAGGAACCACGGGCAGCACATCGTGGGCGAGCATCTGGCACAGCGTGTCTACGAGTTCGGGTCGGCAGCCACTCGCGCCTTTCGCCAACGCATTGGCGCGAAGCAACATCATGGCGCGAACGCTCACATCGTCCATGCGCGGTCCGACCCCCGCCGCATGAGACTGAAGCAGGTTCCACGACAGTTCTTCGATGCGCTCCTCTGAGATGCGAACCCGGGCGAGCGAGCCGTAGCCCGTGTTCACCCCGTATACGGACAACGTCTGGCCTTCGGCATCTCGAATGGTACCTTGGGCGGCGTCGGCCACCCACGCATGGGACTTGGCCATGCGAGCACGTGCGGCCTCAGCGAGTCGAACCTCTTGCCGACGTTCCGCAACGTCGGCCACTCGCGCAATCGTGAGGCTCGCACCGTCGAGCTCCACGACGGGTTTCAAGCATCCTCCATAGCGCCGCCTATCGCGGGGCTCGCCGCCCCACGAGTGATACCTGGGGGCATGGCGGAACACGAACGGTTGTCGCGGTGGCTTTCGGCGGGTCGTCGCCGACTTCGAACCCGGGCCACATGGCGAAGGGCTGCGATCGGGGGACTCGCCGGGTCGGTGGTGAGCATCGGGCTCGTCGCCGCAGCGCGCACCTTGTTGGGCATTCCCTTGCCCCAGGCCTTGGCCATGGCACTGGGCACGCCCTTGGTAGGGGCGGGACTAGGGGCGCTCTTTGGTTTCGTCCGGCACTCCGTCGATAAGCGCGGCGTCGCGTTGGTTCTCGACAAGGTTGGCAAGACCGAGGAACGCCTCATCACGGCGCTCCATTGGGCGGAACGCGGCGATACCCGAGCCCAGGAGCTCGTCGACGAGGTCTCGATCGATGCGCTGACCCGACGCCTCCCTGTACGCTGGCCCCGCAACGCGCGCCTTACACCTGCATTCCTCGCACTCGCGGTTGCCGCCGCATTCCTCCCCGCCACCGTATGGCCGGGGTTTACGACGTCCACCCAGCGGTCCGCACTCACCGATGCGGGGAGTCGTCTCGAGGAACGTCTGGCCGAGATCGAGCCGCCCCCCGATGCCCCCGCCTGGCCCGAAGCCATCGACCGGAAGGTCTCGGAACTGGCCGATGCGATGAAGGGCGAGACCATCACCGAGGCACAAGCCGCCTCCGAACTCGATGAACTCGCAAGGCAGATCGAGGCCCTGGAAGGGTCCATGTCGGATGCGGACGATACCCTCGATGCGCTCGAAGAGGCCGCGAAGGCGCTCGATGTGCCCGGGGCCGAGGCGCTGCAAGAGGCGCTGCAAGACGCCACCCCGGAAGCGCTGCAGGACGCGGCGCGCGAACTCGCCGAGGCGTTAGGTGCCGACCCCGCGGCCCGCGAAAAGACCGCCGATGCGATGCGCCAGGCCGGCGAGCAGCTCTCGGGAAGCAACGACCCTGGCGTAGCCGGGGCGGGCGAGGCCTTGAAACAAGCGAGCGAGGCGGCTGCGAACGGAGAGCTGTCGCCAGCTCAGGCCGAGCAACTCGCCGAGCAACTTCAGCAGGCACGCGAAGCCGGGCGCCGCATGGCCGAAGACCGCGAGGCCCTCGAACGGGCGCAACGCCTCGCCGGTGCCATCGAAGGAGCCCGGCAGCAGTTGGGCGAGGGTGACCCCGCGGGCCAGTCGAGCCAAGGCGAAGGCCAGGGTGGAGACGGCACGGAAGGCGAAGGCGAAGGAGCCACCGAAGGGTCCGGCGAAAACGGGGGCCCGGGCGGAGGTCAGAGCCAGGGCCGGGGTAAAGGAGGTCCCAACGCCGGACAGGGTCACACCTGGGAGGACCAGGGGGAGCACGAAGGGTCAAACCAGGCGGCCGGTAACGGAGACGAACGGCAGTCCGACCGCAAGGATGGCCAGCACATCGATGACTTCGAGAAGTTCTACGAGGCGGTGCGCCTCAAAGGTGCCAAGCCGCTGGTGGCTGGGACCAACAGCGTGCTCGACGAATCGGGCAAGGTCGATGAACTCGAGTACCGACTGACCACCGCCGAAGAGTCGGCCACCGTGGGCCGCGTCGATCTGCCGGATGCCTACCGGGAGGCGGCTTCGGCCGCGATTGAGGCCGAGCCGATTCCTCCCGCTTACAAAAACGCCGTGCGCGATTATTTCGCGGAGATGGACTGAATGAGCGACATTGAACGCTTCCAGCAGCAGCTCGACCGACTGCGCACCGAGATTGGCCGCGTCCTTGTCGGTCAGTCCACGGTCGTCGAGCGCGTGCTGACGTGCCTCGTTGCGGATGGACACGTGCTCCTCGAAGGGGTCCCGGGCCTCGGCAAGACGCTGCTCGTTCGTACGCTTGCCACCTGCTTGGGTCTTGACTATCGGCGCATCCAGTTCACGCCCGACCTCATGCCCGCCGACATCGTTGGAACACACCTCCTCGAAGAGGTCAAAGGTGGCGGCCGAGAGCTGCGCTTCCAGCAAGGCCCGGTGTTCACCCAGGTGCTCCTCGCCGACGAGATCAATCGCGCCACCCCCAAGACCCAGTCCGCCCTGCTCGAAGCGATGCAAGAGCGACAGGTGACCATTGCGGGCCAACGGCGGCCCTTGCCCGACCCGTTCTTCGTCATGGCCACGCAAAACCCACTTGAGATGGAAGGCACCTACCCGCTGCCCGAAGCGCAGCTGGATCGGTTTTTCTTCAAGGTCGCGGTTCCGTTTCCCACCCTCGAAGAGCTGATGGAGGTGATGGACCGCACCACGGGGACCAAGCGGCCCGAGGTTTCGTCCGTCACCACGTTGGGCGACCTCACCGACATGCGGCGCATCGTCCGTGAGGTCGAGATCGTGCCCGAGGTTGTGCGCTACGCCATGCGGCTCGTCGCAGGTACCCAGCCGGGCCACGAACTCGCAGCTCCCGTCGCGAAGCTGTTGCGCTACGGCGCCTCACCGCGCGGGGCCCAGACGTTGGTGCTCGGAGCGAAGGTCCAAGCGTTGCTGCAGGGCCGAAGCCACGCCTCCTTCGCCGATGTGCGTTCCATCGCCGCCCCTGCGTTGCGGCATCGGCTTGGACGAACGTTCGAGGCCGAAGCCGAAGGGTTGTCCTCCGACGACCTCATCACGCGCTTGCTTAGCGAGGTTCCCGAACTCGAGGGCCGAGCGGCGAAGGAGCTTTCCCCTACATGATCGATCCGGCGCTCCTCGACCGGCTCACCGCGCTATCGTTGGTGTCCCTCCAGCGGCGCCCTGGCCAGTCGGGAGGGCAGCGTGCATCGCGCCGCCGTGGCACGTCCCAGGAGTTCGCCGATCATCGGCCCTACGTCCCGGGCGATGACCTTCGGCACCTCGATTGGCACCTCTACGGTCGGCTCGACACCCTGTGGGTCAAGCTGTTCGAGGCCGAAGACGACCAGGTTGTGCAATGCTTGGTCGACGCCAGCGCCTCGATGCGGGGCGACAAGCTCACCACCGCCAAACAGCTCGCGGCAGCGTTTGCCTGGGTGTCGCTGCATCACGGGGACCGCGTGAGCACCGCCAGCCTCACCGATGGGGTCGTGCGCTACCGGCCCGCGAGACGAGGACGCGGACAGGCCCCGGCCATCTTCTCGGAACTCGAAGCCATCGAAGCCACGGGCCCTACCGACCTCGGCCAGGCTGTGGCGCGGCTGCCCCGCCAACGTGGCGCAGGAACCGCGCTGTTGTTCACCGACTTCCTGTTCGCCAACGACCCCGAGCCCTTGTTGCGACGATTGCTCGCCCGCCACACCGAAGTCTGGGCGTTGCATCTGTTGTCACCCGCCGATGTGCGGCCCAACCTCATGGGCGATGTGGTGCTCGTCGACGCCGAGACCGGCGAGGAGTTCCCCACCACCATCGACGAAGCCATGCTCGACCGTGTCGAAGCCACCATGATTGCGTGGGCCGATGAAATCGAGGAAGCGTGTCGCAAGCTTGGCGTGTCCTACGTTCGCATCTGGACCGCAACCCCGCTCGAAGAGCTGCTCTTCGGCCAACTTCGAGCGGAAGGCGCACTTCGCTAAACCCGAGAAAGCCTTCCGTACCCCAAAAGAGTAAGGAGCGCGCATGGGACTCTTCGACGTACATGCGCACCTCACGGATCGCCGACTCGCCGCGGACGAGGCGGGGGTCATCGACCGAGCCCGCGCGGCCGGTGTCACGACCATCATCACGAACGGGCTCAATCCAGCGGACAATCAGCAGGTCGCCGACTTGGCGTCGCGCGTTCCCGAAGTGAAACCAGCGTTCGGGCTGTACCCCGTCGATGCCGTGCTCCCTGAGATGCGACAGATGGGCATCGAGTACGACCATCACGGCACTGAAACCGTGACCGCCGATGAGGCCATCGACTGGCTCGACGCGCACTTGCCCGAGGCGGTGGCCCTTGGTGAGGTGGGCCTCGATCACTATTGGGTGCCCGAAGAACTTTGGGAACGGCAGGAAGAGGTTTTCCGGCGGTTGATCCGGCTTGCGCTGGCCCACAACAAGCCCATCATCATGCACAGCCGAAAGGCCGAGCGGCGGGCGCTCGAGGTCCTCGCCGAGGAAGGAGCCACCCGCGTAGATTGGCACTGCTTCGGCAGCAAGGTGAAGCTGGGTCGCAAGATTGCGGAGCACGGCCACTGGCTTTCCATTCCCGCCAACGTGGCCCGGGTTGAGAGTTTCCAGCGCCTCGTCGAAACCTTGCCCCGCGACCGCATCCTGCTCGAAACGGATTGCCCTTATCTTTCGCCGGACAAGGGTACCCTAAACGAGCCCGCGAACGTCGCCCGGACCGTGGCCGTCATGGCCGAGAAGTGGGGCGTGGACGAAGGAGCCGTCGTTGATCAGCTCGAAGCCAACTTCGAAGCCTTGTTTGGCATGGCCCCGTAGGAGAACCGATGCCCATCACGATGTTGCTTGCCGCCTGCGGACTGTGGAACGCCATCGGTGACGGCACGTGGCAGCCGCCTCCGCCACCCGAGGCTCCGGTCTACACCCAGACCGTGGTGAGCGAGCCCTACCGCATCGATCAGCTCTACGCCTCGATGCGCGGCCCCTACGGCTTTGACCCGGTGAAACTCGTCGATGGCGCCAAGCCCGAGCTGCTCTGGATCGTGGGCTACCGCACCACCGTCGTGGACGCCGCCACTCGCAAGGAGAAGTCCCAGGAGTTCATGTGTCACGCAAACCTGGACTTTGAAGCCAAGGACTACTACAAGCGCTTCCCCGACGCGCCGCCCATCTCGGGGCGGGTGTTCACGCTGTCGCAGGGTCAGCAGGAGATTCACTTTCCCGAAGGCTTCGGCATTCCGGTGAGTTCCGATTTGCCCATCACGCTGGCGACCCAGGTGCTCAACCTCACCATCGACAAGCCCGACCTGACGGTGCGCCACAAGGTGGACGTGCTGTTTGTGCGCGACGCCGAAGTGCAGGGCGAAATGGTGCCGTTGTTCCAGGGTGCCGTGGAGGGGTTTAAGGCGCTTGGAGACGCCCGGTTCTACGGCGTGAAGGAAGACGAGGTCGACCACGATGCCATGGGACCTGGATGCAGCGTGGGTCAGGCTGCGGTGGCCGGAGACTCCGATGACGACACCCTGGGGCAGAAGTTCACCGCCCACTGGATCGTCCCGCCGGGTCGCGAGGTCAACCGAACCAACGTGACCCGATTCCTAAGCCTCCCCTACGACACCACGGCTCACTACATCGCGGTCCACCTGCACCCCTTCGCCGAGCGCCTCACGCTGCGCGACCTCACCACCGACAGCATCGTGTTCGAGGCCCAGGTGACCCCACGCAAGGGCAAGGTCGGGATTGAACACATCGAGCATTACGAGAGTCGCGAAGGCCTCATGATGTATGCCGACCACGAATACGAACTGGTCAGCATCTACAACAACACGAGCGGCAAGGACGTCGACTCGATGGCCGTCATGTACCTCTACTTGCGCGACCAGAACTTCTCGAAACCCGACTTTTCGGCTCCGTTGAGCGAAGAGGGTCCAAAGCCATCGATGTGAACCAACGCCGCAACGTGGCGATGACGTCGATGGCTTCTTGGTCGGTGAGCCGAATCGGGGGCATTCGGGGGCGTCCTTCGACCATCGTGTCGTAGATCTCCGAGTCGTCCAGCGGGACCGAGGCCGTCGCGAGGTCTGGACCGATCCCGCCTCGCCCCGCCGGTCCGTGACACGTCGAACAATGGAGCGCGAACGTGCCCTCGCCAGCGTCCGGATCGCCTACCAATGTGGCGGGAAAGGGGTCTTCCATGCCGCTATCGACCGGGAGTGCCTCGGGCATGGAGCAACCGTTGAGTGCGACCAACAACCACATGCAGGCCTCCGGCCGCCGCTGTATCGTCTAGCAGACGATATGCGCGGTGAGGAGGCGCCTGTGATCTCGATCCTGCTGTCCCTGGGGCCTGCCTTTGGCCATGTGGGCGACGTCATCGCTGGCGCAGACATCGTAGTGCCGCCCGGCGAGGAGGCACCGCTCTCGGTCGAAGCGACCTTTGGGTTGGCGGTAGGTCAGCCGGACGGCACGTTCGACTGGGTATGCCACGAAGCCGTCACCGAGCCCACAGCCTTGCTTGCTCCCGAATACGATCAGAGCGACCGGGGAGAGTGGCTCGCCAGCGTCAGCGACCTCAAGCAAGGACGGGGCGGCCATACGCTGTTTCACTCGCCCGATGCGTGCGCGTGGAACACCGTGACGGGGCTTCCCAAGGGTGCATTGGTCACCGAAGCCCGGTTTGATCCGGGTAATCCCGACCAGGCGTTTGCCGTCACGGCCACGCCAGGACCCAACGGGATCTACGTCTCCGCCGACGGTGGCCGGTCGTGGACCGAAGACCTCGCTCCCCAGTCTGACACGGTGTTCCACGGGGTGCGCGTGGTCGACGGCGAGGTCTATACGTCGGGCAGCAACGCCGCAGGCACAACGGGCGTGGTGTGGCATCGCGACCTCAAGGGTACCTGGACGGCATCCGCTCCGCTCGCGTTCACCGGGCTCGAGGGGGTGCGGCTGCGCCTGCTCGGGGTGACCGCCGATGCGGTGTACCTCAACGCCGATCCGCTCGGGGCCGACGTGCTCTACGTCGCCGACCGCGCGCTGACCTCCATCACGAAGCGCTTCAGTGATCAGGGCGAGATTCTCGACCTGGCCGTCGCCCGCGATGGACTTTGGTTACCGATGGACTTTGGCAACCGCGCCCTGCGTCTGGACGGAGAGACGCTCGAGGAGAGGACCCTGCCGCCGAGCATCGGCGCGGCCATCAACCGCGACGGGGAACTGGTTCTGGCCGAGTTGGCCTACCTTTCGGGGCCCATGCTGTCGACACGAACCGCCGATGGGACGTTCGAGCCCACGGGCTACCCCGATGACATCTTAGGCACCCTCGACTGTGCGGCCGACACCGAGGTCGCCATGATTTGTGAGCCGTTATGGCCCCAACTCGAGCCCCGACTGCGGGGGTTTGACGACCCGTACGTCGAAGATAGTGGCGGCGTCATTCCTCCACCGCCCGAGACCGGGGGCTGCGCAGGGTGCGCCACCGGGCAGCCCGGAGCGAGCTGGTGGCTCACTCCAGGGCTGTTGCTGTTGGCTATTCGCCGTCGATCGAGAGCTTGAGCACTTCGTTCGACTTGGCGTTCACCATCCACAGCTCGTTTGTGCCGCGGGCGGTGATGCCCTGAAGGCCTTGCTCTTCCGTGATGCCCGTGAAGGCCCGGTCGAGTTCGTTGCCTTCGAGGTCAAACGCGTAGAGGAAGCCGGTGCCGGCGTCGCTCACGAACAGCGTGTTCTCGACCAGCTCGATGCCGGCGGGGCTGACCATGTCGTGGTCGTCGCCGTCGATGAGCATCGTCCAGTCCGAACCCGTCCAGGCCACGTGCTCGACGCATTCACCCGTCGGCGCCCAACAATCTTCCTGCGGGTCGTTCGTGCCTGGGCCTTCGAGCGCCTGGCCTTCACTCCCCGAGCGCGTGTCGAGCACCATGATGCGGTTGTTGCCGGTGTCCGCTACATAGAGCAGCTTTGTCGACTGGTCCATGACGAGGTGCGAGACCACCCCGTTCTTCCGCGACACGTCCGTCGCCATGTGGCGTTGCACCACACCATCGGAATGGTCGTCGAAGCCCGGGCCGTGGTCTTCGGCGAAGTCGTAGCGCACGATGTTGGCGTTCAGACCGTCGAACACCCAGTACACGTTTGCTTCGTCCCACTCGATGCCCATGCATTGCGGGCTCTCGTGGAGCATGTCGAGGTGCGAGCCGAGGTTCACCGGCTGACCGAAGATTTCGGTCAGTTGTTCCACCGCTTCGGGGTTGGTGATGCCGAAGATCTCAGGGTCGGCCGTCCACAAGGTTGGACCTGTGAAGTCGTCTGCCTGGGCCTGACCGTTGTAGGTGTTGCGGCTGTCCTGGCAGGTGGCAAACAGCAAGCCTTCGCCCCAGGCGATGGAGCTGACCTTCTCCATGAAGTGGAGCGCGAAGGGGTCGACGATGCGCTCGACATCCATGTCGCCATCGACGTCGTGGTGGATGGTGACCGAATCTTCGGTCCGATTGACCACCCACAACTCGGATTCGTCCATCTTGTTGAACGCCAGATCCTGGGGACGGCGGTTGCCATCCGATCCTTCCGACACGACCTCGATGAGGGCCGAGACGTCACCCGACTGGTAGTCCAGCAGCGCCACGCCTTCCTGACTGCCACAGCCGATCAGAAGGACGAGGAACGGAACCGAACGCGAAAGCATGCATGCTCCTTTGAAAGGCCCAAACCGCCGGGTTGTAGCACCGGGGCAGAACACCGGTGCTGAACGGCCTGGGAGGGTCAGTGGAGGGTGGCTCACGGATGGGAAGGGCCGCAACGGAATCCTGCAAAGAGGTCGTCATGACGCAAGCGATGCGCTAAGCTTAGAATTCCGCGGGTGTAGCTCAGTTGGTAGAGTCCAAGCTTCCCAAGCTTGTGGTCGCGAGTTCGAGTCTCGTCGCCCGCTCTCCTACAACGCCAAGAATCGCCAGGTCGCGTTTCGCATGCGTGCAGATGCCTGTACCGGCCAGTGGTCGGATGGGAAGCATACCGTGAGGCTGGAGACTTTGGTACGCTCGGAGAATGCACAGAAGCGGGGTGGTCCCAGGCGCTCGAACACTTGAGTCTGACGTTGATGGATGTGCAAAGCCAGGCGCAGGTCGTGGCCAGGCTGTAAACGCACCGCTCGCGTGAGCGCTGGTTGGATGTCTTCGGACCACGCGCCCGACCCAGCGGCGCGTATCGCACCGGCGAGGCTCGGACGTCGGGAAATCAGGGCGTGGACCAGCGGTGTGAGAAGGACAACTACATCACCGCCGACACTGGCACACGTGCGCTCCTTCCTATTGGCAGAAACGCGAGGATTGACCTAAACTAGACCTGAGGCGGGTCATCTCCGTTGGGAATGGAGTTGTCTCCGTTGGGATCGTCCCGCGGCGCGTCCTCGATATCGTCCGTAACATTGGTAATTTGGTCACCATCGTTATGGCTAGCGACATGACCATCATTGCCATTCTGGTTTAGAGTAATCGTGCCGTCGGCTCCTCTATACGTGGTGATGGTGTTGGGGCCCAGAGGAGAAGAGTCGCCATCCTTGATGTACCATCTTCCATTGTAGTTCAGGACCTCTGGAACGACCGTACCATTCGCATATGCATCCGAACCGATGATAGTCGATAGCAAAAGCATCCAGGACATGTTGGGCCTCCGAAGTGATGCTCCGCCCGCTCGCCTTACTCAGCGATAGCGGAGGACAACTGTGGGTTTACCTTGGGCACTGAGCGACTTTCGGCACCCTACCACATCTCGGATGAAAGTCCAGCCGCTCGGTTGCCAAAAACATAAGTTTTGCCTCAGACAGACACCCACTAATTGTGCCTCATGCGCAAGTCTGCTTGACCGAGTCATCTCCAACCCACGCAGCGGCGAATCTCGTCGTGTTCGGAAGTGTTGGAGACGACGCCGAGAAGGCGCCATGAGCCCAGCATCTGTGGTTAGAGCTTTATAATTGAGAAGCCACCTTTGGCATGGCAGCCCGCACACGAAACATCGCCAGGTGGTTGAAGTCGTTGCGCAAGGTCGCCCCGGCACCCTGAAGCGGCCATGGAGGTGCACATGCGATCGGCACTCACTTCCCCCACACGCCGAGTGAACGCCCCTCTCACATCTTCGGAGTGGCTGAATTCCAGCCTATTGGTTGTCACGGTATGGCCCTCCTAAGGAGGTCGAATGG
This sequence comes from Myxococcota bacterium, assembly GCA_039208735.1. Classification (GTDB taxonomy): domain Bacteria; phylum Myxococcota_A; class UBA796; order UBA796; genus DRPG01. Next base: position 9,746 of record JBCCQY010000045.1, on the reverse strand, counting down.
CACGCGCAGGCACCCCGCTCGACACAGGTGATGCACTTCCCAAGTGGGGCTTCGACACGTTGGCGCATGGTCGGATCGAGGTGCCCGAGTGGTTCGCAGGGCACTACGGCGTGCTCCTCATCTACCGCGGCCATTGGTGAGGCCACTGTCGGCGGCAGTTGGCCGCCTACGAAGCGCAGCGCGAATCACTCGAAGCGCTCGGCGTGAAGATCGCCGCCGCGAGCGTCGATGGCCCTGAGAAGGCACAAGAAACCGTCGAACGGCTCTCCTTTGGTTTTCCGGTGGGGCACTCGCTGCCCATGCTGCCAACCGCGACGGCGCTCGGCGGCTACTACAGCGAGAGTCGGCAGATTCTCCACGCCACCAATGTGGTGGTGCTTCCAGCCCAAACGGTTGGGGTCGTCAGCTACTCGAGTGGTGCCGTGGGACGGATCGGACCGGACAGCGTGCTCCGTCTCGTGGAGTTCTGGAAGTCGAGGCAGAACTGATTCGTCCTCGCTTCCGGTGGGCGGTGCCCCCGACCGCGCCGCTTCTCTGACCCTTACAGCCTTCGGCAGACCTGTTCTTCAACCGGGTCGACCGCACGGTGAGGCCCCGTGCCCACACGACACCAGCGCTCGGGCACGCAACTACTGCTCGCCTCCAGGTGCATGGTCACGCCGAGGTCGGTGGCCGACACCGATGGTCCAAGCGCAGATGTGCCATCTTCACACGTCAGCAGTGCCAAGTTTGACCCTGCCCAAGAGCCGGCGGTCCACCCTGGCGGCACGTCTTGCTCACAGGGGCACGGCGGCTCGATTTCGCAGAGGCTGTTGCACCCATCCCAGTTCTGGACATTACCGTCTTCGCACTCCTCGTGTGGGTCGAAGACACCGTCGCCACAAGCATGAAAGAGTTCGTAGGCACCCTTTTCGTATTGAACGACGGTGTTCGCAGGGGCCACCGGAGGCGCAATTCCCGTCAAGGTGGGGTCGGGTCGGGCGAGCCCCATCACATCGTCGTCGAGTCCGGTGGTGCACTGGTAGTTCACGTTGGTGAGCACCTCGGGGTAGCCGTCGTCATCGACGAGGTATCCCGCATCGATGGTGCCAAAAACCAAGGAAGGAACCGGCGCCTGCGTCGTATTGCAGCTTCCCGCGATGAACGTCAGGAAGGCCACATCGACATCGGAACTGTTTTCAGCCAAGACCGAGCGGTTCACGGTCGCGGTTGCGCCCGCATCGACGTGAACTGCGACATCGCTTTGGTACAAGGTGCAATGGTTGCATTCGACCGACCCGGCAGCCGCGTGCAGCGCGTCGAGCGAGGCATCCCCGGCGACCACATTGGCCAGCCGAACCTGGCCATTGGCATGACGCACCTTGATGCTCGCGCCACCACTTAGGGCCTGGTTCCGGTGCACTCGAACCCGAGTGGCCGAAAGCAATCCGTCCACCACATCGATCGCAGCCCCATCGGCGCTACCCGCGACATTGCCTTCCATCAACGCGCACTCGAAGGGGGTCGTCGGACTATCGCCTGAAGCGGAAGGGCAGTCCCCCAGCGTAGCGGTCGCCCCGGTATCGACAAAGAGGCCTCCAGTGCCCGACGACCCGACGTTATCTACGATGTCGGTATACTGCAGTTGCAGGTCCGCGCCATCCACGATGGCAATGGCCGCGCCCTCGACGGCGAGATTGTCTCGAATGTCGACTTCGGCGTCCGTGGTATCGAGGTCGACGGTTGTTCCCGCGCCCGTCGCAAAGATCGCCCCACCGAGGTTGTTTCGTGCGTCGTTGCGCAGAAATTCGATGGGTCGGCCTTGATCGAAGTTCCCAACGACCACCGAGGTCTCGGATTGGTTGGTGGCCGCGAGCCCCCCGCCGTCTTGCGAGGCCAAGTTGTCTTCAAACCGCACCCATTGGAGCGTGGGACCATTGGTGTAAGCAATGTCGAAGCGCGAACGGTCGAGAAACACGCCGCCGCCTTGGCGCGTTGCATCGACCAGGATGGGCCCCCCGAGCGACGGGTCCCATCCCGCACGATTCCCCGAGAACAAGGTACCTCCCTGCACGTTGGGGCTGGCGAAGTTCAACGTCACCGTCCCTACCTTCGCCCCATCGGAATAAATCACCCGAGAAACCGGGGACGGCGAACAACTCGGCAGCACATTCACGTCGGTCTGGAGATCGGCATGGACGCCTCCTCCATCGCCTTCCGCCAGGTTCTCGATCAGCCGTGTTCCAGGGCAGAGGTGGACGACCGCCCGGTTGGTCGCCCGAATGGCGCCGCCATGGTCATCTGCATCATTTTCCGTGAAACGGCCGGCCGTCCACAATCGCGCGTCGTCTCCGGACACGACGATGGCCCCGCCATCAACGCCCGCATGATTGCCGCGCACACAGGTGTCACCGGGCAAGTCGCAGGTTGGCGTCGGATACACCTCGAAGGTCACATCACCCGACACGTTGGTCGCCGTAAAGTAGGCGGCTCCGCCCCCTCCGGTCTCCGCAGTATTCTGCTCGGCTCCAAAGATGCGAACACTGTGACGGTCCGCATAGACCCCACCGCCATTGTCACCGGCCACATTATCTGCGAGGAAGGCAATGGCACTGCCGTTCTGGGTCTGCGTATTGCGCTGGTAGAACGAAACGCCTCCACCATCGTGTTGGGCGTAGCATTGGTCGATGCTCGTTCCGGGAAGCGCGAAGACCGACGAACGGACCGCGGCAATGCACCCCCCGTTGCCATCCGTTCGGCCATTCCGAATGGCGGTTCCTTCGTCGAGGATCAGCGTGGAGTTATCGCCGAGGTGAATGGTGCCCCCATCACCCGCCACCGTCAGACCATCGGCCGTATGGCTGATGATCACCCGGTTGATCGTGACCACGGTATCGTTGGGCCCTGGTTGAACTTCCAACGCCCGAATGCCCTGACTCACCATTCGAATTTCTGGAAGAACACTCGGTACCGTATTGGAACAGGACACCGCGTCAGCGTCGTTCCGCACCCCGTTGATGGTGACGTTCCGGGTTGCCGCCGCCGTGACGGGCTCGGCAATGAACGGCAAAGAGCCCGAGACGAACACCGTCCCATCCGGGCCCGCCGCCGCAATGGCACCCGCCAATGTCGCAAAGCCTCCACGGCAAGCTGGAGCCGAGGTCTCGGCTCCATAGGGCTGGGCCCACGCACTCGAGGACCCGAGCCACGCCAGTAACGTGACGGAAACGAATTTCTTGAACATCGTACTTCCTCTCCGGTGCTGTCAATCCACCCGAACCCAATTCGCGAGGTCCGTGTCGTCGTCCCGGTCGGTGTCTTCGTAGTAGAAGGCGTAGTAGACCCGCATCGAGTCCGTGCCGCAGCCCGTCTTGTCGTCCGTGACGTCGCGACCGATCAGCCGCAGCCGCAGGATTTCGTCACTGGGGTAGGCATAGGTCACGCGCTGCCGATTGTCGTTGGTCGTTGACCAGGACGCGTTTTCGGACCACTCGACGGTGGGGGTTGGATCCACGACGAAAACACCGGTATCGAGCCGTAGGTCGATCTTGTCGAATCCTCGGTTCGACCCTTCGTCACGCCCTGGGTCGTACCACCAAGCCACCGCACGGAACCGATCGACGTCGGAGCTCAACGTGGTGTAGCCATTCGGATAAAGCGAGATCGTCTGTCCGTTGTCGACGCAGACGTGGCCGGTTTGGTACTTCGAGGGAGCATCGGCGCCTTGCTTCGACCAAAGCCGCATGCGGACCCTCCCCGCACCCCATCGATCGTCGAACTGGTCATGGTTCGAGGTCCCATCAAACCGATCCCCAAACAACAGGAGGTTTGCGTACAACATGCCGGGGTGGTCGATGAGCCGACTACGAAGACGGTCCGTAAACCAATCCCGGAACAACCCGCTCACTCCCGCAATGACGGGGGAGGCGGCGCTCGTCCTCGAAAGGAACTTGTCACACAGGCCGTTGCTGGGGGTTGCCCAATTGGTGCCGTAGTCGCAATTCGTACTGTCGGCCGAGTAAGGGTACTTCCACCGTGTGGGGGCGGCCATGCCAATGATCTTGCGGCCGTTCCCTTCTCCTGAAGTCCCTCCCTGCGCGCTCCCCGGCAAGATCTCGCCGTCCCCATTCGAATCGGCCCGGTAGGCGGCCACCGGAAAGACGCCCATCGCTGCCCCGGGCACGCCCACCCGGCAGTCATCAGGGTCGTTTGCGTTGACACCGCCGTTCCCGGCGGACTTGATGAAGGCAACCCCATTCTCGAACAGGGCATTGGCATTTTGGGCTTGGGTCCCAAGACCATGGCAGGTCGGATCGAGGCGCCGAGCATAACTGTAGGAGTGGTTCGAAACGTGGATGTCGCGTCTGGGGTCCGTCAACACGTGGTGCACGTGGTCCCAGTCGGATGGCGAGATGCCAAGCCCCTGGTTCCGTCTCGCAATTCCGCTGCGCTCGCGACATTGATTCGTCGCGCAGGAAATCGAGGGATCCTGGCCCAGCGTCAGGTCTCCAATCGCGACCGACATGACGCCCATCGCATGCCGCTCACCCGGGTCGAAGTTGGTGTTGTTCGTGCATGAATTGCCGGTGCCGTCACAGTTCGTGACCCGAAACGCCGACGGGGGTGGCCCAAACCGGTACCCAGGATGGCGGCGCCGCATCTGATGGGCGTTTGTTTCGACGACGGCAATGGTCTCTTCGCCGTTCCCATGCCACCCATTGCTGTAGAACATGACGCTCTGCAGCGAGTCCTCTGCCTGCAAGCCGTCCATTGGATTCGTAAACGAGGTCCACAGGCCATCGTCGTCGACCGTCGGCGGCTCGTGAGGTTCGAAGTGCACGAGTCCAGGGGTCACCGACAAGCTGGAAAGCGAGGTGCGCGGCACCCGAGCGATCAGGGTGCCCGCCAACGGCGCGGTCGACTGGACCTGCCCTCCAAGCGCAATCACGCGATCCCGAAGCGTCGACAATTCCGTCTCGCCTGCACTGAATCGAGCGGCAAGTTCTCCCAGCACGAACGAGTCGGCATCGCCTTCGTCGTCGATGGTTCCGGTGAGCAATTCCTCTTCGAGGAGGTGGAGAACCGGCATCTCCACCCACGATGCTCTCGAGACCGACAATGCCACATCGACGGTCTGTGGGCTTCCGCTCGGATCGGCCATCCACGCTTGAACATCCGGATGAATCATCGTAGTCGTCGCTGGCTCGGGCGGCCCCACCACAGGCGTGCCACTGATGTCGCGGAGTTCCGCGGTCGATACCAGAATCTCGAGTCCGCTCGCCGTGACCTCGATCGAGTCATAGACGTGCAGGCTTCGCAGCGGAAACTGTGGGTCCAGCTGCCCATTGGCGTACATGGCCTGGACCGTCGGATCCTGAAGGGGATGCTCGTAGGGATCCGATGGCGCTCGTTGCGCCCACGCCACCGAGCAGATGACCACAATCCAATTCATCGCGACCTCCCTGACGAACGGACGCCTATCGGGAGGCCGCTCACCTGTCGGTGCGCAGCGGTTGCCCACCATCAACAGTGAGCGTTCGCCCTTGAATTGGAAGGACCGTCCCACCAACGGAGGCGTTCAGGAAACCCACGACGCTTCCACGCTGAGGACGAGCCCGTGGCGATCGTCTTGGCTACGGGCAGACACTCGCCGGAGGCAAGCCGAGCGCTCCGCCCCATTCGTTGTAGCGGCCCAGCGCCTCGGCGAACGAAGCCGGCAAGGCATCGGTCACCACGCCTTCCGCCGTCGAGCAGATCAGCCCCTCCACGACCTCGTCGGGAGAGGGCACCCCACCGGTCCCTCCTTCAGCCCGACCCAGGTTCGCGATGGCGAGTGTGGCAAACGCCACGATCTCGGACTTCGCGACCTCCAACTCGAGCCAAACGCCTCCTCCCAGGCCGCTAAGCCCGTGCAACGACGCAATCTGCTCGATGATCGCGCGATTGCGGGCCACCTGCTCTTCGATCGACTCGCCACCGCCGATGCCGTCCTGCAACAGCCCAAGGACGGTTCCGGTGGGCTCATGAACGCCCCATGCCGCGACGGGTTCGCCATCGTCGGGCACGATGAGGGTCCAGCGATCATCGAGACCCTCGGCCAGGTGAAGCCACCGCGGGTCGTCGGCGAGGGGTTTGGGCAACGCCTCGGCGGGCACCCCCACCAGCGACTCGCCCTCGAGGGCGGTGATTGTGCTCACCTCGTGGGTGGCCTGTTCCAGGACCGCGAGCTGCAGGGTGCGCGAGAACGTGCGCGACCAGGCGACATCGGGGTTGGGATGCACCGTCATCCACCGCTGAAGCGGCAACAGATCGACCCGCCGCAGGCCATCTCCCGGGGCGAAGCCCGGACGCAGCGTATGCAACACAAACCGAGGACCGAGGGGCACCGTCCAGCCATCTTGCCCGTCGTCGGCCAACGCTGCGGTGAGCGCCATGGGCTCGAGCGGCCATGGGGTGAGACCACTTGTGCGGAGCGTTTCGTAGAAGACCGTTTCATCGTGCATCTGCGCCACGAGGTTGCGGATGTTGACGCGGCGTTGCAGCTCCTCTTCGAGAACGGTCGACAACCCGGGCCCGCCCCCTTCGACGACCAGCGAAACGGTACCGTGCAGCGCTCCTTCGACCTGGTCGATCACCGCCCGGTCGGCCATCGCGGCATCGGTCTCGGGCGCCAGTCCCGCAAGGGTTCGCGTCACCCCGCCTCGACCTTCGAGGTCGATCGTCGCGTAGAGTCCGGCAAATCCTCGCCCCAAGGCGGGTTCAGATGGGACGACGTACGACGTGGTGCCTCCCACCTCCCCCAGGTTGACCTGCACCTCGTGGACGCCGGGCCCCGGCGGCGCCGTGTAGGTCAGTTCGTAGGTGTCTTCGAGGGGATCAAGCTGACCCAGGGCGGCGTCGATCGCGTCGGCGGCGTCTTCGGGCGTCACCGCGGCCCCACCTGTCAGCGCGACGATGGCCTCAAGGGTCTCCTGCTCCACTGGACCTACGCCAATGCCCAAGAAGTCTGCATCCCCGTTGCGCAGGCGGTATTCAATGGCGGGCGTCCGCTCATCGGTGGCCGCAAAGTCGCTGATGACGATGACGAGATCCGGACGCCTGGCCACGGCGCGGTCAAGCGAAGTCCACACCGAACTCGCAAAACTGGCTTGGTCGGCAACCTGGTCGACAAACGTGTCTACGTCCGACGTAAAGTCATCGTAGATTGCGGGAATCTGGCCGATCATCTGGGCGACAATCTCGGCTCCTGACAACCCGAGCACCTGAGCGGCGAGATCCTCTGCGAAGGGCAGAATCGCCTCTTCGCGCCACTCATCTGGGATGCTGAAGGAGCCGTCGATCTGCACAATCACGCGGGGTCGGTACACGTTGCTGCGCAAAAGGGCGCCCACGGGCTGTCCTTCGTCGGTCACCGTGAAGGAACGGCCGCCGAGACCTTGCACCAGGTCGCCACTGCGGTCGAAGGGTCGCAACGTCAGAGCCACCTCGGGAAACCGCAACGGGTCTGCGTTGACCTCCAACCTTGCCACCGACTGCACCAAAGCGTCGTCATCGGGTTCGGTGTCGATGGGTCGCCCGTTGACCCGCGGCTCATCCGTGGCCGGGTCGGCAGCAAAGCGGTCTGCGGTGCGCGCGAAGGGTGCTCCAACCGCACCGAGCGCACCCAGGTCTTCATCGAGGCCCTCGACCGAAAGCGAAGGCAAGAACAAGGGAATCTCCCCAATCGGGGTTCCAAGCGCAACGGAAAGGTCGAGCACGGGCCTCGAACGAAACACGACCCGCCTCCCGACGAGGTCGTGAACCGGCCAAGCTCCTTCGACCAACGTGACTTCGTCGCCCGTGCCTGCCTGTCGAGCCCAGATCCGCATCGTCACTTCAGGCGTGCGCAAGACCCCGGTCTCCGCATGGCCCTCGGTCCGAGGGTCCTCGAACGTCGCAAGCGAGTCATTGACGTTGAGGAGCACCTCCTGATCGTCGATGACCACTTCCACTACGGGCATCAATCGCACGTCTCTTCGAGGAATGGGCGGTCCCGGTTCGACGAGCCCCGTCAGTGCACTTGCCAGCTCGGCGGCCCGCTGACCATCGGCATCGACGACCTGGGCGTGGGCACTCAGATCGCCCTGCCAGGGTGCGCTCCAGGCGGTCAGGTCCGCTTGGGGCGGGTCGAAGGCTCCGGGGTCGCGCGGCGTCCACTGGGCATCGCCCTTGGCCCAGGCATCGGCGGGGTAAGCCCAGTGCACTTGGGTTTCAAAGCCGGCTTCGTCGAGCATCCACGCCAGTGCCTCGGCCCGGTCGCGAGGGGTGCCCAACCCGCCTCGAATGGCTCCTCGAGCCCCGAACCAGGCCGTGCGGTCGGAGCGAAAGGTGGGACTCCAATCGTCTTCCGTGAGCGGCAGGAGCCCGACTCGATCCCGTACGAAGTCGAACATCGTCTCGGGGTTCCCCGTCGCGATGGCCTCTCGAGCCCTGGCCATCCGATGGTCTGGACTCTCCCGGAGGTCTTGCGCTAGCGCTTCCCAGACGTCGATGACATCGAGCGCGCGCTCCTCGAGGGGTGCGAGGGGAACGGTTGGTTTGGGAGGTTCGGTGGGGTCATCCGTAACGGTGACGTCAGGGTCGCCACCAGAGCACCCGACCGAAAGGCCGAGCCAGGTAGCGGCGAGCGCGTAGGAACGGAACATAGGACCTCCACCGTTCCTAAAGCCCACCGCCGTCAGAGAGGCGTCAAAGCCCCCCAGTCGAGGATTAGGCTGGCCAGGCGCGAGGGCCCCGTCGCAGCTGCGCATCGTCTACGGCAGCTCTGGCCCGCCCGACCCGAGACAAAGCCAAATGGTCCGTCGCAAACGACTGAACGATGGCACTGGCGAACACCAGGGTCTTCAGCGAATAGTGGTGTAAGGTGCTGTAGCTTTCATTCATCTGCGACACCGAAGCAAGCAGGTCACTGCCGAAACGCAGTCCCATCGTGGGCGCAAACCACGACACTGCAGACGAAAGATCTCGGGCGTGTTCCAGCGCCAGAGGATCTCTTGCCGCAATGACCTCCGAAATCGTTTCCTCGGGCACGTCGAGCCCGAATGCCGCACCTGCGCGAACTCGCTTCACCGCCGTATCGAGGTCGCTGGCGGTGGAACGAGCGGCATGTTGGTAAGCATGCAGTCCCTCGGTGAGCAGGCCCAGCCGCCGCAGGTGGCCGCCCGCCGAAGCCAGCACCGTCAGGCAGTCCTCCGGAGAAGCGTTTCGCGCAGCCTCGAGCACCCGGTTGCCGAGGTCCGGGTCGTCAAAGTGACAGGCCGAGATCGCGACCTCACCGAGCACGCTTGGCTGCCCACCGAACCGTTCCAAGAGCCGTCGTGTGCCGGACAACGCCAGATCCGCGGGTTCGGCACGAAGCCAGAAGACGAGGTCGCCCGCAAATCTCGGCCCCTCATCCTCGATCATCGCGGAGATAGCCTGGGTGCGGGTCGCTTCCTCGTTTGGCCAGGCCACATTGGCGCCCGCGCGGCGCGATTCACGCCCCCATGCAAAGCCGTCAAATGCGTTGGCAATGTCGGGATTGGGGCTGAACAAGCGCAACGTCGAGATGAGCCGATCCACCTGGTAGCGCGCGATGGAAGGCAGTTCAATCCGTGCGGTACGCAACGCTTCGGGCAGCGGCTCGGTCGCCGGCAGCCCCTTCAACGCCTGCTCGACCCGAAGGCGAAGCGCCCACACCGCTGTGGCATGGACCGGATCCTCTCGGTCGATAAGGGCAAGCCCGGTCT
>JBCCQY010000044.1:0-63356 GCA_039208735.1 Myxococcota bacterium | reverse complement strand
TGCCGACGGCGATGGTTTCGGGGCCGTCACGGGGTTCGTCAACAGTGGCAACCTCGAGTGCACGGACGTGGGGGAGGCCGGCCTCAACAATCTCGGGGACTGCGTGGACTTCGACGACGCGATCAACCCCGATGCCCCCGACATTTGCAACGGCATCGACGACAACTGTGACGGTGAGGGCGGGCCCGACGACTCCTTCGATGACGACGACATCTCGTGGGCCGAAGAACTCTCGCAGGGAGCCGACGACTGCTCGAACGACAGCGACGGCGACGGGGTGCCCGACATTGTCGAGTGGGACGAGATGGACACGGATGGCGATTCCCTGTGGGACATCGTCGATCTGGACGACGATGGCGATGGCATCAGCACGTTGGAAGAGGGCACGGGGGAAGCCGAAGAGCATCCGAGCTGTGTGAAGCTGGGCATCGTGCCTGACGGCATTGAGAACTACCTTGACCTCGACAGTGATGGCGACGGCCGACGCGATAGCGACGAAGCGGGCGATTTCGACGGCGATGGCGTGATCGATTCGCTCATCTGTCAGCCGTGCAAAGACCCTGGGGACGACGACAACGACGACATCTGCAACTCGATCGAAGCGGACCTCATGACCGACCCCCTGAATCCCGACACGGATGGGGACGGGGTGCCCGATGGGATTGAGTACAACGGGGTCATTCTGGTCGATGCAGATGGGGACGGCATCATCAATCCCCTCGACCCCGACGATGACGGTGACGGAATTCCTACCTCCGTCGAGGCCCCCAACGGCGATTTTGAACGGGATCGCGATGGGGATGGCATCTTTGACTACCTCGACCGCGAGGACTGGGATGGCGCAGACTTCGATCGCGACGGAGACGGGCTGACGAATTTCGAAGAAGAGCTTGTGATGACCGACCCCGCTGACGTCGACACCGACAACGATGGGTTTACAGATGGGTTCGAAGTCGGCAATCCGTTGAAGCCCCGCGATACCGACAACGACGGAATCATTGATGCGCTCGACGAAGACGACGATGGCGACACCATTCCGACCGTAGTGGAAGGGCCGTTTGACACCGATGGCGACGGGGTACTCGATCCGTACGACGTGGATTCCGATGATGACGGGGTGCCCGACGGGTCGGAGCCTGATGCCGATGCCGACTGCGATGGCATCATCGATCGGCTCGACAACACCGATGATGCGGCTTGCGAACCCCTTCCCCCGCTCCCCACCTACGAGCGGATGTCGTGTTCAACGAGTCCTGCTTCAAGTGGGCTGTGGTTACCGTTCTGGCTAGGTGCGCTCCTTGTGGCACGCCGGAGGTCTTCGTGCCGCAGTCAGGACGCCAGCGCGCGCTCAAGCGAATTCTCGATCTAGCCGTTGCGGTTCCCGCAGTGACGTTCACCGCTCCGGTCATGATGACGGTGGCGGTGGCGATTTACGCGACGATGGGTCGCCCCATTTTGTTCCGTCAGGCCCGCGTCGGGCATCGAGAGCGAACCTTCCGGATCTGGAAGTTTCGTACGATGAAGCCAGGTCCGGCGGACGCCTCTCCCGATGATGACCACCTCCGCATCACGCGGCTCGGAGCGTTCTTGCGGGCGACCAGCTTGGATGAGCTGCCGCAGCTGTTCAACGTGTTGCGCGGCGAGATGTCGCTTGTGGGGCCTCGGCCGCTGCTCGAGCGCTACTTGCCTCGCTACGACGCGATTCAGCGGCGACGCCACGAGGTGATGCCGGGACTCACCGGCTGGGCGCAAATCCACGGCCGTAATGCCATGAATTGGGCCACGAAGTTCGAACATGACGTGTGGTACGTCGACCACTGGAGCTTGGGGCTCGACCTGGCGATCCTGTGGCGGACCCTGACGGTGGTGGCGCAGCGGCGGGCGGTGAGTGCTGAAGGGCATGCGTCGATGCCCGAGTTCATGGGCACCGAGGCGTGAACCGTCAGACGGTCGCGTAGGTTCGGTCGTCGTAGCCAAACGCCTTCATCGTCGGCGCCACGATGTCCCACATCTTGACTTGCTGAGGTTGGGCGAGCCGCCGGTGCTTGCCGGTGTTGTCCTCGAAGGTCGTGGTCGTGCTGACATGGTGATCTTCGAGACCGTGCACGTGGCCGTGGCGGTTGAAGTCGAGGATGTCGGGTTCCCAGGCCTCGCCCAGGAAGCGAAACACCGCCCGCAGCGTCTCTTCGGGGTGCCGGATGAGCACCTCGTAGCGAAGGACATGGACGCGGGTGGGGTGCGCATCGACGAACGCGCGCAGCTTGCGATTCCGGTCCGCCCAATACCGAGCCGCGGCCAGGAACAGGTCGTCATCGGCTTCGACGAAGGGTGCCAACTGCCACCAGCGCGGTCTGGCGGAGCCGAGCGAGTACGCCACGTCCATCCCGTCACGCACGATGGCCACGTAGCGGGCCTCTTCGCCCATCAGCCGCTCGAGACCGTCGAGATGGGCGAGCACGCCCGGCGACTTATCGGCCCAGCGGGGCTTGCCTTGCCGTTCCGCATGACCGCGCATCCATTTGTCGACCAGCTTCCGAAGATCGGCGGCGGCGGCTTGGCGAGACAGGTCGATGGCGGCAAGCCCCTTGTCGGCGTCCGGATACTCCAGCATGGCCGACAGCGACTCGAGAAACAGCGTTTCCGCCGGGCACGCAATGCGCGAGTGGCTGTTGAGGCATCGCCTGAGCAGGGAGGTGCCCGATCGATGACACCCGAGCACGAGGATCGGCATCTCATCGAGGTTGGTGTCGAGCCGCGGGGCGGGTGCGGGGGACAAACGGCGCAGCAACGCGCCGCGAACCCGGATCACCGGCCGAAGCAGGTGGACCCGTGCGGCCGTGTATGCGCGAAAGAAAGGGTTCATGGAAGCTCCTTGCGGAATTTCCCGGGGCCAGCTCAACGCGACGGAGCGTTGGCCGATTGGGGTCGCGTATCCGCCTATCGGTCGGCGAGGAGCGCGCATGAATGAGCAACCCACAGGGGATTCGGCAGCCGGGCTTAGCCTTGGCGACCTGTGGGCGATCGTCCAGATGCAGCGCAATGTGGTGATCGCGAGCGTGGCGTGCACGATGATCATCGCGCTTGGCTACAGCCTCGTGGCCACGCGGTACTACAGTTCTTCGGCGGTCCTCCACCTCTCCACCATGGCGGGCCAGGAACTGCGCACGGATCGCGTGGTCGATCTTGACCAGTACCACCGTTGGAACCGGCAAATTTTCGTCCAGACGCAGATCGAGATCATTCGATCGCGGGACATGCGGTTTGACGTCTTGCAAGCCTACGAGGCGCTCGCGACGGGGGACGACCTGCGGGCCGACGCCGATGGGCTGCTTCGTCTCGAAGAGATGATCGAGGTGAAGGTTCGCCAAGGCACCGAACTCGTCGACATCGCGATCACTTCTTCCTCTCCGGAGATGTCGGCCCGCCTCGCGAACCTCGTGGCCGAAACGTACCAAGCGAAGAACCTGGATGCGCTCACGGATGCCGCGGTCGAGGCCAAGGTGTGGTTGCAAGAGCAACTTCGGAACAAAGAGGAGGAGATTGCCCAAGCGAGTGAGCAACTCCGGACGTTCCAGCGCGATAACGACATGGCCGATGTCGAAGAGGAACTCACGTCGCGTTCCGCCACGATGGACAGTCTGAACCGCGCCATTGGGGAAACGCGAACCGAACTCGCGGAACAAGAAGCCAAGGTTCGTACCTACGAGCGGTTGTTTCAGAAAGGGGAAACCTCGCAGCTCGCCAAGGACATGAACACGCCCCTCATCGTGGCGTTGACCCAAGACTACGCCCGTGCGGCGACCGCGCAGGCGCGGATTGCGGCCAACCTTGGGGTGAAGATGCCCGAGCGTCGGGCGGCCGATGCGGAGCTAGAACGCATCCAAAGCGAGATCGACGCCGAGGTCAAACGCACGCTGGCCGGCGAATGGGCCAAGTGGCGAAAGCTGCGCGACCGAGACCGAAAGCTGACCGAGCAGATCGGGGGGCTGAAGGACCAGCTCCTGGTCAGCCAGGCAAGCAAAGAGGAGTACCTCAAAAAGCGGCTTGCACTCGAGCGAGCCAAAGACTTCTTCAAACGCCTTGGCCAACGGAAAGACGAGCTGGATCTGCAGTCCAAGACGCAGCTCAACAACGTGCGCATCGTCCAGGGCGCGCTTCCAAGGGACATCCCCGTGAAGCCGAGTGTGGTGCTCAACTTGGCGGTGGGCCTCGGCGGCGGATTGCTGTTGGGGCTCTCGTTTGGGTTGCTGCGCGAGTACCTCGACGACACCATCAGCTCCCCTCTCGAAGTGAGCACGTTTCTGCGAGTGCCTTTCCTCGGCATGGTTCCGAAGATCGAACAGACCAACGACGAGACCGATCTGGCCCTGTTTACCCACGAGAACCCACGTTCGACCATCGCGGAGGCCCTTCGTGGCATCCGAACCGTGCTCGAACTGGCCCCCGCTGGCGGCAAGCCTCTCGAGCGGCTCTTGGTGACGTCGGCGGTGAGTGCGGAGGGCAAGACGTCGACCATCGTGCGGCTTGGGGTGGCCTTCGCCAACCTGAATCGTCGGGTCCTCATGGTGGATGGCGACCTTCGAAAACCACGCATCCACAAGATCTTTGAACAGGAACGGGAGCCCGGGCTTACCACGATCCTCGATGGTGAGACCACGCGCCAAGAGGCGGTGAAATCGACGCCTGTGCCCAACCTGTACTTCCTCGCCAGCGGACGCGGCGGGGAGCGTCCCAACGAGCGCTTGGCGTCGCCTGCATTCAGCAAGCTGCTCGATGAGCTGCAAGAAGAGTTCGACCTGATCTTGATCGACTCTCCGCCCTCGGTCCTGCTCTCCGATGCGCGACTGCTGTCTCGCTACGTCGACGGCGTGGTGCTGCTGGTTCGCGAACACACCACGTCACGCGTGCTCGTGCGTGAAGCCATCCAAGGCCTCGAACAGGTCGGCGCCGCGGTCTTTGGCGTGGTCGTCAATGCGGTGGACTTCGGCAGGAGTCGCACTTCCTACAAGTACTCCTACGGCTATGGCTATCGATACGACCGGTACTATGACGACGGGGCGGAGGACGAGCCGGCAACGCCGGCCGCGACGGACTGAGGTCCGCCGCGAGGACGTTCGCCGGTCCACCGCGCTCGGGGTTGCCTTGACCCTCGGGCTTGGCGTGGCCGTGATGGGCTTTGGCGGAGTGCATCCTCCAACCCGTGCGCTCCTGCATGGCCTGCTCGTCGTCGCGACAGGGCTGGCCGTAGCCCAGCCCGACATCGTGCTTGGGCGCTCGGGGCGAGTGGTGGAACTGGGCTTCGTATGGGCCGGTGCGACCCTCGTGATGGCGGGGGGACTGGTGCCGTTGCCTGGTTTCGTGCTGGCTTGGGTCCAACCAGGGACCGCAGCGGCGGCCCCGGACCGGTGGCATACGTTGTCATGGTCGGCCGCGAGCACCCTGGACGCCATCACGTGGATGGGGCTCATCGGGGGCGCCATGGTCCTCACGGGCGTCTGGGCTGCGAGCCGCTCCCGTCGCCATCCCCTCGATCCCATCGCACTGGCGGCAACGGTCGTGGTTGTGGGTACCGCGCTGTTTCACGCGACGGTCGGGCTGACCACCCTTTATGGCTTTGTCGACACCTGGGTCCGTCCCCCCAACCGGTTCTTCGCGCCCTTTCTCAACGACAACCACCTGGCCTCGCTACTGCTGTTGTCGTGGCCCCTGTTGGTGGATGGCACGGTCGATGCCGCGGCCCCGCCAATGCGACGGCTCGCCACCCTGGGCTTGGGCCTTGCCAGTGTCACGCTCTTTGTCTGGACGGGCAGTTTGGGCGCGCTGGTGGTGGCCCTGGGAGTGGCGCTCGTGGTAGGGGCCCTGCGAAGGCTGGTTCCGTGGGCGGCCGTGGTGGGATTGGGCATCCTTGCCGTTGTCGGTTTGGTGGCGTTTGACCCACTCTCCGAGCACGGGCGCACGGATCTCTGGCGGGCGACCTTGGCGTTGTGGCTGGACCATCCGATCTTCGGTTCTGGCGCAGGCACCTACCGTCAGGCCATCAACGCCTACCGCACAGACCTGGACTACGTCACCTGGGATCATGCCCACAACGACTGGCTAGAGTGGGTCGCCGAGACAGGAGTGGTCGGCCTGGTCGGGCTTGGGGCTCTGGCGTGGTGGTTGTGGCGTCAACCGAAGCCACGGCATCCCGAGCGCGCTCGCTGGATGTGGTTGGGGGTGTCGGGGGTGGCGCTACACGCGTTGGTTGAGTTCCCCCTGCACATTCCGGGCATCGCGATGGTGGCGGCTGCGTTGTTCGCGTTTTTCCATGTGGGCAACCGGTCACGGCTCCCCACGGACGCCGGCCGTGTTCGGGGGGCCCTCATCGGCGTTGGAGGGGTGCAGCTGCTGATGGCGGGATGGACGGCTCGCACCGCTCTGGAGGAGCCTGCGGTTCGCCAGGTCTTGGCCCACAGTCACGAGGCGGGGGCTGCGTCTCGGAGGCTCTCTGCCGTGGCTCCGTGGCGGCCTGAGATCGGCCTGTACCAGGCCTGGTCGTTCGAAGCGGCGAACCAGACCGAGGCGGCGCTTGGGGAGGCGCAGAACGTGATTGACGCCCATCCCGAGAATCCAGTAGCCCAGCGATTGGCCGCCCAGGTGCTCGCGCGGACGGGAGCGGCCGCCCAGGCATGGGAGGTCATCAGCCGATCCGTCGAGCGCGATCCGACGGATTGGCGACAGTGGATGACCCGAGCCGTCATCGCCGAGGTGCACCGACCGGCCGAGGTGGCCGAGGCGTGGTTGGATGCCATTCGTCGGGGGGCCCCATCGCACTACATTCGTCGGGCCTGGGCCCGCCTGCCCGAGGGCCTGGCCTGGGTGGATGCCGTGGCCAATCGGCCGGCTCGCTTGTCTCGCGGCATGGGCTACGCGCTCGCGGAGCTCGACCCTGAAGCTGCGATTGTGGCGTTTGAACAGGCGCGAGTGGCCGACGGCTATGTCGATCCGGGTCAAATCCGGTTGCTTGTCGAACTGCAGCGTCTCCCCGAAGCCGAATTGCAGCTGCGGCTTGCCCTGGCGGCTCGGCCCCATGACGGCCGGTTGGCCAAGTTGCGCGCCACGCTCCGGGAACGGCAAGGGCGGTTTCGCGAGGCGTCCTCGGCCTGGATCGAAGTGGCCAAAACCGAGCCCGTCCATCAACTGGATGCGATTCGCGCGCGAAAGCGGGCTGATGGTCCAACGGCAGCCCTTGCGTTGGTCGAGAAGCTCTCGCTCGAGCTCAGCACCCGGGGTCTGCATCCCACGAGCCGTCTCGAACACGCTCGCCTCCTGCTCGAGGTGGAGCGCCCGGAAGCGTGCGTGGTTCAGATCCGACGTTCGTCCCTGCTCACGCATCCCCAATTCGAAGCCTCGGCCCGGCAGCTCCTGCGACGGTGCAACGATGCGGCCACCGCCCTTTAAGGCCTGGCCCAAGCGTCAAGTCCCCTCGATGTACGCCGATGGGCGGTGCGATGACCATCACCGACGAACCGCGGGCTCGCGCGATTCAGGCTCGCCATCACGTTCGCGAAGGCCAGCGCGCGCTTGCCGCAGAGTCCTGGCTCGAGGCGGCCCGTTGCTTCATGGCGGCCATCGAGCTTGCCCCACGCGATGGACTTGCGTGGTACGGCCAGGGGCTTGCACTCGAAGCGCTAGGTCAACCCACCGCATCCCGTGAGGCGATGCAACGCGCGGTCGCCTTGGATGGCACGCTCGCCGCCCGGGGCATTTCCCATGGCAAGACCCCATTGCCATCGGTGCCCACCTCGGCAGGATTGCAAGTCCCGCTGCCGGAGCGCACGCACCGGCAACCTCGGCCTACGGCCGATCTCGGTGAGGCCTTGGCGCGACTCGGGACTCAGTCCGATTGGTCGTTTGCGGTGGTGCGTCCCGGGCGGCAGGTCGATGTGGTGTCGGGAGAACAGTGGGTGGCCCGAGCCCGGCCGTGGGCGGCGGCGTTTCGCGAGCAGCCGCATCCCATCTTGCCCATGTTGGGCCGAACCGATGGCGAGGTCTTCGCGGCATGGCTGGGCGCCATTCTCGCGGGTCGGGCTCCCACGTTGCTGTCCTACCCGTCGACGAAGATCCAAGGCACGTACTTTGCCGAGAAGATCGCGCGCTATCGGGCGTTGTTTGGCGGCGCTCCCGTAATGGGTCAAGCGGGTGATGCGTCAACCGTGGACGGCATCGTCTGTCGCAAGGATCTACCTGCGAACTTTGAATTCGATGGGCCAACCCTCGTCGGAGCCCGGGACACCCTGTTCGTCCAATGCAGTTCAGGCACCACGGGATTGCAAAAAGCGGTCGCCGTGACGCGGGCGCAACTCGAGCGCCAGGTCGCCGCCTACGCCGACGTGCTCCACCTCGACGCGAATGTCGACCGCATCGTGAGTTGGCTGCCGCTTTACCACGACATGGGGCTCATCGCGACGCTGTGGCTGCCACTGCTCATGGATGTTCCCGTCGTTTTTCTCGATCCCTTTGAGTGGGCGGCGCAACCTCGCGCGCTGTACGAGGTGCTTGCCGGGGTACGCGGGACCTTGGTGTGGCAGCCGAATTTCGCCTATGCCCTCGCCTGTCGGACCCCCGTCGACGTCGACCTGTCGTCGGTCCGAGCTTTCGTGAGTTGCGCCGAGCCCATCTCTCCCCAGGTCACCGACCGGTTCCTGCGGGCGTTTCCGGTGCGTCGAGATCAGCTTGCGCACTGCTACGCACTGGCGGAGAACGTGTTTGCCGCTACGCAGAGTCCGATCGGGGAGCCACCGCGCTTCGCATCGTTTGATCCGGTCGCGTTGGCTCGCGGAGAGGTTCGTCGCTTGGCGAAAGGAGGGGTACGCCTCGCGAGTTGTGGGCGACCCATCCCAGGCGTGCAGATCCGCATTGAGGCCGACCTCGATCGGGTTGGTGAAATCTTGATTCGAGGCCCCTTTACCATCGATCGCTATCTGGGGCAGGAGCCGACCCGGATCGATGGGTGGGTGGCCACGGGCGATCTTGGCTTTGTGGACGATGGCGAGCTGTTTGTCACGGGCCGGCAGGCCGACCTCATCGTCCACCAAGGCCGCAACGTGCAGCCGCACGACCTCGAAGAGGTCATGGACGGCATCGAGGGTGTGCAGCCAGGACGTACGATGGCGGTGGGGGTTCCCGATTCGGAGTCCGGCACCGAGCGCATTTGGGCCATGTTCGAACCGGCCCGGGGACTCGGCTGGCCCGAGGCCGACGCGATCGCGCGGACCATCGAGGATGCCGTCTATGGCAGCTTCCTTGTACGGCCCGACGTGATGCCGGTGCCTCGAGGTTGGCTCCGCAAAACGTCCAGCGGCAAGATCGCCCGACGGGACAACGCGCAACGGCGTGCCACCCAGACCGCACGGCACGTCCATGTGATTGGCGACAGCCATGTGCAGGTCCTGTGGCGGACGTTCAAGGTGGATTTCTACGAACGTCTCCACGCCCACTGGGTAGGCCAGGTGTGGTCGGAGGGATGGACCTCGGTCTGGCCACTCATCGAACGGGTCGCCAGGCGGATTCGTCCCGAGGATGAACTTGTGTTTTCCGCAGGGGAGGCGGAGTGCCGCACCCGGTTTGCGGTGGCGCCCGACCCCTTCGTGGCCATCGATCAGGCGGTTGACGGCTACCGGGCGCTGTTCGAGCGGCTCCGTTCGATTCGGCCCGAGGGTCGAATCACCTACATGACCGGCATTCCCACACGCACTCACGAGGTGGCTTCACCGTCGCCCGAGTGGCCCATCCGGGGTGCGTTGGTCGATCGTGTTGCGCATCAGGCCAGGTTCTACCAGACGATGCGCGCGTGGTGTAACGCCTCCGGATTCGGGTTCGTCGATGCATGTTCGCCGTTTCAGAATCCGGACGGCACCGTCCAGGAGGCACGGCTGCACGACGGAGTGCACCTTGCGGCGTCCCACCGACGGGCATGGGTGGGGACGCTCATCGAAGCCCTCGGGCTCGTCGATCTCACGCCGAGTCCCGAGGCTCCCCGGCCAGTGTTCGATGGTTCCTACGATGACTTCTACGAGCGCTGCATCGCCTTTGTGAGGGCTCGAGCGCGCGGCCGTACGATCGATGAGGAGCGCCTCGTCACCAGTGGATTGCTCGACTCGATCGGCGTGGTCGAGTTCATCGGCTTTCTCGAAGCTCAGTTCTCCCTGGGCATCGATCTCGTCGGAGTGCAACGATCCGACTTCGACGCCTTGCGAGGCATCTACGACCGTTGGGTCAAGCGGTAGCCAAGTCGCGTTCGCGGACCCGCTGACGGGCGGCGGGTGAACACCGGGCCACGATGCCTTCCAAATCGACATCAGAAGGGAACACCTGCAGAAAGTCCCCGATGCGACGCAGCGCGCGAACGGGGTCTGCGCACAGCGCGGGATAGGGCACGACCACGTGAGGATGCCGCACGCACGCCGCAATCCAGGTTGCCGCACGGGAGGAACGCTCCGGCGTGACGAGAATGAAGCCTCGCATCGCGGGTCCAAATCGCTGCACATGAACGTCGTAGGGGTCGTGGGTGCACCAAAGGGGCCCGATGCGGGGCAGGGAGTCTCGTCCCACTTCGGGCACCATGCGGTCGAGGTCGGACCAACGTTCGACTGGGCCCGCGAGCAGCTCGTGGAGGAGGAACCGCATCCACGGGGTGACCTTCTCGGGGTAGGAAACCAGCCACACGGACCGTGACATCGATCGACTCCTCGTTTGCCGCAATGCCTTCTCCTCGGTCCGCAACGAATCGAGGGAGTTACGGACCGGTCCACAGGAGGGGCGCATGAGTGTATGGCAGACGCTCCGCAATGCCTTGGGGCTGCAGCGGCCGCTTGAGGTTCACGACCCGACGGTGCCGCTGCGGCTCACCGAAGCGGCCCAGGCCCGTCTCGTTGGACTTGGCGAGGACCAGGGCATTCACGTAGAGACGACCGAGGCGCCGGGTGGAAGACTCGTGCAGGTCACCGAAGGGGCGCGGCAGGGCCCTGCTGCGCCGGGGTACGAGGCATGGTCGCTCACGGCCTCGGACGCGGACCTGGACCGACTTCGGGGCCGAATCCTGGATGTCCATCAGGACCGTTGGACCATCTCGGTACCTTTGGAACTGCGGGCCCGCGAGACGCCGAACCCAGATTCAAGATTGTACCTTTCGAGTCAGCCGTTGGCCGAGGGGGCGCCTGCGTTCTTCGTGTCGGGCGCCGACGCGGGTGGCGAGGTTCCCGCCCTCGCCGCGCGGTTGATGGCGATCGAAGGCGTGCGTTCGCTGCTCCTGCGCGACAACACGGTGACCGTTGAACGGGTGCCTTCGACCCCATGGGATGGCCTCGATCGCAAGGTCGACATCGCGCTGCGCGAACACTTCCTGCTGTGTGGTCGTGCGGTAAAGGGCGAACGACTCGCGACGACCGACGACGGCAAGCTCTCCGCCGCGGTGCGCCAGGTCCTGGCCGAAAAGGTGGCCCCCGCGATCCATCGTGACGGAGGCGACATCGAGCTTGTTGGTGTGTCGCAAGGTGTGGTGAAGGTCTCGTTGGTGGGGGCGTGTCGGTCGTGCCCCGCGAGTGCCATGACGCTGCAACACGGCGTCGAGCGGACGCTCAAAGAGGCATTTCCCGGACAGATCGAGCGCGTCGAGCAGGTCTGAGCCAGCCCCGTGGAATAGGTCCTCGAACGCGCGGGTCGACAGGGCCCGACATTGGAGGTCCTCATGCTGGTGAGTGTGTTGCTCGCATCGATCGCGATGGCAGATAAGGCGGACTGCGCCAAGCTCGAGGGCGATGCCAAGGCGGCGTGCGTGCGAGAGGCCTCGCGCACCGACCTCGAAGCCCAGATCAAGGAGCTTGGGGCATGCGACCAAGAAAAGCTCGTCGAGCGTGCCGCTTGTCTGCAAGACAAGGCTGATCTGGCCCAGCGCATCGCCGATCTCTACGCGGCGGCGCTGCCGAAGCCCAAAGGGAAGGCAAAGCTTCAGCGGTCCAACACCAACCGCATGGAGGCCGACGTCACCGACGAGTGACGCGGCCCCCAATTTGGGCCCTTAGGCCAGGATCATCCTGGTGTAGGCGCCGACGAAGAAGGTGAGGACCACAAAGCCCACCAGCGTCTCGATGGTGTTGAGGTAGCGAAAGGTGTGGTCATCGTCGCCAAAGTCCCACCCGGTGTTGATCGCAATCAGGGACTGGAGAGAGACGAAGCACAACCCGATGAAGGAAACCTCGCGAATCGGGATGTTCTGTCCGTCGTAGACCAAGATCGTGTTCGGGCACAACAGGCGGTAGAGCAAGGCGAAGATCACGGTCACGATGGCCGAAGCAAAGCCAAGGTTCACGAGCTGGACCCCCCAGCCAAACGCTCCTTCGAACAAAATCAGGGCCAACGCAGCGGAGGCTCGCTGGGCGAGCGTGCCAAATCGGAACGCCATCATGGTTTCGTAGTGCCGCGTCCACCAGTAGGCCTCGTCTTCGGCACCGGTCATCGCCCGGTCGCCAAACGACTGCTTGAGCGTGACGAACTCGTCCACGACGAAATCGTGGCACACCTGCTGGACCTTGTTCTCGGGCACGCCGTCGAAGCGCATGCGACGGATGCGGTTGTCGGAGGCGTCGATGTCACCGCGGGCACACGCCTCGTAGAACAGGCGGTGCGGGTGCCCTCCCGGCTTTCCGTCCACCTGATTCGGGTTGATCTCGAAGCTTGCGATCTCGGCCCCGTAAAACGACAGGTTCGCATCGTCGGCGAAGGTGGCGTCGGTCAGGGTGACGCGGCCTGGCACGTTGGCATCGTCGAGGATGAGCGAACGGTCGAAGTGCGCATTGTTGAACGCGACCTCACGCCCGAAGATGGTGGTGAAGTCGGCCTGGCCCGTCCATCGGGTGTTTTCGAAGTGGGTCTCGCCGAGGAACTGGGCATTGAAGAAGCTCGCGACGCTCTCGAGCCCTTGTGTGCCGAATTGGACCGCTTCAAACACCGTATATCCGCCGAAGCGGGTGTTCGCGAAGTGGATGTTGCGGTCGATGCGTGCCGAGAGGTCGTCAAGGGAGGTGACGCCGTAGCTCGACTGGGTGGTGATGGGCTCTTCCGCGTCTTCGTCGCCCTGATAGTCCCGGTAGATCTGAAGCAACTCGTCGAGATTCTCACGCACGGCGTGTCGGGTGACTTCGTCTAGGGAAAAGCGCGACCGGCCGTCGATGGTCGCATCCATAAACCAGGCATCGTCCCTAAAGTGCGTTCCCAACGCATCGAGCGAGCCAACATGGACCTCCTTGACGTTGACCTCGTCTTCGAAGACCGCCCGCGAGAGGTTCAGGGTTTCTGCCACCTGGGTCGTTCCGAACGAGGTGGGCCCGCCAAACCGACTGCTCTCGAAGGTGGCTCCCTGCTGGAACTCGCAGTCGTCGAAGTTGACCGCGCCCTCGAAGGTGCTCTCGTTGAAGTAGGCCTGACGTGCGGAGAACACCGAGCTAAACACGGTGTTGGCTCGATATCGAGTGCCCCCGAAGTACACGGGCTGGGTCATCCGCATGAACCGGAAGTTGGCGCCTCGCCCGAACGAGGCGAACCGAAAGTCGGTCACGCCTGCGAATTCAGCGCCTTTGAAGTCGGCCTCACCTTCGAAGACGACAAGTGGGAAGTACGCTCGTCCAGGACCGGCTTCGACCGCGGCGAAAATCGCCTTGCCCATGAAGACGGTCTCGCGAAACGACATGTCGCGAAAGGTGGCCGGTTGAACTGCCGCAGATTTGTGACGTTCCCCCTCGAAAATCTTCCCGAAGACAGCGTCCCCAAACACAAACGACCGGGAGATGACGAGTTTGCCGAACGCAAGCGAGGTGCCCCGGATCGAGCCGATGACGCAGCGGTTCAGGATGATCTCGTCCGGCAGTGCTCCCTTCACCTTGGTGAAGTCGAGCTCTTCGATGTAGCAGTACCGCGAGATGTTCCCCTGGCGCGCGCGCTCCACGACTTCGTCGGTCGTCGTAGGAATGAGGTACCGGGGTTCGCCCTTTGACTTGGTCGTGTAGATCTTGGCATTGCGAGCGCCATTGCGAGCCGCTTCGCCCCGCTGCCGGACCGTCTCGAGGACCTCGGCGGTCAGTGCCTCACGCTCCGGGTGCTCAGATTGGATGCGCAAGATGAGCACCACGTAGAGCGGGTCGATCTCGACGGCCTCGCGGTACTTCGCCGCGGCCAGATCGAACTCTCCCATCGCCTCGGCGACCAGCGCTTCATCGAGGGGAGGGCGAAGGGGCACGTAGGTTGCGAACTCGATGCGGTCGAGCCGCGCGGTGAACGCGTTGCGGGCGAGCGTGGTGTCGCCATCCTCCATGGCCTGACGGCCGATGGCTTGAAGCCGTCGGGGGTCTTCGATCTCGGCCAGTTTGGGCGGCTCGGCGGCCCAGCTGACCGTCGCGAGACCGAGCCACACGGCCAGGGTGCACAAGAATGCTCGCATGACTACCGCGCAATGGGGTTGCGACCGAGCACGTAGGCTTGGTCGGTGGTGAGGGTTGAAGTGCCTTCCGTAAGCGTCCAGAACATCACGTTCTCACCGCCCTGACCGGCACATTCCGCGACCGACAAGCGACCGTTGTTGTCGCTATCGGCCGATGACGGGCACTCCGGCGTGTCGAGGAGGGGGTCATGGCGAGTTCCTCGACGCTCCGTGGTGTGGTAGAGCCCGAGGAAGTGGCCGCCTTCATGGGCCATGATCTTGCCCACATCCGTGGGGGCCATGGCGAGGTCGGCCGCGGTCACGACGACGCCGGACTTGGACGTCCCATGCAGCCCGGCGGCGCCCGGGGGACCCGCCGCCAATCCCAGCAAGGTACCGCCCAGCACATCTCGCAGTTCCTGGACGAGGAAGAACGTGAGGGTGGCGTCATTGCTCGGGTCCGAGGTGCGCAACAGGTCGTTGAACTCTCGGTAGTCCCCAGAGTTGGTGTCGACATCCACCACCGCGAAGCGGTCGACATCGCCTTCGAAATCCCGCCACCGGACATCGGGGGTGAGGCCCGCGGTCTGCCACTCGAGGGTGAGCTGATCGATGGCTTGAGCGAGGTTCGGATCGGTCTGGGCCGCCGCTGCATCGACATCCAAACCGACGAGGACGACTTCGACACGCACCGAAACGTTGTTGGAGGGGGAGCCCGCTCGGTGGATCGCCCCGCACTCCACCATGCCCGGATTCCCCGCCCCAATGAACCACTGCACTTCCCAGTCGCCGCCGGTCAGCGGGAGCTGAGGGGTGGAAGGGAAGAGAGCGGCTGCCAAATCATCGACCGTGTCGGCGCGGAACACCGATGCCTCGGGGTCGTAGCCCGAGTAGACCACCTCGCCGGAGGGGTCGGTGACCTGCCAGACCGTTCCCAGCACGTCGTCGCCGTACTCCCCACACCAAGCCATGGTCCCCACTGGCGAATCCGGGACCTTGACCACGAAGTCGACAAACCCGCCGGTGTCGGACACCGGAACCTCGGTAGGCTCGTCGACGCGCAAATCGCTCAGCAGCCCAGGAAACAGGTCGCAACCTGTGAGTCCGAGGAGGAGTCCTGCCCACGCGACGCGAATCATCGGGCCTCCAATGCGGTCGTAAGAGCGTCTTTGGCCAGCGGATGGGTCTCGCGCGCGAGGCGGTTTCGCAACGCCCGAGCGGAGCGGGTGGTTCCGATCCGGCCGAGGGCTTCGGCGGCGGCGATGCGCAGCTGAACGTCGTCTGACGCAAGGGCCAGGTTCAAGTCGTCGATGGCCGCATCGCCCAGCGGAACGAGCGAGCGGGCGGCATGTCGCTGCAACAACGGCTCCGACGACCGAAGGTGCGTCGTGAGGGCGTTGCGGATTTCGGTCGTCATGTCGACGTGGCTTAGGGCGGTGATGGCCCGGGCACGCCGGGTCGGGGGAACCGCGGGGTCCTGCGAAATCTCGAGGAGTTCCGCGGCGGCCCCACGGCCCAACGCCTTCACCGAGCCGGCATCGATGGGTTCTTCGTGTGAGTTGAGCAACGTCATGACGGGCTCACGAAGCGGCCCGGCGGCCGCGACGGCCCCCAAGCCGAGCCAGATCGCTCCGATCATTGTTTCCTCCCCGATCGATGCGTGGATCGCGGGCGGAACGTATCGCGTTACCCGGTCGGAGCCAGGGCTCGGACCCAGCTCGGATCGGTCCCATCGAGCTCGTCGTGCACAATGGCCTTGAGGACCTCGAGCGCATCGACCAGGGCCGGAGTGGCCCGACTGACCAGCCGATTGGCGTCGATGGCATACCGGCGGGCACTTCCGGTCTCGATGGGGCGGGCCGATTCGATGTTTTGCACCAGATCGTAGCCGCATGCCCCAAACACCACGATGTCGGGATCTTGTGCCATGGCGTCCGACCAGGCGCTTCGTTCAGAGGAGGCTCCCGGCGTTCCAAACGGGTCGACCCCACCTGCGGCCGAGATCAGTTCGGGAACCCAGTGTCCGCCCAACCACAACGGATCGGGCCACTCGGCAAACAGCACCGTAGGTCCTGTTGGATTGGGTTCAGACAGCGCGTCCCAACGCCCTTGCAACTCGTTCACCAACGTCTCGGCCTCATCGGTGCGCCCAATGGCGTCCGCGACGAGTCGTACATCGCTAAGCATGCCCGCAAAATCCAGGGCTTGGAGCGTAACGATCTGGGTGCCGGTGAGCAGCTCGAGCATGCCGATCTGGGTCTGGGTGACCGCGCAGACTTGGCACACCGCTTGGGTGATGACGACATCGGGCTGCAGGGCTTCGAGGCGCGTGGCGTCGACGACGTAAAGCGGATCCCCGCGGACCATCGCCTGCACCACGCGCGCGTCAATGGCGCGGGTGCCGATGTCTTCAGGCAGCGTGCTCGACGTGACCCGCGGTCGGTCGGTTATCGAAGGAGGCTGGTCGCATTCGTGGCTGATGCCCACGATGGCCTGCTCGGCGCCCAGGCTGGCGACGATTTCGGTAGCCGAAGGGAGCAACGTGACGATTCGCATGTCTCGTGCTTACCATCATGGCTCGGGCCGTTGGCGATGAAGTTCCTCGACCGCGATCTGGAGGTCTTCGGCCTGGGCTTCGGCGCCCGAAAGAGCTGGGCCCACGGTGACCCAGACACGCGACCAAACCCGACGAAACGGACGGGTCATCGCCGGGCCGTCCTTGTGGGAAAAGAAGCTTCCCCAGAGGCCGTTCAGCGCCATTGGAATGACGGGAACGGGATCGCGCTCGAGGATTCGTTCCACGCCCGGCCGAAACGTGGCCATCGCGCCGTCTTTTGTAAGGTCGCCTTCGGGAAAGATGAGCACCAGCCAACCGTCGGCGAGTTCGGCATGGATCTGTTCGAACGCGGCTTTCATGACCTCGGGATTGTCCTTGCGCCCCGCGATGGGAATGACCTTGTTCTGGCGAAAGAGGTACTTCATGACCGGCATTTCAAGAAACTTGTAGTACATCACGAAGCGGATCGGCCGTCGCACGGCGGCCATGATCACGAGCCAGTCGATGTAGGAGACGTGGTTGGCCACCAGAACGGCTGGGCCATCTTCAGGAATGTGATCGAGTCCATTGACTTCGAGGCGATACACGACAAACGAAAGGATCCAGGCGGAAAAACGCAGCGAGAACTCCGCGATGGTTTGGGTGATCGCCACCGCGATGAGCAGGTTGGCGACCGCAATGCCGAGGAGCACGTCGTAGGGGCGGAGCGCTTCGCCAAGCAAGACGACGAGTAGCAGAGCGCCCGTCAAGGTCGCGATGGCGTTCAAGCGCTGGTTCGCGCCCAGGATTCGGCCGCGAATGTCGGGGTCGGAACGGAGCTGGAGGTAGCTGATGAGTGGCACGGCCACCAACACGCCGCTGACCGCCACCATCGCAAGGTCGATCGAAATGCGCAGGCCGGCAAACGTGCTCGCGAAGGCCTGCAACGTCACCAGTTCGCCGTACTCGGGCCCGAACGGACCTCCGATCCACCAGAGGTCGGAGAGAAAAATCGTCAGGCCAAGGGAGCCGAGTGGGACCAGGCCCAGCTCCACTCGGCGTCGGGAGAGGGCCGTCGCGCCAAACGTGCCGAACAGGGTGCCCACCCCAAAGGTGAGCAGCACCCAAGCGGTGACGGCGGGCCCCGCTCCGAGGACTCGGTCGACGTACAGCGGTAGAAGCTCAAGGAACATGCCGCCGATCGCCCAGTACCAGGTCAGGGCGAGGACCGTGGACCAACGGGCGGCAGGGTACCGGACGAGGGTTCGCGGGGCGGCCTGTGCACGGTCTTGAGCAATCGCATCGTTGGGGTCGACAGGGATCGGCGGAACCGGAGGCACGAAGGTGGCGGCGACGGCTACGAGTCCGGCGGCGACCACGAGGGTGAGGGGAGCTGCGGCATCCGCGGCCATGCCGTGCCAGATCCGGGTGCCGGCCACCACGAGGTCGTCGCCGTAGGGAATGGCCAGCATGACGCCGGTGAGGAGGGTGCCGAGGAGCAACGATGCATTGCCCGCGACCCACTCTCGCTCGTCGAGCTGCTGGGCCACGATGGCGTAGCGAGCGGGGAGAGCGAGGGCGGCCTGGACCCCCGAAAGGGTGATGGACAGCAGCATGGTGAGCGGGGATGCGAAAATCCAGCCCACCACCCCGAGGCCTGTGACCGCGATGCCGGCGATGCTTGACCATCGAAGGAGGGCCGCCTTGTCGAGCCGGTCCGCGAGGCGCCCGGCCGGGCCTGACAACGCGACCAAAGGCAGCACGTAGAACGCGAACGAAAGCGTCGCGAGCTGATCGGTGGTCCAGTCCAGCCAGGTGAGGTCGTTGGCTGTGATGTAGCCAGCAAACACCCGCATCAGGGCCCCGTGAACCACCGACATGCCGAGGTGCGAGACGAACAGTGGCCCCGCGCGGCGGGACCCCCATAGTGGCAGCATGGGCTCTCCTTGGGGTTCCGTGGAGAGGCTTATTCGGATCGGCGCTGCTCGATGAGGCGAGCCAACGACTCCGCGTCGAAGGGCTTCTGCAGCGTGGCGCAGCCGGTGCGCTCGAGGAACCGGTGTGCCTCATCGGTGTAGATGCCGCCGGTGACCACGACGACGAACGGCAACAGCTCGGGCGCTTGCTGCTCGATCTCTTCGTAGACTTCGACGCCCCCCATGCCCGGCATCATGAGGTCGAGCAGCACCAGATCCCACCGGCGATTGGCCGTCGCCGCTTCGAGGCCGTCCGCACCGGTGGACGCGATGACCACGTCGAAGTCGGGGGCGAGCATCCGCCGCACGGCACGCCCAATCATGGGTTCATCGTCGATGACGAGAACCCGGCCCACATCGGGAACATCCGCAACCGGCTCAAGGGCCAATGCATACGGCTCCGCAATGGGCAGAGAGACCCGAAAAAGGGCACCCGAACCGCCCCGATCGTCGTAGCGAATCGTGCCGCCCACGGCCTCGACGATGTCTTTGGCGAGGGTCAGACCCAGGCCCGTGTTGTGACCGACGAAGGGTTGAAACAGTCCAGGAACAATCTCGGGCATGACGCCTGGGCCGTCGTCGCCGACTTCGATGCTCACATGGCGACCGCGGCGCCGAATCCAAATGTCGAGGCGGTGCGAGGGCCGACTGCCCCCCGAGCGTAGCGTTTGACCATCCATACGGGCGAAGGCCTCGCCCACGTTCTGGAACAGCGCCATCATCACGTGCCCAAATCCGTCGGAGCGGACCAGGACCGGTGGAACCTCTTCGTAGTGTCGCTCGACCTGACAATGGTGGCCGAGCACCCGGTGGGTGATGCTGAGCGCCCGGTCGACCACGTTGCGAACATCGATGGGCTGTGGCTCGGTGCCATGATCCCGCACCAGGTCGCGCAGATCGCGGATGGTCAAGCGCATGCGTTCCGCGGCTTCCTTCGCATCCGCCAACTCGGCCTGTAGCCGGCTCGCAAACGGGTCGTCGGGCCGATCTCGAAGGCGTCGGAGGGCCACTTCGAGGTTCGCCATGACGGCGGTAAGCGGGTTGTTCAGCTCGTGCCCGATCCCGCTCGTGATGCGGCGTGTGGTCAAGATGCGATCCCGAATCGCTCGCTTGGCGTGAGCGGTTCGGCGTTCGGTGATTTCCCGCGCAACGAGGAGCCCCACCTCCTGCCCGTCGAAGGCCATCCGGGACGACGCTTCGATTTCGACCCAACGGGTTGGATCGTGGCCAAGCCGCACCATCAAGGGCTCGGATGCGGCTCGCTCCACGGCCAAGGCGGCCTGGTCGCGGTCGTGTTCGAAGATCCAACCCACGGCTGACTGTCCGACATTCACGCCGCCGGTCAACTCCGTCCAGGCGGGGTTCACGTAGGTCATGACCCCGTGACGTTGCATCGCCACCGCGGCGGGAAAGCTTCCCAGCAAGTCCCGAAAGCGCTCTCGGGTGCCGTCGACCCGCTCTTGGGACCGCATGGCATGCGACAAGAGGTTTTTGAGCGCTTCCAGGTAGGACTGGAAGGGCTCGGTGCGAAGGTCGGGACCGGTTGCTTCGAGGTGTCCACGGTGGAGTTTGCTGGACCATCGGCCGGGATCTTTGGTGCGCACCACGAAGTCGCTCGGGGAAGCGACGACCAGAACCCGCTCGGGGCCGTAGGTGATCGCGATTCCAGCGATGCCTTGGATCCGGGCTGCATCGAGGGTCCGACGCAGGCTCGGGGCGTCGACACGGGAAGACCGGAGAGCGTCGGCCACGCGGGCCAACGCTTTGAGGGGGTCGGTTTGGCGATCACGAGACATACGTCAGTGTCGCACACCGAAAGCAACGAGGTTGCCGGCCGAGCAAGGCCGGCACGAAAGGGGGGTGCGAGGAGGAGACATGGGGATCGTACGGCGACGGATTGGTCTGTCGCTCGGAGCGGATATCTGCTGGCCTGCAGCCTTCGAGGCCCTGATCGGTCAAATGGGACCGATTCGCATCGGCAACGACGAGGTGCACCTCGAATGCGAACGCACCACGGTTCGCCCGTTCTCGCTCCGAGAGACGCCCGCCTACGATCTCGTTGTGGACCGACTCACCCACTGGTTCCACACGCAGCGGGAGTGGGTCAAGCAACTCGCGCTGCAAGGCGTCTACGTGCTCAACAATCCATGGGCCGTCCAGTCCATGGAGAAGCACACCTCCTACGTGGCCATGATGCAGCTCGGCTTTCCGATTCCCGAGACCATCATGGTGCCACCGAAGGAGTACGCCACCGATGGTGACTGGACGGTCACCGTTCGCAAATACAACCGGTTGTTCGATTTGGGCGCGGTGGGGCGTTCGGTCGGCTATCCCGCGTTCTTCAAGCCCTACGATGGGGGAGGCTGGGTTGGGGTGCGTCGCGTGACCGACGATGCCACCTTGGGCGAGGCCTACGATGCCTCAGGGCTCCGCGTTCATCACCTCCAGGCGGCGGTCCAGGGGTGGGATCGGTTCGTCCGCGTGGTGGGCATTGGACCGCAAGTGCGCCTGGTGGACGACGACCCCGACGCGTCACTGCACAATCGCTACCGGACGACCCCTCCCGCGCTCACCGACGACCAAACCAAGCTCGCCTCGGCCATGTGCCGCACGATCAATGCGTTCTTTGGGTGGGACTTCAACAGTTGCGAAGTGCTACGCGCTAACGGCGTGCTTCACCCGATCGATTTTGCCAATGCATGCCCGGATTCCCAAGTCACGAGCTTGCACGTTCACTTCCCGTGGCTCGTGACCTCGCTGCTGAAGTGGTCCGTGTTTGCCGCCGTGACGCAGCGTAAGAAGAACCTTGGCTTTGCCTGGGACCGCTTCTTTGCGGCTCGCGACACCGAGCTTTCGTTGGACGAGCAGATCGCGCGATACGACGCGATTGCGTCCGAACTCCTCGATGCGGAACGATTCGCGGAGTTCGAAGCCACTCACTTTGCTGACCTCGACGAGCGGGCTCGCGCCTACTTCGCCACTGACGAATTCCGACGTGTGGTTCGTGAAAAGGTCACCGCTCTCTATCCGCACCACGAAATCGAAGACTTCACCGAACTCTTCTTTGAACGCGTGCAACAATGGCGCCCTGACGGTGCAACCACCCCGGCGTAGGTGATCCGATGCCCCACGTCCTGTTTGTCGCTCCCCATTTTCCCGCCAACCAACGGCGCTTCGTCGATGGTCTGAAGCGGATGGGCGCTCACGTCACGGGCATCGGTGATGCGCCGGTCGACCAACTCGATCCCGACGTCAAGCGCCACCTCGATGGCTACGAGTACGTCCACAACGTGACGGACGCCAATGCGCTGCTAGAGGCGGTCCGCCGAGTCCAGGCCCGCGGGCCGTGGGTCGATCGCCTTGAAGCGACCATCGAGTCGCACATGTTGCCCACGGCCATGGCCCGTCAGGCGGCGGGCATTCCGGGGCCGACCCCCGAGCAGATCAACCTTTGTCGCGACAAGTTCGTGATGAAGCAGTTCCTTAGGGAGCGGGGCATTCCGTGCGCGCGCAATGCGATGGTGACCACGAGTGCGGACCTGCTCGGATTCGTTGAGCAGGTGGGCTACCCCATTGTGCTCAAGCCGCGTGACGGCATGGGTGCGCATGCGACCTACCGCCTCGACACCATTGAGGATGCACGGCGGGCCTTGGCCGAAACGCGGCTCGACGAGCATGCCGGCACGATGACGGCCGAGCAATTCGTGAGCGGTCATGAGGGGTTCTACGACACGCTGACGTGCGATGGCACGGTGTGTCTCGAGTTCGTCACCCACTACTACCCGAACGTGCTTGAAGCGATGCGCACGCGCTGGATCAGCCCCCAGATGGTGCACACCAACCGCATCGGCTCGCCGGGCTACGCCGAACTTCGAACCTTCGGAAAACGCGTGATTGCCGAACTGGGGCTTGAGACGACGGCCACCCACATGGAGTGGTTCGCGGGCGACATGGGCCTGTGGTTCTCGGAGATCGGAGCGCGTCCCCCAGGTTGCAACCACTGGGACGTCTATTGCGAAGCCAATGATCTTGACCTGTATGGCGAGTGGGCTCGCGCCATTCTGTTTGGCAAGGTCGAAGGGGTGCCGAGTCAACGGTTCTCTGCGGGGCTCATCAACCTGCGTCCGAGCCAGGATGGCGTGATTCGCAGCTATTCGGGGGTGGAAGAGATGTTCGATTCGCTTTGAGAGCAGGTGTTCAAGCACCACCTGCCCGAGCCGGGCACGCCAACCCAGCCCGTCGAGAACGGCTACCTCGCTAACGCCTGGGTGTGCGTGAAGGACCCCGACTACGACCGGCTGCGTGACATCCTCAATCACATCGGCGAGACGGTGAAGGTCTGGGCGGACTGACCGCTCTGGTAGGCTCCCCGCGGAGGTGAGCCTTGCCCAATGCGCCTCGTGAAGAGTCTACGCATACGGCAGATGTACTGCGTCTTATCGCGAAGTACGGAGGGCCAACCGTGGTCTCGGCCGTGGGGGCCGATCGGTTTGTGGGGACCCCGGCCCAGACGGACGAGGAGCGAGCGAGTCGCGCCATGGAACTCGCTCATGATTTGGAACTCCTAGGCCCCACCTACGTGAAGCTCGGGCAAATCCTGGCTTCGCGGCCCGACCTCCTTCGCGATCCCTACCGCAGCGCCCTCTCGAGGTTGCACAACGACGTTCAGCCCCTCCCGTGGTCCACCATCGACGAGACATTGACCACTGAGTTGGGAGATTGGAAGAAGATCTTCGGCCAGCTCTCCGAAAAGCCACTCGCCGCGGCCTCCATTGGGCAGGTGCATCGCGGGAGGCTGGTCGATGGCACCGAGGTGGCGGTCAAAGTCCAGCGCCCAGGTGTCAAACATCGCATGCTGGGCGACCTCGACACCTGGATGGCCGTCGCTCGAGTGGCCGAAGCAAGCTCTTCGGCGGTGGTGGGGTTTCGGCCGGTCGCGACGTTGCAGGAGCTGCGAGTCGCCGTGCTCCGCGAGTTCGACTACGAGCGTGAGGCCGCGAATCTGATGCGGCTGGACGAGATCCTCAAGACCCATCCGTCCTTGGTGGTTCCTGGGGTCATTCGTGACGCTTCCACCTCTCGTGTGCTCACGATGACCTTCGTGGAGGGCGATAAGGTTTCGGCGGACGCCGGGCTGGACGCGGTCCGAGGTATCGAATTGGCCGACGCTCTGTTCGAAGGATGGCTCGACCAAATCGTCGTTCGTGGCTTCTTTCATGCAGACCCGCATCCCGGGAACATCCTCATCACCCCCGAGGAGACGCTGGCCGTGCTGGACGCAGGAATGGTGGGCGTCGTGCCGGTCCGGCTGCGTCGCGGGTTGGTAAAGCTGCTTCTCGCCATTGCCGACGGACGAATCGAGGATGCGGCGGAGACCTTCGTGGGGCTTGCTCCCGACCCCGATGAGGCTGACCCCCACCGATTCCGTGACGAGGTTGGGCGGGCGCTTACCGGGGTGGTGGGCGACGATTTACGGTCGATTCAGACGGGTGCGCTGCTGCTCGAAATGCAGCAGATCGCGACCCGCAACCACATCACGGTGCCCCCTTCGTTCACGATGATCGGCAAGGCGCTGCTTCAGCTCGACGAGATCGCACGGACGCTGCATCCGGGGTTCCGTCCCGATGAGGCGATCCGGGAGCACGCCGCCGCGCTCATCTCGCAGACCGTGTCGCAGGCGGCCTCGGGGCCTCGGATGCTCCAAGCCCTCATCGAGGCCGAGGAACTCGCCGACGCCCTGCCCGACCGGGTCGCTCGCATCCTCCAGATCCATGCCGACAATCGCCTTCGGGTCCAGGTCACCGCCAAGGAGATGGCCACGTTGAGCGCGGCCGTGACCCGCGGAGCACGCATTCTTTCGGCGGGTGGCGTGCTGGCGGCGTGTCTGGTGGGACTGGCCATCCTGGCTTCGGCGTCCAATGACTCCTGGTTCTTCGTCGGTGCGACCAGCCTGATCGTGGCAGGAATCACGTCGGTGATCTGGCTCTCAGGGGGCCTGTTGCGAGACGGTTGAGGATGGGCTCGTCGGGTGGCGGGTCCTTCGGGGTCGCGTCGATGGTACGGATTTCGCGAAATCTGACCAGGAGGGTGAATGCTCTGGTTGTGGTGGCTGGGATGTGCCGAGGAAGATCTTCTGGAAGCGACGCCCGAGGACACGGCATCTGTCCCCAGCGAGATTCCCACCGATGACATTGCCGGGTGGCTCAAAACCGGGGTCTACCTTGACTGGCCCGCCGAGGCGTCGATCCACCTTTCGGCGGGTCCGCACTTTGGGAATGTGCGCACGTACTTCTCCCCTGACCTCGCGGCGTCCATCGCCGAGGGCAACCCCCAGCATCCCGAGGGTTCGGCTGCGGTCAAGGAGCTGTACGGGAATGGCGATACCATCCAGGGTTTCGCGGTCATGGTCCGCGTCTCAAACGGCCAGAATGGCCGTGCCTGGTATTGGTACGAGCAGTTCGAAAACGACAATTTCGCGGATGGGCGCGGCGTGTCGCTTTGCACCAACTGTCATGAAGCCGGTGTGGACTTCCTCTTCACCGCTCCCGAGTGAGCTACTCTTCGGTCGCAGAGCCCCGGTAGAACTCGGTGCCTTGGTACCACGCGATGAGGTCGGGCAAGAGGACGCGCAGGCTGCCCACGACCGGAATGGCGAGCAGGACTCCGAGCAGACCGAGCAGTTCGGCGCCGAGCAATAGCGCGATGATGACGGAGACCGGGGACAGACCTACCTTGTCGCCGACGATGCGCGGAGTCACAACGTAGCCTTCGATCGCCTGAACCACGCCAAAGGTCAGGAAGACCCCAAAGAGGGTGCCCCAGCCGCTCCAGTCGAGTAGCGCAAGGAGCGTGGCGAGCAGAAAACCGACGAGGAAACCGAGGTATGGCACCACGTTCAACAGTCCGGCAAACACGCCAATCGCAATCCCCGACGAGATGCCCTGGTTACTAAGGCCAAAGGTCAAGCCCAGGCCAAACGCGTACATGACCGACAAGATCAGGGCGACCTCGACCTGGCCGCGAATCCACAGGCCCACCACTTCGTCCATCTGGCGCAAGCGGTCGAGCATCCATTCGCGCTGCGGAAGGGGGAAATAGCCCACCGCGGTATCCTTCATCGCGTCGAAGTCGCGCAGGAAGTAAAACGCGAGCACCGGGATGAGAATGAGCGTGACGAGGCTGTTCACCACCACGGCGGTCTGCGTCCACAGCTGAGACAGCGCCGAGGACAGCGTGTCGGACGCGGTTTGCAGGACCTCCGGGACGTGTTCGCGGAATCGCGCGATCGCTTGGGCCCACAGGTCTTGCAGGGTGTGGGGCGTATCGACGCCGAGTTGGTTCTCAATCCAGGGAATCCACTCGTTTTCGGCCAGGTTGAGCAGCGTCGGAAACCCCGACTGGATGCGGTCCACGAGGTGGCGGATGGTCGGGTAGAGGAACGTGGCCAGCACGAGTCCTGCCGCCATGCCCAAGGCCAGGAACAGCCCAATGCCGGTGGTGCGCGAGAATCCCCGCTCCTCGAACCAGTCCACAGCGGGGTCGAGCACATAGGCGGTCAGCATCGCAAGCACGATGGGGAGCAGCACGTTGCTCACGGTGCGTAAAAGCGCGTACCCTCCAAGTGCGATCAGGACGAAGAAAACGACCTTTGCAAGTAGATAGGGGTACCGCTCATAGCGCCGCCAGAATTCGGTGGGGCGTTGCGCGGGAGTCGACACGACGCCAAGGTAGCATCGGCCAACGGAGGTGGGCATGTGGTGGGGGATGTGGCTCGGTTGCGCGCGCTTTGTGCCGATGGCCGAGGTCACCGATGTCGGATTGTCGAAGATCACGCTGTCGGGCGTAGGGGTGGTGGCCGAGGTTGAGGTCACGAACCCGTGGTGGTCGCCGTTCACCGTCGATGCCCTGTCGTGGTCGTTCACGATTGGTGAGGCGACGCTCACGGCTGGCGAACTCGCCAAAGCGGTCTATGTCCGACCGAATGGCATCACCACCGTCGAGGTGCCTCTGGAGCTTGCATACGCCGATCTTGCGTCAGCGACTGCGGCGCTGACGGCACCCCAAGTGCCCTATGCGCTGAACCTCGATGTTCACGCGTCGACCGACGGTGGTCCGATGCACTGGCCGTTGTCGTTCGAGGGAACGCTGCCCCGCATCGAAGCTCCCACCCTCGACCTTGTGGACTGGTCAACCCAGATGAACGGCACCGATCTCGAAGTGGATCTGGTGGTGAAGCTCGGCCTGCCCTCAGGCTTTGCTCTGCATGATGGAGCTTGGCGGCTCACTGTCGACGAGCATCGCATTGGCCAGGGACGTTTCGAGACCCAGCCCGACGGACCGTTGCACTTCCCCCTCGTCGTCGACGCGACGGGCTCCACGAAGGCCTGGTGGGCGTGGCTGCAAGGGGAGGCCAAGGTGCTGGCGCTCGACCTCGAAGGCGCCGTAAGCACGCCCATCGGCATCGTCCCGCTCGACCTGCATCAAGGAATGTCGATTGGGGGTTCGAAGGAAGTCGCAAAGCCCTGAACAGCATTTGTGCAGAGTCAGACCCAGATCGATATGTCAAGAAAGGTCGGGGTTTGGGGATGTGGTTCACCATTTCGGGTCCTGGCGACACTCCTTGTAAGGGAGGAAAGGACGATGGTGCGTCGACTCGGGATCTGGGGGTTGTTGGCCTCACTTTGGATCGCGGCCGCGCCTCCCGTCTTTGCGGCGCCCCTCCCCGATGCTCCACGGGTGGATGCACCCGAAGCCTGTGGCGAAATGCGAGGTGTGGTGACCGGGGCGGACGACGGGCTCGGCCTTCGCAAGGTCCGCGTGTTGTTGCGTCGTGATGGAACGCGCGAGGTGGTTGAAGCTCAGCGCACCTCACGTTCCGGCCATTTCACGTTCGATGAGATTCCATCTGGCATCTACTCCATCGAAGCGCAGGCGGTGGGCTACATTCCCACGATCCTTGCGCCCATCGTGATTCGACGTGGCAAGGTCCGCATCGAAAACATCACGCTGACCCCCGACAGCGACGGTCAGCCCGACACGTAAGGTCTTCGCACCGCTGAGCGGTCTGCGCGACCGTTGAGCGGTTGGCTCATCGTCTCGACGCCATCACCGACGCATGAGATCCTCACCAATCGAGGAGAATCCCATGCGCGCATTTATCGTGGCCCCTTTGCTGGCGGGCGGACTGTTGCTGTCGATGGCGGCCGTCGCGGCGCCTGAGGTCGCCGTTGACGATGAACCCCCCATCGAATGGGTCGGTGGCGGATTCGAGATGGGCGATGCGGTCGAGTTTGGCCAGCCCTATGACGACGTGTTCGGGATGGGCGACGAAATCGCCGTCGTGGCGCCCGTGAAGGACAACGCCTTTTTGATGGGCCGCGAGATTCACCTGACCTCGCCGGTGGGTGGTGATCTCTTTGCGATGGGCGAGACCATCGCGATCGACGAGGCCGTCGGCGGCGATGTGTATGCGATGGGGGCAGATGTCATCGTAGGCCCGGAGGGCTCCGTCGGAGGAGACATCTACGGCTTGGGTCGTGAGATTGTCGCCGGTGGGCCCGTCGCCGGTTCGCTGAACGCGGGCGCGGGACGCGTTGAGATCGCGGCCCCGGTTTCCGGAGACGTTGCGGTCGAAGTGGGCGAACTCGTGGTGACGAGCCGCATCGGCGGCGACCTCGAATACACCGCGCCCGCGCCCGCCGAGGGCATCGACAGCTTTGTTGTGGGCCAAGTCGCCTTTACGGAACGCATCGATGATGGCGATGGCGATGAGCGCGGAGTCATCCAGGTTTGGGACGATGATCCGAAACCCAGCGTCTTTTCGAGCGTGGTCACATGGACGGGACTCCGCCTGTGGGAGTACCTTTCCAAGCTGCTGGTGGGAATTGCATTTATCGTGCTGGGCGGCATGGGCGCGGTGCGGGTCGCCCAAACCGTTCGCCAGTCGCCTGCCGAGTCGTTTGGCGTCGGCTTTCTGACCCTTGTGCTGCTGCCTACCGCATCCACGCTCCTCATGATCACCTTGATCCCGATGGCGCTTGGCTTCTTGGGATGGCTGGCATTTTGGGTGCTGCTGTACCTTGGCCAGCTCGTCACCGCGCAGTGGCTCGGCGTCTTGGTCCTCCGTCAGGTGGTACCGGAGCGTGAACCCACGCCCGTCCGGGCCCTTGCGGTCGGCCTCATTCCCGTCACGATTGCCTTTGGCCTGCCTTGGGTGTGGTTTTTGGCCGTGCTCACCGCCTCGTTGGTGGGCATGGGAGCCATCGTGTTGGCGGTGTGGCGTCGCGAGCGAGTCCTGACGCCGGCGATGGCGTGATTCGAGGATCGGGCCGGATGGCCCTTGCCGTATGGGCAGGGCTCACCGCACTTGCGGTGCTCGGCTTTATCCACGGAACGTGGCGGCCCGGCCAGGCGCTGTTGTGTGCAGGGTTTGGGCTTGCCGCCACCTGGGGTCTTGGTGGAACCTGGGTTCGCCTGCCGTCCTTCGTGACGGTCTGGCTTGCGATGGGGGTCGCGACGGTGGCGGCATTGCTTGCGGCGGTGGGCACCGCGATTGGGGACGGGGTGGCCTACGTCGTGCTCCGTGGACCGGAGCTGACCGCGACACTGGCCTTTGCGGGCCTCCTGGGCGCCTCGGTGGCCTCGCTTGCCTACACCCATCAACGCCTCGCCGACGAGGTGGCCACCCAGGCCGAGCACATGGCGCAACTCCGCCAACGTGCACTGGAACGGCATCTCGCAGCCCTGTCGGCCCAGCTCAATCCTCACTTTCTCTTCAATACCCTCAACACGGTTGCCCAGGTCGTCCATGAGGACGCCGATGTCGCCGAGGACCTTGTGACCGATCTCGCCCACATGATGCGCTACGTCCTGCGCAGCACCGCACGGTGGGTTTTGCTGGGGGACGAACTCGATGTGGTCCGGCGACTGTTGCGTCTCGAACAGGCTCGCCTCGGAGAGCGGCTCCGGTGGTCGGTCGAGGTCGTTCCGCCAGCGGGCGAGGTAGAAATCCCGGGTCTTTTGGTGCAACCCCTGGTCGAGAACGCGGTTCGTCACGCGGTGGCGAGTCGCGTCGAGGGCGGGAGCATCGCGGTGCGAGCCCACATCGAGTCCAATCGCCTGCATGTGACCGTCGAAGACGACGGCCCGGGGCTTCCCGAGGCGGTCGCAACGTCCATGACAACGCCGGGGCGAGGTACCGAAGGCGCGGGTGGCGGCTTGTACGCGACCGCCGAACGGGTACGCCTGGCGTGGTCCGAAGGCCAAGGACGGCTCGTGGCGACCACGGGACCCTCGGGCCGAGGCACGCGTTTGTCGTTGGATGTCCCGGTGGGAGGAGCGCCATGACGCCGACCATTCGAGCCCTTTTGGTGGACGATGAGCCCAAGGCACGGGCACGGATGCGCCGCCTGCTTGAAGTGCACGCCGATGTCGTGGTGATCGGGGAGGCCGACAACGGCGAGCTTGCCCTTCGCCAAGTCTTGTCCCTACGCCCAGATGTCGTGTTCCTCGACGTTCGAATGCCTGGCGCACTGGGCACCGAAGTCGCACAGCAGCTGGTGGAGTATCTGCCCGAAGCGGTCCGTCCAAGCGTGATCTTCACCACCGCGCACGCCGAGCACGCCGTCGATGCCTTTGCCGTGCAGGGTCTCGACTATGTGTTGAAGCCGGTCGAACGGTCCCGTCTGGCCGAAGCGTTGCGGCGGGTGCGGCAGCGACTCTGGGCCCGGGCCCCGAATGGACCCGTGCTCCCTGCCCCGTCGGCATCGCCCATTCGTCTCGTTCTTACGGGAGTGCACGGCGCACGGGAAGAGCCCGTCGCCGTTGAGTCGATCCTTTGTGTGCAGGTCGAAGATGGGGTGGTGTTTGCGGATCGGCGCGAAGGCCCTCGGATCCGACTCACCCAGGGCCTCTCCGCCGTGGAGTCGGGGTTGCCGAGTCCGCCGTTCGTCCGGGTGTCGCGCAGTGCCATTGTCCATTCGGATCGGGTGTTGGCCCTGCGAGCGACCGGTGCGGGGACCTACGAGGCGGAACTCCGCGAGGACCTGGTCGTGGCGGTAAGCCGTCGTCGCGCGAAGGCACTTCGTGGCTTGATCGGACTCGATTCTGAGTAGCTGTCCGCTATGCTCGACACGGAGGAGAGACCTGATGCGCGCAATCTGGCAAGCCCTGGTGTGCGGACTCTTGCTGTTCGGAGCGGATGCCCAGGCCCGTCGCCCTCGCCCCGATGTCCTGGTCATCAAGGCGGCACGAAGCGTGAAGAGTGAGGATTATGCGCAGGCGCGTCGCTACCTCGCGATGGTCGACCGGAACCATCGCAAGTTCGATGAAGAGCATTTTTTGCGGGTTCGCGCTTCGCTTAAGTTTGGACAAGGACAATTCGACGAAGCGGTGAACGACTTCGAAGCTGCGCTTGCGCTTGCGAAAGGTGACCCCAAAGCCGATCTATCGGGGCATTACCTTTCGCTTGGTCTCGCGCGGTATGCCCTGAAGGACTATGCCGGGGCGCTTGAGGCGTTCGAAGGCGCCGCCTCCCATGGCATGGCGACGCCCCAGCTCGCCATTGTGCGGACCGATTGCTTGCATCGGCTAGAGCGCGTCGACGAAGCATTGGCGGTCATCGAGGCCGCAGCGGGGACCTGGCCCGGGGATCGCCACGTTCTCTACCATCGCGCGCTGGTGAGTCTCGCGAAGAGTTCTGCGCCTGAACTGGTGGACGCCTACTTCGCCCTCCCGGATGCCGATGTGGAACAGGGGCTCGCCCTGGTGCGTGCGCTCGATCAGCGTGGAGCGACGGACCAGGCGAAGGCCTATGCGCAGCAGCTCGTCACCCGGTTCCCGGACTCCAAAGCGGCCCGGTCGTGGACACCAGGCGCGCCTTAGCGGCTACTCATTGCCGACGAGAACGCCCTCGACGAGGTTGCCGATCGTCTGGGCAAACTCGTGGAGCGGCACATCGGCGACGCTCTCGGGGTAGAAATTGGTGACGTGGCCCGTGCCACCACCAAGGCCGAGCGCGATGAGCCGCAGGCCCGGGTCACCCGAGAGCTGGGCCACCGCTGCGTGCAGGTCACTGGCGTTGGAGCGACGGCCCTCAGGCAGGCCATCGCTGACGACGATGAGAATTCGGTCGATCGCAGCGACGTCCTGGAGCACGGTGGCAAACTCGAGGAGGCAGGGTCCGTCGTCGTTGTAGCCGGGCTGGTTGTTGCCTCCGGCTCGGGAACCCGCGACTTCCTGGGTCATTTCGGCGAGTCGGTTGCGGGCGGCCGGGGTGAGCGGGTCGCCAAAGTCGTGCAGCTTGATGAGCACGTCCTGAAAACCGTAGACCCCAAACGTCACTTGGAGCCGATGCAGCGTTTCGGCGAGCAGGATGGAGCCTTTCAGCGCACTTTGCGCCTTCTCGCCCTGCATCGACCCGGACAGGTCCACGAGCAGACCGATGGCGGCGTTTCGTCGGTCGGGAATCGTCGTGCGAACCCAAAGTTCATCGTAGCGACGAGGATCTGCCTCGAACGTCATGAGTCGCTTCAGATCGACCCGTCGGCCGGTCGGGTATCCGGCTCGCTGACGCAAGCGTTGTTGGGGACGGAGGATCTCGTCGAGGTGCTGAACGAGTTGCTCGACCTGGTCGGCCACCTCGGCGTACGCAAGGTCGTAGTTCGAGGCGGGCTGCCACACCTTGGGCAAGGGTGGCAGGTCGACGATGTCGCCTTCCCACGGGCGAGTAGGCCCCGAGGGCTGTCCGGGAAGCGCGATGACGGGGGCGGTGATGCGCCGGTCGAGGGCTCCGTCGAGAAGTTCCTGGGCCAGCTCATCGGCCCATCGATGGGGGTGACGCGCGGGCAGATCCGCTTCGAGGGCCTCGGCCACGACCTGGCCGGGGCGGCCGCCGTCGAGTGCCCGACGACCTTTGGCCGCGTGGTCGGGGTGGGTCATCAACCAACGGGCGATCTTTCGGCGATCTTCCACGTAAAGTGCGAGCCCGTAGGGGAAGATCTCCTCCTCGGCCATCTGAAACGCGGTGAAGGCAGAGTGTTGGATCCGCTGCTCCTGCCGCGACGGAATCCACCGGAGGTCGGTCAGGTGTGGCCACACTTCCTCGCGGTACGCCCGTACGATGTCGTCAGTGACGGGCTCGTCGATGTTCGTAGGCGGGAAATGGAGCGCATAGCGACGTCGAGCCTGGCGGGTGGCATCGAGGGCCTCGACGACCGACGCTGGCAAATCTTGTGTGCTCGGCTGCCAGTTGCGATCGCCTTCAGCGGCGCATTCCAGGCCAAAGATGAGAAAGCGTGGGGTACCGGGTTGATGCAGGATTTCATCGACCAGCGCTTGGTTCTGCCATGGACGCGCCCCCGGGTAGCGGGAGGTGATCCAGCGATCGACGCGTGGGTCTTCGATGGCGTTGAGCAGGTTGCGGGCCGCCCGAACCGACACCACGTCGAGGGGGAACATGTTGTAGCGACTGATGTGGTAGTGGCCGACCTCGTGCGCGACGATGCCCGCACAATACTCGGGTCCATGCTCGGCGAGACCCTCGGCCGAAACTCGGATCACGCGCCGTACGGGGTCCCAAGACCAGCCTCCCGGAGCGACCTCGAGGCCGATTCCGGCATCCTGGCAGAGGCCCACGGCGAGCGCACCCAGTTCTCTGGCGCGTGCCGCGACGGCTTCAGAGACGGTCAAGCGTCCACCTCACCGTCGCCGTCAATGTCGCCATCGTCGGTGGCGCCTGCGTTGAGCGCATCGAGGCGTTCGGGAGCCCACGTTTGCGGTCCGATGCCCGCGGCGTCGAGGAGCCGCGCGACCACCCGCTGGTCTGTGCCTGCTTGCACGCGACCCAGGTAGTAGCGCGTGAGTGCCTTACGCATGGCCACAACCGACTTGTCATCCGGGTTGAGGGTGCTGGCGAGGTAGTCCATGACCGCGAGCAGACCTCGGCGTGAGAACACGTAGCGTTCCCGGCGTCGGGCTCCGAGCTGCGAACCACCGCCGGGCTTGCGGCCTACCGCCTCTTCGAGCGCCGAGTGGAACCGCGCCAACGCCCGCAAGAAGTGATCGATGTTCTCGATTTCGCCGAGCTGGGGCATCGGAGGAGCCTGCAAGACTCCCTGGTAGCGGTTGCCTCCGAGCACCACATTGGGCTGCTGCCCTGTGACGAGGAACCGAAGCATCGCGACGTACTCGCCTTCGCCCGGTGGTTGCACGTGGCGATAGCCCCGCCAGCGGTCCCGGTATGCGGGCGAAAGCGGTGAGC
The DNA here is from genome assembly GCA_039208735.1 of Myxococcota bacterium. Lineage (GTDB taxonomy): Bacteria > Myxococcota_A > UBA796 > UBA796 > DRPG01. Next base: position 29,133 of record JBCCQY010000044.1, on the reverse strand, counting down.
GGCCCGCATACTCGGCGGGATTCATCGTCGCGAAGATGCGGAAGGCAGGATGTACCGGCACATCACGCGACCCAATGACCGTGTTGTCATGCTCCGACAGCACGAGCATGGGGTGCCGTTCAAGCACCGGGTTCAGCCGTTCGAGGATCTGGGGCTCGGCCAGGTTCAGCTCATCGAGCACGACCCACCAGCCCCGCTTCATCGCGGTGACGATGAGTCCGTCCTGCCAGCGCCAGGGGTGCACCGTCATGCGTTCGTTGGCCATGATCTGCTGCACTTCGACGCGCGTAAGGTTCCGACTCTCTTCGGCGGCGCGTTGCAGGATCATGCGGCTTTCGGACTCAAGCAGGTCGGCGGCCGCTTGCAGTTCGGCCGGGTCGACAGGAAGGGCCGCGGCCATGTCCTGCGGCACGTAGCGACCCACCAGCTCGCCCGTATCGGTCTGACCGTTGAGGTTGAGGCGCACCAGCGGCTGCCCAAGCAGCATGGCCAGGTACTGGATGATCGACGTCTTCGAAACGCTGGTTTCACCCTCGAGGAGGCACGGCTCCCGCAGAATGACGCTCTCGGCCACGTGCAGCAGCGTCTCCGCGGTGCGCTGGTCGAGACAGTAGTGCGCGAAGGGATCGGGCGAAGGCACCATCGTGGCGTCGTGGTTCTCCTGGCGACGCAGCGTGATGGGTCCGATGCGCACGCGATCGGCGGCTACATCCACGAGCGGTGCGCTCGCTTCAGCCTCAACGTCCTGCATGAGCCAACTGGACAGGTCGATGGGGGCTTCTTCCTCGCTCACTGTGGTCTGGGCGCTGCTCGGCAGGTGAATCCAGATGTCGTCATCGCGTTCGCTCCAATCCTTCGATAGGGGCAACGAGACGCCCGTGTGCTCTGCAACGAGGTCACGGACCATCTCGACAAGCTGTACGGGGGCGCCGCCATACTGGATCTCAGGCCGCGCGTCGGTCTCGTTTTCGCTGGTGAACGCTTTCCAAGGCAACTCACCAAGGGCGGTCCGCAGGCGGTCGTATTCCTCGGGCCGAGGACACTTCAGCGTGAGTTCCCAGTGCGTTGCGGCCTCGCGAACCCGGTCCGAGAACGACAGTCGCGCGGCGGCCGAAAACGGCAGATCGATGATCACGCGGGCGTCTTCGGCTCCTAGACCATCGGAGGCGGACAGCGTGTAGTCCGATCGGACCTCGCGCTCCGCCATGAGGGACTGAACCTCGGCTTTCAGCCCATCCGAGACCTCTGGATAGCTGGCCAGGGAGCCCCAACGCACCGAGAATCCAAACGCCGAGGCCGGCAGCGACTCAACCGAGATGTGGGTGAATCCTTTTTCTTGCAGCCGCCGCTGCAGGTCGGCGACCGCGACCGGATCGTCGGTGCGGAGGACCACGTCCCAACGTTCGGGGAAGGCGCCGTCGTAGGGGCGCAGCGTGCCGCCAGCCATCGCGCCGATGGGCAGGTCGATGCGGGCGTGGCCACGCGCCGCACTGGCGGTGTCTTCGACCAACGGGAATCGGGCGCTATCGATGCCTTGGGATTCGAGGAACGCCTTCAACACGTCGTTCAGGGCGGCGGCCGATGCCGGGTCCTTCATGAAGGGGCCCAAAGCCGTCGCGAACCGGGGGCGGTCTGCATCATCGAGCGAGCGCACCGCGACCTGCTCGAAGCCCTGAGCCTCGAGCTGCCCCTTGAGCACGAACATGCGCTCGTAGTCGTCGCCATGAATCTCGACGGGGTAGCGCTCGCGGACCGTCTTGCCCTCGAACGCGGGGTCGCGGGCGTAGATCCAGATGTCGTCGTCGTCGTCGCCCCAATCCTTGCTTTCGGTAGCGACGATGCCTTCTTGGGCGAGGAGCCAGCGGACCACCTGGCGCGCAAACGGGGTGGCGCCGCCGTACTTCACAAAGCTCCGTTCGGGCTCCTCGATCTCGAGCCCATCGTCGCGGAACCCGAGCGACTGCACCCGCGTGCGGAGGCGGTCGCCGAGCATCTCGCTCTCGACGTGGACTTTGACCTCCCAGCTGCTGAAGGGCTTGGCTTCGCCCAGATGCACCTCGACGACCTCGTCCGCGAGCGACTCATCGGGCTGGACGGCGGGAAGGAGAGGTTTGAGCAGCTCCACCAGCCGAGAAACCTCGGACAGGGCGGTGCTCGGGGCGTACCGAATTTCGGCGTCGAACACGGTCTCTGGGCGAACCGAGACCTCATGTCCCGCCTCCCGCAGTACACTGGCCACAGACTCAGCCAGGGTCGTGTGGTGGGTGACCAGGTTGATGTTCACGGGATCCTCCTCGCAGGCAACCGTCCTATCGGGGCGGCAGTCCATTGACGTTCCGCGTCGAGGATCCGGGCGTTGGGCAAAGGAAACGCGTAGGCGATCGGGAGGAGGTGGTCTAGGGGCGAAGTTTCGCCTCGGTAACCATCGCAAAGCGCCGGGATCGCGATGTGATCGTCAGTTCTACAGGACCTGCACTTGGAAGCACCGGCTCGCGCAGCGGAAACGACCGGGTCGCCATTGGGGGCGCTTCAGCTTCGAACCGGGTTTCGACCAACGCCCGAGCGCCCTGGCGCAGGGTCACGTCCAGCACCGAGGGTTTGACGGCGTCGGCGGCAGTGGACTGCTCGTGGATGCGCAGGGTCAGCACGGTGGCGCGCTGTCTTGGGGTGCCCCGGAGGGTCAAGGTGTCGCCTGGGTAGAGCCATTGGGCGCGCTCGCATCGCCGCGAGGGGTCCAGGGCGAGGGTGTAGGTGCGGCCGTTGACGGCGGGGTTCGAAGGCTCGGAGGGGGCAAAGGTGATGCCGTCGTCGTCGTGGCACGTCCGACCCCTCCCAAATCGAAGGGTCGCACCGCAGGTTTCGTGCGGTCGGGGGAGGGGGCGTCCATCTTCCATGACCAGGATGGGAGAACACCTCGAGGCCCAGGGAGTGACGTCCTGGGTCGCCTCATCGGAGAGAAAGCGCCAGCCCGGCAGCGCATAGCGACCCCACCCGGGTCCGTGTTCGGTGAGGTCTCGATCGGGCGCTTTGATGGGCGGAGGGGGGGTCGCGTAGCGAGCGGCGAGGGTGGTGGGCCGGTAGCGTCCTTCGACGAGGCGCCCGGGCTCAAGCCAGTCCAACACGGTCGGCGACGCTTCCCAAGCCCCCACCCGTTGGATGAGGTCAGCCACCACGCGCGTAAACCGAATGCGTCCGTCGGGATTGATGTGGTCCAGGTTCAGGAAGTGCCCCACCGTCATCGGAAGGCCGCGCAGGTCCAGGTCGTGGGCACCGCGCGCTCGGACCAAGGCGTGCAGCGAGGCTTCGGTGGTCGGCTCGACGACATCGCCGAGGCCCGACGGCAGGCGGGGCGACATTGGCGGCCGGACCAAGACGAGCGCAATGCCCGAGTCCTGGGCTACCTCGGTCAGCCGGGGCACGAAGGATTCGGCCGGATGCGGAATGGTCGAAGGGTCGAAAACGGGAATGGCCCGGTCGACGAAGGGGTCGGCGACGGGCAGCGCGGTTTGATGAAGCCTCGGGTCCAGGGCGTCGGGGGCGAACACCCGGGACAACGCATCGTCAATGCCTCGCCGCTGCCCCGTGAGGCCTAACACACTGGCTTGTCGAACTGCGCTCACGATGCGCTCGCGCAGCTGGCCACGGTCTTGGCGGATGCGGTCGAGGGCGGTCCACCGCTCCCCGATGAGCCGTTCGAACGCAGGCTCTTCATCATCCAGCTGTTGGACGAGGGTGAGGTAGCCGGACTCGGTTTGAGGCTCGACGGAGAGCAGCGAGGGCCAGTCCGACAGCACGATGACCAGATCGGGTCGATGACCCCCTTCGATGATTCGATTTTCGAGGATGGCCGTCCAGTGTGCCCCAATGCTGCCTGGCATCGACAACTTCTGAACTTGGCCGGTGGCCAAGTCGAAAACCTGTTCCAACACTGCGGCGGACAAGTCGGTGTTGGAAAGCGAATTGCCGAGAATCACCACCCGAGGGTGGTGCCGTTCGAGCAGCCGGTCGATGCGGTTTCGGGACTTGCTATGTCGACGTACGATGCTTTCTTCGACGTCTTGGCGAGCGATCTGGTCGAGTCCCCACCACGCGATGGCCAGAACCAATACAGGCAGCAGGACCGCGAGGACGAGGGGAAGCCCGACCCGAACGGGGGCATCGTCGGACGCGAGGGGTGAGGGCATGGGTCAGGTCTCCCTGGCTCAGATATGACGCAACGGGCCAGGGAGCGGGGTTGAAGGTTGGGGCGCACGCAGGGAGCTTAGGAGCCATGGTCATCGCGGCCCTTGGTGCGACTGCGTGCCAGTGTCCGGATGCAGCACCTCCCCCGTCGATCCTCATTGTGTTGTGGGACACCGTGCGCGCGGACCGCCTATCCGTCTACGGGGCCGAGGTGCCGACAACGCCGCACCTCGAAGCCATGGCGGCGGACTCCCTCGTCTTCGAACACGCCATCTCACCCGGTATGTGGACCGTTCCAAGCCATGGCTCGTTGTTCACCGGACTACCGGCCTCGAGTCATGGGGCTCGCGTAGGCTGGTTGTGGCTTGATGGTCATCACATCACGTTGGCCGAACACCTGCGCGACCACGGCTACGCCACGTACGCATGGTCGGCCAATCCCTACCTGTCGAGCGCGACCAATTTGCTTCAGGGCTTCGAAACTCAGCACGTCACGTGGCAACCGCCGGACCGGGAGCGAGCCGAGGCGGTGACCCGTGCGAAGTTGCTCGAGGCTGACCAAAGCACGTCGATCGCCCCGGGTTGGAAGGGCCGCGAAAGCGGTTGGCCCCAGACCTTCACCTTGGTCAAGGATGCTGGCCCCGTCGCGGCAGACGGCCTGCTTGGATTTGTGGATGAGCTCACCACAGACCAACCTTTCTTTGCCTACGTGAACCTGCTCGAGGCTCACCATCCCCGCATTCCGTCTGCACCTTCGCGGGCCGCCGTGGCCGACCCCCCGGTCGTCGAGCGCGCGTTGGCGACCGACCAATCGTTGTTCCGGCTCATGGCGGCGATGGAAGGGCGGGCGCATCTCGATGGGCCTGATCACGAAGCACTGCGGGCAACCTACGATGCAACGCTACGGGATCTCGACGCAGTGACCGAACAAATCGTGGCGGGACTCGCGGATCGTCGCCGGCTCGACTCCACGATCGTTGTGGTGGTCAGTGATCACGGCGAACACCTGGGAGAAGCAGGCCGGTACGACCATCGCTGGAGCGTCGATCAGGAACTCCTGCACGTTCCGTTGATCGTCCGTTGGCCCGCGCGTCTGGCACCGCGTCGCGATCCACGGCCCGTCAGTACGCGGGGCCTCATGGGATCGCTGTTGCGATGGGCGGGTGTGCCCGCACCCACATCCAACCCCCCCGAACTGTTCGAAGCGCCCGTGTTCAGCGAACTCGTTCGCCCCACGCCACGGCTGCCGGCGATCCGAGAGGCGTTTCCAGACCTCCCCTCTGGGCGATGGGCTGCGAAGTACCGCGTCTGGATCGAGGATGACGCCAAGCTCGTGCAGCGTGACGACGGAGCGACGAGACTTTACCGCCTTCGCGGACCTGGCCGGCCCGAGGCCCGTCCGGTTCGCGACGTGCAACGGAGTCAGGCGATGCTCGCACGGCTCCGAGCGTTCGATCGGGGGCGTCCAAAGTACGACCCTTCGTTGCGAACTGCCGAGGATCGACCTGGGCGACCGCTTGCGGCCGATCCTGCGTTGGTCGAGCAGCTGCGTCAGCTCGGCTACACGGAACCCCTGGAGGAGGTCCCCTAATGTCGAGGATGACCGTGGTCTCCGTCTCCGCGACCCTCACCTGCGCCACCGTGCTCGCGGCGTGGTCTGCGGTGCGGGCCCCCCGACTCGAGGCAACGGTTCCCGTCGAGGACCCGCGCTTGAACGTGTTGGTGATCGTCTGGGACACCGTGCGCGCGGACCGCCTGTCGCCCTATGGCGCGGAGCGTCCCACGACCCCCTGGCTCGCCGAGGCGTCGCGGGACGCGGTGGTGTTCGAGCAAGCCCACAGTCCGGGCATCTGGACGCTTCCAGCGCATGCGTCGATGTTCACGGGGTTGCCTCCCGAAAGCACGGGCGCCGATGAACGTTGGATTTGGCTCGATGGGCATCACACGACGCTTGCCGAGCACTTCGCAGACCAGGGCTTTGGAACCTTCGCCATGGCCGCCAATCCGCTGTTGTGCGACCAGACAAACCTGCTGCAAGGCTTTCGCGTGCAGTGGCAGACCTACGATCCCCGTCATCGAGGGCAGGCCCGGGCGCTGACGCAGGCCAAGCTGATCGAGGGAGACCGAAGCCAGGAGTTAGCGCCGGACTGGGAGGCCCCCTCGCACGGGGCAACCAATGCCGAATGGGCGCGGGCGCGCTTCAAGGACGCGGCACCCCTCGTCGGAGAGAAGTTTTTGTCGTGGGTCGATCATCGCAAAGACCCCGACGCCCCCTTCCTCGCGTACCTGAATCTGATGGAGGCCCATACGCCGCGGCTTCCCTCGGCGGAAGCGCGGAAGAGCGTCATCAACGACGACCGCATCGAGCGCCGGGCCCTGCGGACCGACGCATCCCACATTCGGCTTCATTTCTACAACTTTCGCAAGCAGCGCTATTCGAAGCGCGACCTTGAGGCGATCAACGCGGTCTATGACGCGACCCTTCGCGACCTTGATGACGCCACCCAGGCGGTGTTTGCCGGCCTTGAGGAACGGGGGCTGCTCCAGAGCACGGTGATCGTCCTGACCAGCGATCACGGGGAGAACCTGGGCGAACATCATCTCTTCAATCATCGATTTGCGCTTTGGCAGACGCTCACCCATGTGCCACTCATCGTGTGGCACCCCCAACTGGGACCGGCTCGACGTCCGGCTCCGGTCAGCACGCGCGACCTGTTTGGCACGTTGGCTCGGCTTGCCCACGTCGACGTTCCGGATGGCCTTGGGGATTGGTGGACCGCGCCCTCACCTGCGGTGAGCTGGCTTGCCAAGCCGCTGCGCCGCGAGATCGAGACGGTGAAGAAGGTGCATTCTTCGGTGGAAGTGGAACCTTGGATTCGGTCGGGTCATGCCCTCGTTCGGGGCACGGACAAGGTGATGGCGCTGTCTGACGGCACGATCGAGGTCTACGACCTTGCGGAGGACCCTAAAGAGGAAGACCCGGTCGATGATGCGAGTCTACAAGACGCGCTGTTGGCGGATCTCAAGGCTTACCAGGCGACGGTTCCGGCGTATGATCCATCGCTTCGTGGTCCAGAAGACCAACCGATGGTTGTCCGAGCCTCCCAAGACGAGCTTCGCGAGCACCTGACGGCCCTTGGCTACGTGGTGGAAGACCCCTCGGAATCAACCTCGTCCGAGGACGGAACGGACGGCAGCATCGAGTAGCCCACGCGACGACGGGCAAACAAGCAATTGACGCTGCCCGCCTCAAGATCGCGGCAGGCTGCGGGCCGGTCCGCGTAGATGACGCACCAGAAGGGTTGAGCCTGGCCATCGCCGTCAAGGGCGGCACAACGGCTTCGACCGGGCCATGTCGCAGAGGGCACGCGTCGGAGATCGCGCCAGCCGTCTTCGTGAACCTGGGCGAAGGCCTCGGGAGGGCGCCCCAACGCGACGTCTGCATCGTCGAACGGCACGCTATCGAAGGCTTCGCGACAACATGCGCCACAACGGTGGCAATCGGGGAGCGGCTCGTGATGAAGGCAAGCTCTCGTGTTCGCCCGGACGGAGGGGCCATCGAAGCCTTCATCGGCGATGAAGCGACATCGCAGCCGTGGGGCCGTCGGTCGATCCAGGGAGCCGGACCACGCGCAGGTCGCACACGTCCGGGGGTCGCCTTCCGGGACGGGGGCTAGCCCCGACGGCGGGAGCGCGGCCGACGGGCCAGCGGTGGCGGAGGAGTGGTCCGTGAGGGATTCTCTCGGTCAATCACGATTCGCACACGGCCGGGATCCCGCGGAGTGGGGACCGACCAGGAGTCGTCCATATCCTCGGCGAGGATCGGCGTCAGGCGACGACCAGGGGGTGGCTTTAGGGAGGGCATCGTGGGCTCCGGGCTCTGCCATCGGGGTGAGCGCTCTATCGGCGCGGAGCCCCTCCCCCTTGATGGGAAATTGCGAAGCAGCCAGGAATCGTGGGATAGAGCGTCAGGACGCGCGCGCTGCACGCCCTCACAGGAGGCCACATTCATGCGCATGATCTTCATTGGACCCCCTGGAGCCGGAAAGGGCACCCAAGCGGCCCGGCTCGTGGAGCGGTTCCAGATCCCGCACATCTCGACGGGAGATATGTTTCGAGCAGCCATCAAGGCCGAAACGCCATTGGGACTTAGGGTCAAGGCGATTTTGGCGGCCGGCGAACTTGTCGGTGACGACGTCACGGTGGGGCTCGTCCGGGAACGACTGTCTCAGTCGGATGCGGCTGAGGGCTTCATGCTTGACGGCTTTCCCCGCACCGTGCCCCAGGCCGAGGCCCTCGAGGCCATGTTGGCGGAGCAGGGGCGTCCGCTCCAGGCCGTACTCCTTCTCGAAGTACCCGACAGCGTCATCGAACGTCGGGTTGTGGGGCGTCGCATGGATCCGGAAACCAAGCGGATCTACCACATCGACAGCAATCCTCCGCCGCCCGAAATTGCGGGTCGTGTGATCCAGCGCCCGGACGACACCCCGGAAAAGAGTGCCGAGCGACTTGGCATTTACCACAGTCAAACCTCGCCGCTCATCCCCTTCTACGAGCAGCGGGGTTTGCTGCGTCGGGTTGACGGCGTGGCACCGCCCGATGAGGTGACGAAACGAATCGTCGCCGCGCTCGAGTAAGGAGCGCACCAGGAGAGCGAATGCCCGAATTGCCCGAGGCCGAGGTCTGTCGGGATCAGTTGACACGGTGGTCGGGAGGGCGAACCGTCGACGATGTTCTCGTCCCCGATCCCGCGGTCATCCGGAGCAAGATGTCGTCACGGCCATCTGATGCCTTGCCAGGCGGAGAGGCCATTGTCGCCCAGTTCGCGGGGCAACCGTCGGGTCCGGTGGTTCGGCATGGCAAGCGCCTCGGCTGGACGTTCGGCCCCCATGCCATTCTGATTCATTTGGGGATGACCGGACATTGGGTCAAGCGACCCTCAGGGCCCATGACCCAGAAGTCCGCCCGATTGGGGTTTCGATTCGATGACGTCACGGTGTGGCTCATGGATCGCCGCCGCATGGGGTGTGTCGTCGCGATGAAAGCGGAGGAACTCGATGGGGTGATGCGACATCGCCATGGTCCGGATGCACTCGATCATCCACTGACCGGACCACAGTTGGCGGTGGCGTTGCGCTCGCGAAAGCCCATCAAGGTCGTGATGATGGAGCAGAATCGAGTTGCGGGGATCGGCAATATTCACGCAGCAGAAGCGTGTTTTCGAGCCCGGATTCATCCCGCTACTCCCGCCGACGATCTGACGGCTGAGCAATGGGACCGGCTCGCCACCGGCATCCTCGATCAAATGAAGTACACCTTGGACTTCGTCGATCCGGATGCTGAGACGCTGTATGTGACGTCGGGAGCCAAGAATCCCTTTTCGGTCTACAAGCGAACCGGCCAGGCCTGTGCAAGATGCACGTCGACCATTGTGAGCGACGACCTCAACGGACGCACGACGTATTGGTGTCCCGGTTGTCAGCCCAGAACAACGGCGACCACGTAACGGTGGGCCTCGTGACGCATCGGCCAAGCAATGGGCTTGGCCCGTGGCCGGGTTTTGCTATGCTTTCGAATAGCATCCCACGCCGGTCCGCTTTTCGGTCTTGCCCCGGGATGGGTTGTCGGGAGGTCGATTTGCGGATCTTGGGGATTTTCCTTTCTAGCACCCTGATTCTTGGTTGTACCGGCGAGGTGAGCCTCGTCGGCGACCCCGACGGGGTTCGCGGACCCCAACCCGACATCGTCATCGAGCCGGCGGCCCTGGAGTTTCCGAATCTGACGGAGGGCGAAACGGCGACCCTTCCCTTCACCGTACGGAATGAAGGGGAAGCGGAACTCGATGTGACCGCGGTGGAAGTGGTGGTTGGCGAAGCCTCTTTCAGCGTGGCCGGGCCCCAGGTGTTTTCCCTGGGCATCGACCAGAGCCGCACGTTCGAAGTCACCTTCACCCCAACCCAGCAAGACGAGAACCTCGGCCGGATCGAGGTCGTCTCGGATGACCCCGACGAGGCCCGGGCGCCGGTGGACCTGCTGGGCCTAGGTACGGTGCCGGACCTCGAAATCACCCCGCGCAACTTTGAGTTCGGAGAGGCGTTTGTTCCCTGCGGAGACGAGCTGAACGTGAAGCTCGAGAACGTGGGCAGCGACGACATCGTCATTACGAACCTGCGCTACACCTCGGGCGACGGCGATCTCTTCATCAACAACGTCGAAGACGTTCGTGAGGACCTCCCCATCACGTTGGAACCCGGCGAAAACCGCTTCATCCGGGTGGATTGGCGTCCAAGCTCAAACGCCGGCGACCAGGGGACGCTCATCGTCACCTCGAACGACCCGGTTGGCGAGGAGACGGCTCAGCAGCAGGGCACGGGCGTTTACGTTGGCTCGACGACCGAGACCTTCACCGAGTCCGGGGTGCCGCCTGTCGACCTGCTCTTCCTCATCGACCAGTCTTGCTCGATGGAGAGCGACAACGAGGCCACGTTGTCCGCAGGAATCTCGGAGTTCTTCGGCAAGTTGCGGGAGCTGTCCGACTGGCAGCTCATCCAGGTCAATGGACCCACCGCTTGTGCGAATGGGGGCATTTTCGACGGGGCGACGCCGGGAGCCGAGTCCAGCTTCCGAAACACGGCGTTCTCCCCCAATGGCTACATTCCCGAGACCCTTTCGGAGTCGCTCTTTGAACTTGCCCAGATGGCCCTCGACCAGACCGGGCCAAACGACTGCAACGCGGGTTTCGTTCGTCCAGGATCCCTGCTGCACATCATCGTGGCCAGCGACGAGCAAGAGCAGTCCGGTACCTCGTGGCAGACCCACGTGGCCAACTTCGAGCAGTTCGTCGCCGACCCAGATCTGCTGCGGGTTTCAGCCATCGTCGACATCTATACGCAGTGCAGTGACAACCCCTCGACGTGGGGTCCTGGGGGCTATCTCGAGGCGTCACAGGCCACGAATGGGGCGTCCCTCGACATCTGCGAATCGACCTGGGGCGACGACCTTCCCGATCTTGCCGAGGATGTCCTTGAGGGTGTGCGGAGCTACAACCTTGCGAATCGTGCAGTAGAGGCCTCGATCCAAGTGACCGTCAACGGTACGCCCACGACGTCGTTTGCCTATAGCGACGAGGCGCGGACGGTGACCGTGCTCGACCCACCGATCTCGGGAGGCGACACCGTGAGCATTTCCTACGCCATTGCGGCAAACTGCGGTCAGTGAGCCACCGACATTCGATGTCGGTCCACGAACCCACTGCCTGTCGATAAATACGACACAAGACCTCCTCGAATGTTGTTGAGGAGCACCGAAGCGGCCGGTAGAGAACGGGTCTCCGAAACGGGTGCCTGGGGCGCCCCTGCCGCGGTTTTTTTGTCGCGATCTCGCTGAGAAGACCTGGGAGCCGGGGAGCGAGCGTGGCAGTTTGTGGCATAAGAATTGCAGCTCGATCGGGTCTTCGGCCACTAGGCCGCTCCATTCACCCTTTGCGGACTCGCAATCAGGTTTCGTCATCGTGCGGCAGGGTAACGGGATCGGTGTCGACGACGGAACCAGCGCCGGTGGTGGCCGGCCGCTATCAACTCGAGCGAGATCTGGGACCTTCCTCGGTGGGAAGGGCCTTTCTCGCTCGCGATCTTCAATCCGACGCCAAGCCGGTTCACCTGCGGCTCGTCAACGACGAGACGGGGGGCGACGCCATCGCGTTGGCGAGGCTCGGTCGCGAAATCGCCACGAGCTTTCTGGTGGTGCACCCGAACACGGTCGAGGTGATCGACTCCGGCGAGCGCGGCACCGAAGCGTTCCTCGTGAGCGAGCATCTCGATGCGGCGACGCTTCGCGAGGTGTTGCGGGTGGAGGGTCCACTGGCCCCCGATCGGGTCCGTCGCATCGGCTTGCAAGTCGCTTCTGCGCTGGCCGCAGCCCATCAAGAGGGGATCGTCCATCGCGGACTCGCCCCAGAAACGGTACTTCGGCTCCGCAACGCGGAGGGCGACTCGGTGAAGGTTCGAGACTTCGGACTCGCCAAGATCGACGATGGGCGCGACGTCACCCGAACGGGGGTTCGGGTCGGTCACGTGCCTTATCTGCCCCCGGAGTACGTCGACGAAGGCGTGTTCACGCCGAAAGGCGACACGTACGCCCTTGGGTGTCTGCTGTCCGAGCTGCTTGTCGGCGAGCGGGGAGCCACATCGCGAACAACAATTGTCCAACGGGTGCCCCACGCGCCTATGGACCTTCTCGAGCTGCTGGACGGCCTGCTAGCGCCCGATCCCCAGGATCGGCCTGGCATTCATGCCGTCATCCAAAGGTTGCAGGCGACGGACGAGTCCGTCGATTCCAATGCCGTCGAGCCAGACGAGGCCACGGGGCGAATCCCCGGTGCGTTGGTGCTCGTCATGGGCGTGTCACTCTTCGGATTTGTCTTGGTGTTAGCCCTGGTCACGGTCGCGCTGGTGCTATCGTTACCGGTCTGACGGGACAGCGTAAACCACGGAAAATCATGCGTCTCAACAGCGTAATTCCTCGGTTCGCGATTCTCTGGTTCTTGGTCTTCGTTTGTTCCACCGTCGAGGCGGCAGCGCAGGGCATTGGCTCGTTTGTGAGCCCTGGTGAACTCGCACAGCCCCACGCAGAACTCGACACCCTTACGGGGTGCACCTCGTGTCACGCCCCAGGCCAGGGCCCCACGCCCTCGCGCTGCATGGTCTGCCACGACAGTGTGAAGCGTCAGGTCAAGACGCAATCGGGATTCCACGGCCGCAAAGACCGGGGCAAGCAATGTGGGACCTGCCACGCCGACCACCTCGGCCGCGAGAACCAGCTCGTCGTCATTCCAGATGACTTTTCGCACCTCGAAGAGACGGGGTGGGGGCTCGAAGGGGAGCATGCCCTGCTCGACTGCCGGCAGTGTCACCAGACGCCCGGCGACTACTCGGGGCAGCGGACGGAGTGCATCTCGTGCCACGAGCGCGATGATGTGCACGGTCACAAAGAAGGCCGCGAACTCCTTTCGGAATGTGAATCCTGTCACGACGCCACGGGATGGCAAGCGTTGCCGCTTCCGGTGGGCGTGTTCGACCACAACAGCCCGAAGCAAGCTGATTATCCGCTCGAATATGCGCATTCGAACGTAGCTTGCGAAGAATGCCACATCGACTTCAAGTTCGTCCCGGTGGCGTTCGAGAAGTGTGACGACTGCCACAGCAACAGTCACCGTGCCCCATTTCGAGAGCAGCCTTGCGAGGACTGCCACCCCACGGCCGAGACGTTCTACGTGCCGAATTTCGACCACAACCTCACGGGCTACCCGATCGAGGGCGAGCACGTCGGGGTGGAGTGCGAGGAATGTCACAAGACGGGCGACAAGACCGATGTGGTCCCCGAAGTGTGTTCAGGTTGCCACGATGACGTTCACCGCGGTCAGTTCGCGCCCCGGGAGTGCGATGTCTGCCACAGCGTGACGGTCCCCGACTGGTCGATGAAGGGCTTCGATCACGATCGAGCTGCGTTCCCTCTGGAAGGTCAGCACGTGGACGTCGCATGTGAGGAGTGCCACGGGGAAGGACCGTCGGCACGCTACGTCGGACTGAAATTCAAGGATTGTGATGCGTGCCACGAGGACGTCCACGAAGGCCGGCACGAGCCGGTGCCGTGCGCGCGCTGCCACATTGCTGAAGGGTTTCAGGTTCAGTATTTCGACCATGACACCACGAGTTTCCCGCATACCGGAAAACACGTGGGACTGGCCTGCGAAAAGTGCCATTCGGCGGGCAAATGGGACGACGTCCCTCATGCGTCATGCAACGACTGCCACTACCCGACGAACCCGCACGAAAAAGTCGTTACCAACGAAAGTTGCGATGAGTGCCATCAGACCACCGACTTCTCGGACGTCGTCTATGACCACCTGCTGAACACCGGCTTCGACCTCGCGCCGGCGCACAGCAGCCAACCCTGCAACACCTGCCATGACAACGTCACGCACTTCGACGGGCTCGAGCAGGACTGCGAGTCCTGCCACGAAACCGACCGTCCCAAGGTGCACTACGAGGGCAGTTGCGTGGAGTGTCACGAGTCCGAACTTTGGTTCCCCGCTTCGCTAGGCGGAGCAGACCATGGAGGCATGACCGGGTTTGCGCTTAAGGGCGCGCATGAACTGCTTCCCTGCGAGAGCTGTCACGCTCCAGGAAGGCCTCGAGGCGAAGCCTCGCCCGTGTGTGGCTCGTGCCACGGTGCCGAAGATCCGCACAACAATCAGCTTGGCATGGCGTGTGCAGACTGCCACAACACCGTGTCCTGGCTTCGAACCTCTTTCCGTCACCACCAGACCGGATGGCCCTTGCGAGGCGCACATCGGCTGGCCACCTGCTACGACTGCCATGCGCTGTCGTATGTGGGCACGCCTACCCAGTGCTTCCGCTGCCACGAAGCCGAGGCCCCCTTGTCCGTTCCTGAACATCTGGGTCCGAACTTCCAGAATTGCGATGGTTGTCACCGGGTTTACCAGTGGCGCCCAGCTCTCTCCTATCCGCACTGAGGTGGTCCAATGATTCGCTCAAGCCTTGGCATCCTCTGTACCGTTACGGCTCTTTCCTGTACTTCAAAGCAGCTTCCTCACACGGGTGAGGACCCTGTGTACCCGCTCCGCGGACTTCATTCCGCAGTCGCGTGTGAGGAGTGTCACGGCACCAGCGGCTTTGAACAGCTTCCGAACACTTGCGTGGCGTGCCACGAGGAAGACCGTCCGAGCAAAGACCACTACCCAGGCGAGGCGTGTGACGGCTGTCACATCGAAGAAGGCTGGGCCGTGGTTGACACCATTCCCACGATCGAAACGGGCGACCCAAAAGCGTTCGATCACTCGATTTTGCCGGAAACGCAGTTGTGTTGGCAGTGCCACGAAAAGGATCGACTCGATCCCAAGCATTATGCTGACCCCGCCCAGCCCATGGCACAATGGGGGGATTGCAGCGGGTGTCATGAGACCACGGCGTGGACGCCGAATATTGTTCATCCGGCACGCATCCCCCACGGGTCCACGGCGTCGCCAGGCTGCACGCCCATCGAGGATCCCACAGGTTGGGTGACGGGTTGTGTAGGTTGCCACCCCGACGGAACCGACACCTTCGTTTGCTACTCGTGCCACGAAGGGGTTCACCCCGACGCGAACTACCCCGAAACGCTCTGCCTGACGTGTCACAACCAGGCCGAGCCCACCGGTTGTGAGCCCTAATGACGTTTTCCCTCTTCCTCGTTTCGCTCATTGATGCGTCGGCGCAAACCGTGCCGGCGTCGGACCTGTCGATCACGAGCCTCGGATTTCAGGGGTTCACCACATCGTCGGTCGGCCGGGCGAACGGGGCGCCGGGGGCGGATGTCGACTTTCTGCTTGGCCAGCGCCTACGTTGGACGCTGGGCGATAGCAACGGGGTAAGCACTCGCGCATTGGCCGATGCGCGCTTCACCTATGATCCACAGCCGGGATTGCAGGGTGAAGCCCAACCGATCGAGGTGCACAACGTCCGCCAGCTTGGGTTGGAAATCCACGGTCGAACCGTCACCGTCGATGTCGGTCGGCACCCGGTCTACCGTGGTGGTCCTCGCCTCGTCGACGGGATCCAGGCCCTCATTCGGACGTCACCTACGGTCGATATTGGGTTTTGGGGCGGTTTGGCGCCAAGCGTGTTCGATACCGACTTCCGACTTCGTCCGGGGGCGGGTCCCATCGTGGCGTGGACGGGATCGCGAGCGCAGGCGTCCGTCGTGGGGGAAGTCAGTTCCTTTGACGGCACGCTCGACCGAGCCGGGGTGCTGGGCATGGGGCGATGGTCCATGAACCGCGTCGTGGAAGTCTCGGGCCGCATCGACGTCAATCTCGCGACGGCGGATGAAGACAACGGCGGCCCTGCGCTTGCCGACGCCCAATTCTTCACGGTGATTTCCCCAACCCGCGCCACCCGCTTCGAGCTGCTCTACAATGCGTTTTCGTCGTACCGCTACGTGTCGTCGGCAGATGCGGATCCCGAGCAACGACGGTTTGCCCAGCGCCTCCAGCAACTTGGTCAGGTACTCGGAGTGAACAACGAGCAGGTTGACCCGACGATCAACCAGTTGTTCGGGGCCACGTTCCGCGCCGTCAAGCCGGGCGTCGAAACCTCGCCATACTTCGAGGTTCGAGGACGATATCGGCAGAACCCTGACGTAGCCAACCGCTTCGCTCGGCTACAGCCCACGGTGGGAGCCGTGCGCATCGGCGGTCGCGCCGACATCTTGCTGACCGGCAATTGGCTTCAGGTCGATGAACGCACCCAATTCGATGTTGGAGTGCTAGGAGCATGGGCGTTGAGCGACCTCATGTCGGTCGACCTGTCGTTTCGAGGCCTCACGGTGCCTGGCGACTACGGGTTTGGGGTCTACACCGACTTGTTCATCGATTTCGTAGCGCCCGGGCCAGATCTGCTCCTGCTCGGCGGGGTGAGCTACCTTTCCGAGCCTGACGTCGACGTGAGCGACGGAGAATTGGGCGTGTTCTTCCGCATGAGCAAGTATCTCCGGCCGAATCGGTCGCGTCGACCCAAGGCCCCTTCTGTGACCAAGAAGCGGACCAAGGACGAGCCGACCGTCGCGGCGAATCCTTAGGTACGAGCTTGTGTGAGGGCTCCAGAGGCATCGCTGCCGTGCCGAAGTAGCATCGGGAGTGACCGATGCTTCAGCCAAACGTCGAGAATGCCGATCCGGGGCTCGAGGTCCTCGTCGAAGAGGCACGCGAGATGGCCCTGTCCCCGATGGCGTTTGCCTCGGTGGTGCTCGACCTCACGCAGTTCTTTCGGGCTGCACGGGGACTGCCTCCAACGCTTGAATCTTCCCGTGCCACCGCGGCTTGCGACGCGTTGTGCCAGTTTGTGGTGCGAGATGCACGACCCTGGTTTGTGGAGGACGTCAGGGTCTCCGATGTGCCACAAGAGCTGGCGGGCGAACTGGGCCTTCGCGCCTACCTTGCGCATCCGGTTTACGTCCGCGGGAGAATCGTGGGATCGCTGTGCGTGGGCGATGCTGTGGTGCGCACCTGGACGCAGACAATCTGGGAACGGCTTGCGGAACTCGCGGAGCGGATGACGGCCCGGTTCAACCAAGCCACGAACCAAGAAGATGCGCCGTCCCGTGAGGATCGGCTTCGTGACGAACTCGGGTCTTTGGTACGGCTGATGCGCGGCCTTTCGGACGGCCCCCTGACCATTGCCGATGCGCGGGTGGCGTTGGCCACCCTTGGGCAGTCGCCCGATGTCCTGCACGTGTTGACGCGGGACAGCACGTTGCGGGACGAACTTTCGTCCGCCCACGATGTGGACCTGTCAGGCCTGGTCGCCGAACTCCGGGGCGCTGGCCAAAGCTGACCCACACTTAGCCAAGGGCCAACCGTAACAGTCGCACGAGCGGCCGATTGCGGGCTTCAGCGTCCCCGGCAAGGTTCCGAGGAGGAGGCCACTCGACGAAAAGGAGCGCGTCTGTGTCGCTCGAGACCGCCATCGTCATTAGCCTTGCGCTGTTGCTGACCTTGCCAATCGGCTGGTGGGCTTCCCGTTCTACGGCGCGTGAGCCTCCGCCACCAAGCCAAGCCCCCCGTACGCTTTCACCAGATGAGCGCAATCGTCTCCTTCGGGAATTGAAGGTCTTGGCGATGCGAGGAGAGGCGCGCGCATCGGAGGCCGAGCGGGTGGTCATGAACTCGGTGACCCAGGAACTTCGCCGTGAAGGCCTGGGCCCCGGAAAGATCGACCAACTCTCCGATGTGGCCATGCACAACCTTTGGGTCTGTTATACGCTTGCGTTTGGCACGGACGCCGAGGCCGCTAGGGTGGTGGCGTCGCTGCCGGCCGATGTACGCGCCAACTGGTCCAAGATCCGAAGCAAGATCAAGCGGGAACGTGCGCATGAAGCGCGTCGTAAAGAGGACGGTCCGGCCTCGACATCGGCAAACGAAGGCTCTCCGGTAGTTGCGGACGGTCCGGCCGACATCGTGCAATGGCTGGGCACTCAGGGAGCTGCCGTATGGCACGGCATCGGTCCAAAGCTCAAGCCCGACCGACTGGGCTACAGCCCCTGGCAGTTCCTCGCCGAACAACCGTCGCTCGACCGTGCGACCGCGATTGCGATGTTTCTTGGTTCCCAACCGCAGGTGGCTGTCACGTGGGAGTCCTCCTCACTGACCGGCGCCAAGCAGGACCAGTTCAAGCTCTTGAAGACGCTTGCGGCACGGCTTGCCAACGACGACTTCAAGAGCCGGTCGTTTGGCTTCGCATCCTCGAATCGGTCGGCGTACTTCAAGGCGCAGGAGCGGGTCATTGCGACACAGGGGGCGCTTCCCTGGCCAAAACTACCGCCACACGCGCTCGGGCCCGCGAAGGGCGGAGAACCGCGATGCCCGTTCTCGGTGGAGGGCACCACGATTCTGAGTCGCGAGAAGAAGCGTCAGCGCGCCTGAAGCAACGCAGAGAGCCCTGGCCGAGCCCGAAACGAGTCGTGGACGTGGTTGGGCAGCGTCTCAAGAATGCGATTCGCCACCTTCACGACGGCTTCGGCGACCCGTTCGTCCGGTTGAGCGGCGTGGAGCGTGAGCATCAGGTCGAGCTTGAGGCCACGTGCGGCCAGGCCTTGAATGACCTTCAACCCACGCTTGACGCTGGCTTTCGCCCGCGGTGCTTCGCCGGCATCAATGAACGCGCGCGCCGCATCGAGGCGGATTTGGGCGGCCCGAATCGCGACCTGAGGAGGAGGCCGTTCGATGGCTTGCTCGGCCAATGCGGCGGCCCGTCGTCGGTCGGTGTGGCGCTCGGTCTGAGCGGTGATGCGGGCCGTGAGCGCAAGCCGCTGTCCCACGGGATCATCGACCAGGCCCTCGTCCGCGTCTTGGGCGTCATTGAGTGCGCTGCCCGCCTCGGCGTGGCGGCCCAGATCACAGAGCACCCTTGCGGCCCGGACCCGGAAGGGGTCGGCCGTGCGGCCTTCGGCCTTGGCAAGCGAGATGGCTTGCAGAGCGGCACTCCCCGCGTCTTCGGTGAGTCCCACCGCGCGCATGGTTTCGGCCAACAACACCACCGCGCGTGGTTGTCGGGTGACCAACGGGTGTTGGGTGACGACTTCGAGCAGCACTTCGAGGCGGTAAAGCGCTTGGCCCAAGCGTCCGATCGCCAGGTCGATTTCGACCGAGCGAGCCAAGATGCGCGCGCGAAGGGCTGGCGCACCGATGGTCACAATGCGCTCGTCGGCCATGGCGAGTTGCTCCAGCGCCCCCTTGAGGTTGCCCTCCACCACCAATCCCTCGGCGATGGCTTGGCGGGCGGTGGCTTCAGACTCGCGGTCGCCTCGTTTGGTGGCTTCCGACAACGCCTTTCGGCCGAGCTGGACCGCCCGTTCTCGATTGCCCCGACGAAGGGCGACCTCGTGCAATGCACACAGCACGTCGATTCGATCCGGTGTTTCGGGTAGCGCGCTATCGAGGACCGCCTCGGCCCGGTCGTAGTCTTGAGCTCCCAGCAGGGACCGTCCCAACCAGCCCAGCGCCGGGGAGGGCGGAGCATCGCGGTGCTGTTGTTCGGCGTAGGTTGCGGCGCGTTCGAAGGCTTGGGCTGCCTGTGGGTACTCGTGAAGGCCGAAATAGGCCTGTCCTGCGAGCAACGCCAACCGGTGGCGCGCGTTGAGTCGTGGTGCGGGCGGCATCTCGCCGGTCACCGCCTCGAGTTCCTTGACCTCCGATAGCACCTGCGCGAACCCGGCTAGACCCAACGTCCGTTCGATCTGAATCACCTGTTCTTCGAAGGTCAGCGGCTCTGTGGGAACGGCTCCGGCGGGGAGCTTGCCAAACGCAATCTCGGCGATGCCCCCGCGCGGAGGCGAAGAGCGGGCCGGGGGCGGAGGGCTCGGCGGTGCGGCCACGCGACCTGGCTGGGTATTGCCGTCGGTGTTTTCGTTTGCGCCAGGAAACGTGGGGATGCGCCGGGTATGTTCGCCGGGAGGAAGGTCGCTCTCCGGAGCTGGTCGGCTGGTTCCGAGCTTGGTCGAGACGGGGGTATCGGCGGATCGCAACGCAGGGTCGAGGCGGCTCGGATCGATGGGGCGGGTCTGCTCGGGTCCGGGTGTGGCTTCGCCGAGGGCTTTGGCGACGAGTTCCGAGACATCTTGGCCCTTCAAGATCCGGGTCGGCAGTTCATCGGCCTTCAGTTCATCGGGCACCGACAAGCGAATGGTCTGTTCGGACCTTGCGGGCGAGGGGGGCGCGGCCAGGGGTGTGGCGACCAGGTCTTCGCCGTTGGGCAGCAGCACGGTGGCGGGGTCATCGGTGGCTTCCTCGCCGAGCAGCGCCTCCAGCACGTCGAGGGGGAGCCGTCGGGTGGTCTCTCCCGCGGCGCCTGCAATGGGGGGCAGGGCGATGGTCTCTTCGCCTCCTGGCGAGGCCCGAACGCCTGCCGGAGGGGCCAGAGGCGTGTCGGGGAGCACCGGCTGGGCTGCGACATCGGTCTCGGCGCCCGCGTCGACCCTCGGCTCCTCTTCGACGTCCTCGATGCGCTTGCCGAAGTGCTTGCGGATGCGAACCCCCGCCTTCGTCAGGAAGTCGGTGGGCAAGATGCCTCCGGCAAAGACGAAGACGTAGTCGTTGGGAACCACGATTTGCTCGCCCTGCTGGGCGAGCACCACGCGGTCCTCGCCGATCTCCTTGACGTTCGATTCAAGGATGAGCTGCACCGAACCCTGGGCCACCGCATCGCGCAGTCGCTCAATGTTCTTGGGTTTTGGACGGTTGATCTTGTTGCCGCGGTACGACAGCGAAACCTGATTGCCGTCCTGTTCGGCCAAGGTGCAGGCTGCTTCAACCGCGGAGTCGCCCCCACCGACCACCAACAGGTGATCAAAGGTGTAATGCTCGGGCTCGAGTAAGGAGTAGGCCACCTTCTCGCGCTCTTCACCGGGAACCCTGAGGGTTCGTGGGGTCCCCCGTCGGCCAAGGGCCAAGATCACGCGCTGGGCGTCGACCTTGCGCTTGCTCGTCTGGATGGAGAATCCCCCATCGGGTCGCTGGTCGACGGCGTCGACGCGCTCCTGGGTCGCCACCTCGAGGCCCGTCTTCGTGACGACGTCGCGAAACAAGTCGACAAGCTGTTCTTTGACCATCGAAGGAATGTCGACGGTGCCGTACAGCGGAAGCTCGAGGGGGCGCGTGAACACAAGCTTCTTGCGGGGGAAGTGGAGCACGGCCCCTCCCACCTCTCCCTGCTCGAGCAAGACGTAGTTGAGCCCTCGTTCCTTGGCCGAAAGGGCGGCGGCGATGCCCGCCGGACCGGCGCCGATGATGGCGATGTCGTAGCTTCCCTGACGCTTCTTGAGCCCTTTGTGAGCGTACTGCATGGCCCGAACGCCCTGGTCCGCCGCATTGGCGATGAGTCCCATGCCCCCAAGCTCTCCCGCCACATAGAGCCCCGGTACGTTCGTCTCGAACTCGCTGTTGACCTGCGGAATGGCGATGCCGCGTTGTTCGGACCCGAACACGAGTTCGATAGCACTGACGGGACAGGCGGTCACACACGCGCCGTGCCCCACGCACGCCGCCATGTTGACGGCAATGGCTTGACCGTCGATCACCTTGAGGACCAGTTCAGGGCAAGCCGTGACACAGGCTCCGGAGCCCATGCACACGCCAAGGTTGACGTAGGGCTGGATGGTCACCGGCTGGTGGCGTCCGGCGGCCTTGGCGGCCTCGTGTTCCCGCATGTTCTGGCGCTCGGTGTACTCGATCCAGATCCAGGAAGGGATGACGAAGACCACGATGATGGTTCCGACGCAAATCAGGCCGGGCAGGTTGATGAGGTCCACGCGTCAGCTCCCGAATAGCGTGGCGAGGACACCGCCGAACACGAAGGCATTGAAGATGTGCACCGCCGAGATCAGGTACATCGCGAGTGCGAGCGGTTGATGAAAGAGGTTCCAGTACCGCAAGAGGCGCCTCGCCACGTTCCAGCCCGCGAGGTTCCGTCGCAGAGTGAGCTGCGCGGTGAGCGCCGTCTCGGCGTTCCCTCGAACCTCATCGGGGAGTCGGGCGCGATGTAGCATGATTCGAACCAGATCGGCGCGGCGTCGGACCTCGGCATCGAGAATCACGAGTTCGCCGATCGACCGAGGTTCGAACTCAAAGTTCTTGACGAGGCGGACCGCTTTGCCCACCGCATCGGTTTCCACGTCGCGCGTCTGCGCAACGAGCTTGGCTCGAAGGTCCGTGAGCGTTTTCTGCGCGGCCTGGAGATCCACGCGCAGGCCTTGGGCCGCCGACGGGAAGTAGCCAAACAGGTAGCGGCCAAAGAACCCGGAAAGTGCGACGAGCACCATGCACCAAAAGCCGATCCCGATGAACCCTCGGGGCCACGTAAATCCACCGTGAAGCACGATGAAGGCTGGCCCCAGGAGCCCCGCGATCACATGGACGGTCATCCAAAACTGCATGTCGCCCATGAACTTGAGGAACGGAAACCACTTGCGAAGGCTGTAGAGCAGCAAACCAAGCATCAAGCCCGTGCCCACCAGACCGACGAGTACTCCTACGATGCCTCCCCCGTCGAAGTAGGCGCGTAGTCCATGGTCCGGTCGATCTTCAAGCGGGGCCGCGTAAAAGGGGAACCCCACGATCAATGTGATGAGCGCAACCATGATGAGCACCACCACCGGGCCCCAAACAAAGAGCATCGACATGATCTGGCGAATGTCGAAGGTGGTGGCGGCTGCGTGCTCCTCGGTGGCGGTAGCCATGGAATCTCGCTCCTTGGGCAAGGCAGTCCCGATGGGAGCTTATCGCAGGGCTGATGACCCGCAGCGTGGTGCGGCAGTCCGCTGCGGCTCGCATCTCCCGAACCCAGGGACGAGGGTGGGACTTCGCATGCGACAATTGATCCGCGATTGGATGCGTGACATTCGGAAACGTCCGGTTGCCTGGCGTGATGGATGTTGGTCCGCGGATTGCACTGTGGGGCGTCGGGCGGACTCCGCCCTGCGTAATCTCGAGAGGACAGCTTGCCGATACCCGGCTCCGAACGTCCCCAGCTACCAAATCGGCCCCAGGCCAACCCAACGATGCGTAAGGATCGGGTGGGGAATTCTGCGGGCGCTCCGGAGGAGACAGCGGTTGTGAGCCTTCTTCCTTGGTTGCCAAAACCCTTCACTGACCTCGTGTCGATCGGCTCGTCCGATCGTTCACATTCCACACCGACCGGCCATGGTGGCCGGCCAGGAGCATCCATGCGAGCGATTCTCGTTGGTGGGATTCTGCTGGCGATCGGGGGATGTGGCATTCCTGACTTTGATCAGGAGCCCGGCCCGCCCCCCGTGGACCCAGACCTTCCCCCCCCCGAGTGCGACAACGTCGAGCGCAATGGCAACGTTTACAACTGCGATATTCTCGATCGCTGCAACGAGCAGAATTTCGAGTACCGGTTGGCCTGTTGCGATTGCGACCCGACGCTGTGTGTGCCCGATCCCACTTGCCCGCCTGACCCTGTAAATCCGCTTCCGGAACCGCCCATCGGGCTGGCCGAAAGCTGCATGCAGTGTCACAACGGCTCGAATGCGAATGACTACGCTGGCCCCGGCATGACGAACCCGCATGCCTTTGGTCCCGCCGCGTTCATCACGTGTTCGCGCTGCCACGGTGGTAACCCCGAAGGCCAAGGCCGCGAGGGTAGCCACGTCCCGGCGCCGCCGCAGATCGGCGACGAGCTGAACCTGATCAACTCTCAGGAAGCGTACTTCAACTACCTGACCCGTACGGGTCTGGACAAGTACCCGGACTACACCGTCAACGGTGTCACCTACTCCGCGCTTGACTACATCCAGTTCATGAACCCCGGTGATTTCCGGGTCGTGACGGATGGCCGTGGTTGCGGCAACAACGGCTGCCACTACGACGAGCACGTCCAGTGGGTCCCCGGTTCGCCCCTCGGGTCGGACCGCTTCTACACGAAGTCGATGTACTCCATCGGCGCGACCCCCTCGGTCAACGGTGACTACTACCAGCGCACCGACGCCGCCTACGCCTGGCGCGCCCAGGTTGACACGGAGTGGGCCGGTCCGGAAGATTCCTTCACCTCCGTGCCGCAGCTCTACGAGATCCCAGCTGGCATCGCCAACTACGGCGACCCCACTGGTATCTACCAGAACCCCGACTACAACGCGGCGAACCTCGCCGACGACCGTTGGGCGGCGGACCTCCAGGGTGGTGCTGACACCTACATCAACCAGATCCGTACCGGCACCGAGCTGCAGGACGTGATCACCGAAGCCATCGTCGGTAACTGCGCCGACTGCCACGCGTACAGCTCTGGCGCGAACAACCGCTACGCTGACTTCCGTTCCTCGGGCTGCTCGAGCTGCCACATGGAGTACTCCATGGACGGCCGCAGCCGTTCGGCCGACCCGAACGTGCCGAAGCTCGAGCCGGCCGACCCCGACGCGATCGCCGCGCCGGAACGTCCGCACATCCAGGATCACCAGATTCGCAACGTCGCCCGCCTCCTGCCGGGCGGTGGCTTCGTCCGCGGCGCCTCTGACCAGGTCTGCGTGGGCTGCCACCAGGGTTCGAACCGCACCGTGCTCCAGTACTGGGGCGTGCGTCTCGACCAGAACCAGGATGTCACCAACAACATCCAGTACCCCGCGAATCCCCAGAACTTCGTCAACGCGGCGAATGACATCCGCTTCTTCGACCCCGGTGTGAACAACAACACGTTCAACGGTCGCAACGCCGACCAGCTCCTCGTGTTCGAGGACTACGACGGCGACAACCGCGACGACACCCCCGAAGACATCCACTACGAAATGGGCATGGGCTGCATCGACTGCCACGGCTCGCGCGACGTCCACAACGGTACGGCCGGCGACGCCACGAGCGGCAAGCTCGTGTCGCAGCAGGACGCCGCCGTTGGTATCACCTGCGTCAGCTGCCACGGTGACGAGCAGTATGCCCCCACCGTGCCTTGCACGACCTACGATGGTCAGCCCGCCGATTGCGCCGTCGACCGCTTCGGCAACCCCTTGCGTCACGTCACCCGCGACGCGAACGGCGACTACTGGCTCCGCAGCCGTGTTGACGGCCTGGTGCACTTCCTGCCCCAGACCTACGACACCATCAAGCTGAACCAGCGGGATAACCCCCTCAACGGCCAGCTCCTCTACAGCCCCGTCGCCGCCTACGCGATGGGCCGTATCGGCGCTGCCGAAAACGAAGGTCCGATTCAGATCAACCCGCTGCTCGGCGGCGACGGCTTCAGCCACCTGGACAACGTCAACTGCGAAGGCTGCCACTCCGCGTGGACGAACACCTGTATTGGCTGCCACCTTACCGGTATCTACGACGCCGACCCGAACAACTACTTCTTCAACAACGTCGACGGCGAGCGCGTTGCCTTCACGTTCGCCGCGGACTTCACCTACCTCACACCGGTGTGGTTCAACCTGCAGATTCTCACCGACGGTACGGTGGGTAGCTCGCAGGGCGGCATGAAGTTGTTCTACAAGTACCAGGACCTCAACGGCGATCTGTCGGACGTCTTCACGTTCACGGACCGCAACGGTAACGGTAACCGTCCCGGCATCGACGGCCGCGACGACTTCCCCGCGCTGTCGCACAACAAGATGATGCAGCACTCCATCCGCGGTAAGGTCGACAACAACAACGAAGGTGTTGCGTACTGCGTCAAGTGCCACATCACCGTCGACGGCTACGCCAACTACCAGGCGGACTACGACGCGTTCTACGCCGACTACCACAACAACAACTTCGCGGATCTCGATTACGCGCTGTTGCAGGAAACGATCGGTCAGAACACGGGCAACCAGCTGAACGCTCCGATGTACGTGCACATGGCTTGGGGCCTCGGCACTGGCCTGATGCAGTTCGACGAGTTCGGCTGCCCGAACAACCCGCTCGACAACGCGAACTTCGATCAGCGCTTCTACTGCGACAACCTGAACGATGGTACCGTTGCCGACAACTTCGACGCGAACGCTACCGTCTACAACCTCGACTCCATGGTCGAGCTGAACGGCCGCTCGAATGCTTCGTACTCGCGCCTCCAGCGTGAGGGCGTTGACTTCAACGGTCTGTGGCGGAACGGCGCGAGCTGGCCGAACCTCGCTGGTAGCATGGGTACGCCTGATATTGAGCGCTTCCCGAACCCCGACCCGAACGTCGGTGTTCACCTCGACACCTACTACGATGCCGACGCCAACTTCCACGTGATCGAGTAGATCCTAGTCGTTTGGTAGCCTCGTAGGCTACGCGGGCGTCCTCTGATGTTCAGAGGGCGCCCGTCCTGTTTTTTGGGTCCAGGTCGGCTAAGCCTCTGACGTGCTGTTCAACAGCCTCGAGTTCCTGATCTTCTTTCCCATCGTGTTGGTGGTGCACTACGCGCTACCGCCGCGGCATCGATGGGTGTTTCTGCTGGCCGCGTCCTACGTCTTCTACGCGGCCTGGCAGCCCCTCTACAGCGGACTCATCGTAGTCTCGACGGTGGTCGACTATGTCGTCGCCGGACGCATCGAGCAGACCCGCTCGCGTTTTTGGCGGCGGGCCTGGCTGGCCGTGAGCCTCACCGCGAACCTCGGCATGTTGTTCGCGTTCAAGTACTACAATTGGATCAACGGAACGTTTGCGGCGTGGTTGGGAGCGGATTGGCCGTTGCCCGAGTTGGACCTGGTGTTGCCCGTCGGCATCAGCTTCTACACGTTCCAAACCTTGTCCTACACCGTGGACGTGTTTCGAGGGGAGCAAAAGCGCGAGGCCCATTTCGGTCGGTTTGCGCTGTATGTGGCCTATTTTCCCCAGCTGGTGGCCGGGCCCATCGAACGGGCGAGCCGGTTGCTCCCGCAGCTCGAGCGGCCTCGTCCCTTTGACTGGATGCGTATTCACAGCGGCCTTCGGCTCGCGGCCTGGGGACTGTTCAAGAAGGTCGTGGTGGCCGACCGGCTCGCCGAAGTCGTGGATCTCGTCTACGCCGATCCCGGCAGCTTTGGTGGGTTTGCCCACGTCGTGGCCATCGTGTTCTTCAGCACCCAGATCTACTGCGACTTTTCGGGCTACTCCGACATCGCCATTGGCGTTGCGCGCATGCTCGGCGTCGACCTCATGAAGAACTTCGACCAACCCTACCTTGCGCGGTCGATCGGGGTGCTCTGGAGCCGCTGGCACATCTCGATGACCACCTGGTTTCGCGACTACGTGTACCGCCCTCTTGGGGGCAGTCGGGTGGGCGCCTGGCGCTACGCGGGCAACGTGCTCATCGTCATGGTGCTGAGCGGGGTGTGGCACGGCGCGCGATGGAACCTCGTGCTCTGGGGCTGCCTGCATGCGGTCTTACTCGTTTCGGAGCGCTGGGGACGTCCCTTCTGGCTCTCGGTGTGCGAGACCCTTGGGCTGTCCACTCGACCGGTTCTGCGCGCGTTTGTGGAGTGGTCCTGGACCTACGGCATCTGGCTCGTCACGTTGGTGTTCTTTCGGGCCGCCAGCCTAGGCGACGTGACGATCGTGCTCACCCAGCTGACCACCGCCTGGGATGCATTTGGGCATCTCGACCCGTTGTTGAGCCTGCTGCGTCGGTGGCATCTCGATGGCTTATTGTTTGCGTACTGCCTACTGCTGGGGCCGTTGGTTGAACTCGTGGAGTACGCGATTCGCGATGAACGCTTGCGGGTGTGGATCGATCGCTGGTCGACGCCGGTCCGGTGGGCGCGGGACTACGCCTTGATTGTTGCGATTCTTGTGTTCGGCAACTTCAACGACACGCCATTCGTCTACTTTCAGTTTTGAGCCAATGTTTCATCGATCTGGTTCATTGAACTACTTGGTTGCGTGTTGCCTGCCTTGCACTTGCAAGGTGAACCAGCAGTTGCTGCAACTGTCTTTCATGTCCTCCAGACTCCGCGAAACCTGGCTCGTCAGATGGTTTCTGTTCAAGCAGGCGCCGGATGAAGACAACGAGCCAATGCGTACTTGAGCGAGGCTGTCAAGCTCCAAACTTCTGGTCCGGCCCGAATGTTAGTGTCACGCCCTGGGTGAGGGTTTGGGGGAGTCTATGGATTGCAGGCGTTCGATGAACTCCATCGGGGTGAGCATGTTGAGGGATCCGTGTGGGCGGACCATGTTGTACTTCACCAGCCATTCCTGGCTCAAGAATTGGGCTTCCTTGAGGCTGCCGAACATCTCTCGGTCCAGCAACTCCTCGCGGTAGATCCCGTTGAAGCGCTCGTTCGTGCCGTTCTGCCAGGGACTTCCTGGCTCGATGAACAGCCCGTCGGCGCCGACCTCCGCCAGGGCTTCGGCCACGACGTCCGCGAGGAATTCACCTCCGTTGTCGGACCGGACGAACTTCGGGGGACCATGTCGCGCGAACAGCTGCTGGAGTGCGTCTCGGACCGCACGCGCCCCCAGTCGTCGGTCCACCCCGATGAGCAGTCCCTCGCGGGTGAACTCGTCCACCACGGTGAGACACTTCAGGGTGCGACCGTCCATCGTCTGGTCGAAAACGAAGTCCACGCTCCACACGTGGTTGCGGTACTCCGCCCGCGTCACAGGCTTGCGAGGACCAACCTTCCGAACCCGACGGGCTCTCCGCGGCACTTGCAGTCCATGCAGACGCCAGAGCCGATGAACCCGCTTGAGATTCACCTCCCAACCCTCTCGCCGCAGCAGCGCGCCGATCTTTCGGTACCCCCAACGGGGGTGAGCCTCCGACAACCGGCACAACTCCTTCACCAGCTCGCGATCGCGGTCGGCCTGGGTCGGCACGTACCGGATCGTCGAGCGCCCGACGCCAAGGGCTCGACAGGCTCTCCGCTGCGACAGGCCGAACCGGTCCTGCACGTGGGTCACCAGCAAGCGGTAGTGGGCCGGGCTCTTCACTTTTTTGCCAGAGCCTCGCG
>JBCCQY010000043.1:0-63984 GCA_039208735.1 Myxococcota bacterium | reverse complement strand
TCTCGATGTCGAGTCGCCCGGGCGCGGGAAAGCGCAGTTTGGGTCGGATCGAAGGGGTGACCACGCCGGAAGCGGCGCGTGAACTCATGGACCTGCGCATCTTCGTTCCCCGTGCGAGCTTGCCCGAACTCGACGACGATGAGTTCTACGATTGGCAGCTGCTGAACGCCGAGGTGTGGATCGATGGTGAGGTGGTGGGACGCATCGTCCAGATCCATCATCCAGGCCCCATCGAGGTCTTCGAGATCGACCTGGGACAGTCCGAACCGCTCTTCGTACCGAGTACCGCCGAGCACGTACTCCACATCGATGTGGAGGCGCCTTCGGTGACCCTCCAACCCGACGCCCTGATGGACGACCCCGAGGATCCCGATGCGCTTTGATGTGCTCACCCTGCACCCCGACTTGGTCGCAGGCCCGCTGTCGGGGAGCATCCTGGGACGTGCGGTCGAACAGGGGTGGATCGAGATTGGCGTGGTGGACATTCGCGACCACGGGGTGGGACGGCACCGCACCGTCGACGACACGCCTTACGGCGGAGGGGCGGGGATGGTCATGCGAGTCGACGTCGTGGTCGCGGCGATCGAGGCCGTCCGTCGCGAGGACTCCCACGTCATCTTGCTCGCAGCGCAAGGACGACGCTTTGTCCAGGCGCGGGCCCGCGAACTGTCGGCGTTGTCGCACGTCGTGTTGGTGTGTGGGCACTACGAGGGTCTCGATGCGCGGGTGGAGGCCTATGTCGACGAGGTGGTGTCGTTGGGGGACTTCGTGCTTACAGGGGGCGAGATCGCAGCAAGTGCGGTGGTCGATGCCGTCGCCCGATTGGTGCCTGGGGTGTTGGGAAACGCCGATTCGCCGCTTGACGAATCCTTTTCGGAAGGCCTGCTCGAGTACCCGCAGTTCACGCGACCGGCGGAGTTTCGGGGTGCCGCTGTGCCCGACGTACTGCTCTCGGGGCACCATGCGCGCATTGCGCAATGGCGTCACGAGCAGTCGGTTGCGTTGACCGAATCTCGGCGCCCGGACCTATTCGAATTGTGGTCAGGCCGGGCGGACGTTGACGATTCGCAAGTCGACCAATAGAAGCAGGAGGACGTGTGAGGGCCGGTTCCTTCGCACGACCGAACGACGTGCGGCGGCCGGACCCCTGGGAACGTTTCCTGGTGTCTCCTGGGTAGCGGAGGCCGCCCTGAGAGGATTGAGATGAACTTGCTCGACCAGATCGAGGCGGAGATTGTCGCCGCCCGCGAACGCAAGCCCGTCGACGTACGCCCGGGCGACGTTGTTCGCGTGCACGTCAAGATCATCGAAGGCGACAAGCAGCGTCTCCAGGTGTTCGAAGGCACCGTGATTCGCATCAAGAAGGGGGGGCCTCGCACCACCATGACCGTTCGCAAAGTGGCGAGCGGCGTGGGTGTGGAGCGGATCTTCCCTGTGTCGTCCCCGAACGTGGCCAAGATCGACGTCGTCGCGCGTCACAAGGTCCGGCGGGCGAAGCTCCACTTCCTCCGTACCCGCCGAGGCAAGTCGGCGCGTCTGAAGCCGATCCGCGACTTCAAGCCCACCGTCCAGCGCTAAACGCACCGCGGTGCGCGACCGCCATGACCGCCGCCAAGCCTATGAGCGCGGAGTGACCGCCGAGGGGTGGGTTGCTCACGAGCTGACGAAGCTTGGTTGGTCCGTGGTGGCCACGAACTTTCGCGGTTCGGGGGCCGAACTCGATGTCATCGCAGTTCGGGATGGTGTGGTGCGCTTTGTCGAGGTAAAAGCTCGGCAAGCGGGTGATGACAGCGGGTGGGAGTCCATCGGGCCCCGGAAGCAACGACGTTTGGTCAGAGCAGCGGAAACGTGGCTGGCCCGTCAAGATGACACCTTCGAGGAGATGGCGTTTCTCGTGGCCTTGGTTCAATGCGGCCCTGGGCCGTGGTCTGTCGAGTGGTGGGACGACGCGTTCGATGGCTGACCCCACGCAATCCCCTGTCGTGTTGAGCGCCGACGATGACCTCGTCGTGGTGGACAAGCCTTCGGGCTGGGTGGTTCACGCCGCGCGACAGGAGGAGTCCCACGACGTGCTGGCCTGGCTCACAAGCCAAGGTCACGCCGGTATGGCCCCGTTGCACCGGCTAGACCGGGGGGCCTCCGGCGTGGTGCTGTTCAGTGCGGTGCCTGCCATTCGCAAGGCGATTGGCGCTGAATTCGCAAGCGGTACCGTCGACAAGCGGTATGTGGCCTTGGTTCACGGTCGGACGCACCGCAAGGGCATTGTGCGCATTCCCGTAGACGACCAGGTCGCCGTGACGCGCTATCGTTTGCTGGAGCCACTGGGCGGGTTTTCTTGGCTCGGCGTACGTCCCGAAACCGGTCGCAAACACCAGATCCGTCGGCATCTCCACGGCCTTGGCCATTCCATCGTGGGCGACGACCGATACCGGATTC
This sequence comes from Myxococcota bacterium, assembly GCA_039208735.1. Lineage (GTDB taxonomy): Bacteria > Myxococcota_A > UBA796 > UBA796 > DRPG01. The sequence goes on along the minus strand of JBCCQY010000043.1, from coordinate 61,548 downwards.
CCGGCTTTATTCCTGTGCCAGCGTACCCCAGTCGGCTGTGTCTTCACGCCCAGAAACTCACCTTGCCCGACGGGCGCAGCTTCGAAGCGCCGGTTCCCGAAGCGCTCCAACGGTGCCGTGAGGCCCTGCGTGGCTAGCGAGGCAGGACCCTTGGGCAGCGCCGCGACGTGGGTTCGGGATGCCACGGTGGGCGCGGTCCTGTTGACAGCCCAGTTCCTGCTCGTCTTGGCAGGATTCCTGCGCCCGATTACCACCGCGGGCTTTGTCGATCGCATGACCGACCCGACGTTGCTGTCGAACGGTTTGATCGGGATGCACATCGCCGCGTTCATCGGCGCGGGGCTGGCCCTGCCGATGCGGGGGTTGGCCGCACTGACCGCCCGCGCCCATGTGGGATTGGCCTGTGCGTGGGGTCCCTTTTGGGGCGCGTTGGCCGCAGTTGCGATCGTCTATCTGACCGAAAGCCTTTCGAATCCAAGCGCTTCGCTGCAAGCCACGGCGTGGTCCAAGGTCGCCATGCTGGGGTCAGGCACCACGATTTTTGCCTGGCCGGTTTACGTGATTTTGCGCTACCGCGGGCGAGGTGGATGGCCGGCACTCTTTGTGGCCTCCATCACCATGACCATCCCCGTCGCGGTCTTGGTGCTCTGGTGACTACTCGGTCAGCACGACGTTCAGCACTGCGTCGCCCAAACCAAACGCATCATAGCTGTCCACCACCACAATCACGGTCTGCTTGGCCTTCAGTTCGAGGGTGACCCGGGAAAACAAGCGGTTGCCGACGTCATCATTGCAAGCCAGCTCCATCCCTTCGCACTGGTCGAGCACCGCGATCACCGTGTCGAATTCAGAGCCTTGGGTGTTGAACGCGTAGGTCCCCGACTCGGGCGCGGTGAAGGCAAACGTTTGTTCGGCTCCCGAAGGCACATCGCCGCAACTGGGGATGATGGCGTTGGGGCCGCCAGGCTGAAGCTCCGTCGTCACGTTGATCGGCAGGTCACCCATCAGCTCGTTGGCCGGACACACGACCTCACATTGTGGGAGATCGGCACACGACTCATCGGCACAGTCGAGCAAGCCGTCCCCATCGGTGTCGAGCAAGTCGCCACAGTCGGACTCTTCGTCTTCAACTTCGAAGGCGTGTAGTTCGAAGTTTCCGGACTCACCCCCGTACCCCGACAACAGCGCGATGATCGTGTCGCCAGCTGAAAGATCGGTTTCGACGTAAGAGTCGAGGCCAATCCAGTCGTCGTTGATGCCGAGAGTGCCGTAGCCTTGGCAATCCTCACGGAGGGTCAGTTCGGTATCGAAGTTGGATCCGAGAGTGCTGAAGCCCCACGTTGCTGTGGTGGGCACGGTGATCTGAATCACCTCTTCGCCACCGACGCTGCCCGTGAGAACCCCCGGCAGGTCGTCCCAGCTCTGAGTCACGCACTCAAACGGCGTTTCTTCGGTCTCGGGCGGCGTGCCGGTGTCGCCGGTGGCGTCCGAGGATCCTCCCGAGCAACCGCTCCCAACCCAAATCAGTCCGATCATCCAACGCATGCTTCAACCCTCCTTCGCCACACGTGCCGTCTATTGGACACCCCTCGAGTCAGGAAGGTTGAAGGACGTTCGAAAGAAGCCAATGAAAGTGGTGGCTCCCTTGCTCTTCGGTCGGGCTGTAGCGACCCCCGCGGTACAGGGTCGAACCCATGGCCCGTTGCACCCGTTGCACGATGGCCTGATCTTCGTCTTCGACCGTATCGATATCGGGATCCCGGTCGGCATCGTCGAGGACCCACGTCCGGTAGTGGACCCGGGTCTTGGTGGGTTCGACGGGTTCGACCTGGTTCATACTTACACCCCAGGGGTAGATGTTGAGCATCGTGCCGGGGAAGAGCCAGATGTAGTAGGCAGCAACACGCGAGCCGTGGTCAAGCGCCCCTGCGGGTGGCTCATGGGCGGGAGCCCCGTCGCGAGCCAGCCCCATCTGGAGTGCCCCGTGAGGCAGCAACTCGGTTCGATAGGTGCCGGGGGCAAACAGGTCGTTGAGCCCGGGGTGGACAAAGGGGATGTGCAGCCCTTCGAGGTAGTTTTCCACGTAGAGAGCCCAGTTCACATCGATTTCGTGAACCCGATGGCCCGATTCCCGATGAACCAGCCGCGACCAGTCAAACCAGTCGAGGTGCTTGGTCATGGCTTGGGTCCACGTCTCAAAGGAGAGGGCGGGGGCCACGCTACCGAATCGCCAAGGCCCGAATTGCGCCAACGAGGCCCTGGGCAGGTGGTCCCGCTCCTCGGGAAACGACGTGTCGGCGAAGCCCGGAGAGTGTCGAGCGCGACCTTGTAGGTCGAACGTTCGAGCGTGGTAGGGGCAACGGAGCTGGCGGACGCTACAAGATCCATCGACGAGGAGCGCGCCACGGTGGGTACACACGTTGGACAAAAGGTGCTCGTTACCCGCGTCGTCTCGGGTGAGGACCAGCGGCTCGCCGGAAAGGTCGATGGGTACTGCGCTTGGGTCGGTGCTCCGACCCTGCCCGATCACGGGTACCAACCACTGCCAACCCGTCCTCCATGCACCGTCAATGATTTGGGAGTACCAATCAGGATTGATGTACAATTCGGGTGGGGGGGCGGACGCGTTCCGCACATCTGGGTCCACGACGAAGTACGCTGTTGTCATGGGGATGCTGGTACCATGACGTTTTGGTCCCGGCGAGGTCGATGAGCGAACGACGCCGTTATCTCGGAGAACAACTGTCCCACGCCGTACTCCAACGGCGCCAGCGCGAGGTCGCCGAACGGCACCGGCGCGCGATGACACAGGTCTCGGAGTTGCTCGACACGCAGAAGCAGATCGGGCCCGAGCTGTCGTCAGGCCTCGACACGCTGCGGCGACAACGCAGCGAACTCGACCGGATGGAGCAGCAGGAGTCGGACACCTCGATCCTGGCTTCCTTGGTGCGGCCCTTCACCGCGCGGCGGACCGCGTTGGCGAGGCGATCCATCGCCGAAGGGTTGATGCGGCAGTACGAGACGGTCTCGGTCCGCTTGCGAGAGGCCACCGCGTTCAGCGACGAGCTGAAGCTGTGTGCGCTCGAGCTGCAGCAAGAGGTCGATCGCCTGCATCGCGAACTTGGGGAGGCCCTTCACAACCAACGGCTTGCGGCGGAACGCGTCCTCGAGTTGGAGGCCGCGCTGACCGAGACGGAGTCCGATGAGGCGTTGACTCCCGAAGAAAAGGCGCGCCGTCGCGACCGCTACGAATTCGATCGCCGCACCGAAGCGGTGGCCCTCGAGCTGTTCAAGGCCGCGGTAGCGCTCTGCCGCCAGCACATTCCGCCGGCTCGGGCGCTGCGGGACACCGTGCTTCAGCTCCATGAGGAGATGGCCCAGTACGTGCTTTCCGCCACGCACACGGTGAATGCGGCGGGTCGACGCATCCAAGGCCTCGGCATGCTCGCAGACGCGCCCATCGTGGTGCAGGAACTCCAAGAGTCGCTCGAAGAGTTGCAAGACGCGATGCAGGCGACCCGGGACTACGTCGAACGGAGTTCCTACCTCATCGCTGAAGTGCTCCCCGACTTGTCCGCTCGGATCAGTGCGGAAGGGGAAGCGAGTTCGGTCGCGTTGGAGGGAGATCTCGCGGCCATCGACCGCGAGCGGTCACGGATCGACGCCGAGCGGGCGCTTCGCGAAGCAGCTGAGGCTGAAATTCAGAATCTCCTTGGCGAGGATCCGTAGGGTGGAGCTTTCGTTCGAACGCGTGGGCCCCTACATTCGGGCTCTCCGTGCGGCGCTCGATGCCCTGGCTCCAAACGAGGATTTCCTTTCGCTTTCGGCCGCGCTCGACCACCTCCATGCGCTCGATACCGCGGTTAGCGGGTCGCTATTGTTCCCCGCCGAGGTCAGCCGTCGCACCGGCATGCCGACCTACAGCTGGCTTGAGCGGGTGCGGTCGGAAGCGGTGTTGGCTCGACGGTCGGATCCCGACGGCGACCCTTCGGACGACCAACTCGAGCGGGCCAAGGCCCTCGACGCCGAACTTGCCGCGCGGATGCGCGACCGACGTTCGTTGTACCGGCACCTGCGAACGGCCGAGCTGCTTTCTGCAACCCGCCTGGTGGGTGCCGTCCGACGGGTCGGGGATTCGGGCTGGACGCAGGTGGCGCTGGCCTATGATCGACTCGTGCCGGATGGGCGCTGGGTTCGCGTGCGGGTGGAAGCAAAGACCCCGGGCCCTCCCACGGGGGCGCTGCGCCTGGATCCGCAGGGGCGACTGATCATCGACGAAGCGCTTAAGCACCTCTTCACGCGTCACTTTGCGACGCCGATGCTCGCCTTGCGTACGCAGCTCGAAGATGTGTTGGGGGCAGAGCTGTTGCACCTCGGCCGCGGCTGGACCGGACCGTTTTGGTTTCCAGGTGTGGCGTTGCCCGCCGACATTCCTGAGGAGCTGGGACAGGGGCTGCTCTTGCAAAGCAGCGTTGAAATCATCGCCCGGGACGTGCGCGAATCGCGGCACCTCGACCCGGTGGAGCCCGAACCCGACGAAGCGCTGCCCGAAGGCTACGGCCGGTACCGAGACCGTCGGTTTGCTGCGAATGACGATGCCCTGATGACCGCGGTGCGGGCGTTCTGTGCGGCACGGGGCGTCACCGCCTCGGTGGTGCCGATGGGGCTATCGCGGAGCCGCCAGCTCTAGATGGTGGTCACCACCACGACCAAGCCCACTCCTGCGCAACGGGACCGGGCGGATCGGGTGGGACGACGAACGGGATGGCCGGTGGTGGCCCGGCGACGCGGACTCGACGCGATCTTCGCGCAGACCGGTGCATCCATGGCTTACGTCGTAGGCCGCGATCGCGAGGAGCTGGTAGCCAAGCACCAGCGTGTGGCGGTCGATCTCGGCATGCTGCATGCCCATCGTGCAGTCGGGACCTCACATCCGCTGATTCAGAGCGTGGGCCCTGCTTCCTTGGTCATCGATGCCACCTTGGGACTTTGCCGCGATGCGCTTCATGTAGCCGCGGTGAGCGGAGCTCGGATCATCGGCATTGAAATGTCGGCTGCGCTCGTGTGCCTCGCCGAAGAAGGCCTGCCACGGCTCGCGCGAGAGGAGCCTGCGGCAGCCCACATCGAGCCCCGTCTCGGGGATTCGCAGACCGTGCTGCGCACGCTTTCGGCCGACGTGGTGATGCTTTCGCCGATGTTTGATGTGCCCCAGGAAGCGGCCCCCGGCTTTGACATCCTAAGGGCGCTTGCGGTGGAGGCCCCCCTCGACGAGGGATGGTTGGAAGCTGCATTTTCCGCTGCACCTCGCGTCATCATGAAGGTTCGGCCGAATCAGCCGGTGCCCGGGTTTGCAAAGGATCACATTGCGGATGTGCGACACGGGCGGGCCGTCGATTACTGGACGTTGCTGCGCGCGCCACCCGGGGGAGCCACGTGACGACGAATGACGAGGAAGGGGGCAAGAAAGGGACCGATGGGGCTTCTGAGGAGCGCAAGGTGTCACGGAGTCAGGACGGCGAGCCCCTCATCTCTGAACAAGCGATGGCGCGGGTGGCGTGGATGAGCTTGGTGGCCACCTCCACCATGGTGCTCGTGACGATCGTCATCGTTTTTGTGGGCGTAGTGATGCTGCTCAATGAGCCCGAGCCCGTCGTGTTCGAACGCGAGTTGCCCGCCCTGCGCATCATCGCAAACCGTCCGGTGCCGCCCATGGCAGAGCCTGAGGCCCCCAGGGAAGCCGCCGAGGTGCTCGTGCCGGTGGCCCCAACGCCACCTCCGGCCCCAGAAGTGCCGGATGACCTGATCGTAGACCCCTCCCTGGTGCCTGGCCAGCTGCCCGATGTGGCCCCTCTGCCGGAGTTGCCGATCGAGGATACGGCGATTGAAGCCGCCCAGGCGTTGCAGTCGGATCGAGTGACGGTGGGCATCGCGTCCGACCCTCCCGGAGCGGAGGTTCGGGTGGAGGGTCGGTTCCGCGGACGGACCCCCGTGAAATTGATGCTGAACCCAGGACGCTACAAGATCGATCTGACACTGCAATCGATCGAGGCACGCTGGGAGCTGGACGCCACCGAAAGCTTGCGAAAGTGCTTTTCCTTGCAGGGGTCCGAGTTGCTGGCGGCTGAATGCCCGTAGGTCGGTGCCAACGTCCTTGACGTTACGCTGGCCGCTCAAGGGGGAACCCCATGAACATGTCCGCCAATCACCGAGCCAATAGGATCAAGGCTCTGAAGTCGGCTCTTGCCGAACGTGTGCTCGTCCTCGATGGCGCAATGGGCACCATGATCCAGCGCGAGGGCCTCGATGAGGCGGGATTCCGGGGGACTCGGTTTGCCGACCACCCCATGCCCGTGCAAGGCAACAACGACCTCATCAGTCTCACGCAGCCCGCGGTCCTTCGAAAGATCCACGACCAGTACATCGAAGCGGGGGCCGACTTCGTCGAGACGAACACGTTCAACGCCAACGCGTTGTCCCAGGCCGACTACGGTATGCAGGACCTGGTTCGCGAAATGAACGAGGCGGCCGCTCGCATCGCGCGTGAAGCGGTGGAGGCCGCCGAGGCTCGTGACGGACGCGTTCGGTGGGTGACCGGCGCCCTTGGGCCCACCAACCGTGCGGCATCGTTGTCGCCAGACGTCAATGATCCCGGCGCTCGAAACGTCACCTTCGACGAATTAGTCGATGCGTACGGCACGGCCGCCGGAGGCCTCATCGATGGCGGGGCAGACCTGCTGCAGATCGAGACCATCATGGACACCCTCAACGCCAAAGCGGCGATTGTGGGGTGTTTACGGGCCATTGAAGAACGCGGATTGACACAGGACGACGTGCCGTTTTGGATTTCCGGGACGTTTGCCGACCGGTCGGGTCGAACGCTGTCGGGGCAGACCACCGAGGCGTTCTACCACTCCGTGGTGCACGCAAAGCCACTCATCGTCGGGCTGAACTGCGCACTTGGGGCCGATGAGATGCGTCCGTTTGTGGACGACATGTCGCGCATCGCCGAAACGTACGTGGCCGTGTACCCCAATGCGGGTCTGCCCAACGAACTCGGTCAATACGACGAGCAGCCCGAAACGACGGCTGGCTTTCTCGATGACTTCCTCGACCGCGGTTGGGCGAACGTCCTCGGGGGATGCTGCGGGACCACCCCCGATCACATCGCGGCCATTGTCGATGTGGCCCTACAGGGCACGCCCCGGGTCATCCCGACCCTCGATCCGGCGTTGCGGCTTACCGGACTTGAACCTGTCGAAATCGATGGTCACACCAACTTTGTGAACATCGGCGAACGCACCAACGTGACCGGGTCGCGACGCTTTCGGAAGCTCATCGCGGACGGCGACTACGAAACTGCTTTGCGGGTGGCGCGTCAGCAGGTCGAGAACGGCGCGCAGTTGATCGACGTCAACATGGACGAAGGGCTGCTCGATAGCGAAGGGGCCATGGTGCGGTTCCTCAACCTCATCGCGGCCGAGCCCGACATTGCACGCGTGCCCATCGTCATCGACAGCTCCAAGTTCTCGGTCATCGAGGCGGGGCTGAAGTGCTTGCAGGGCAAGGGCGTCGTGAACTCGATCTCCCTCAAGGAAGGCGAGGAGCAGTTCCGCGAGCAGGCCGAGATCGTTCGGCGCTATGGGGCGGCCGTCATCGTCATGGCGTTCGATGAGAAGGGCCAGGCTGACTCGGTCGAGCGGCGCATCGAGACGCTCTCTCGGGCGGTTGGGATCCTGGTTGACGAAATGGGCTTTTCGCCCGACGACATCATCGTAGACCCCAATGTCTTCGCCATTGCGACCGGCATCGAAGAACACGACCGCTACGCCCTCGACTTCATCGAGGCGACGGCCGAACTGAAGCGGGTGTTGCCGAAGGGTGTGCGCATCTCGGGTGGCATCAGCAACGTGAGCTTCAGCTTCCGCGGCAACAACGCAGTGCGCGAAGCCATCCATGCGGTTTTCCTCTACCACGCCATTCGCGCGGGCCTCGACATGGGCATCGTCAATGCGGGTGCGCTGCCGGTCTACGAAGACATCGAGCCCAAGCTCCGCGAGCGCGTAGAAGACGCGGTTCTTGCCCGGCGCTCCGATGCCACCGAGCGGCTGCTCGAAGTCGCAGATTCGGCCAAGGGGACGGCTCGCAAGAGCAAGACGGACAAGGCGTGGCGCGAGCTACCGGTGGCCAAGCGGCTTGAGCATGCACTGGTCCACGGCATCACCGATTTTATCGACGGAGATACCGAGCAGGCGCTCGACGAACTGGGACGGCCGATTCACGTCATCGAAGGGCCTTTGATGGACGGCATGAACGTCGTCGGCAACCTGTTTGGCGAAGGCAAGATGTTCCTGCCCCAGGTCGTCAAGTCCGCCCGTGTGATGAAGCAGGCCGTCGCTTGGCTCACGCCCTTCCTCGAGGCGGAAAAGGAAGCCTCGGGGAACGCCGAAGCCAAGGGCAAAATCATCATGGCGACGGTGAAAGGCGATGTGCATGACATCGGGAAGAACATCGTGGGCGTCGTGCTTCAGTGCAACAACTACGAGGTCATCGACCTTGGCGTCATGGTGCCGGCCCAGAGGATTCTGAAGGCAGCCAAAGATCACGGAGCCGACCTCATCGGGCTTTCGGGACTGATCACGCCGTCGCTCGATGAGATGGTCTACGTCGCCGAGGAAATGGAACGGTCCGGCATGGAGACGCCGCTGCTCATTGGCGGCGCCACCACATCGAAGCTGCACACCGCCCTCAAGATCGAACCCAAGTACGGCACGGGGGTCGTGCACGTGACCGATGCCTCCCGGGCGGTGGGCGTGGCCAGCCAGCTCATCGATCGCAAGCATCGCCCGAATGCGCTCGCGAAGTGGCGCGCGGAGTACCAGGAGCTACGGGAGCGGCGCGCGGCAGGCGAAGGCAAGCGCACCCTACGGTCTCTTGGTGAAGCCCGAGAACTCCGCCCTAAACTCGATTACGTCGATCGGACGCCCCTGGGGCTTGGCCTCACCGAAGTGACGGCAACCGTAGCGGAGCTGCGGGAGTTCATCGATTGGACGCCGTTCTTCCATGCTTGGGAGTTGCGCGGCGTTTACCCTCGAATCCTCGACGATGCGAAGTACGGCGAACAGGCGCGCAAGCTCCTCGATGATGCGATGGTGATGCTCGAGCGCATGGAGTCCGAAGGGTGGCTCGAGGCGAAGGGCGTGGTGGGGGTGTTCCCTGCCAACGCGGTCGGCGACGACATCGAGGTCTACGCCTCGGATGAGGCGCGCGAGACGCCCGTAGCGACCTTCCACACGTTGCGGCAGCAGGCGGCCCACCTCAAGGAAGCGCTGGCGCTGTCGGATTTCGTGCGGCCGAAGGGCCAAGGCGCTGACTACATCGGTGGGTTCGCCGTGACGTCGGGGGCAAAGGTCGATGACGTCGCGGTCCAGTTCGAAAAGGATCTCGACGACTACTCCTCGATCCTTTTGAAGGCAGTGGCCGACCGATGTGCCGAGGCGTTTGCCGAGCTGCTTCACCAGCGCGTGCGGCGGGAAATCTGGGGCTATGCGCCCAACGAGGATGCCTCGTTGCAGGACCTCATCAAGGAGCGCTACGAGGGCATTCGTCCGGCTCCTGGCTACCCCGCCCAGCCCGACCACACCGAAAAGCGCACGTTGTGGAAGCTCATCGATGCCGAAGCCCGCACAGGCATCACGCTGACCGAGTCGTGCGCGATGTGGCCCGCCGCTTCGGTATCGGGCCTCTACCTGGCCCACCCCGGGGCGAAGTACTTCGGCGTGGGGCAGCTCACCAAGGATCAGGTCGAGGATTATGCCCGTCGTAAGGGCATGGATCTCGCCGAGGTCGAGCGGTGGTTGGCGCCGGTGCTCGGCTACGACACCTAAGGGATCACCGCGACCTGAACGACGAAGTCGGCCACTGCCACGGGCCGGCCGCCGTAGATCGCGGGGGTGAAGCGGAGTCGCCGTGCCGCCCGCTTGGCACGCCGGGTGAGCCCTCGGTCACAGCGAAGGATTTGCGGGCGTCCCGGGTGACCCCGGGGGTCGACAGCGAGTTGCAGAGTGCACGTGCGAGCGGTCGCCGTTGGGGTGGAAGTCAGCGGCCGCGGCGGCGAGTCCACCGTCGCGAGCAGCATGGTCACCGGTCCCGAATCGGCCCGCTCCAAGGTGAAGTCGGCGGGCGGCGAAAGTTCGAGGTCCAGGCGGTTGCCAAGCGTGGTGTCCGAATGGAGCTGTGGCGCCAGCGAATCGGGATTCACGGTGTAGTCGGGCAGGCTCACGGGATCGGCGAAGGCGTGAGCCCACAGGGCGACGAGCATGGTCTCTCCACAGAAGAGGGGACGCTCGTCACGTACGGGGCCTGTAGTCACACGATTGTGACGGTGTGTTCCACCGCCTTCAATCGAGGAACTCGCGGCTGCGAGTCTGGATGGTGCGCAGCAGTCGGTCTTCGAACGCGGGAACCGAAAGGGTCTGTTGCTCCCGCACGCCGTACCGACGCAGGGTCACGGTCTCATCTTCGACCTCGCGCTCGCCAATAATCAGGAGGTTCGGGATCTTCTGGGAGGTGCCGGTGCGAATCAGCTTCGCCATGCGGTCTCCGGAGGTGTCGACTTCGGAGCGAACGAACTTCTCGCGCAACCGGTGGGCGATGCCCTCGGCATACGGCCGGAAGCGGTCGGCCACAGTCAGCAGGCGCACCTGAACCGGAGCAAGCCAGGTGGGGAAGGCACCGCCGTAGTGCTCGATGAGGAACGCAATGAAGCGCTCATGGGTGCCCAAGGGAGCCCGATGGATGCAGTACGGCGTGTTGTCTTCACTGCCGTCAGCCCCCGTGTAGGTCAGGCCGAACCGCCTGGGCACGCCAAAGTCGAGCTGGTTGGTGCTTGCGGTTTCTTCGCGCCCCGTGACGGTGCGGAACTGAACGTCGATCTTGGGACCGTAGAACGCCGCCTCGCCCTTGACTTCCGTGAAGGGAAGTCCCGAACGCTCCATGGCCCTTAGCACGAAGGTCTGCGCTTGCTCCCAGCCTTCGGGGTCCTGCAGGTACTTGGTCTTGCCCTTGGGATCCTCGGGGTCCCAAGTGGAAAAGCGCATGTAGTAGTCGGTGAGTCCGAGGATGTCGTACACGCGCTCGTGCAGCCGCATGACCTTGAGGAACTCCTCCTCGGCCTGTTCGGGGGTGCAGTAGATGTGGGCGTCGTTCATGCACATGCCCCGCACGCGTAGCAGCCCCGATAGGGCCCCTGAGTCTTCGAACCGGTAGACCTGGCCGTACTCGGCGAGTCGGAGCGGCAAGTCGCGGTAGGACCGCTTGCGGGCGGCAAAGATGCGGTGGTGGTGGGGGCAGTTCATGGGCTTCAGGGCGTAGGTCTCTTTGACGACCTCGACGCTGCCCTCATCGGTCTCGACCTCCTGCGACAGCTCCATGAAAGGGTACATGGAATCTTTGTAGTAGGGCAGGTGGCCCGACGTATGGTAGAGCCCCACCTTGGTGAGGTGAGGGGTCGCAACCCGCTGGTAGCCATCTTGGAATTCCAGCTCGCGAGCAAGCTTTTCAAGTTCGTCGCGGATGACCGTGCCGTTGGGCAACCACAGTGGCAGGCCCTTACCCACCTCGTCATCCATGACGAAGATGTCGAGCTCCTTGCCAAGCTTCTTGTGGTCACGGGCCTGGGCTGCTTTCCATGCTTTGACGTGCGCTTCGAGGTCTTCCTTGGTCAGGAAGGCCCAGGCGTACAGGCGCGTCATCATGACGTTTTCGGAATTCCCACGCCAGTAGGCTCCGGCGACGGAACGAAGCTTGAACGCACCTTTCGGTAACTGACGGGTGTGTTCGACATGCGGGCCTTCGCACATGTCGAGGAAGGGTCCGTTGCGGTAGAAGGAGAGCGTTTCGATGCCACGGTTCTCGAACAGCTCTTCGGCATACTCGGCCTTGTAAGGCTCGCCCATCTCTTTCAGACGGTCGAAGGCCTCATCGCGGCCGAGTTCTTCGCGTTCGAAGGCTTGTCCCTTCTTGATAATTTGCTTCATCTTCTTCTCGAGAGCAGGAAAGTCTTCCTCCGTGATGGGCTCGGGAAGGATGAAATCGTAATAGAAGCCGTCGGCGATGGGAGGGCCGAAGCCTAAGGTGGCGCCGGGACGCATCTCGAGGACGGCCTGGGCGAGAACGTGCGCAAGGCTGTGCCGCACGCGGTACAGCTCGTCCTTGTCGGACTCGGAGTCGAAATGACCCATGGTGGATGTCCAGGGAATGGGAAAGAACGTCGGGAAGGAAGGCTTGTGTTGTTCAGCCCGCCGTCGACCGAGACACGGAAGTCACCTGGACCTCCGCGCATCGCACCTCGACCATTCCGTGTTGCATGACGTCGCCGTATCTGGCCGGTTCGCGGATGACCAACCCAAAGCGTTTACGGGAGAGCTTCGAGCCAGCCTCGCTCAACCATGGCGCCCCGAAGGCCTGGAATCTGGGTGAACAGCGACTCGGCTTCCCCGACGGGTGTGTTCACGGTGACGGACCGTCGACGCGCGGGCAGGACCCACTGATCCACCCACACGAGCCCGTCGGGGGTCTTGCGGGCGTGGCGGCGGGTCGTGGCGTGAGAGGGAGGCGCCATCGAAGGCTCGGCGTCGACGACAAGACGGTAGCGTCCGCGGCCTCGACGGCCTGACCATTCCGCAAGCACGCCGGTGTCGTCCGCGGCCTCGGTGCCCACGGTTGCCTCGTAGCGAACGACGACATCGAGTGAGGAAAGCGTGGGCTCGAAGGAGATTTCAATTTGCTCGGCCCCCGAATCCCGAAGCCGACGCATCATCTTGTCGGACAACGCCATCCGGTCGGGGCGGATGGTCTGCGAGGGATCGAGGACGCGATCGAACGCCGCAACACAGTTGTCCACCGTGTCACATCCCAGCAACGCTGGGCCGATGTTCACCAACCGACGTTCCACCGCGAAGCGCTGGGTGGTGGACTGGTAGGCGACATGCGTTTCCAGGCGCTCGAAGTGTTCGAAGCAGCCAGTGGTCAACCCGAGCATGACGGTCAGGGTCCACCTGGGGGAGGCAGAGCGGAGCATGGGCCATGTTACGGCAGGTCTCGCGCCGTGGCGAGGCACGAAGGGGTGGGTCACGGTGTTGCAGAGGCGCTCCCGCCTCCCCTTGCCGCGAGCGCCCATGTCGTTGTCCGAATCTCTCGCTCGGCCCCGTTCAAAGGCTGAGGAGCGCGCGAATGCCGTGTCCCATGCGGTGGGGCTCGGGTTGGCGGGGATCGGCACGATCGCGCTGATCGTCATTCCCGCAATGCGCGGACTCCCATTGCGAAGCTTGACCTGTGGCCTGTTCGGGCTGTCGGCCACGATGACGTTTCTGTCCTCGGCGGCCTACCATTCTGCGGCCACCGAAGCGCAACGTCAGTTGTGGTTGAAGTTCGACTACAGCTCGATCTACTTGCTCATCGCAGGGACGTACACGCCGCTTGCCCTAAGCCTGCTCACGCCAGAGGTAGGGTGGGCGCTTTGCTTGGCCGAATGGGGCCTTGCCCTGCTGGGCATCGTGCGCGTGTTGCAGGGGCGCGACCCGTCGACGTTGTTCTACATTGCGATGGGGTCGGGGGGCCTTGTGGTCTTGCCCGCGCTGATCCAGGGAATTCCCGTGGGAGGGCTCGTCCTGTTGGCTCTCGGTGGCCTCGCGTACATCGTCGGGGCGGGCTTTTACGTGTGGCAACGTTTGCCCTACAACCATCTCATCTGGCACATCGCGGTGATCTTGGGGGTGGGGTTCCACTACGTCGCGGTGTTGCGCTACGTCGCCCTGGGATCAGCGTAGGGAGAGGCTTAGGTAGCCCTGGGCGTTGCCTCGTCGCACCGTGAACAGGGCCTGGCCGCGGTGTTGGGCCTGGGTCTTGCGAAGCGCTTGGTAGAGCGTCTCCGGGGTGGTGGTGAGTTGGCCATCGATCGCGACCACCAAGTCCCCGACGCGCAAGTTTGCGAGCGCCCATTGCCCTCGTGGACGCATTGAAAGTACGAGCACGCCTTGAGGGGTTTGCTTGACCTCAACGCCCAGATGATCCCGAACGATGCGGCGTCCCAAATCCGCGGGGACTGCGGTCGTGGCGAGGTTGAACTCGGCGTAGCGGTTGTCTCGCACGACGGTGAGCTTGATGCGGTCGCCAGGCCCCCGCTCCGCAAGGCGGGCGTTCAGCTCAGCCCGCGAGGTGACCGGGCGGCCTTCGAGTTCGGTGACGAGGTCTCCCCGTTGTAAGCCTGCCTTCGCGGCGGGTCCGCCCGCAGCCACCCCGACGACGCGCACCGCAGGGATGCGACGTCGTCGGTCGAGGTCCTGCACGTCGATCCCGAGCCAGGGCGCGCGAACGGCGCCGTAGTTGACGAGATCGGCGGCCACCTTCATGGCTCGGTTCACCGGGATCGCGAACCCGATGCCCTCGGCGTCGGCCCGAATGGCGGTGTTGATGCCGATCAGTTCGCCGTCGAGGTTCACGAGCGCGCCGCCCGAATTGCCGGGATTGATCGCAGCATCGGTTTGAACAAACGACTGTTGGATGCCCGGGGTGATCTCGAGGTCTCGACGCACCGAAGCCACAACCCCGGTGGAGACCGTGAGGCCGAGCCCCAGAGGGTTGCCGATGGCGATGACGGTCTCGCCGAGCATGATCTCGTCGCTGTCACCGATGGCCACGGGGGTGAGGCGACGAGCGCCTTCCATCTTGAGGACCGCGAGGTCGAGATCGGGTTCGACCGCCATGACGCGGGCTTCGTAGCCGGTTCCCTGATCCGAATGGACCGAGATGCTGCGGGCTCCTGCCACCACGTGGGCGTTGGTGAGCACGAGACCATCCTCGCTGATCACGACCCCCGAGCCCTGCGATGCTGCCGTAGGGCCAAACGAAAAGAGCCGAGGTCCGGCATCCATTTCGACTTCGACGGTGACCACACCAGGCGTCGCTCGGCGCACCGCGAGCACCACGGGTGTCTCTCGATTTGCCGCCTCGGTCGGTCCTGCGAACAGCGTCAACCACAACCAGGTCATGTTTCTCCCATCGCTCGGTCGGGGTTCGGGTTCAGCGTGTCGCGAAGAGCCGTTCTGGATCGCGAAAGCTCTTCAATTCGATGGCGTTCCCTGCCGGATCGGTGAGAAACAGGGTGGCCTGCTCTCCGACCTCGCCGGCAAACCGCACATGAGGTTTGATGAGGAACGTGGTGCCTCGTGCTTCGAGGGCTTGGGCCATGGATTGCCAGCGGTCCCAGGACAACACGAGCCCGAAGTGGCGCACGGGTACGTCGTGCGCATCGACCGCGTTTGTGGCGATCGAAGAGGGCATGTCCGCCACGAGATGGGCGGTGACTTGATGGCCTTCGATGTTGAAGTCGATCCATCGGTCGTTGGTGCGGCCTACGCCTGCGCCAAGGACGTCGACGTAGAACGTACGAGCGGCGTGTAGATCGTCAACGGGAATGGCAAGGTGAAACGGGACCATGGGTTCTCCGCACGGCGGCGAGGCGGGGCGAGGATGCCGGGAGGGTTCACGAGCTTCGATCGAGGGTTCGTTGTTCGCAAGCCTTGACGTTCGAGGACCGTAAGGTGCGGTAGGCTGGCGCCGTGAGCAACTCGACCCTTTCGGGGCGGACGGTGGGTCCGCTCGTCATCATCGTGCTGATTGCAGGGGGCCTCGCAGCTTGGGGGCTCCTGGGTACAGACACCGATCCGGTGTCCGTGTCGTCCGCGCCACCGAAAACCCCATCGACGAAACCCGATGCGCCGAACGTCAATGGCGCGGCGATTCGTCCGGAGACCGAACGTGTGCCTCCGCGCCCGATCGATCCTCGGGTGCGCCCCGGAGGACCGACGTGGGACGACGTTGAGTTCGCGTTTTCGACGTTCGACGAAATCAGGCTTCAGCCCAAGGTTCATCGGAGCGCCGGATCCGCCTTTGATCTTGAGGCGTCGAAGCTGCTGCACGAAAAGACGTTGGCGCTACGCTCCCTTGGCGAAATCGTAGAGGTTGGCGTGGCCATGGAGTCGGTGGACGCGGCAGACGGAGAGGCGAAGGTCGACGAGGCACGGGAGAAGATGGCGCTGGCCATGGCCGATCTGCCTGTGCCTTCCTACGTCACCAACCCGGATGCGGCTGAGGCCTATCGCGTGCGCATGGCGGAGCGGGCGCTTGCCGTGCTGGATGCGATCGATCCCGAGAACCTTCAGCCGTTGCGGGGCAACGACCCTTCCGATCTCGAGGCGGCCCCTGATGAGGCGGACGCTACGGAGGATGCCGAGCTTTAGACCTGGCCGCGCGCCTTTTCAAAAGCGAGGGCGACGCGGTCAAAATCCTCGGCCGATGGCGCGTCCATCGTGGACCAATCCACCGGCTGGTGCAGCGTTGTGTCTGCGGCGTCGAGGAGCTGGGTGGCCAGGGCATCGGTCAGCCCGTCTTCGATGGTCTCATCGCAGTCTGCGCAGGGCTTCGTGGTCTCGGGAGACTCAGCCTCCTCAAGAATTTGAGGCCCGACCAACCCGAGGGCGACGGCGACGACTAGCGGATGGGCTCCGACCTTCATGCCAACTC
Source organism: Myxococcota bacterium (assembly GCA_039208735.1). Taxonomy (GTDB): domain Bacteria; phylum Myxococcota_A; class UBA796; order UBA796; genus DRPG01. The sequence goes on along the minus strand of JBCCQY010000043.1, from coordinate 44,967 downwards.
CTGGGAGGCCGGTATCCCTTGGCGAGGCCCCCGGTCACTTCCATGACGTTCGGTGACCCGAAGCGTTTCTCAGTCGAACCATCCGTGGAGGAACCATCGCTGTCGTTCCTGGAAGATCCAGGCACTTCGCCCGTCGGCCTCCACGGTCCAGTACGCGCGATCGAGCGGGTCAGCGCGCCACCATTCCCCCACGAGGCGCTCCGGACCAGCCACCCGGTGACAGGGCTGCGATCGTCCCCCCAAGGAGACGCGCAGAGGACGGCCCTGGCCCTCCACGACCTCGATCGGCTGTGGATCAGAGAGCAGCATGGCCGGCCTGGGGAGCACGGTTGGGGCCTCGAACGCCTCTTGAATCGCGACCGGATCGTCGCTCGTCAGGGCTTCGGTGACCCCGGGGGGCTCAGGCCACAGGCGAGGGGGTGGGAAGGCCTCGGGGCGCCAGGCTGCTTCGGGCCGCCAACGGTCGTTCGGACGGGCGGCAAAGAGTGCGTGTGGCCCGAGTTGATCGGCTAAGCGAGCCAGTAATTCGGGCAGAGGCTCGGTGGCTTCTTTGCGATCCGTCAGGCCCGGTTGCCAGCCCTGTTCCGGCACCACCTCAACCGCTTCGATCGCGATTTCTTCGACCGGAGCGTCCAGCACCACTCCAGCGATGCGCTGCCGCACGAGGGGATCGAGGCGAGAGGGGGACTGGGTGGGACGACCGATTCGCACCCCGACCACCGCGCGCAACGCGCCTCGATCGCCCCGAGCTTCGAGTCGGAACTCGACGAGGAGCCTCACAATTGCGAGATCGCGGGCCGCTACACGTTCACACAGTTCGAGGAGGAGCCCCGGCAAGACGAAGTGGATCTCTTGCCGCGTGGTGGCCCCCGGCAGCGGCGCGAGGCTCCGAAGCGGTTCGGTATCGGGTCCATCGTCGGCGAGATGGACCCAGGCTCCTGGTTGCCCGCAAGCAACGCGATGGCGTCGCAGAGCCTCGGGAAACCGTCCGGCGACGGCTGCTGCATCGAGCTTCGCCCATTGGCCCACCGTGGCGATTCCAATGGCGCGGAGGCCCTGCTTCAATGGCTCCTCGGGATCGAGCGACTCGATGGGCAAGGGGGCGAGGGCCTCGGCGGTGCGTCCGGGCGGCACCACGTTCACCGCGCCATCTTCCACCGCCCATCGGGCGAGCGCTCTCGCCGCTAGCGCATCGTCGGCGACCGCGGCCCGAGCTGCGTGTCCCAAGTCTTGGGCCAAGGCCACGGCCCGCTGTGCGGCCTTGCGTTCTCCACCAAACAGATGGGCCACGGTGGCCAGGTCAAAGACCACGGCATCGTCCCACAGGAAGGTGGCGCGATCGGAGACGGCGTCGAAGGCGCGGAGCAGATCGTCTCGATCGCGGACCTCGGCCGCGGGGTCATGATCGACGAGAGTGACCTCAGGCACCCGAGCCCGGGCTTCGGACGCCGTCATGCCCACCCGGAGGCCCTGTCGTACCGCCTGTGGCGTGAGGGCCAACAGGCGCAGGGCATTCTTCGACTCGACGACGAGCCCCGCGCAGTCGGTGACCGCAAACCCTGCGCGCTCGAGGCGAAATCCCTCGAGCATGACCACCAGCGCTCTTAGCCCCATGGATCGGCCCGAAGCGGCCGGTCTGGCAGCGGAGCGGCGGAGCCGGATGTGCCGATGCGGTCGCGAACCACCGTCAGCTCTCCATCGCGAACCGAAAAGCGAAGATCGGCGGGAAGGCCTTGGGTGGCGCGCGGCGAGAGGATGAGCGCCGTACAGTCGCCCGTTTCGGCCGCCCGCGCCCATCGTTGCAGGCCGATGCGTGGACCCTGGGGAGACCCCGGCCAGTCGAGGACCACCCAACGAAAGCATCCGGACCGGAGCAGTTGCTCGGTGGCCCACACCCAAGGCGTTTGACCGTCTTCGATGGGACGGACCACGAGAAGGCGTTCGAGGATGACCCCGTGGTCTTGGGCGGCGGGGGGGTAGAAGCGATGCAGTGGGTCGACCCAGGCGACGGTCTGTCGGGTCTGAGTGGCCCGAGCCAACAAGGCATGGACGGCGCGACACCGTCCGGCGCCCACCGGAGCCGCCACTTCGACGATGCCTGGCTTAGGCAGTCCCCCCACCAACGTGTCGAAGGCCGGTACGCCGGTGGCCGATCGATGGCGAACCACCAACGGTCCACCCTCGATCTCCTGGATCTTCGCCCGGAGGGCGTCTAGATCGGCTCGGCCCATGCCTGAACAGTAGTTCAGGCATGGGCTCAGATCCAACGCTACCCTGCATTCTCCGCTGCATCCGCGAGGGCCAACCAGTAGTCGTAGATCTCAAGATCCTCGGCGACCGCTGGTTTTGCGGCGAAGGACTTCGCGAACTTCGAAAGGCCTACGAACACATCGGGCACCTGGCGGACCAGCTCTGCGAGTTTGCGGGCTGCGGACTGAACGGCCGGCCGGTGGTTGCACCACAACGCGGCTGCGATCACATCGTCCACGTCAAACACCGCCTCCTCGACCTCTTCGTCCGATCGACCGCCGCCCGTGCAGGCATCGACTTCTTCGAGGAGTGGGGCCAGATCGACCTGTGACCAGAGGCTGGCGATGAGGTCGGCGCCTCTGCCATCTCGCCACGCCACGGCGTCGGGGTTGATGTCTCCAGTGAGGCGGTTTGCGAGGCCCGCGACAATGCAGATTTCAAGAGCGTCGTCTTCATCAACAACCGGTCCGACGAGAAGCTCGTCGAGTTGCTCGTTGAGCACTTTGAGTTCTTCGGCTTCCATGAGGGCTTCCCCGTCGAAGACGGCCTCCGCAAGGTACGGCAAGTTGCGATGGCGGCCGTCGAAGTCGAGGCCATAGCCCACCACGAAGCGGTCTTCGATCGTGAAGCCGACCCAGTCGATCGCGACTTCCACGGTGCGCCGGGATGGTTTGTCGAGCAAGCTCACCACTCGGCAGGACGCGGGTTGCTGCGCCATCATGAGGTCGCGCAGGTACTCCATGGTGCGGCCGGTATCGACGATGTCTTCCACCACGAGCACATGTTTGTCGGCGAGTTTTGCGGTGACCTCCCGGATCGATCGGATTTCGCCTGTGCTCTCGTCGCCAGCGTAGCTTTCGACCTGGAGGAACTCGCATTCTACGGGGCCTTCGATGGCGCGAATGAGGTCGGCCATGAAGACGAAGCTGCCCCTGAGCACCCCCACCACCACAACCGGCGTGTCTGCGCCGAAGGTCGCGCGGATCTCATGGCCCAACTGCTGCACGCGCGCTGCGAGTACGGGCGCTTGGATCAGGGTGCGAAGGACCATGGGGGTTCGTGCCTCCTCGGTGGTGCGCTGCATAACGAATCGATACGATCGAGCCGTTGGGTATTCGGCTCGAACCAAAAGGAGAGCGCATGATCGCGTTGCTGTGGAACCTTGCGCTCGCCCATGCCCAGTCGTCCGGGCCTTCCACCGAATCGGCAACACCGATCGTCGAGGTCGGAGAGGCGCAGGCCATTCGACAGATGATCGAGTTCCAGGTCGAAGCGTTCCGCCGAGACGATGCAGCGGCCGCGTGGAAGGTGGTGGCCCCAGGCCTGCAGCGCAAGTTCGGCACGGCCGATGCGTTTCTCGAGTTGGTGCGAAGCCAGTACGCGCCGGTCTATCGGCCCAAAAGCTACGTCTTTCGTGACATCATCGAGGTTTACGGCGGCTACGGGCAGTGGATGGAGTTCACGGGGCCTCACGGCGAACGGGTCCGGGCGCTCTACCTGCTCGAGAAACAGCCGGATGGCACCTGGCGAACCAGTGGTTGCTTGCTGTTCGAGCCCGAGCCCGACAAGCCCGCGGTGTAGTCACGGGGCGTAGCCAATGACCTCACGCGCCACATCATCGTCGGTGAACAGCGCTTCATCGGGGCCCGCTTCAACCCCCAAACGCTCGACGAGTCGCTGTCCGTCTGCATCGTAGGTGAACGCGTCGTATTGGAAGGGGGTGGGGTCGTCCTCGGTGAGCCAGGCTCCGTCCGGTCCAGTGCCTTCGAAGTACGCAATTTGCACGATGCGCCCGTCTTCGAGGGTGGCGCGACGACCAAAGGCATCTTCCTCCCGGCGAATTCGAGGGTCGTAGACAAATCCTCCGGCCAAACGGCCCTCTGCGTCGTAGAAGAAGCGTTCGACCCAGTATAGGTCGTCGTCGGACGTCAACTCGAGGTTGTCCGGGCCAATAAAGCCCATCCGCCGTTCGACGGGCCGGCCTAGCGCATCGACCTGGGTGTGCTCGTAGCGGCTGTACCGATCGTCATCGGTCCACCACGTTGCATCGTCGCCGGGATCGGCTCCGTAGCGGACGACCCTGTCGAACCCGGACGGATCGGGCCGTCGGAACGTCACGTCTGCATAGACGTCGTCTTCGTTGTCGAAGGCCGCATCCGCGCCGGGAGCCTGGGTCCATTCCGAGATGATGAAGCCGCGATCGTCGAGTTCACGCGCAAAGCGGGCGGGCGCGGGTCCCTCGGTATCGATTTGCACCACGGTCTCTCGGGGGCCGTAGGTGTAGGTCGAGGAGGCCACCCGGGCTTCGGTTCCATCGGGCTGTGGTTCGAACGTCTCGACGCCCACCAAACGCGCTGCGTCGTAGGTGTAGTACTCGATGTGCGGGTCTCTGATGCATCGCTCCCACCGATGCTGCGCATCGACCGTGCAACGAAGGATCTCTTCGCCGTCGCGGACCACCGTGATGCGGGGATTGGACCTGGTTCGAAAGCGCACTTCCGATACGCCCTCTTGGTTTCCCGACCGCAAGCCGACCACCCGGACCTCCTGCGTGACACCTCGTCGCGGGGTCTCCAGGGGCACAATGCGAAGTTCATCGTCCGCTACCACCTCAATAGCGGCGGGAATACGATGGTTCTCCCCGAATGTCGACCAGTGCACTTCCGCCTCTGAAGCGTCGACGGCCCTCCGGTAGGTCAGGCGTACCGCGGTGTCGGCCAGGACGTCGGTCGAGTCAGCAGAGGGCGTGGTCTCGCGCGGCTCGAAGCGCTCCGAAGGGGTGCATCCAAGCCCCGCCAGCGTCCAGATGAATCGATGCACGGCCTCTCCTCGCCAAAGCGCGAGCATCCCATGGAAGACCTAAGGCCGCCAGTTCGGGATGCGAAGGCATACGGCCCGGTCAAGGAGGCGCAATGATCGCATGGGTATGGGGAGTGATGGCGTTGGCAGCAGATCCGATCGAAGTGCTCACGCCACAGCGCGCGTGGACCACGGTGCACGACACCGTGATGGGTGGGGTGAGCGAGGGCCAGGTGATACCGCTCGAAGACGACCATGGCGGTGTGACGTTCACGGGCACGGTGTCGCTCGAAAACAATGGCGGCTTTGCCTCGGCGCGTACCGTCCCTGCGTCGCTCGGCCTTGACGGCATCGATGCCCTTCGGATCGAAATCAAAGGAGATGGCCAGCAATGGTTTTTCTCGGCTCGTCGCGATGATCTCCGCCTTCCCGGCGGCAGCTGGCGGGTGCCGGTTCAAACGACCGGGGAACGACAGGTGGTCGAGCTTCCGTTGTCGGCGTTTCGCGCCACTGCCTTTGGCCGTCCGGTGCCCCAAGCGCCTCCGCTGGACGCGGCTCACATCGACTCGGTGGGCTTTCTGATCGGGAGCAAGCAGGCCGGCCCCTTTGCCCTGACGGTCTACCGCATCACGGGGGTGTTGAACCGGGATCCTGCCCTGCCGTAAGGCGGTCGATGCGCACCAGGCCGCCCCGTTCCACGATGCCGTCGACATACAGTGCCTCGGCTGTGACGGCGAAGGACGGGCGTGCGGGCAGGGTGAAGGGATGCAGCGAAAGGCGTTCGGCGATGGCTCGGGTCTCGCGGTCAACCAGAACGATCTCGTCGCTCTGCAAGATGGCGAACGTGTTGTCGTCCAGGAAGGCCAGCGCCAAACCGCGCAATGGTTCGCCCACCACCTCACCCGAGAGCCGATCGACAAGCTGAAACGCGGAGTCCTCGGTCACGACGAGCCAGCTGCCGTCGGGTGACAACGCCGCGACCCGTTCGCCGGGCCAAGGGGCTTCACGTACGGCGTCGAGCTGGTCGCCGAGCGGTTCATCGAGATCAACGACGATCGGGCCTTCATCGTTGAGATGCGCGGCGAAGAACCGCCCGTCTTCCGACCAGGCGAAGGGTCCTTCGAGCGGCGCTCCTGAAAGGGTGGGATGCGCATTGGGAACCCCGTCTTCGCCGACCACGGACCAATCGGGCGTCCCTTCGGCAAACGCGGCCTTCACCACGAGCGTGCCGTCTGGATGGAGGCCGAAATCCTCGATCTGGAGATCGGGATTTGCGATACTGGACAGGGGCTCGCCTCGAGCATCCAGTCGCACGAGGGTGCCGTTTGCCTCCCGAAGGACCACGCCGCCATCGAGCCCCGCCCGGACCTGGCGGCCGGCTCGTACCGGGGCCACAACCCCCGAACGCGGGATGCGCAGTACGGTCAGAACGGGGTCGGTCAGTCCCAGCACGAACCATCGCTCGTTCCGTCCCACCTCGAAGGAACGGACGTTGTGCGTCGTCTCGAGAATCTGGGTGTCGGTCCAGCGGTCATTGGCCTCTTCCCAGCGAACGAAGGACCCGCCTGACCGTTCGCCACCGTGGGCACGAAACACCACGAGCGTCGTGTCGTTCGTCCAGCGGGGGGCCGTATCGAACGGGGCGATGGGCTCACGTCCGGTGACCGCCAGGCGCCCTTCGTCGCCGACCGTCACGTCCAGAAGTTCGAGCCCGTTTCCGCTCTGGAGGGCCAAGCGTCGCCCGTCGGGGGAGAAGGTGGGGCGCGCAAGGTCGGGCTCTTCGAGGAGCGTGACGATCTGCTGGGTCCACCGGTCCCAAACTCTCAATGCAACCGGCTGATCATCGTGGGCACGTGCCACGAACACGATTCGGGATCCGTCGGGCGACCATGTCGGGTCCCGACCCCAGGGCACGACGGGGATCGGAGCCTCGCCGCTGCGCAGGTCGACGGTGTAGATGCCTTGGGCGCTCGTGAAGGCGATGGCGGACTGTTGCGACCACACCGGTTGAGTCGCGGAGGGCTCGAACGCCTCGGTCACGCTCCGCGGCTTCGATCCATCGAGCGGACCCACCCACAGGTCGCGCTGGTCGGAGAACACCAGGCGGCCTCGATTCTGCGACAAGCTGGGGTCGATCACGCCGGTCCACCCTCGGTCAAGGCGAATCTCGGTCGGAGCGGGCTCGGGTACCGCTTGCATCGACGACCAGGTGGCCGCACCGATGATTCCCGCCAGGCCGAGTCCGCCAAACAGGGCGGCCCATCGGCCGCCGCGCAGCACCCGGGGGAGTTTAGGGCGTGCGTAGGTCCGCGCCTCGACCTGGGCCTGAGTGAGGGCGGGAAACGTGCCCGTCGGCTCGGGAACGCTGGTCGGGGTGAGGGTGCTCTTGGCCTCGGGCAGTCGCTCGATGCCCCGCATCGACCGCAAGGACGCGCGTTCGACGCCGGTGAGGTCGACGACGGGACGGGCCGCCTCACCGGCTCCCCGGGTCCACAGATCGAGCAGTTCACTGGCCTGCGCGGGTCGATCTTCGGGGTCTAGGGTGAGGGCCGCGTCGATGGCCTCGATGATCCGGGCTGGTGCATCGGGGCGCAACTGGGCGACGGGCAGGTGCTCTCCCTCTCGCACCCGGCGCGCGACATCGGCACCATCGAGTCCAGCAAAACATCGCTGATGCGTCACGAGTTCGTACAACAGGCTTCCGAGGGCAAAGACATCGCCCCGCGGGTCGGTCGGGCTTGCGCCCGCAAGGTGCTCGGGGGCTGCGTACAGCGGCATGGCCCGTGAGGGTGGATTGGGGTCGGTGGTGCCCCGGCGGGCCGTTTGCCCGAAATCACCCAGCCGGGCTCGGAAAGCCGGATTGGGATCGATGAGCACGTTGCCTGGATTCAGATCACGGTGAACCCAACCGGCCTCGTGCAGGGCCGCAATCCCTCCGAGGACATCGATGGCGATGGCATCGATCCAGGGCCACGGCAAAAACGCCCGCGCACGCAGGAGCTTGGCGAGCGAGGGTCCATCGACGAACTCGAGCACGAGAACGGCCTGACCGGTGGCCGCATCGAGGGAGTCCACCACGGGCAGCAACTGGGGATGGGACAGCTCGTCCTGGAGGCGGTGCTCGTTGTGGACTTGCCGCATCACCTCGGGACGTCGGGTGCGCACGACCTTCAGGGCGTGACGTGTCCCGTGGCGTTCGTGTACGCCGAGCAGCACGACGGAGGTCTCGCCACGGCCGATCACGCCGACCGCCCGGTAGGGGCCAAACGCGGTTCCCGCGGCCGGCAGGCGCGTGCGTTCGCTAATGCGAGGCAGCTTGGCAACCGCACTTCGCACCGCAGGCAGCAATTCGCATCGAACCGGCTCATGCGCCTCGTCGAGCCGCGCCCGGGGGCTGCGAGGCAGTGCCAATGGGGCTTCAGCGAGCAGGCGCCGCCGATCGACTCGGCATTGGGGGCATTCCTGAACGTGGGCTGCGGTCTTGGCGTCCAGGGGGCGGGCCAGCAGTGCCTGCCAGCTCGGGTGACGCTTCATTCGGAGCCCTCCGCATCGAGCTGCGCACGGGATAGTTCGTCGGCCAGTCGCAGGCGAAGCGCCCGTCCCAGCGGTTGCCGACATCGGGACAGCATCGCCTGGCCACCCCCCTCGCCAAGGCGCAAGACCGCACCGACCGTGGCTGGGCTCGCCCCTTCGACGTAGCGCAGGTAGACCGCTTCTTGCTCTTCGGGACCGAGCACTTCCCGCGCGACCGACAACAGCAGTTGCTCCCGTTGATCGTCACGCAGATCTGCGGCGAGCCGAGCCACCTCGCTGTGCGGCGGCAGCACGCCGTCCGCCGTCAACACGTCTGGAGGGGGCCCCAAGGCTTGCAGGCAGCGGCGTCGAAGCAGGTCGTACACCCAGCCCCAGACCGCTTCACGGTCGGTGGTGTCGCCTTCGAATTCGATCAGCCGGCGTCCCGCGAGGTGAAGCACCTCGATCGTGAGAGCCTCGGCTTGGGGGCCCTCGCCCACAAATTGCGCACAGGTGGCGTACATGCGCGGCTCCAACGGCTCGAGGTGACCCATCGCCCAGTCGATGGCCTCGCGGCGCAACGGGGCGGGGGCCGAGGGAGCCGCAGCCTGCCGCAGCTGCTCGATTCGGGCGTCCTCGATCATGGCCCGGGACATTATCAAGCGCCCGCCTGTTTCGCCCCCACCTGGCGCGATACCGGGCTCGTGATGCTGCTCGACACCACGGCCACGGTCGACACGCCCGAGCTTGTTCGCTTCCGCTTCCGCCTCGCGGGTCCGGGGCCTCGGGCCATCGCGTGGGCCATCGACATCGCAGTGATGACCGTCGTGGTGCTTTTCGCCGTGACCGCGGTGCTGATGTTGTCCATCATCGAAGGATTCGGTGAGCTGGGCATGGGGCTCCTGCTCGTCTTGGTCTTCGCGTTGCAGTGGCTCTATGGCGCCTTCTTCGAGACGCTCTGGGGTGGGCAGACTCCCGGAAAACGCGCCTTGGGACTGCGCGTGGTTCGGGCCGATGGATCACCGGGTCGCTTCCCGGACTTCTTGCTCCGGAATCTGCTTCGTTCCGTCGATTTCCTTCCGGTGGCGTTCGCCGGCGCCGTGCTGGTGATGACGTTCGACAAGCGATTGCGACGCATTGGGGATCTGGTGGGAGGCACGATCGTGATCGCGGAGCAACGCACCCGGGTGCTCGCGGCAGTGCCGATCGTCCCGCCGGTGACGGAGGCTGAACGGCAAGCCCTGCCCGCCCGGGTCGATCTCGACAAGTCCGAACTGCGAGCGATTGAGGCGTTGCTGCGCCGACGGTCGCAGATCAGCAACGAGCGAGCCGAAGAGCTGGCGGGGTTCTTCGCCCCGGAGGTCACCGAGCGAACGGGCATCGAAGCGCCCACCGCAGAACGCGTCCTGACATTGGCCTATGCGCGAGTGATGGGGCGGGACCGTCCCGAGGACACACCATGATTGCCGATCGCGACGCCTTTGTGGGGCCGCGCCGGGAGCGTTGGGAGTCACTGCAGAGGCTCGCCGACCGCGACCGGCTCGATGCCGACGAATGGTCGAGGTTGGCTCGAGGCTACCGGTCGGTGTGCGCCGACCTGGCGAAGGCCCGGAGCCTCGACCTTCCTGACGATGTGCAGGGCTACCTCGACGACCTCGCGGGGCGTGCCCACAACCGGCTTTACGCGGTGCGACCGGTGGGGTTTGGACGATCGCTATGGACCGAGACCGTCTCGGGATTTCCACGGGCGCTGCGGGCTGAATGGCGCTTCTTTGGTCTCGCGTCAGCGCTGTTCTACGTCCCCTTCCTCGTTGGTTTTGTCGGCGCCCTGCTCGACACGAGTTTTGCGGCCAGCGTCTTGCCCGAGGGCAGCCTTCAGCAGCTTGAATCCATGTATTCGACCGAGGATCTTCATCGCGGCAGTGCCGGTGCTGACGCCTCAATGGCGGGCTTCTACGTCTTCAACAACGTAGGCATCGCCTTTCGCACCTTCGCGATGGGCGTGCTCGCCGGTCTTGGATCGCTGTTCTTTCTCGTCTACAACGGCCTGGTGATCGGGACTTCGGCTGGCTACCTCGGCAGCGTTGGCATGGGCTTCAATCTGCTCGAGTTCGTCAGTGGCCATTCGGCGTGGGAACTCACCGGGGTCTGCGTGGCAGGGGCGGCAGGGCTTCGGCTTGGTTGGGCGGTGGTCGTGACCGACGGCCGCACCCTCGCAGCCTCGCTTAGTCGGGCGGCGCCAGCGCTCTACCGGTTGGTCTTGGGCGTCACGCTCATGCTGTGCGTCGCGGCTGCGATCGAAGGGTTTTGGTCGGCCTCTCCGGTGCCGAGGCCCGTCAAATACGGATTTGGCCTCGTCCAGTGGGTCATCGTGATCGGCTGGTTCGTCTACGGAGGGCGTCGCATGGGGCCCGCCGGAGGGGGGACCGCCGGGTGAATCCACACCTCTGCCGCATCGCCCTTCGGCCACGAACCACGCCGGAGTCTTTCGACTTGTCGCTGCTGTTGTTGCGGCGTCACCTTCGCCGATTCATCGAACTTACGGTGTTCGTCGTCCTTCCCGCCATCGTGGTCATCCTGGGGTTTTGGGCCGTGATGGCACCCCAGGACCGGTGGTTTTTGGTGCTGGCCACCTTTGTCGTAGCGCCCTTGGTCCACGGCCCGTTCACCGTGCTCACAGGCCGGCTGCTGTTCAGCGACGATGTGACCGCTCGCCAGGCCCTCCGAGAGGTCGGCGGGCGCCTAAGCGGCCTGTTTCGAGCGTGGATGGCGCAAACCGTCGCGTTGGTGTTCGGCGTTTGTTCGGGTGTCATGTGGATCGTGACCCTCCCCGTGACGGTCTACGTCTTTGAAACGGCCCTCCTCGAACGGGTGGGAGCGCAGGCCACCGTTGGCCGCTCGTCCAACCTCGCTTGGCGCCATTCGTCAGCGGCGGTTGTCGCCGTGTTGGCGTTCGGATTGCTCACGTTGTGGGGCGGACTCGTGGGCGAGTTCACAGGTCAGGTCGTCGTAGGGTTCTTGCTTCAGCTGGGAGAGCCCTTCGGATCGTTGTGGAACCTTCAGCTCACGCCCTACGTGTTCATCGGCATGCTGTTGGTCCAGCCGCTCTTCGCCATCTTTCGCCTGTTGCTCTACGTCGATGTGCGCACCCGAGTGGAGGGCTGGGACCTCCAGGTGGCATTGCGTGCGGCGGGCCTTGGGGCAGCCCCTCCCGAGGGGGCCGCGTGAGGTGGCTGATCCTGCTGGCGGTCGCGTGCGATTCGACGTCGGAGCCCGAAGGGTCGGCCCTCGACGATCCGGCCTTTCGGTTTTGTCAGGTACCTACCGAGATTCGACGTCGTGAAGAGTGGTGCCGGTTCGTGGCCGAGACGCCTCCGGAACGGTGCCCGGCGATGCACCAGTTGTGCAATGGCGAGGCGGTCGAGGCGGTCGAGGCTCCCGAGGCGACGGGATGCAACGAACGCACATCCGATCCCAACCTTGATCCTGCTCAATCTCCACGCACGACCACGTTCGAGTGGACCGACGATTCGACCCAAGAGTTGTTGCGATGGGTCGGCGCGTTCCTCGTAGCGGCGCTTGTGCTCGTACTATTGCGGGCGTTCTACATCACCTTCGGGCGATTCCGTCGCCGATCGACTCCTTCACCAGACGAGCCCGCAGTGACCGCCGACCTCGCGCCAGACGATCTCGACGAGGCCTTGCCAGATGTGCCTAAGCTCACGTCGCTGGGACTCATCGACCGGGCTCGGGCGTCGTTCGCCGAAGGCCGGTGGGGCGAAGCAGCTTGGTTGGCCCGAGGGGCAGCGCTGAAACATCTGCATGCGCAATCGCTCCTGCGGCTTCATCGCAGCAAGACGGACCGGGAATACCTTCGGGCCGTACGCTCCCACCCCGAGGTGGCGGACGACCTAAAGACCGTGGTGCGGGCGGCGGAGCGGCATCGGTGGGGCGGCCAGCCCGTCGCCGAGGCTGACGCCAACGAGGCACTGGACGCAACGCAGCGCTTGCTTGCCACCATCGTCGCGGTGCTGCTGATGGTGGGATTCGCCGTCCCAGGAACCGCGTTCGCGCAAAGTGACCGCTACGCCTCGACGGGTGACGCAGGACTGGCAAGGGTTCTGGCCCTACACGGCTATGATGCGGGCTATCGATTGGTTTCGCTCGAGCAGATCGACGAGCGTATCGATGCGTTGTTTGTCGATCTCTCGGTGTTCGATCTCGATGAGACCCAATGGCAGACCGTCCGCGACTGGGTGGATGACGGCGGCATTCTGGTTGCGGCGGGAGACGTCGAGCTCGGGTTCGAAGCGTTTGGCCGACGGGTGCCTCTGTTGCCTGGCGCCACCCTGTCACCGCGAAGCCCCCTCTTCGGTACCGACACCCCCATGCCCCGATGGCCCGACGGGCCCGAGCATGCCTTCCTTTCTGACCAGGCGTGGGTCGTCGCCGACGATGGCGTTCGGAGTGGGTTGGGGGTCGTGGCTGAACTCGGAGTGGGGGCGGGGGTGGTGATCGGCATTGCCGATGCCCGGCTCTTCGACAACGTGGCCTTCGCCGATCCCGCTAACGAAGCGTTCATGGGCGACCTGCTCTATCTGGGGCAGGCCCATCTGGGCTGGCCCTTGCCGACGCCAGCCCGCATCCAGCTGGTGACTGACGCGGCGCTGTCCTCGCAGCTCAACCAGAACAACCCGGTGGCCTCGCTATCGAACGCTCGTCTGTTGCCCTTCGTGCTGCAACTGCTCGCGATGTGGACGTTGCTTTCGCTGTGGCGGGGCTGGCCGTTGGCTCGCCGCCGTGAAGCCTTGGCCCAAGATCGGCTTTCCTTTGGCGAGCACGTGACGGCCTTAGGCACCCGCTGGTATCGACTTGGGGCGTCTGGACACGCGCTACGGGAACTCGCTCGCCTGTGGCACGGTCGCCTCGGGACGTCTGGGTTGCAGCTCGCGGCCCAGCGCGCGGGCTATCCCGAGGCTCAGGCGAGGGCGTTCGCAGAGCGCGTCGTCGCTGCCGCAGAGACCGAGAATCCGCGAGCCGTTGACGGTGATCTCGCGCTGATGGAGGAGATTTGGACGATCACGCGCCGCACGAGCTAACCGTTCCCGGTCCAGCCCCGGTGGATGTCTCGGAACTGGCTCGCGTCTTTGGTGCTGCCCGCGATGAGGTCCAACGCGTCCTGCTCGGCCAGGAAGACGCGGTCGAATCCGTGCTGGTCGCCCTGTTCGCGGCGGGCCACGTGCTGCTCGAAGGGCCGCCCGGCATCGGCAAGACCTTGCTTGCCCGAAGTGTGGCCAAGGTGCTGGGGGTGAGCTTCAAACGCATCCAGTTCACCCCTGACCTCATGCCGAGCGATGTGACGGGGAGCAACCTGTTCGATCGCGCACAGAACCAGTTCGTCTTTCGCGAGGGCCCGATCTTCACCGAAGTGCTGCTCGCCGATGAGATCAACCGCGCTCCGGCGAAGACCCAGGCGGCTTTGCTCGAGGCGATGAGCGACCGTCAGGTGACGGTCGATGGCGATACCCGCGCCCTGCCAGAGGCGTTCTTTACGATTGCCACGCAGAACCCCGTCGAGTCTGAAGGAACCTACCCCCTTCCTGAAGCCCAGCTCGATCGGTTCGTCATGAAGGTGCTCGTCGACCATCCAAGCACCAAGGTCGAAGTTCGGCTTCTTCAGCACTACCTCGACGGATTTGACGCGAGCGACCTCGAGGCCGCACAGCTGAAGACCGTCGTCGACTCGTCGGGCATTCAGCGGCTGCGGGCGGTGGCTCGCAAAGTTCGGGTCGACCCCGAGATCCTCGAGTACATCACCGCGATTGTGGGTCGCACACGAGAGGATGCGGCCGTTGATTTGGGGGCTTCACCAAGGGCTTCGATCGCGCTACTGCTTTGCGCCCAGGTCGTCGCCGCGGCCGCGGGACGCACCTATGTCGTGCCGGACGACATCAAGGATCTCGCCGCGCCCGTCCTTCGCCACCGATTCTTGCTGCAGCCCGACGCGGATCTCGAAGGCGTGACCCCCGATGATGTCGTCGAACGCATCCTGCTCGATCTTCCGGTTCCCGGGAGCGAGCGCGCGTGATGAAGCCTCGTCCCCGGTCCTTGGCCCAACGGCTCTTCGGGATTCCGACGGGGTCGTTGGTCGGGCTGTCCGTGCTGCCGCTGGCCGCTTCGCTCGGCTTGCTTATCGACCCAGCCTTCGTGGTTCCGGTGGTGGGTCTCGACGTGGCGTTGCTCATTGTGGCGACCCTGGATTGGGCGTTGGCGACGGGTCGGATCGACGTGACGCGCAAGGTCGAAGCCGTGCAGGCGGTGGGGCGAGAATTCAGCGTCGAACTACAGTTGACGAGTCAGTCGAGACGACCGCTCTCCGTGACCATCACCGACGAGGCTCCGGGCGGCACCACGGGCCTTCCTGCTGCATTGGCCTTGCCGGCGCGGCGGGGGCGAGAGATGACCTATCGCGCGGCCGTGGATCGGCGGGGCCGACACGACTTCGGGGATGTCGTAGTGCGGGTGCGCTCCCCACTCGGGTTGTGGCTCCGTCAGCAGCGCTACCAGGGCGAGGACCACATTCGGGTCTACCCGGATTTTGCCCAGCTTCGTGAAACTGGGTTTCGGGGAAGGCTTTCCGAGGAGCGGGTCCCCGTGCATTCCCGGCGACGCCCGGGAGGCGAAAACGAATTTCAGCGTCTTCGCCCTTATGTTTCGGGGGATCCATTCCGCCACATCGATTGGAAGGCGTCGGCTCGAGGGCGAGACCTGATCACGCGTGAGTTTGGGCAAGAATCGAACCAGAACCTGATTTTTCTCATCGACTGTGGCCGAATGATGAGCAGCCATTCGGGGGGGCTGACCCTGTTCGATCGGGCGCTCAACGCTGCGATCCTGTTGGGTCAGGTCGCTTCTCGCCGTGGCGACCGGGTGGGCTTGCTGGCGTTCGATGACCAGCCTCGGGTGTGGGTGCCGCCACGGGCGGGCTCTCGGGATGCCTCACGGCTCATCCGCGCGACCTACGACCTGTTTCCGTCGTTGCGAGAGCCCGATTATGCCGCTGCCTTCCGCCAGCTCACCCGCACGGTCCGTCGCCGAAGCCTCGTGGTGTTGTTCACGCAGATCATCGACGATGTGAATGCGGAACTCGCCAATCAGCTCGTCCAGACGCTTTCGGGCCGCCATCTGCCCATTGCGGTGTGGCTTCGCGACGAGGATCTTGAAGACAAGCTGCTCAAGCCGACCACCGAGCCCTTCGATCCCTACATCCGCGGTGCGGCCGCCCATCTGCAAGGCTGGCGGGACCGTTCCCTCGAAGGTTTGAAGAAGCGGGGCGCTTTCGTCCTCGACGTGCGTCAAGAGGAACTGACGCCGCAGCTGTTGCATCGCTACCTCGAGATCAAGGCGCGACGGCTGCTGTAGACGGTGGAGGACGCATGACGAGGATCGCTCTTATGGCGGGTTTGCTCTCGACCATGGGGTGTGAGTTCGTGACGGGCTCACGCAGCACCTGTGATGCGATGTGTGCATGGGCGGTCGCTTGCCACGCCGAAGAACGCTCGATCGATGCCAGTGGGTTGCGCAGCGACTGCCTTGCGGCGGCCAATGCGGTGGATTCAACTTGTGAAGCGGCGGAAAACGCAGCGCTGGGGTTTGACGCGGTCGCCGACATCGGACCGTGCCTCGACGCGATCGACGACCGTACTCGCGATCTCGAATGCGGACCCTTCACGGGGACCGAAACCGAAATCCAGACCGGCACGCCGCCCGCGCAGTGTGTTGGCGCGGGACGTGATGCGGGGGCGGTTTTTGAGGCCGCGCAATTCGCTACCTCCGAATCCTCGGCCTCGTTGTGCCAGCGACTGCAGGACCAGCTGTGTGCCGAGACCGCAGCCTGCGTGGCGTCCCTGTGGCGCGGCAAGATCCCGGCTGACGTGATCATGGCCTTGGGGGAGCCCGCGCTGGCCTGTGCCGCAGCCCTGGAATCGGTCTTTGGTGCATCTTGTGTCGCCGACGACCTCTACGGGGTCGACGAGGATGCAAGCGAGCCCAACCCGGCTCGAGAGTTGGCGAGGGCCTGCCTGGTCGTGTGGCAGGACACGCCGCCTTCGTGCGAAGCCCTGCAGGCAGGCCGCCTCGATGGCGAATGCGACGCGGCCTTCGCCGGAGCGGCGGAAGGGGTGGGCCAGGCCTTGGCCAGCACCCTCGACCAGTTCGCGCCCTGATTTACCTCGGTGCGCTCGCGGTTTCGGCGTCTTCCGGCAGCAGGACGACCTTTGCCTGGTTCTTGCCGAACATCTGCTTTGCCACGGCCTTCACCGTGGCGACGGACAGTGCATCGTTGCGGCTGTCCCAGTCGAGGATGGCTTCGGGGTTGTCGCCACGGCGTAGCGAACCGAGGATCGACGACATCCAAAACCCGTTGGTCTCCAACGCGGTCTCGCGGCTCCGGCGGTTCTTGGCCTGTTCATCGAGCACATCCTGGGGATCCGGTCCAGCGCGCTTCAGCGAGGCGATGGCGGCCTCGGTGGCGGTGATGAGTTCATCGACGCGAGCGGGGTCGCAGGTGAACCGGATGGTGGTGGCGGCTCGGGGGGTGGGGCGTTCGATGGCACCGGCCCGGACCGAGACGCCATACACGCCCCCGCGTTCCTCTCGCAGCTCCCGGCGCAGGTGCACGGCCAAGATGTCGGTCATGCTGTAGTAGTGGTTGCGCAACGTCCAATCGATCGACTTCAACGGCGTGAAGTAGGTCAGGCGCACACGGGCCTTGTCGTTCTGGCCTTTTCGCACCGTGACCGACAGGTCGCCGGTCTTCGGTCGGGTGCCCCGATCCTTCCACTCGGGGTCGGTGTCCTTCGTGGGCAGGCTCGCCAGGTAGGTCTCGACGAGTGTCTCGAAGTTGTCGGGGAGATTGCCCACGAACACGAAGGTGAAATCGGTAGCGTGCCCGTAGTGGGCTTCGTACTGGGCTTTGACCTTAGCCAGATCCAGAAGGTCGAGGTGTTCGATGGTCCAGGGTTGCCGGCGGGCGTCGTCGGGCCACACGAGCTTCGCGTACGCATCGCCGAACGCGGCGTCGGGATCGACATCGCGATTCAGCAGGACTTCGCGCTGCGTGGTGATGGCCTGCTCAAGGCCCTGCACGGTAAGCTGAGGGGCCACAAATCGCGCATAGAGTTCCTGCAGGGCAGCTTCCAGGTCTTCGGTGGTGCTTCCGCCGCTCACCGACTCCGAGAACTCGCCCAGTCCGATGTTTGCGCGAAACGGACGACCAGCCTTCCATTTCGTGAGGGTCGATGCATCATGCGCCCCAAGACCGGAACGGTAGGCCACCGAGTTGGCGAAGGCCGCGTTGACGTAGGCGTCATCATCCAACCAGGAGTGGCCGCCCAGTGAGAAGCCTGAAAAACGGACTTCGTCGTCCTTGAAGGTCGTCTTCCTGGCCCAGACGGTCACCCCGTTGGACAATGTGTAGACCTTGAAGCCGAGCGTGGCTTCGTGCTCGGTGGACGTTTCAACGATCGCGCCCTTGGTCGGGGCTTGAGTCAGTAGGGGGCCGACGTCCGATTCCTCGGGCAGCGCGTCGATGGTTGCCGCCGCGATTTCGGCGTCGACCGCCTGCAGTTCCTCGACCGTCGGCAGGCTGAGACCCTCCTTGGCGGGCTGATTGATGTTCACCAGTCGGTCGGCTGGCCCAAAAAAGGCCTCGCTGGCCAAATAGGCGTCGATTTCGGACTTGGTGAATTCAGGGACAAACATCCGTGCCATCGCCACTTCGGCATCGACACCGGGCATGCTCTCGCCCTCCGCGAAGACGCGAACGAGTTCTTGGGCGTGACTGCGCGACTCCGTTTTGGACTTTTCTTTCTCCATGGAGTCATAGCCTTCGAGAATGCGCTTTTTGGAACGTGTAAGTTCGCTTTCGCGAATGCCATGGACCCGAAGGCGCTTCAGCTCGGTCATGAGGAGCTGGTACGTCTCAAGCGCTTGGCCTTCCTTGGCCAACGCGCGCAGGAACTGGGCTCCCTCTGCCTTGTTGAAGCGCGATTCCCCGCTCATGCCATTGATGAAGGGGGCGTCCGATGCACGAACGATGTCGGCGAGGCGCTCGTTGAACACGCTGTGGGCGATGCGACCCACAAAACCGGACCGGTACTCCCCGTAGGTCGTGTCCTGCGGCATGTCCTTTTGCACCCGAATCTGCAGACCATTGCCGGGCAACTCGGGGTCTTCAAGCAGCGCGTAGCGCGTCTCTTTGTGACCAGGAATGCGGTCGTAGTCACGAGGCCTTGGCGATGCCGGGTTTTCGAGGGGCTCAAACGTCTTTTCGATGATGGCTTGAACCGCGTCCGGATCGAAGTCTCCCACCGCAATGACCGCCATGAGATCGGGGCGGTACCAGTCGGCGTAAAAGCGTCGAGCCGCATCAGGGGCAAACGTCTTGAGGCTTTCCTCGGTTCCAATGGGAATGCGGTTCTCATAGCGGGACCCCCCCAGCGTCAAAGGCCGTAGCGCCTCGCTGATGCGTTGGCCGGGTCCGAGTCGGCGCCGCAGCTCTTCGAGGGCCACCCCCCGCTCTTTTTCGATTTCCTCGTCGTCGAACGAGATGCCGGCGGCCCAATCGGCCAAGACCAAAAAGCCCTTGTCGAAGAGTTCGGCGTCGTCTGTGGGCACGCGCAGCTGGTAAACGGTACGGTCGAACGAGGTGTAGGCGTTGAGGTGGGCTCCAAACCGGGTGCCTGTCGATTCCAGGTACTCGACCAACGTGTTGGCAGGGAAGTTCTGCGTGCCGTTAAACGCCATATGCTCGACGAAATGGGCCAGTCCAAGTTGATCGTCGTCTTCAAGGACCGAACCCGCGTTGACGACAAGCCGGAGTTCGGCGCGATCCGCAGGTCGCCCATTCGTCTCGATGTACCAGCGTAATCCATTGTCGAGTTGGCCTTGGCGGACGCCTGGATCAACCGGCAAGGGCTTGTCCGCCAATTCGGCGTCGATGTAGCTCGGCGCCGGGCTCTTGGTCGAACAGGCGACGAGGAGAAGCATGGAGAGGGTGGACAAAGAGGGACCTCCTGCGAAAATACGAGTTGACGCGGCGTCGTTTGGAGACCTTCTCATGTCCAACCTCGTGTTCGCCACCCACAATGCCCACAAGGTCGAGGAGGTACGCGCCTTGCTCGAGGGTAAGGGGCTTGTTCTCGAAACGTTGACCGAACTTGGGTTCACCGACGACCCACCCGAGACCCAAGCCACGTTCGTGGGAAACGCGCTGCAGAAGGCTCGCTATGTCTTTGAGCGGACGGGGCGCCCCTGTGTCGCCGACGACTCGGGCCTCGAAGTTGACGCGCTCGACGGAGCCCCCGGCGTGCACAGCAAGCGCTTTTCACCGTCGCAGCGTCCAGACGACAACAATCAACTCCTGCTCAAACGCCTCGCGGGCATCGAAGCGCGGTGGGCGCGGTTTCGTTGCGTCATCGCGGTGGTCGGACCGGACGGCGAGCGCACCGCGGAAGGGGTCGTGGAAGGGTCCATCGGACTCGAACTTCGCGGAGACGGAGGTTTTGGCTACGATCCGCTGTTCTGGCCAACCGAAACCCCAGGTCGCACCATGGCGGAGCTTACGATGGATGAAAAGAACGCCATTAGCCATCGGGGCCGCGCCTTTCGTCAGCTTCCAGAGCTGTTACGCTAGGCCCCCGGAGAGAACCCTGTGAGGCGTACCCGCTTCCTTGACAGTGTTATCCGCCCGCCATGAAATGGCTCCCTTTGGTGTTGGCGTGGGTGGCGTGCTCGAAAGCGCCGCAAGGATCGGTGGAACAGCAACGGCCACCGACGACGTTGCGCATCGTCGCGTTGAACGACTTTCACGGTGCGCTGTACGAGCGGGCCCCCGGGGTGCGCTCCCCCGAAGCGCAGGGAGGACTTCCGTTCCTCGTATCGGCGGTGGAGTGGCTGCGACAGCAGAACGCCGAGTTGATCGTGTTGGATGGCGGAGACCAATTCCAGGGCAGTTGGCCGGTCAACCAAAGTCGTGGACGCGGATCGGTTCAAGCCATGAATCTGTTGGGGCTCGATGCGGCAGCCATCGGGAACCATGAGTTCGACTACGGCGGTGATCCCGATGGGGACTCGTTGCGTGGGGCGTTCCTGTCGGCCGCGGACCAAGCCAACTACCCCTTCCTGGCGGCGAACATCCGGCAGGGAGGTGCACCGTGGCTGCCCGATGGCGTGCAGCGTTTCGTGGTGCTCGAGCGAAACGGCCTGCGCATCGGGGTGGTGGGTCTGTCGACCACCGAAACGCCGACCACGACGAAGCCTGCAAACGTGGCCGATCTGACGTTTGAGGACCCGGTCAAGGCGGTTCGGGACTTGATGCCGGAACTTGAGGCCTCGAACCTCGATGTGACGGTTTTGGTCGGGCACCTCACGGGGGCGTGTAGTCCAGCGGGAACCTTTGATGTGGGCCGGCCGTGTACACCAGATGGTGAGATTGGCCGTCTGCTGACAGAATTGCCCGAAGGCACCTTTGACGTCATGGTCTTGGGCCATGCGCACACGCTGCTTTCGCATCGGGTCGGACAGACGTTCCTCCTCGAACAACGCGATAAAGGACGTGCGTTGGGAGTTCTCGATCTTGTGGTGACGCCGGAAGGCGTCGACGTCGAGGCGAGCCATCCGTGGTTGTGGCCCCTCACCCACTTGCCGGCTGACCCCGGCTGTTCGGGCAAGCCCTTCCCTGACTACGAATTCGTGGTGGGTGGGGTGCCGTTGATGCCGAGCAAATCCGCACTCGCGCTCATCGAGGAACTGGAGGCTGCGTCGGGGAGCTTGTGCGAGCCCGTGACCTGCGCGAAACAGCCCATCAAACGAGCGAGAAAGGGAGAATCTGCGCTCGGAAATTGGGCGACCGATGCCATGTTGGCGGCGTTCCCCGGGGCGGATCTCGCCATCCAAAATGCAGGGGGCCTTCGGGCTAACTTGCCGGAAGGGGAGGTTCGCCGAGAGCATATCCACGCCATGATGCCGTTCGAAAATCGCACGCTGCTCGTCGAGATGACGGGGGCTCAGGTTCGCACCCTGCTGCGCATTGGGTCGAGTGGCCAACACGGGCTGTTGCAGGTCGCAGGGGCTCGCTACCGCTTCGATCCCCAGCAGACCGAGGGGTCCGATCTCGATGGGGATGGCGCCGTTGCGGATTGGGAGCGGGAGCGGCTGTGTGAGGAGGTCCAGATCGGGGGAGCGCCGCTCGAGGACGAGAAGACCTACCGTGTGGTGACCAACGATTTCCTGTTTGCCGGGGGCGATCATCTTGGACCGGCCTTCGAGGGGGCTCGCATTGTCGACGAAGGGCCGTCGTTGCGCGATGTGTTTGATGGAGCGGCGGCGAAGGTGGACGGTTGCCTGGACCCCGCCAAGCTGAAGCGCGCTTCACAGCCGCGTATCCAGAGAGGCACGTGTCGTGAATGACTACCCCGAAGTCGATGCCACCGAACTTGCGGCGCGCGTCCATCGTCGTGATGTGTCGCCCCTCGAGCTGACCGAGCTGGCGATTCGGGCCATCGAACAAGTGAATCCCAAGCTCAATGCCGTGGTGTACCGCATGTACGATGTCGCGGCCGCGGCGGCGCGGGAGGGCTTACCCAAGGGGCCTTTCCACGGCGTGCCCATGGTCCTCAAGGACTACAACGGGACGTTGGCGGGGGTGCCTTACACGGCTTCGTCGCGCTTTTTGGAGGGGTTCGTTCCGGAGCGCGACGCTGAGATCATGCGCCGATTCCGATCATCGGGGGTCAGCTTCGTCGCCCGCACGAACCTGCCAGAATTCGCCTTATTGGCAGCCACCGAGCCGCAGTGGCGAGGCGCGACCCGAAACCCCTGGTCCCTCGAACATACGCCAGGAGGCTCCTCTGGAGGCTCCGCAGCGCTGGTCGCCGCGCGTGCGGTACCCGTTGGCCACGGCGGCGATGGGGGGGGATCGTTGCGCATTCCGGCCAGTCACTGTGGCCTGGTGGGGCTGAAGCCTACGCGAGGTCGCGTGCCCTTGGGACCCAATCAGGGTGAGGGGTGGGGCGGCTACGTCCAGTGGGGCGTTCTCACCCGAACGGTACGCGATACGGCAGGTTTTCTCGATGTGCTCGCGGGACCCATGGCGGGTGACCCCTACGCGGCTCCCCCAGTGCCTCGCCCCTTTCGCGACGAAGTGACCCGAGACCCAGGCCAATTGCGAATCGCCTACACGACGCGGTCCCTGTTTGGCAAAACGACGGATCCGGCGTGTGCAGCGGCGGTCGAAAAGACGGTGCAGGCGCTGGCGGACGAGGGACACGAGGTCGAGGAGGCACATCCGTCCTTCGATGCGTCGTCGATGGCCCGGTCGTATGTCACCCAAATTGCGGTGGGGACGGCCGCCAACATCGAGGGCTGGGCTAAGCAGCTCGGTCGGACTCCGACCCCTGCGCACTTCGAACCAGGCACCTGGCTGCTTTACCAGATTGGGCGGGCCATGTCGGGGCTCGAGCTTCAGCAGGCGCGCGACCATGCCATGGTCGCAGGACGGTCCTTCGCAGCGTTCCATCAGGTCTACGACGTACTGGTGACCCCCACCGTGGCGTACCCCCCGATGCGAGTGGGCGAACTGGCGATGGGGTTTGGCCAGCGTGTCGGCCTTCGCGTGTTGCGCAGTGCTCCGGTGCCCCAGGTGTTGCGACGGACGTTGTACCGCATCGCTGACGAGAACCTTGAACGCACGCCGAATACCCAGCTTTTCAACCAAACCGGGCAACCCGCCATCTCGATTCCCGCCGATCCCACCGAGGCGGGCATTCCAATCGGGGTGCAGCTGGTGGGCCGGTTCGGCGATGAAGCCACATTGCTCAAGCTTGCCGCCCAGCTCGAACAACTGCGACCATGGCGGGATCGCAAGCCCGCGGTGCGCGCTCAGTTCGACGCGGCGAAGTAGTTGACAAGGCCCTTGGTGACCGCCCGAAAGAACATGTCTTGGGTGGCAGGTTCGTCCCAACGCGAAACCTCGTTAGGATCGACCGCATTGTGGGTTTCGATCAGGATCGAGGGCACCTTAGGGCGACGCAACATCATCAGACCACGACGGTCGAGGTAGACGCCACCAACCTCTTCATCGCCATCGTAGCTGTCGCCGTATTGGTAGCCATCGAAATAGGTAAAGCCTGCATCCCAGAGGGCTCGCGCCACCGCTCGGGCGAGGCGTCTTCGTTCGGCGGCCAGGGTTTCGGAGCCTTCGTCGCTCACCAACACCGCGAGGCCAGGGGCCCGACTGGACTTCATGCACCATTCCCCCGACTCGTGTACGCCGGCCATCACAAAGGGACTTCCTCGGTAGTCACTGTGCAGCTCGACCATGACTTCGGCCTTAGACCGGTGCAGCTTGCGAAGCCGAGCCCCGTAGGTAGGACGTTTGGCTCCCGTGCGGGCCTCGCTGACCTTGAAGACACCGAGCGACTTGAGCTGGTCGGCCAGCTGATGGGTCGCACGCAGGGTGAAGTCTTGTTCGAGCTGACACCGGCAGCCGATGTTTCCCACGTTGGTGCCCGTGCCGTGTCCCGCCGACAGAAACACCTTGTGGGTCCCAAAGTCCTCGGGAACCACGATTTCGGGCGGGTTGAAAACGACGTTAGGCGAAGGCCATGTGAGGTCGGGAGGGACGGGTGGAGCGGCCGTGTCTTCAGGTGGAGGGGCCTTCTGCGTGGTGCAAGCCAGGACGGTGACCGCCACGAACGTCATCCACGACTCCTGCCTACGAGGGCGGCAACGACTCCATGAGTTGCTCGAAGCTAACGCCAAACTTCACGCCAGGAATGATCGGCACGGGCGGGCTTACCCCAGCCCCGCCAATCGCGAACCCCACCGCGTCGGGAAGGGCGTGACGAACGCGCTCCGCGTAGCCTCGCAGGGCGTTGCGTTCCACCTGCTGCACCACCGAAACACAGAGCAACTGTGCTGGATGCCCTTGGAGGAAGTCGATGAGGTCGGCTTCGGGCATTCGCGCTCCCAAGAACACCGAGCGCCACCCCGCCAATGCGAACCGGATGGAAAGGCCCAACAGACCCAGTTCGTGGGGATCGTCCGGGTAGCAGGCCATCACCACTCGGGGGCCTCCAGAAGGCCCGCATCCGAGGTTGATGAGCATGCGCGTCAGACGTTCCCGAATGTAGGCGGATGCGAAGTGCTCTTGAGCAATCGTGTAGCGTCCGCTCTCCCAGCCATCGCCGAGATCCCGCAGGATGGGGAAGTAGATGTTTTCGAGCAGCTCGGCAAACGACTCTCCTGCGAATCCCGCAACCACGACATCGGCCTTCGTACGGTCGTAGGCGAGGAGGGAGGCCAGTAGTTCATCGCGCTGCTCGTCCTGCTCCTCGGGTCCCATTGAGGGGGGCAGCGTGCCGCGTCGACGATGCTCCTCGAGCAACGCAATCGCCTCTGAGACCGGGTGGCCGGCGTCGACCAGCGCCTTGACCTCTCGGAGCTTCGCAACGTCGGCGTCCGAATAGATGCGGTAGCCGTTGTCGGTTCGTTCGGGCACCACGAAGCCGTACCGACGCTCCCACGCAAGCAGCGTGTTTCGGGAAACGCCCGTCAACGTCGACACGGTCTTGATGCGGTAGCCGTTCACATCATCCTCGGAGGGTGGAGAGCTCGGGCAACGGTCGGTGGGCGCCCACCGGTCCGGCCCAATAGCGTGGCTGGAAGAGTTCGAGAACCGAACCCAATGCCAACCAGAGTCGTCGGCCCATTGGGACCACAGTTCGGCCGTGAAGGGGATTGTAGGCGTGGTGCGCGCCCAGGCGAACCCCGATCGCCCGATAGACGCGAGACGCCACCAAAATCGCGGCCCGGGCCGGCATTGGGATCGCGCGCAGACCTTGGTCTCCGCTGCGGTAAAACTGATCTGCGACCTCGATGAGGTCGCAGACCACTTGGGCGACGGCCTTAGGATCCGCGTGGCCGGCCACGAGCGCTTCGGGGTCCACGCCCGCCGCCCGGAGTCGCTGGGCGGGCAGGTACACTCGACCTCGCTCAGCATCTTCTTTGACGTCGCGACAGATGTTGGTGATCTGCATGCCAATGCCGAGGTCAACGGCGCGAGGAAGGGCGGCGGGGTCCCGAACGCCCAGCACCCCGCACATCAACAACCCCACCGTGCCCGCAACGCCGTAGCCGTAGCGGAACAGCTCGGTGTCGTTTTGAACGCGGACCGTCTGAAGGTCGCCCAGCACCGCGGTGCACAAATCTTCAGCGGGCCCGAGGTCGATCGTGCGTCGCTCGGCCACTTGAAGAAAGGCACTCACCCACGGACGTGGTTCGCGCTGACCCCGGAGTTCTTCGAGCACGCCTTCGATGGCCTCATGAGCGCTCGTCGGATCCGGCGCTTCGTCGGCGAGATCGTCGACATTACGGCAAAACGCGTACAGGACCGCGGCATCGTGCCGACGGTCCTGGGGCAACAGGTAGGACGCCAGATGAAAGGTTCGCCCGTGATGAGCGAGCACATCGATGGCCGGAGGAGTCACGAAGCCGTCCTTTGCGTGGCGCGTTTCGCAATCCAATGGGACAGTTCGATGGCTACCCCATGCAAACGGGGAAACTCGGAGAGGACTGGCGAATCCACAAGCTGTTGGCCGAGGTTTTCGATCATGTCGATGACCTTCTTGACCGACCCCGAGGACAACAGGGTTTCGATGGCCCGGTTGATCGCTTCTTCATCGATATGGGCGGCGGGGCTTCGCAGGAGGTCCAAAAGCCAAGGACTTTCGGGGAACATCTGCAGGTGGGAAACCACCAGCGCCGTGATCTTGCCCTCGCGCAGATCGGTCCCGCGGACCCGCTCCTTATCGTCGGGGTACAGGTCCTCGACGTCATCCTGAAGCTGGAAGAGCACCCCTAGGTCGATGAACGCTTCGGCGACCTTGGCCGCGGTTTGCGGGTCATGACCGGCCATCAGCATGGCCCCTTCGACGGGCAGCGCGAGCAACTGGCCGGTCTTGCCCCGCACGGCGGTGAGGTAGCTGTCCCAGTCGAGACCGCCCCGGTCCATCAACGACATTTCGAGGCTCTGCCCCCGGACCGTCTCGGCGGACCGGTCGGCAATGGCTCGCGCAAGCGCCCATCGGGTGCCCGGATCGGTGTCGAGGCGCTCGACGGCGAGGGTCGGCAACATCAGCATGAGGTCGCCGATGTTGATCGCCTGGCCGAGGCCGTAGCGAACCCACAATGTGGGCTCACCTCGGCGAAGCCAATCTCCGTCCTGGATGTCGTCATGGGCCAGCGTGGCGTTGTGGAGAAGTTCCACCGCCGCCGCCCACGGCACCATGCGGCCTCGGGAAACGCCCACCGCTTCTCCGGCGGCGAGTGCGAGTCGGGCCCGCACGCGTTTGCCACCGCTTGCGAGGTGCTGACGCGCCATACGACCCGTCCAGTGGGGATCAGAGCCGTTGGCCAATTGGACCATGGCGGCTTCAACCTCGGTGAGACCCGTATTGGAAGCAAGTCCCTGTGGATTCAGCTGTACGACAGAAATGGGGGTCTGCATCCGCTCCTCACATCGCCAACGCGGCGCGCAGCAAATTGGCCGAGCCGCCGGCACCTGTGCTCAAACGCATCAGGTCCCAACGCAGCGCGGGGTCCAGGCGGGCGAACACCCGCGACATCACCCCGGCCAACTGGGTCGAGGTCAGGCTCGCTGAGAAGAATCCACCCCAGTCCCGGGGCGGCAGCGAAAAGAAGGCATCAAAGAACCGCTCGGTTCGATCTTGGTCGAGCGAGTAGAGGAAGCGGGCGCCGAAGTTGTACAGCTCCCACTTGCGAACGTCGTCGCGGGGCCAAATGGCCTGCCAGGCCGCTTCGCATGCCTGGGCCGGCGCGCATTCGAGCAATTCGACGAGCGCGTTTGCGACCTCGGGAGCACGGGCCAAAGATCGCGCCGCATTGTTGCCCGTAGCAGGGTGCACCATGGAGGCCGCAGCACCGTAGCCCAGCGTCCGCTGGCTTAGATCGGGAAGCCCCTTCGTCATCGACACGTGGCCCTTTTCGGTCTTCACCACGCGGGCATCCGTGATGCCTAGGCGCGTGATTCGCTCTTCCAGACGGCGCTTCAGGAGCGCTGCAGGGACCGGGACGGTGGCGATGAGTGAGGTCTCTTCGACCAACAGCCGGTTGAAGTCGAGCGGCAGCGCGTGCAAGAAGGTCGGGATGGTCTCGCCATCGTCGATCGCCCGGAAGTCCATCAGCGCCATCTCGCCACACCGGAAGGGGTGGCGATCGACCTCGAGGATTTGCCCATAGGTCACCTGAGCGGCCAACGGTCCATGCGCGGGCCGATCCAGGAAGTGCCCCGTGCCCGTGGCGTCGATCACCATGCGCGCGTTCAGTTGGGCCCCCGACGCGAGCGAGACCGTGCTGCCCTCGTCGTGGTGCTCGATGTCACGCGCCCGGTCGACCACGAATTCGACCGCGCTGTCCTGGGCCCGCTGATGCAGCGTTCGGTGCAGATCATTGGCGTCGAGGAGTGCATAGCAGCGGTCGAGCACGTGGTGACGTCGCCGGGTCACCACCGAGGGAGCTGCCCAACGGGCGCGAACGCACGACCGGTAGGCCGGGGCCCAATCGTCGTACCAACTGGCGAACTGTCGAGCCCAAACCAACTCGGGTTGCGAATCGATACAGCCAACGCGCACGCCACGAGCCGCCAATTCGGTGGCTAATCCCATTCCTGCCGGGCCAGCGCCCAACACTGCTACGTCGCAAGTCCGCATCGGTGCTTCATCCGGGTTCGTGGCAAAGGGTATACAAACCGTATCTCGCGTCCGCAAGGGACTTGCTCATTAATCCCACTTTCCTTTGTCAATGGCGACGCCAGCATATACAAACTATGTGCAAAGCCGCGACGGACCGTCGAGGCCGTTGACGCCTGTGTGTCCGGGCAAGGAGAGGCAGTTGATCGCGGTTGGTCCATCAAACGTGCCCTTCTCAGAGTGCATGCTCGAAACCCCTGGGTCGCTCGTCTGGTGGTACGTCGACCTGGTTGATGAGTCGGGCAGCGGCGCGGTCTGCATCTGGTCTTTTGGTTTGCCCTTCCTCCCCGGCGTTTGTTCGTCAGCTCGGGCCGGACAACCGCAAGATCCTCGCACGCGACCCTCGTTCAATCTGGCGATTTACTCCGAGGGTAAGCCGGCTTTCTACACCCTGGTGGAGGTTCCTGAGCACGAGGCCCACTGGGAGGGCGACACCTGTCGGTTTGGGAACAGCCGATTCCGCAGCCGGGTCGAAGATGACGCGGTTGCCGTCGACATCACGTTCGATGCCACGTTGTCGGGCCCTCGACTCCCGCTTCAGGGGACGCTGACCGTGCGCGGGCCGCGCTGCCAAGGCCTGGGCGGCTTGCGCAACCCTCATCACTCGTGGGAGCCCCTCAGCATGGGTTCGGCAGTGGGTCACCTTGACGTCCGCTGCGGGGAGTTCTCGGCCCATGTTCAGGGGCGGGCCTACCACGACCGCAACGGTGGCGATCGGCCGCTCACCGCGATTGGACTGAAGAGTTGGCGATGGGGGCGTGTGGCGCTGCCCGACCGCGAGATTGTGTTTTCCGTGCCGGACGGCGAAGGCCCATCGACGGTGATCGAGGTGCTGGCTGATGGATCGACCCACGCCTACCCGGTTCTCGGGCCCCAAGCCCTCGACTTCGCCAACGCCTGGTTCGGTCCCCGGTGGCCGCGCCGGCTCGAGATTCCCACCGACGGTGGTGTGTTGGTCATCGAACAGCTGAGCCTCGTCGATGACGCGCCGTTCTATCAGCGTTGCCTCGTTCGAGGGTCGTTCGGTGGAGCATCGGGGCCCGGGGTGGCCGAACGCGTACTCGTAGACCGGATGGATGCAGCCTGGATGCGTCCCTTCGTAAACATGCGGATCGACCGCGGACCGGCAAGTTCGTTGTGGTTGCCTCTTTTCAACGGACCTCGGCCGCGTCGGGGTTGGGTTGTGGGGAGGCCTAGATGAGCGCGTGGTTGCCGCTGGTGGTTGCGTTCGCAGCCCTGGTGCCCGCAGGGATGACGCTCTTCAACCTCGTGGCCTGGCCTCAAGGACGACGTCGGGAAGGGCCCGTCCCTCCATTGTCGGTGTGCATTCCGGCGCGCAACGAAGCGCGGGAAATCGAAGGCTGCGTGCGGGCGGTACTCGCCTGTGAGCCCGGTCCGACTGAGATTGTCGTTCTCGACGATCAATCCACAGATGCCACCCCGCAGATCCTCAATCGGCTCGCGCAAGACGATCCACGCATCGTGGTCGTGCGCCATGACGGGCCGCTCCCGGCCGGCTGGGTGGGGAAGGTCCACGCCTGTCACCTGCTGGCCCAGCACGCGCAGCACGACATGCTGCTCTTCATCGACGCCGACACCCGGCTCGACCGGTCGGCCGTGGGGCGTCTGTTCGATCTGGCCGAGCGCTACAAGGCCAACGCCGTCTCGGCGATGCCGCATCAACAAACCGGCACGGCGTTCGAACATCTCATGATGCCGTTGCTCCACCTGACCTACACGGCTTGGCTGCCCATGCCGCTTGTCTACTTGACCCACGACGAGCGCTTTGTCGCTGCCAACGGGCAAGTGGTGTGGTTAGCGCGCGCGGCCCTCGACGATGTCGGGGGATTTGCGTCCATTCGGTCCGAGATTGTCGATGACATGGCACTCATGCGCGCGATGAAACGGGGCCGCCATCGGGTGGTGTTCGCCGACGGTCAGAAGATTGCTAACACCCGGATGTACCAGTCCGCACGGGATCTATGGGAAGGGTTCTCGAAGAACGCGTTCGAGGGCATTGGCGGCAAGTGGTGGGCCATGGTCGCGGTGCAAGCGCTCTACTTCCTTTGCTTCGTCGCGCCTTACATCGTGCTCGGCGGGGGTGCGCTGGGCATCGAAGGGTGGTGGTGGCCGGGCCTTCTTGGGGTCGTCGCCAACGTGGTTACGCGGGGACTCCTCGCGATGCGCTACGGCCACTCGTGGTCGAGCGTGTTGCTCCACCCCGTCGCGGTGTTGGGTTTCCTCGGATTGCTCGTCAATTCGTGGCGCTGGTACCGCTCGGATCGCGTGATGTGGCGGGGGCGGGTCTACGCGGGCCGGACGCGAGCCCAATCGTGATCCGCAAGTGGCCATGGTTCGCCTGGGCTTTCCGCAAGGCCATCGCGGGGCACCTGCGCGACGGGCTCGATGGAATCTACGCCTCGGGATGGAAGCAGGCCCAAGCGGTGAGCGCGGCGGGTCCGTTCATCTTGGCCCCCACCCACGTCGCATACTGGGACACTCTGTTGATGCTCTACGTCGAGGATCTGCTCGGCGCCGATGGCTACGCCTTGATGGAGCGCGCCAACTATGACCGCCTGCCCTTCTTTGGCTGGGTGGGCGCCATTCCCGTGGACCGAAACAACTCGCGCCCCGCGATTCGGGCCGCCGTGACGCGTCTCGACCGACCGGGACGCATGATGGTGGTCTTTCCCCAGGGCCGTCAGCGGCCGTCTCATTTGCGGCCGCTGGATTTGCAACGAGGAATCGAACTCATCGCGAGGCAGTCCCAGGCCGTGGTGCAGCCTTTGGCCCTGGCCTACGCGTTTCATGAGTCCCCTCGACCTACGGTCTACCTCGACTTTCCTCCCGCCATGGAAGTGGGAAGGGACGCTCGCGGGTTTTTGTCCCGACTGGAGGAAGAACTCGTGGCAGGCCTGGAGCGCATCGATCGATGGGTCGATGAGGGGAGTGGAGCATTCGACACGTTGGTGGCGCGGTCCACCATGGTTCGCCCGGGCCTCGGCATGCGGATCTTGGGCTGGGCCGCTCGATGGGGGAGCCGTGGGTCAACCTGACGTCATTGTGGTCGGCGCAGGGTTTGGAGGCCTGGCGGCTGCGATCGACATCGCGGCCGCAGGGCATCGTGTCTTGGTGATCGAAGCTGCGGACCAGCCTGGTGGAAAGGCAGGAACCGTCGAGATCGACGGCGTGAGGTTCGACACCGGACCCAGCGTCCTCACCCTCCCGCACATTCCTCGAGAACTCCTCGCCAAGGCGTCCGCCGAGCTGGCGGATCGCTTCGTGTTGCGACGTCCGACCCCGGCGTTTCGCTATGCGTTCGACGATGGCGTGGTGATCGACACCTTCCACGAGGTTGAAGCGACCCTCGCCTCGGTGAACGGAGCCCTCGGCAGTGAAGCGCGAGCCGAGCTGACGCGCTTTCTCGACTACGCAAAGGGGGTTTGGGACGCGGCGGCGCCGCCGTTTGTGTTTGGGTCGGCCCCGAGTGTGGCCAAGGTGCTCGCGATGGGCCCGTCCACGTGGTGGCAGCTGCGGAGGGCCGACCCGTTTCGAAGCATGTGGGCCGCGATTCGACAGATGGTGCAATCGCCGCATCTGCGTGCGATCTTTGCCAGGTTTGCGACCTACAACGGCTCCGACCCTCGGCGAGCTCCAGCCACGTTGAATTGCATCGCCCATGTCGAAATGGGTCTGGGTGGCTTTGGAATTGAGGGGGGTCTCGGAGGGCTCGTGGCGCTCATGGTGGAAGCCTGTGAGCGGCTCGGGGTCGAGATTCGTACGCAATCGCCGGTCACCCGCCTGATCCTCGACCGGAATCGGATGATGGGCGTGGAGATCGGCACCGGCGAGGTCATCACCGCGTCCCATGTGGTCGCAAACGCGGATGCGGCTCATGTGTTTGGGGAGTTGCTGCCGCAGCAGCGCCGTCGTCGGACGGCGGCGGCTCGCTACCCCTCGACGTCGGGGTGGTGTGGGGTGCTGAAAGCCCAGCCCAGCGAAGTACGGGCCCCGCACACGGTGTGGATGCCGACGCCGTATCTCAATGAGTTTCGCGACCTCTTCGAACGCGACCAGCCTCCGGAGCGGCCTGCGGTCTACATCTGTGATCAGATGGCGTGCCACGGACGGACGGGCTGGCCCGACGGCCGAGGACCCGTCTTTGTGATGGCCAATGCGCCGGCGGAGCCGGCCACGGGTTCGCGGCCTGAGACCACGTGGGCCGCACTCGAGACGAAGGTGCTGGAAACGGCCCGCCGTGCCGGGCTTCTGGCGTCGGATGACACCTTGGTGTGGTCCCGCTCGCCCTCGGAGCTGGCCGCCCGTTTCCCGGGGTCTCGAGGCAGCTTGTACGGCGCGGCCAGCAACGATTGGACCTCGGCGTTTCGGCGGCCCGCCAACCAGGTCGCCGATGTACCTGGTCTCTACCTCGCGTCGGGTTCGGCGCACCCTGGCGGCGGTGTCCCCCTCGCCATGCAGAGTGGTCGCGCAGCGGCCCAAGATGTGCTTCGGAGGTTGTCATGATCGCAGTGCTCACCTCGCTGGTGGCGACGGCCGAAACTGCGCCGTCGCTGAACGAAGGTCGGTACCTGATGACATTGCACGCCGCGACCCAGGCGCGCGTTCCCGTGTTTGGATGGACCCCTTCGGTCACCACGAGCCAAGTCGTCGTCGAACTGTCTCGCACCGAGACGGGCTGGGTGCAGCGTCACGAAGTGTGCGACGTCCGAGTGTCGGGCCACGCAAAGCGTGGGCGGACCGAGATTCCCGATGCCTTCGTCGAGGCGTTGCCCGTCAAGCGGTACGCGGTGAAGCTCACGCCCTCCGGCGAAGGCTGGCGCTACGACGCGGACCTTGGGATCGATCATCTGGGGTACGACCCTTCACTCACGGCCGAAGTGCCACGAAAGCCAGGGGATGTCGGCGTGATCGACGGAGACTCGGATGGATTCCCCGGGGTCACGGTGCGTCTGCGGGTCCCGTTGGTGGGGAGTGCCGATGTCTACGTGGTTCAGCGGGCGTCCATGAAACTCGCCGGTGAGGTGAGTTCGGACGGGACCGTCGAAGGACGAATTGAGGTCGATGACCTTTATCAGCGCACGCTTTCGGCCAGCCACTGGATGTTCAAGGGCTCGCCCGAAATCCGACCCATCCCCGAAGACAGCTGGTTCTCGATGCGGCCGGCGCCCAATGCGCGTTGCGCTGACCTTCGAGGCGGATGATCGCGCAGCGTGTCACGTTCCTGCGCATGGGTACTCTGAGGAGCAGGAGGTGCGCATGCGCACGATGAACGTCGACATCGCGATCATTGGAGCGGGGACGGCCGGTCTCAACGCCCGTCGCGAGGCGGAGAAGGCAGGCAAGAGCTGGGTCCTCATCGAATCGGGGCCCTACGGCACCACCTGCGCTCGGGTGGGGTGTATGCCGAGCAAGTTGCTCATTTCGGCCGCCGACGCGGCCCATGCCGCGCACCACAGCGATCGGTTTGGGGTCAACGTCGAAGGGGTCAAGGTGGACGGTCGAGCCGTCATGGATCGGGTGCGCAGCGAGCGCGACCGGTTCGCGGGATTTGTGGTCGAGGCGACCGAGGCGCTCCCCGAAGAGCGGCGGGTGCATGGGCGGGCCCGGTTCACCGGACCCACCACGTTGGTCGTGGATGACCACACCACGGTTCATGCCAAGGCCATCGTCGTGGCCACGGGCAGCTCCCCCTGGGTGCCGCCACCCTTCGATGGACTGAAGAAGCGGGTGCTGATCAACGACGATGTGTTCGAGTGGGCGGAGTTGCCGAAGTCGATCGCGGTGGTGGGCACAGGCATCATCGGGTTGGAACTTGGCCAAGCCCTGCATCGCCTCGGGATTGAGGTCACGTTCTTCAACCCCTTCACGAACCTCGGCCCGTTCTCAGATCCTGAGGTCAAGCGCGTGGTTCACGACGTGTGGTCGCAGGAGCTGGACCTGCAGCTTGGGGTGAAGGACGTCGAGGCGGAGGAAGACGACGACGCCGTTACGATGCGCTGGACGACGCCCGAGGGCGAGCGCAAGACGGGGCGTTTTGAGTGGGTGCTCGCGGCGGCGGGTCGGCGCCCCAACCTTCCCGATCTCTCGGCAACTGGGCTCGAACTTGACGAAAGGGGTCGTCCCAAATGGGATCCCCTGACGACCCAGGCCGGTGATCTGCCGATCTTCATTGCCGGCGATGTCTCAGGACACCGTCCATTGCTGCATGAAGCGAGCGACGAAGGGCGCATCGCGGGGGCCAATGCGGTGCGGTTTCCCGATGTGGTGGCGCACCAGCGCCGAGCGTCGATCGCGGTGGCCTTTACGGAGCCCCAGATCGCACTGGTGGGAGACCGCTACGTCGACATCGACGATGAGCACCGAGTGATTGGCGAGGTGAGCTTCGCCAATCAGGGGCGTTCGCGGGTCATGGGCGTCAACCAGGGGATCCTGCGCCTGTACGCGGATCGGCGAACCTGCCGCCTCGTGGGTGCCGAGATGTTCGGACCCCGAGCCGAGCACATTGCCCATTTGCTAGCTTGGTCGGTGCAACGGGGCGAGCAGGTCGAGACGCTGCTCGACATGCCGTTCTACCACCCTGTCATCGAAGAGGGCTTGCGTACGGCGCTTCGAGATCTTGCGAAGAACCTACGTCTGCTCGGAGGCTGCCGTAGCGAGGCGCACGCCGAGGCGCCTGGCGACTGACCACTTGCGCAACCCCCGAGTGGCGGCCATCTGCCCGATGCGTGAGTATGGGGCGGTATGTCGCTTTCGAGGTATTGGCGCATGTCGTCGAAGTTGGCGCTCTGTCTTGGGCTCCCGCTCACCCTGGCCCTTGGAACCGCTCGAGCCGCGGAGCCGGCCGAACCCGTCTCGGTCGCTCCCGACGCCTCTGACGGGCTGTCGAAGAAGGAGCGACGGGCGCAGGAAAAGGCGGAGCGGAAGGCCGAAAAGGCACGGCGTAAGGCCGAGCGGCGAGGGGAGCTTCCGGCCGACGAGGACGAGCCCGAACTTGTCGAGGATGCTGTGGCCGTCGATGTGCCTGACGAGGGCCGGTGGGCTTGGGTCGATGCGATGGGCGGCGAGATCCCCACCGACGACCAGATCGAAGCCATCGAGGAAATCCAGGCGCAGCACCTGTCAGAACAGGAGTTGATCGACGATCTCTCCGGTCGTGCGGCACCGGTGGACTTCTATCGGGACCCCATCATCGCCTTGGCGACCGATCCCTTGCTTCTCGATCT
The DNA here is from genome assembly GCA_039208735.1 of Myxococcota bacterium. GTDB lineage: Bacteria > Myxococcota_A > UBA796 > UBA796 > DRPG01. The sequence goes on along the minus strand of JBCCQY010000043.1, from coordinate 9,332 downwards.
GGTCGACGCCGCAGAGTTCGACATCCCGATGGAGACCAACGAGTGGGTGGCGAAGTGGGTTCGCTACTTCAATCAGGGTCGAGGACGGCAATACTTCGAGCGCTGGCTCGAACGGGCCACGCGCTACGAGGCGTGGATGCGTACGGGCCTGGAAGAGGTTGGATTGCCCGGCGATCTGGTGTATCTGTCCATGATCGAGAGTGGGTACAGCAACCAGGCGTACAGCCGAGCTGCTGCCGCGGGCATGTGGCAGTTCATGACCAAGACGGGTCTCGAGATGGGGTTGCGTATCGACTGGTGGGTCGATGAACGACGGGACCCCGAGGCCTCGCTTGAGGCGGCCATCACCTACCTCGCCCAGCTTCGCGAGACCTTTGGCGATTGGAGGCTTGCGTGGGCGGCCTACAACGGCGGGCCTGGGCGGGTGAACAAGGCGATTGGACGGGCGGGGTCTCGTGATTTCTGGACGCTCGCGAATGGGCCGTACCTCCATCCCGAAACCGACAACTACGTGCCCAAGATCATGGCGGCTGCGATCATCGCCAAGCACCCCGATCGCTACGGGTTCACCCTCCCGAAAGGTGGCGATCCCCTCGCCTATGACAAGGCCAAGGTGGACGGCTCGGTCGAACTCGAGGTGCTCGCGAAGTGTGCCGGCGTGACGATCGAGGAGATTCGGGAGTTGAATCCTGCCCTGCGCCGCTTTGCGACGCCGCCCGAGGGCTACGAGGTCCGCGTTCCGAAGGGCAAGCGCGATGCCTTCTTGGCCGCCCTCGAGGCGATTCCTGTCGAGGAGCGGCTCACGGTGATTCGCCACCGCGTGCGCCGAGGTGACACGCTTGCGATCATCGCCCAGCGGTATGGGTCGACGGTGGCCGAGATTCGCCGGGCGAATGGGCTGCGGAGCGTCAATCGCATCGCCGTGGGCTGGACGCTGGTGATTCCACAGACCGGTGGAGCCTCCAAGAAGGAGGAACCCGACAAAACCAAGGCCAATGACAAGACCGTGCATGTGGTGCGGCGGGGTGACACGCTCTCGGGGATTGCTGCGGAACACAGCCTCGATGAAGCCACCCTTCGGTCCTACAATGGCATCACCGATGACCAGTCCATTTTGGTGGGCCAACGCCTGCGGTTGACGGAGCCTGGCCCCGAACCCGAACAGACCGGCCCGGTCCACACGGTGCGCTACGGCGAGACGCTCGGGGGAATTGCCAAGCGATACAGTGTGCCGCTCTCCGAGGTGATGGAGCTGAACGGCATCAAGAATGCTTGGAAGATCGAGGTCGGCCAGCCCATTCGCTTGCCGGTGGATGCTCGAGTGAAGCCGGCCCCGCGACTGGCGCGGTACCACACCGTGCGGCGCGGCGAGACGCTCTCCCACATCGCCCGCAAGTACCGGGTGACCGTGAAGGGGTTGATGCGGCTCAACCGTCTGTCCGACCCGTCCCTGATTCGGGCGGGCCAGCGTCTGCGCCTGGTGGGGGACCCGCCGAAAAGCCGGCCGGCGCGAGAGAAAGTCTGGGCGACCCACACCGTGCGCCGTGGGGAGAGCCTCGCCAAGATCGCATCGCGGTACGGTTGTTCGGTTGCCGATCTGATGGGCTGGAACGAACTGTCCGACACGACCATTCAGCCGGGCCAGACGCTGCGCGTCAAAAAGTGATGTCGGAGGCCAACTCGCATCCCTTGTGGCCGACGTGGTTTGGGGAAGGTTTGCACCCTCAAGCCGACACGCTCAATGCATCGCTAAAGACCTTGTTTCGGAAGCAGCTGGCCGACGACGGCGGGCGGGTGGGAACCACCTACGTTTCGGCCGACGATCTGCTTCATCGCTACCAGAACGAACCTGCAGTGACGGGGCTGTTCCAGTTCCTGTCGGATTTGGTGTTTCGAACCGCACATCAGGCGAATCAGCCGGTGTGGGCTGAACTGGGGGCGCCTCGGTTGCGCGTGGTGATGGTCGGAGCCTGGTTTCAGGTGCAGAACGAAGGCGGTCGCCATGCCATTCACAACCACGGGAATTGCTCGTGGTCGGGGGTGTATTGGGTGGACGTAGACGACGCGGCGGAGCGCACCTCACACCCAGGCTACGGCGTTCACAATGGCGTGCTTCGGTTTCATGGGCCCCACCTCGCGCGCTTGGGGGGAGCGCATATGGATCTCGGCAGTGCCTATCTGCAACGGTCGTCCCATGATGTCGCGCCCGCCGCGGGCCGAGCCGTGGTCTTTCCGAGTTGGCTGTTGCACGAGGCATTGCCCTACGAAGGCCAACGCGATCGGGTCGCCGTCGCCTTCAACGCTCAGCTGCAAGCCATCGGGAGTTCAGCAGGTCTGCCCATGGGATTTGGCTGAGCCTGGCCAAACCAGGGTTGGAATCGATACGTCCGCCGGCCTGGAGGTGCCGTGGCCCCATTCGAATCTGTCAGCCACGTGGTCGAGGTGCTGGCACAGGGCCACTACGTCTGCAACCGACCCTTGGCCACCGCATTGTTCTTGGCCACGAAGCTGCAACGTCCGTTGTTTCTCGAGGGCGAGCCTGGGGTTGGGAAGACCGAGCTGGCGAAGGTCGTGGCCCAACACCTGGGGCGCCAGCTGATTCGGCTGCAATGCTACGAAGGGCTCGACGTGTCTGCGGCGTTGTACGAGTGGAACGTGCCCCGACAGCTCGTTCAGGTTCGACTTGCGGAAGCGGCCGAACAGGTCGATGTGGGCGAACTGGAGTCGAGCATCTACTCCGAGCGCTTCTTGCTGGAGCGCCCCCTGCTTCGGGCCTTGCGCCCCCACGAGGGCGGTGCGCCGGTTCTTCTCATCGACGAGTTGGATCGGACCGATGAGCCGTTCGAGGCCTTCCTGCTCGAACTGTTGTCGGACTTCCAGGTGACGATTCCTGAGTTAGGCACCGTGGTGGCGCCCGAGCGTCCCATCGTCATTCTCACCTCGAACCGGACGCGCGAGGTCCATGACGCCCTGAAGCGTCGCTGTCTCTACCACTGGGTCGACTACCCTGGCGAAGACCAAGAACTCGCGATTTTAGGCCTTCGCGTTCCTGGCTGCGACAAGCGTCTGGCACGACAGGTGGTGTCGTTTGTGCAGTCGGTGCGGCGGCGCGAACTCTACAAGAACCCAGGGATTGCCGAAACCCTCGACTGGGCCCAAGCCCTCATGGCGCTCGATGTCGACCAGGTCACCGGCGAGGCCGTGGCCGAGACGGCCGGAGTGCTCTTCAAGTACCAAGACGACGTCGATGCGGTGGTGGGCGAGGTTGCCGAAGAACTTGCGACGAAGGCCCGCCAGGCGTGACGACCGACGACGCCCGACTCCCCGGAGGGGGACTCGTTGCGAACATCGTGCGCTTTGCCGGGTTCCTGCGCCGAGCTGGCGTGCCGGTGGGCACTGGTCAAGTGACAGACGCGCTCACCGCGCTCGAATGTGTGGGGGTGGACCATCGCCGCGATGTGTTTTGGACGCTGCACAGCATTTTCGTCAGCCGCCGGGAACACGACGACCTGTTTGGCTACGCCTTTGCCGCGTTCTGGCGGGACCCCACCGGCCGCAATGATGAGCTTGCCGAGTTGCAGCTTCCCCATGAAGAGGGCAAACAAGCTCCGAAACGGCCGCCACGACGGATTCTGGATGCTTGGCGATCGAACCAGCGGAAGAAGGTACGCCGGGCCCCGAGCGACGAACAGCCAGATACGCCAGGCACCGCGTCGTTTCGGGAACGTCTGCGACGGCGTGACTTTGAACAGATGTCGTCGGCCGAAATCGAAGAGGCCAAACGCTTGTTGCGCCGGCTGCGTTTTCCCTGGCGAGAACGGCCCACCCGTCGTCTCAAGCGACATCCGCGGGGCAAGCGGTTCGACCTTCGGGGCACGCTACAGCGCAGCCTGCGTACCGGTGGAGAGCCCCTGACCCTGTCCTACAAGGTTCGGACAACCCGGCCGCCTCCGCTTGTGGTATTGTGCGACATCTCGGGGAGCATGGAACGCTACTCAAGGATGCTCCTTCACTTTCTGCATGCGCTGACCAACGACCGCGATCGGGTCGAGGTTTTTGTCTTTGGGACCCGGCTCACGCGCATCACCCGGGCCTTGCAGTACCGTGATGTGGATCTGGCCTTCGCCGACCTTGCGCAGCAGGTTCCCGATTGGGGTGGTGGCACGCGCATCGCCCCTAGCTTGAAGGCCTTCAACGATCGGTGGGCGCGGCGGTTGCTGACGAGAGGGGCCGAACTGCTGCTCATCACCGATGGTCTGGAACGCCCCGATCCGGATGACCCCGAAGCTCCGGTCCTGGATCGGGAAATGCGGCGACTGACGCGCTTCGCCACCCGTATTCGATGGCTCAACCCGCTGCTTCGCTACGATGGCTTTGCCCCGGAGGCGGCAGGCATCCAGACGCTCTTGTCCCACGTGACCGAGCATCGGCCCGTCCACGATCTCGAAAGCCTCGAGCAGCTGGCGAGAGCGCTTGCTTCGTAGCGATGTCCGATTGCCACCAATGGCCCTGGCGGATTTATGTCAAGCCAATGGCCTTTCGTTGGGCGTCGGACAGGTATTTGGCGCCCTCACGGCGGGTGAGTCCACTCACCTTGTCGTGATGTCGCAGCAGAAAGGCCGCGGGGAATGCAGGCTCCTTCCGAGATAAGTCTCGAAGCACCCACCCGATGGCCTTGCGGATGAAGAACTCCTTTTCCGACAGCATGGGCACAGCGATCGTTTCGAATTGGGCCTCGTTGAACGTCCCTCCGCTGCGCCACTCGCCGAGGAGGGCAAGCACGGCGGAGCGTCGGATCCAGAAGTCGTCGTCGGAAGCCCATCGATCGAGAGTGGTGCGAGCGGATGGCTGACGCCGGATGACGTCGCCCACGACATGGATGGCGACCGTATCGATCAGCGCCCAAGTAAAGCACTTGCGGAGCATTGCTTCGAGAAACGCAAGCGTCCCGGCGCCAAGCTCGTCACGTCGATACTGCAGGACGAACGTGGTCAAGCTCCGCAGCTCGTAGAGTTCCTGTTCCCAGGCTTCGTTCGTAAGGGCTTCGAGAGCGGAGGCGTCGAGGTCGTGGGCCTTGATCAGGCGTCGGGCCACCTTGCGGAGTTGCGGGACCGGCACGCCATAATGGACCAGCGAACTCTTGAGGTAGCTCTTTTCGTGTTCAGCACGTTCGGGGGTGCCAAGGGCCTGTAGTTCTTCGCGAACCGAAGGCCAATCGACGCCAGAGGTAGGCATGCGCGGATCACTTCGTTGGAGGGGCGGAGGGCCCTCGGAGGACCTTCCAGACCGTACCCTGGTCGAAAAGGGACGTCAGCGGGGCCTGCAGGTGCAACACGCGCTGGGCTTTGAGGCTCAGAGCCGCGTCCTGCTCGGCCAGTTGCGACAAACGGTGCGTGTAGCGGTTGACCAAACCCGTGAAGGTCGACCGATCGCCTGTGGTTTCGGCATGACGGAAATCCTCGCGGGCCGCGAGATCCCAGGCCGGTCGTAGAACCTTCGCCAGATGACCGGGGGCCTTTCGTAGGGCTCGATCGAGATCTTTGGCCTCGAGGCCCTGCAGCAACCGCCCCAAGGTGTGAGCTTGCAACACAGCGAGGGTCATGCCTTGGCCGTAAAGGGGATTGAGGCTGCACAGAGCCTCGCCCAGGATCACCAGCCGGCCCGGGAGCTTCGCGCGTTCAACCCGTCGCCAACGGGAGCCGCGGAAGGTGGTGCGGACCACCGGCGTCAGGGGTTGGCAGTCTGCGATGAGTGCGGCGACGGTACGGTCGGGCAGTGCGCGCGCGAAGGTCCGCCATTCGGCGTCATCGTCGGGTGGCGCCTCGCCGTGAACCCCAAACAGGGTCACCATCCAGCGACGGTCTTCGATGGCAAACGCGATGGCGGAGCGCTTGTCGGGCGCCTGGGCCCGCTGGAGAAGCCCGTTGAACTCGGGCGGCGTCCGCGGCAACATCTGACGGGTGGCGCACACCACGTCACCGTGAACTTGGGTTTCGGGCACGGCGGGAATTCCTGCCGCCTCCAACCACCCAAAGACGGGCGAGTTGCGGCCTGTACAATCCGCCACGACATCTGCTTCGAGGACCCCACTCGGCGTGTCGACACCCGTGACCCGCCGTTTCTCCGCATCGAGGACCAGACCTTTGGCGGCGGTGTTGGGCTGAAGCCTGACGTTGGGCAGGGTGTCAAGTTCGGCCCGAAGGCACACCTCGAGGAGTGCTCGGCTGGTCGACCAACTCTCAATGTCACTTGGAGAGTGGCTTTTCCACACCCCATGTTCGTGCCAGCGCACGTCGCGCGACCAGTCGATGCGAAGTCCGCCTCGTTCGCGAAGTTGGTCCGGGAGTCCGGGGAAAAGATCGGCTAGAAGCTCATCACCTCGACCGAGCCACCAGTGCACATGATGCGCTTGGGGCACGCCATCTCGCGGTGCCACCGCTTCGGGAAAGGCGTCGTGCTCGAGCACTGTCACCCGCTGGAACGTGCGCGCGAGCACCGCCGCCGCGGCGTGTCCCGCAATGCCCGCCCCCATTACCACTGCATGATCGAACGACATGGGCCCCTCGCGGCGGGCATCTTACAGCGGCCCGGCCGTAGTTGCTTCCGCGGGGCGGCGATGTGAGGCTGCCACATCGCAGGGAAGGGACCTTGAACGAACGAGATCGCGTGGCGCTTCGCCTGACCCAGGGATTGTCGGGTCTGGCGTTGGTGGCGCTGCTGGTGCAGATGATTCGATTGCGATTTGTCTGCGACGATGCCTACATCAGCTTTCGTTACGTACGGAATCTCCTCGAAGGGCACGGGCTGGTGTTCAACCCCGGCGAGTGGATCGAGGGCTACACCAACTTCCTCTGGGTGATCGAGGTGGCCGCCTTGTGGGCGGTGGGGATCGACCCCGCCCTCGCCTCGCTGATGTTGTCGTGGACGATGACGGGAGCGGTGGTCTGGGTCACGGCCCGCTGGGCTCGCCAGCACGGCGATGCCTGGGTGGTGGCGCTAGCGATGCTCTTGCTTGCGACCGAGCGAAGCCTTGCGGTCTGGGCCTCTGGTGGATTGGCGACCCGCCAGTTCACCCTGTTTGTGACGGTGGCGTGGTGGTTGGGGAGCCAGCCCGGGCGCCGCGCCGCTGCGGGGGCCTCCGCGATGTGGGGTCTTGCCGCGTTGACCCGACCCGAGGCCTACTTGTTGGCCCCGCTTTCCATGGGGTTGTCGTTCATCGACCGGTGGCGGAAGGGGACCCTCGACCGCTTGACCATCGTGGCATGGGGCTTGCCCGCGGCAGCCCTGGTGACCCTGCATCTCGCCTTCCGGCGGTGGGCGTACGGCGAGTGGCTGCCCAATACCTACTATGCGAAGAGCACGGGAGGATGGGCGGAACTCGGGTTTCAGTACCTTTGGGGGGTAACGCTCGAAAGCGGGCTCTACTTGATCGTGCCCCTTGCCGTAGGGGGCGTGGTGGCGCGGGTTCGAGCTTCCGGACGGTTCGCTGAAGCGGCGGGTTTGATCTGCATCGTGGCCTACCTGCCGTTTCTCATCCGTACCGGTGGCGACCATTTTGAATGGCGACCCCTCGATTGGTGGTGGCCCGCATTGGCGGTGGGAGCCGCCCAAGGGCTCGCCAGGGTGGCCGATGCGCTGAAGCAACGCGCTTGGGCCTTACCGCTGGCCCTCGGGGTGCTCGTATACAGCCGGGCGTTTCAGGTGGGACACGAGCTGGCCCGGGTGGACCGCCTGTTCGACCCCGTTCCAAAACCGATTTGGGTCACGAAGCGTCGGGCGCCCTTCCTGCGGTTCATTCCGGGCGTGGCCCAGTCGGTGAGCACCTACAACCGCGTCATGAAACACCTCATCGAGCATGGTGCGGCGATTCGCCAGCGACACCACGCGTCCTACGCTAACAAGCGACTGCTGCACTACACGCCGGTGCTCATGGCGCGCGGCCCCGCCTTGCCGCCCGAGTTTGCGATTGCTCAACCGTCGGTGGGCATTGTTCCGTTCTCACTTCCGGATTTTCGGGTGGTCGATACGCGAGGCCTCACCGACGCGGTCATCGCGCGCAATCCTGTGGAGCAACAGAAGTTTCTCGCTCACGATCGTCGGCCTCCCCAGGGCTATCTGCGGTCGGTGGGGGCGGTCCTCTATGTCCGACCACCCGTGTCTTCGGTGAGGGAGTCTCTGGCTCAGAAAGCACTGGCCATGTCCTTTTCCGACGATGTCGTGCTTCCGTTAGGCCTGAGCCTGCGCGACCCCACGCCCCTCTTCGATGCGCTCGATCCCAAGACCTTTTCCTTTCGGCATGCGGTTGCTGCGCCCACCCAGCGAAATCGGCTCCAAGTCGACGGCAAACGCTACCGTGGGGTCGAAATCCTTGGACGATTCGACCGAACGCTCGAGGACTGGAGGGCAGAAGGCACGTTTGCCGAGCGCTCGCCCATCCACCTTGAGGTGGAGGGCCAGGCTCCCGTCAACGGAGGGTTGGGCCGGAGCGTATTCAACTCCTTCGATGCGGTGAAGGGCGATGACGCAACTGGGCGCGTGTGGTCGCCCGAGACCAAAGTGCCCCCGGATGCCTTCCTAAGCTTCTTCGTGGGCGGAGGGCAGGGGCCTGGGGTGGGCGTCCGTGTACGGGTGAACGGGGTCGTGCTCGCAGATGTACAAGGCCGACGTAGTGAACAGCTCAACTACCATTACGTCGACCTGCGCAGTCAAGGAGGTGGCACCATGCAAATCGAAATCTACGATGATGCAGAGGGAGACTGGGGCCACATCCTGGCCGATCACTTCGTGGTGCTGCAGGGCGAAAGTAGTTTCCCGAAGTGACGGCCAGGCGGGCCATCAGAACTCAAAGTAGCGACTCCCTCGAAACCCGAAACAGGGGTAGGTTGCGACTTACACGGCCTTACATGGGGTTACGCGGCCGCGAAGGCAACCTCATCATAGGGTTTCGCGGTCGTAGTGTCGGTGTGCCTGGGTTGCGGTGTCCTGGCAACAGGAGGTTGCGATGCAGTGGTTGGGAATCGTGTGGCTTGTGGCCTGTTCGGATGCGCCATTTGAGACGGGTGCAGCCTTGCCTCGACCTGACGGGCCGGTTCCGGTCGACCATGCGCCGGGCAGCGACGAAGCGGTTCAAGCCGAAGTGGAGCGGCTGATGACCGCGTTCGTTCAAAACGATGGTCCCCCCGGCATCGGCATTGCACTCGTGCGGGACGGGGCAGTGCTCTACAGCGGGGGCTACGGCTGGGCTGACTTCGCGGCGGAGCGGTCGTTGGAGGCAGATACCCCCGTGTTGCTCTCGAGCGTGAGCAAGACGTTTGTGGGCGTGGCCGCAATGC
>JBCCQY010000042.1:0-64259 GCA_039208735.1 Myxococcota bacterium | reverse complement strand
CCGCCGAGATCTACCAGCGGCCGTGGGAACTCTCCTACTGATCCAGCCACGCGCGTCGGCGGCGTGCAGCCATTGGGGAGGCTCCTTCGTCGATCTCAAGCGTTGTCGCACCCGGCATCTCGGCGGGTGTGATGGCGAAGTCGAGGACTCGACCTTCGCGAGAGATGGTCACATCGCAAGTCGCTTTACAGCGTTTGACCACATCGCCCAGGTTGTCGGATCCAACGCGCCGGTCATCGATGCTGATGAGTTCATCGCCGACGTTGATCCCTGCCTTCCACGCTGGCCCATCGCGAAAGACGCCTCGGACGGTCAGGCGGCTGGTCTCGTTCGTGGTGCGCACCCCGAGCCGGAGTTTGGCGTCATCGCGCGTCAGCTTGAGCCCGAACCACTGCAAGGCGCTGCCGTAGTCAAGCTCTTCGGCGGCGTCGACGCTACGGCGGAAGAAGCTCGTGAGGTCACGGCCCGCCACCGCCGCGGCCACCTCCCGCACGTCATCGGGCGTAAAGCCGCGAATTGCGCGGCGGGCGCCCATCGAAGCGAGCCGGTCGGACAGGGGCATGTCTCGGGCTTGTTCAGATCTTTCGCGTAGCCGGTGAAGGACATCATCGAGGGAGGCCCGACTTTGAGTCGCACGGCGAATCTCGGCATCGAGCAGCCAACCGACGACCGCTCCTTTCTCGTAGTAGCCAATCGTGCTGTTGAGCTGATGGGGGGTGGGTTTGTAGTACTTGGTCCACGCATTGAAGCTCGAGGCGGCAAGGCTCTGGATGAGTCGACCGGGGCGCGACTGGACCCGATCGATCTGTTGGCCGAGCAGCTCGAGGTATTCGGCTTCGTCGATGATGTCGGCCCGCGCGAGCAGCAGGTCGTCGTAGTAGGAGGTCCAACCCTCCGCCACCCACAACAGTTCGGTGTGCGCCTCCGTTTCATAGTCCTGCGCCACCAAGTTTCGAGGCCGCATTCGCTGCACGTTCCACGTGTGGAAGAACTCGTGGGAGACCAGGCCCAGCCAGCGAATCGTGTTCTTTCGGTTCTCGGTGCTTGAGGGGGTCGACATCATCAGGGTCGACTGGGCGTGTTCGAGACCTCCGTAGGTGGGCAAAAAGGCCTGGAAGAACCAATAGGCGGGGTAGGGCACGTCGCCCCAAAAGGCCTGCTGCGTCTCGACCAACGTGACGACCGACGACAGCACCGAGCGATCGAAGGTGTCCTCATCCCCGAAGGTCACGAAATGATGCGGGGCTCCCCCAATCGTGAAGGTCTCGGTCGTGAGGTCGCCCACGACCATCGGCGAGTCGATGAGGGTGTCGAGGTCCTCGGCGCGATATGTGCCGGGTTGGCCGGGTAGTTCTGGCAATGGGACTGCAACGTCGGGCAGGTCCGGTACCGTTTCCAATCGCACGTCGAAGGGGCCTTCGGGAGGCTCCGGCAGCAGGAACGCGGCTGGCGGATTCACGGTCGCCCATCCGTTGCCGATGAAGTTCCCGCGGACGTTCTTGTCGGACGCCACCATCGTAGTCACGACCTCGGTCGGCTGCCCCGGGTTGCAGGGGACGGTCCACCGGTTCTTGGCGATTTGGTGGACGGGGCCTGATGAGGCCGTCATGGTCTCGATCTTTCGGGCGTGATCGCGGATGAGGTAGGAACCGGGCGTCCAGTTCGCCATCCACCACTCTGCGGTTCCCCCGTCGGGGCAGGTGCGGGTGGTCGAGACGGTGAGGCGTTGCATCGCTCGTTCTGCGAACGAGACCACGATGCGGACGCCTTCTCCGTCCGAGAGCGGCTCGACCGGTCGTTGCGGGGTTGGCATGACCACGCTCACCGGGGACTCACGATCGGTCGAAGGAGGATCTGAGACGCACGCAACGATCAGGGCAATCCACATCCGGGCCTCATAGTCTCTGGGCTTGAGTGAGGCTGCATTGCGCCGATGGGACAATGGGAAGGTGCCATGGGCAGACCGCGCATCCTCGTCGTCGATTCGAGTGGGCAGTACGGATCGCTCGTCGACGCCGTGGCCCGGGAACGTCGATGGCGAGTGGCCACGTTGAACCTTCCTGATGCCATCGAAGTGGCGGCCGGTGCGTGGGTCGTGGTGGCCGTGGACGACCCCGAAGGCGTGGGGGTCGAAGCCCTGCGCGCGATTCGGGCTGCCGAAGCCAGCGCTTCGCGCATCTTGGTATGTGAACCGCGTGTTGCGGCCCGGGTGGTGGCGCGCGGCGAACCCGCCCATCAGGTAGTCGTGAAGCCGGTGATTCGCTTCAAGCTCGGCGCGGCGATCGATCGAGCTTTAAGGGTGCGGGAACTCGTTCAGGATCGTGCGCTAGCCGATATCGCAGCCAGCTTGGGCAGCCTACCCGCGCAGCCCCGAACCTGGGTCGCCCTATGCGAACTTCTCGACTCCGACACCGCGACGATGCAGGACGCAGCGGAGCTGGTGGAACAGGACGTGGCCGTTGCAGCCAAGGTCATGCAGCTGGTCAACTCCGGCATCTTCAATCGCACTCGTTCTGTGCGCTCCCTGTTTCAGGCCCTGCAGCTGCTGGGGCTGGGGATCGTCCGCGACCTCGTTTTGAGTGTGGAAGTGGTCGAAGCGATCGGCCCCGTCCACCTTCCGCCTGCCGTCTCGCCGATCGACCACCAGGTGCTGAGTCGATCGGTCGCGGTCGCCGCACGGGCGGTGGCCCCACGTGCAGCCTTGGATGCTGCATTTACCGCAGGCCTCCTCGAAAGCACCGGGCGCTTGCTCTTCGCGGCCCGGGCCCCCGAACTCTACGCTGAGGTTGCGCGCCGGGTGCAGCGCGGTGAATTGACGCATCGCGCCGAGGCTCGCGTCTTTGGGGTGGATGGGCATTCATTCGGAGCATGGCTTCTTGCAAACTGGGGATTGCCCCATGAGGTCGTTGAAGCCGTGCGGTGGTGCGACCATCCCGAGCGTGCGTCGGGTCGAGGAGCCCCACTGGCACTGTCTGTTTGCGTAGCTTCACGCCTCGTCGAGGAGATGGCGCTCCGCCAAACAACCGGTCGGGCCGAGCGGCGAATCTCACGGGCCAATCTCGCTCCTTGGGGCCTCGCGGACTCGCTGGACGATTGGCGAGAGAAAGTCGAAGATCTCTGTGGAGGACTTCTGGAGGGGGCGGTACCCGCATCCATTGGCGGTTGACGGTCGGTCGAGCCAGACGGTACGACCGTGAGGAATCCGGAGGTTTCGCATGCGTGCTGCCGTTCTGTCGTCCGTCCTCTTCCTCGGTCTGGTTGCTTGTGATGAAGAGCCTGCTCCGGCCGCGGAGCAGTGGACTGTAGATTGCACCGGCGCGCAGGCTTTTCAGCTTGGCATGACCGTCACGTCGCCGGCTGGCGTCACGGTGGCCCTAGAGGACGCAGCACCCGCCCCCCTCGACGTGGGTGACAACGCCTGGACGCTGTCGGTGACCGATGCGGGCGGTGCGCCGCTGACGGGACTGACGCCATTGGTGCGCCCTTGGATGCCACTGCACGGGCATGGCGTGTCGCCGACGCATTACCCTGGCGAAGAGGTTGCGGATGGCGTTTACCAGGTCGAGATCTTCGATGTCATCATGCCCGGCCTGTGGGAGTTCCACGTCGAGCTGAACGATCAGGGCGATGAAGCGACGTTTGCGCTGTGCGCCGAAGGCTGATCCTCGTCCTTTTCGGATGGGCGGGCTGCGGTCCGTCGTCGCAGGTCATCGAAGATCTTCGGGACCCGGAGACCTGCCGAGAGTGCCATCCCGACCACGTTCGCGAGTGGTCCGGATCCATGCACGCCTACGCGTCCGAGGACCCCGTCTTTCGGGCCATGAATGCGCTGGGTCAAGCTGAAACCAATGGTGAACTCGGCGACTTCTGCGTCAATTGCCATGCCCCGTTGGCCGTCAAGCTCGGGTTGACGACCGATGGTCTCGATCTCGACGACATCGACGATCACCTGTTGGGCGTCAACTGCGTGACCTGCCATCAGATCGAGGCGGTCGAGGGCCTGCACAACAATCCGTTGGTGTTTGATTTTCGCGCCACGATGGGCGGTCCCATCGAGGACCCGCAGCAGAGCACCGCGCATCAGAGCCGCTACAGTTCGTTTGCGGATGGAGCGACGCGGGACCACACCGACGCCTGCGGGTCGTGTCACGACATCGTGACCCCGTTGGGCGCACACATCGAGCGGACCTATGCCGAATGGCAGAGTTCGGTCTATGTGAATCCCGAGTTCGGCCTAGGATGTGCCCGGTGCCACATGCCGGGTCGGGATGGTCGGGTGGCGCAAGTCGATGGGGCCCCGGTCCGTCGCATTCACGATCATCGGATGCCTGGGGTCGACATCGCGGTCACGCCCTTTCCCGAGCGCGAGGACCAACGCGCGGCGGTTCAGGAGTTCCTCGACGACACGCTGGTGGCTTCGTTGTGCGTGCAGCCACCGGAAGGCCCAGGCTCATCCACGTTAGCCGTCGTTCAGCTCGACAATGTGGCTGCCGGGCATGCCTTTCCCAGCGGCGCGACCTCGGAACGGCGAGTGTGGGTCGAGATCACCGCGTATGCGGACGGAGAGGTTGCCTGGTCCACCGGTCGGATCGATCCCGATGAACCCGTGGAAAAGGTTGAAGACCCCGTCCGTTGGGACCTTCACAGCGCCATGGCGGACGTAAACGGTGCGTTCACCCATGAGTTTTGGGAGGCCGCATCGATCGACGAATCGGGGTTGCTGCTTCCGCATACGACCCTCGATCCCACCGATCCGGCCTACATCGAGACGGTCCAATCGCGGCAGTTTCCCATTCCGGTGACCGCGGACCGCGTAACCATGGCCGTCCACATTCGGCCGATGCCCCTCGATTTCTTGGCGGAACTCGTCGAGAAGGCCGACCTGGACCCCGCAATCATCGAGGCAATGCCCACGTTCACCTTGGAACCGACCCAACTCGAGTGGACGGCGGACCGACCGCTGACGGACGGATCGCTGTCGTGTGTGACGAGGTAGCGTTCCGCCTTCTTCGCAGTGACCTTCGGCGCTTCGCGCCTGCAGCACGACGTGCTTCAGCCTTCGTCGCTTCGCTCCTGCAGGCGGATGAGCACTGACCTTCGGCGCTTCGCGCCTGCAGCTCGACGTGCTTCAGCCTTCGTCGCTTCGCTCCTGCAGGCGGATGAGCACTGACCTTCGGCGCTTCGCGCCTGCAGCTCGACGTGCTTCAGCCTTCGTCGCTTCGCTCCTGCAGGCTGATCAATAAATCCGAATATCCGGCATCTCAACACTCGCGCGGGGCTGGGCGAGTTCGTCGATCCAGGTGCGGAGCTGGGCCGCCGTCGGGGTGGATGGGGTGGAGACCCCAAAGTCGCCCTCGGCCAACTTCTCGAACACCGACTTGGTCTTCGGGAAGATTTCGACATCGGTGGTGGCAGCGTCGAGCGAGGCCTTGGTCGCGGCGAGGGCGACCGCTTCGCGCAAGCCTCCCAATTCGTCGATAAGCTTGATATCGAGCGCATCTTCTCCCGACCAGATCCGTCCGTGGGCGAGGGGCTCCACCTCGTCGAAGGTCATGGCTCGACCCTCGGCGACCTTGTTGACGAAGCTTTCGTACAGCGACCCGATGACCCCTTCGACCCTGGCGTACTGGGCTTCGTCGAACGAATGGTAGGGCGACATCAGGCTGCTGTTTTCAGCCAGCGAGATGGACTCGATGTTCGCACCGGCCCATTCGTAGAGCCCGCGAACGTTCAGCTTGGAAAACACCACGCCAATGCTACCTGTGATGGTCGCGGGCTGGGCCACGATGGCATCAGCCCCCATCGAAATCCAGTAGCCGCCACTGCCCGCCACCGATGACATGCTGACAACGACGGGAATGCCCTTGTCTTTGGCTCGCATGATTTCTCGCCACACGTAGTCCGAGCCCACGGCCGACCCGCCAGGGCTGTTGACGCGAAGCACGATGGCCTTGACTCGGTCTTCCTTGGCCGCCTTGCGGATGTCTCGCGCGAGCTTGGGCCCGTAGATGGCCTGGTTGTTGGCAAACGGATTGCTGTCGTCGGCTTCTTCGGCCAGGATGGGGCCTTCGCCAAAGATCAACGCGATGCGTTCATCGGAGTCGGGCTCAGGCAGGGTCTGGACGTACTTGCTGAGCTTGATGCGCTCATACGAATCACGACCCAAACGCTCCTTGATGGCATCGGTCAGCTCATCGGCGTAGCCAAGGTGGTCGACGAGCTTGCCGTCCTTGGCGGCCTGCGGGGTGAGCGCGCCAGCGTTGACGAGTTCGCGGACCGCATCCACGCCGATTTCCCGACGCTGTGCGACGCCTTCGATCCACATCCGCTGAACATCTTCAAGCACCGTGGTGAGCGCCTCCCGCATCGGCTCGCTCATTTCGGTGTTCTTGTAAGGCTCACCCGCCGACTTGTACTCCTTGAACATGATGACGTCAGGCTCGATCTTCAGGTTCTCGAGCATGCCACGAAGGAACGTGACATCGGCCTGCAAGCCCTGGATGAGCCAAAACGACTCCGGGGTCGCCCAGACTTCATCACCCATCGAAGCTAGGTAGTAGCGGCCGTTGGTGACCATGTCTCCTGAGAGGTGGGAGAACACGGGCTTCCCCGACTCGCGGAAACGGTTCACCGCCTGCTCAATTTCCTGCTGCTGGGCAAGGCCGAGGCTTGGGGAGCGCACGGTGAAGCGCAACGCCTCGACGTTGGCGTCCGAGGCTGCGTTGTCGATGGCACGCACCACATCGTACAGCGAGTTGCCGCTGCTCGAGAGCCCAAGTTCGGCAAGCGGATCCTCGATTTTTCCGTCGGCGTAGCCGCCGTCGAGCGTCACTTCGAGCACCGAGGGCTCGTCGAGGGACGGCGTGGTGCCACTCAACAGGCTGTAGATGAGGCCGATGCTCGCAATGGTGGCGACGGCGGCGAGGCCCAGCACCACAAAGAGTGCTGTGCGATTCGGACGTTTCTCGGACACAGATGCTCCAGCGTTTGTTCTGCTAGGCCTACGCCTTGCCGGCTCAGCCTATTGCGCGGGCTCATCCTTGAGCGCTTCGAGGGTCTCGCCAAGCGCGTTCAATAGCTCGCTTGCGGCTTCAAACTGCTGCTGGGCCTGCTCGATAAGGGCGGCGCGCGTCGTCGCATCCAGCACCAAGGGAGGAGCGGATCCATCTTGGGCCGCATCGGGCACCTCGACGGGCACGGCCTCGACCTCACCAAACAGCTCGGCGAGCCCTTCCTCGAGCGTGGGCTGCATCGCAATCTGGTCTTTGTAGGCCACGATGACGCGCTTCAACTCGGGAATGCTGTCGTCCTTGGCCTGCAGGTACAGCGGCTGGACGTAGATGAGGGACTCCTCGATGGGAATCACGAGCAAAGTGCCCAGATTGACAGCCGACCCTTGCTGGTCCCACAGGCTGATGTTCTGCGAGATTTCGGGGTCCTGCTGAATGCGCGCCGCCACCATCTTAGGCCCGTAGACGAGGGTGTCCTTAGGGAATTGGTAAACCCGGAGCCGGCCAAGATTCTCCCCGTCGGACTGTGCGACCATCCATGCGGCGAGATTAGGTTTGCCACGCGGCGAGAACGGCAACATCACGATGAATTCTTCAGTGCTTTCGCCGGGGAGCCGCATGATGGTGTAGTAGGGCTCCATCCGGCCCTTGCTGCCAATGGCGGGGACTTCCCATTCGTCTTCGCGGTTGTAAAAGATCTGGTGGTCCACCATGTGGTATGTCGCGAACAAACGGGCTTGTTCGCGGAACAGATCACTTGGGTAGCGAAGGTGTGCCCGCAGGCTCTCCGGCATGGTCTCGATGGGCGTGAACAGATCGGGGAAGATGAGGGACCAAGCTGCCAGAATGGGGTCTTCCATGTCGAACCCGTAGAAGGTGACCGTGCCATCGTAGGCATCAACCGTGACCTTGACCGCGTTTCGAATGTAGTTGCCTCCTCCGACCGACGCCGCGTAGGGGAACTGCGCACTGGTGGTGTAGGCGTCGAGGATCCACACAAGTCGACCTTGGTCGATCACCATGTAGGGATCGGAGTCGTAACGGAGGAAAGGCGCGACTCTCGCGGCACGGGCCACGACATGGCGGTAGAGCAGCAGGCGGCTTTCGTGGGTGATGTCCCCCGAGAACAACAGGTCGGTGGAACCGAGGCGCATCGAGAAGAGCAAACGCGCCAAACCACTGAGCGGAACGCCGGCTTCACCCGTGTACGTTGTGTACTCATTTCGGTTTCCGACCGGATAATCGAACTCCGGGTTTGCGGACTTCACCACGACGGTCTTGCGCAGGGCGTCGGGCGTCTCACCGAAGTAGATCGCCGCTTGATCGATGGCCAGCGTATCGGTGTGTTGGACCTTCGGCGGCAAGTCTTGGATGAACAGCTCGGGCAGCCCTTGCGCATTGACGCGGTTCACCGGTCCCAGGGCAAGTCCGTACCCGTGCGTGTAGGTCATCGTCTCGTTGACCCAGGTGCGAGCTTGCTCGGGGAGTTCCTGGACCGTCAGTTCCCGTGGCGACAGCATGATCTGACGCAGTTGACCGTCGATCTCGTACCGGTCGTTGTCGACATTCATGAAGCCGTAGTACGTGCGGATTTCCTGGACCTGACTGAAGGTATCGAGCAGGGGTTGGTGGTCCCACAGGCGAATGTTGACGATGGTGCCTTCGTTCTGGTCGATATCCGTCCGGTCCAGCTCATCCTTGCCCGACAGCGTCAGTTCATCAATGCCGTCCAGATTGAACGCATGCCGCGTGGCTTCGATGTGGTCGACGATTTGGGGGCCTTCGCGGGACAGTTCGTTTGGATCGACGCTGAAGCGCTGCAACACCGATGGGTAGGCGCTGGTGAGCAGTGAGGTGCCTCCGATGAGCAGGCCGGCCAGGGTGACGGTCCCGAGCGCACCTCGGTCCACCCCGATGAACGCAACGACGGCGGCGAGGACGGTCGCGACGGCCTGGACGGTGAGAAGGGGTAGGGTGCCGTTGAGTTCGGCATAGCCTGGTCCGGCGAAGAGCCCGGCCTGGTCGTACATCAGCTCGAATCGCTGGAGGAAAGTCCCGATGGCCCACAGCACGAGCACGCCGGCAATCAAGGTCGCAAGATGGCGGCGCACCTCTGCAGGGAGGTTGATGCCGTTTGCGACGACCTGACCGTCCTGTTGGGCGAGTTCGAGCGACACGACGCCACGGGTGACGTACAACCCGAAGGTCACGACTACGGCCACGGAAAGCAACAACGAAAGCGCCTGTTGCACCCGCAGGATGAACGGCAGATCGAACACGTAGAACGAGGCGTCGAGCTGCCAGACGGGGTCGACGATGCCAAAGGGCTGACCGTTGATGAGGAGCAGCAGGTGCTCCCACCAGCCAGCGACGGTCAATCCAGCGAGGAGCGCGATGGCGAGCGAGATGACGGTCGCGATGGTGCGCGGCGACACGCCCTGGAGCGCCGCGGCGAAGGGATTGTCGTCCTCTGGGCCCACCGCGCGAGGCCGAGGTGGGGGACCCGCATGGCGCGCCGCGAAGCCCGCCGATCCTCCTACGATCAAGAAGGTGACGAGGCCGCCGACGAGCCCCAGGCCAATCTGGGTGACCAGTTGGGTCTGGAACACCTGGAAATGGCCCAAGGTGGCGAACCATTGGGCGTCGGTGACGAGCGTGGCGATGGCTTGGCCCCCGCCGAAGAGCAGGACGGCCGCCGCGATGACGAACCACAACGTGAAGCGAGAGCGCATGACCCGAATTAACTTCCCGGATCAGCCCTCGAGACGGAGTTTCCCGTCTTCATGCACGGGCAGGGCCTCTGCGGTGTACCGATTCAAGACGAACGGCGAAGCCAGATGGTGTAAGAAGTTCTCTGGCATGTGGAGGCCTGAGATGCCGACGGCCTCGGGGTGGCCTTCCGGCAGGGCGCGGGTGCCGAACACGATGTCCCATACGATGATGTTGCTGCCGAAGTTGGTGTTGGACTCGTCGAAGTCCTTGCTGTGATGCCAACGGTGCAGGTCGGCCGTCGCAAACACCCAGTTGAAGATGCCGTGCTTGAGATCGATGTTGGCGTGCTGCAGGAGGCCGTTGATGCCGGTGAACACCGACAACAGGGCGATGACCTCAAGGTTTGCCCCCAGCAGGGTGAGGGGCAACAACTGGCTACCATAGGCGAGAATCGCGTTCATGGGGTGATTGCGAGCGCTCGCAAACGCGTAGAGCTGCTCGGAGCTGTGGTGCATGGCGTGAACACGCCAGAACAGCGGGCTGGTGTGGCACGTGCGGTGAACCCAGTAGGCGCCGAGATCTCCGATGAGGAGCGCCAAGGCCAGCTGAAGAACCATGGGCTGCTCGTTGGGCCAGAGCGACCCGCCCAACGCGCCTTGCAGGTAGACGGCACCTGCGGTGAACAGGCCGACCGTCGCGGCCCGATACCCCTCGGTGGTCACGCCGGTGCTCGCCATGTGCAACATGTCGAGCCAGTAGGTCTGTGGTTTGGCCTGCCATTCGTCCTCGAATGGCATCCACCGCTGAACGACCGCGATGACCAGTGCACTCACGAAAATCGTAGAGGCGACGACAAGGGCGGGCGATAGCCCTTCCTGAATGCCAAGGGCGGTGACTCTAAGCCCTACCAGAAGCATTCCTGGGTAGAAGGTCCAAGCGACGACGGTCTTCAACATGAACAGGCACTCCGCATGGCGATCCGCGGAGCCCATCGGTGCGAAAGACCGCATGGTCCGGTGCATTGTGCGGAATGTGTAATCGCGCTTACGAGAGAGGCGACAACCCGTCACGCTCGGTGTAGACCTCCCGATGGCGGGTCTTGGTTCCGCAGGAGGACGACGATGATGCAGGCACGTTGGGTAATGGCCGCAGCATGGGGGCTGCTTGCGGGCTGCCCCGAGGCCGAGCCACCGGAGTGCGAGGTCCAAGGCACGTCCACCTGCAGCTCGACCTTGGTCGTTGAAGATGCGAACGACGACCGGAGTGCCTTCATCTTGGTGGTCCGCAACGAAGACGAAGGGCTCGACCTCCAGATCCGCTGCCCCACGTTGGCCACCGAAGAACCGCGGCAGGACAACATCACGTGGTTCTGTGGAGCGGCGCAGGTCACGCTCGAACGCAACGACCGATGGCCCGACACCCTCGAGGTTTCCTTTGAGACCATGATTCCCATGGTCGTGACGCCCGACTACACGAGCGGCCTCGATTCCTGCGGAAACCAGTGCAACGATGGGACGATTTCGCTGTGAGTGACGCAAGACCGCATTTATGGATGACCGCAGACGAGGAACGGCGATATTTCTTGGTCCCAAACGGCACTTCGTTGCCTGAGGGCGATCTCGAAGTGCGCGATCTCCTGTTTGCATCGAAGAATGTCGTAGCCGCGTCGATCGAAGCCTATGAGGTCGATCGCGAAGCTGCGCAGGCGCACGTCGACGAAGGATGGGGACAGGTCATCGGCCAGGCTCGCGATGCCGTCCGCCAGTTCTTAGGTCAACCGCCGTCTGATGACCCGCCGGACGTGTCGCTTCCGTTCGTGGGCCGGACGCCCGGCGAGGTCGCACTCGACGCCGAGAAGCTGCGAAGCTCGGGCCCGGGGGTGTTTGAGGCATTGTCGCGCATGGTGGGGGGGGCGACCGATGACGATGCGTTTGCTCGCTTCGAGGAGCGGTTCAGCTCGCTCCGTGAGAACCTGGTCCAGGATGCGGGACGTGCCGCGGCAGACGTGAGCCGGGTCATCGATCAAGGACTCAAGGCCTTTCGACGGACGACCGGGGTCGCAGAGCCCGACGCCAGGGATGACGAGAGCGACGACAAGGGGGAGTCGTGAGCGAGGAAGAGAAGTCTTCAGGACGCGGTTGGATTGCAGGGGTTGCGGTGGCGGCTCTCGCGGTGATCGGTGGGATCGTGTCGATGTTGGTCCTCGATGAGCAGGTTGGCCCCGCCGGGGGGCCCACGCCCGAGCCGGTGCCCCCGCGTCCTACGGTCACGCCCTCGCCCGTCAAGCCGACGATTCGTCCTGGAGCACGTCTGTCGCTGCCTCCGCCCGACGACTTGTCTCGCCCCGAGCGCCCGGAGAACCCAGAGATCGTGCCCCTTACGGCCGACATGCGCCGGGAGATGAACTACTTCGTCAACGAAATCGTCAAAGCGGCTCGCGACGAGTGCATCCTGCCCTGGATGGAAGGATTCGCCGAGCCGACGACGGCTGAATTCGTCTTCGATACGGTGCTTTACGACGGCCAGATGTATGATGTGGGCATTCGCTCGCTCGATCACGACCTGCCGGAAGCCGTCCGGAGCTGCATCGGAGATCAGGCCTGGAGCCAGCAGGTTCCCGAGGTCGAGCTCAATGGCGAAGTTCGTCTGCAGCGCTCGACGACGTTTCAGTGGCCGCAGGGCTAAGCCGACCCGTCGAAAGGTAGTGGCGCACCGCGTCAATAGCGCGCCGGTCCATCATGATGAGCGTATGGACCGCGTCGAGTACGAGGGTGTCGTCCGCTCCCTCGAGCATCGCTTCGTCGACCCGCACCGTCATGTCGTCGTCACCCTCGAGCAGCGGGTTGAACCCGGTGCCTCGTCGTCCGCCGGCGATCACGGCAAACGGCACAGGTGGCGGTTGGGGCTTCGCATTCGCGGGCGTTAGCTCGGTCAGGGTAGGGCCCGCGAAGCGACGGAACCCCGGCACCCGATGCAATGCTTCGGCGATGGCCGCGCCCTGATGGGGAGAGCCCAAGGTCACGAGGCGTCGCGGCGTCAGGTGGTCCCGCCATGGCCGCGTACGGTCCAGCACACGACGGGCCACAATGCCGCCAAGGCTGTGTCCGACGAACGAAACCTGGGTGGGGCCGACGATGCGGTCGAGGACCCCTTCGACCTGCTCTGCGTGCCCGTCAATGTCGCGACGCGTGGAGGGGTAGTGCACCGTGGCCGGCGCGTAGCCATCCTCCGCCAAGGCCCGTGCCATTCGGCCCATGGCGCCTCGCGACCGGAACAGGCCGTGTAGCAAGATCACCGCGTGATCTGACGTCAGCGGAACGGCCGCCTGCATGGCTCGAAACTCGGCCTCCGCCGAACGGAAATCCCCGCGGAATCGAACGCCGTTCGGGCCGAGCACCCGGGACACGCCATGGCGAACGTGGCGCTGCAGGCGCAAGCCACCGTGGACGCCCCAGTCCGCCCAAGGAGACCAACCGGTCGGCATCAGGGCTTCTCCTCGGTTGGCGACTCCGAAGGCGCTGGTTCGGCTTCCTCGTCTTCGGCGTCAGGCTCTTCGAGAGGTTGACGGAGCAAGGTAGGGTCTCCACGAACCACGATCTCGACGCGTCGGTTTTGCGTTTCCGCGTCCGGCGTGTCGTGGGGCACGATCGGACGGGACGAGGCGAAGCTCGTGGCCGAGATGCGCAGGCGAGGCGCTACCTCGGTCAATCCGCGGAGCACGGCGATGGCCCGCCCAAAGCCGCGTTCCCAGTTCGAGGGGAACTGCGCCGTATGGATGGGAGCATCATCGGTATGTCCCTCGACGCTGATGCGCCGCCCGGGAAGCGAAGCCAGGGCCGTGCCGATCGCCTCGACGATCTGTTGGCCCCGGGGGGACAGTGTGGTCCATCCTTCCTGAAAGAGTCGCCGTGTCTCGATGCGAATCACCGACCCATCCTCCACCCGCGTAAGGGTCAAGAATCCAGGGTCGATCAGGTCGACAAGGGCGGCGGCTAGGGCTTCGTGGGTCTCGCTATCGAGCTGGGTGAGGAGCTCCTGATCGAGCTGGGCCTGAACCCGAGCCTGCAAGGTCGCCAATGCCGCTTGGCCGTCGGTTGGTTCGGGCGGTTCCTCGGTGGGGCGGGCTTCGCCTTCGGGCTCGGGGGGAGGCGTTCGGGGTCGACGCCGTCGGGTCAGACCCTCCAACCGCTTGACCTCGGCCTTTAGCGCGTCGATTTCGGCCTGGGCTCGTAGGATTTCATCGGCGAGAGCCACCTGCTCCGAAACGACCCGCTCGAGTTCCGAATCCTTGAGTTCGGACAACGTTCGCAGCTGGTCGACCCGAACCGCTTGTTCGTCAAGACGGATTTCACGCTTGGCGATTTCGGCCTCGAGGGCACGAATCTGCTGCTCGGATTCTACGGCTCGCGTCGAGAACGCCGAACGCGTTGCTTCGAGCTGGGCCCGCACGAGTTCGTGAGGACCCTTCAGCACACAGCCTGACAACCCCCATGCGATGCCGAACCACAGCCCCGCCCGGATCACAAGATCGCCCATGCCGCACGCAGTAGCACGCTCTGTTCAAATCGCGTCCGCTCGACCACCACCGGCACCCACTCGACGTTGAGGATGTAGTTGATCGAAAGGTTGCGGCTCAATCGCAGGGTGACCGTGTTGCGCCACTCGGTCGTGGGCTGGCTGAAGGTCTGAAAGTCGGTGAACAGCTCGAGATCCGTGGCGTAGACGAGGAATCCCGACACGCGGGCATTCGCAACAATGGTCGATTCGAGGCCTTGTTGGTTGAAGGACTCGACCTGGAAGGTCTCGACCTCATCGGTGTTGGGGTCGTCCGACACCACCCAAGAGCCGCCAAACCGGTTCTGGCGCAGCCCTACGCCGATGCGCCAGTTCAGCGACAACCAGCGTCGGTTGATGACGCGCATGTTGAGGCCCATCCCCTCCCGTACGATGGTGGGCTCCCAGGCTCCAGCCAGAAAGTAAGTTTCGTTGGCGGGGACGAACTGTCGCGCAACCCGGCCATCCGCAAATTCCCGCGACACGACGGTGTCTTCGGTCGCGAGGACCGAGGTCCGAAACGCCTGACTCTCGGCCGCCGCGCGCAAATAAGGACCAATGCGCGGACGAAGGAAGTAGGTGTAGAGCAGGTCGAGCCGCACCCGGTCTTGGGCTTTGACCACCGGTAGCGGCTGCCCTTCTTGGGGCCGAATCTGCGATGCACCCTCCTCGATTTGGAGCAACGCAGCCGCCGAGTGATTTTCGTTGTTGTAGGCAAGCTGGCCGTCGAGAAACAACGAACCAGATGCGGTGCTCGTTCCTACAACATTGCGTTGCTGCAGCCAGCTGCCGACCGCACCCAAAACGAGCGAACGGAACCACTTGCTGTCGGGGCCTTTGGGCGAGCCGAATTCGTCGGGAAGGATGACGCCCGAACCCTGAAATTCGCCGGTCTCTCGATCGAGGACCAGGCGGTATCGGACAAATCCACCGGGGGGAACATAGACCGTCGCAAAGTCGCGAAGGGCTCGGTAGTTGCTTCCCGGACGCACGATCCGATAGACACCGGGCGGCAAAAACCACGTCCGAAGCTTCTCGCCCTGCAACGTGTCGGCCCCAAACCCCGTTCCGTAAGGCTGACGATTGTCGGCGCGGATGATCTCGTAGCCCTGGCGGTGCGGAACCCGCCGGTTGTCCACGACCTCGATGCGCACGGCCCCCCAGGTCACATCCACGGTGGTGGTCTGGCCATCGTAGACCGTGACGGCCTGGCTGACCCCCTGGTCCGGCGTGCCGGACGTGGCGATGACCACGTAGTGACCCGGATCGACCATCACACGGCGCCCCGTCCCGATTTCCCGAATTTCGCTGTTGGACTCTCCGATCAGGAGCAGTGCAGGTTCATTCAGGGGGTCGGTCATCGAGGGCACAAACAGGGCCCCCTTTCCGAGTGGAATGGGTTGTTTGTCCGCGGCCAGTTGCACCTTTGGCGAAGGCTGGGTCCAGCCGAACGGGTCTGCGGCATGGGCCTTGGGCAGCCCTAGCAAGAGCCCCAGTATGGCAACGGCGATCCAGACCGTCATTCGATGGCGCATGAGGGTTTTGCCTCCTTGGCGAATCGCTGAATGGCCTGGATTGTGTTGCGTACGCCCTTCGTAGCGAACATCGCCGCCATCGAGGTCGGAACTCCACTGCCCGGGTCCGAGTGCAGGTAGTATTCGACGTAGGTGGCATTTTCGTCCAGTGCCACCAGAAACCAGGCTCCCCGTGAGTATCCGATGGGTTGAGCGCGGCGAATCACCTTCTGTCCTCCAGGGCTTCGCACGAGACTCGCATCGGTTGAGGAGCTGAAGGCGAGTTCGCGAACCGCACCACCGCTTGCACTGTGGACGCGTTGGTTGGGCTTGGGTAGGCCGATCCACCAGCGGCCGGCGACAAAGGGAACGGGAATGGGGAGAAACTGAAGCACCTTTCGGCCTTCGCGGCAGACGGATCCGTCGAGCAATTCCGAATATTCGACTGCGGTGTAGCCAGGGTGGCGGGTTTCATCGTTGAGGGCGGCCCAAAACCGTCCGATCGACAGCGGCACGATGGCAACGCCGTAGGCTCGATTGCCTTCCTTTGAAGACAGGAGGCCCGTGACGATGTTGCCATTCGCGACTTTGCGTAGGTCGCCCTCGCCGGGAATCGGTGCGCCCTTGGTGGTGCGAAGCTGTCGGTGGGATTGGATGCTTGCGAGCCGGTCCGCAAGCGCTTCGGGGGTCCATCCCCAAGCGGTGTTGCATGCGAGGACCAGCAGAAAAAGAGCCAGGGTTCCTCCGGACGGTCGCCGCGAAAGCGCGGACAAAGCCGGAACGGTCCGCGAAAATGCGAGCAAGTCCGGCGATCGCCTAACCTGGGGGCGTCGGTGAGCCATCGGCGACCACCTGCGATCATCAAGTCTCAATCCCTGGTGGCTCGCCACAGGTTTCTTGGTGTCTGTAGGAGTCGACCTCGTCGGTTGCGAAGTGGCGGTTCGATTTGTCGGGTACGCACGCGTAGTCTGGGTTACCTGCCCCCCAGTTCGTGTGCTTGTGTTTGGAGGCTCTGATGTTCGGTGTATGGGGCGTTCTTTTTGCCCTGACCTCGGGTGGTTGTACGCTTTCTCTCAATGGAGACAAACCCGAAGATTCGGATGTCGACGCTGACTCCGACGCCGATGCCGATAGCGACACGGACACCGATACCGATTCGGATACCGACGCCGACACAGATAGCGACGGCGATACAGACGCCGACGCCGACGCCGACTCGGATGCCGACGGTGATTCGGACTCCGATGCCGACACCGACTCCGATACCGATGCAGATTCCGGTGGATTCCCGTTGCCGTCGGGTGGTTCAGGTGGATTCCCGTTGCCGTCGGGTGGTTCAGGCGGATTCCCGCTGCCGTCGGGTGGTTCAGGCGGGTTCCCGCTGCCGTCGGGTGGTTCAGGCGGGTTCCCGCTGCCGTCGGGTGGTTCAGGCGGATTCCCGCTGCCGTCGGGTGGTTCAGGCGGATTCCCGTTGCCGTCGGGTGGTTCGGGCGGGTTCCCGCTGCCGTCGGGCGGGTCGGGCGGGGGCACGACGACGCCCGTGCCACCTCCTACGCCAACGCCGTAGTCACTCTTCCGCCGCCTCCATGGGCTCTCCGTCGAGGTGGATCTGAGGAGTGCCGACGGGCGTAGGTGCGCTTGGGGCGGTCCTGAACGGGCGATGTCGGTAATACTTCGGGGTTTCATCGAGACGCAGATGGAGCCAGGGCACGCCGTGGCCTGCGGTCGAGAACCAGACGGGCCGTGTGGGTCGGGCGTCCATCCATTCCCGCAACGCAAGCCCGGCCCGCCGCCAAAACACTTGGACCAAAGGCGGAGGGGCCGACCGAAGGAACGATGCCAGGTGCCCAAATGGGTCCTCGGGTCGATTGGGTCGCGGCACGACCAGCAGGGCGGTCCGGCTTAGGTTCGGGACGCACACCACGGGTTCGTCGGTGTGCACGAAGTGCTCGTCGAACGCGTCGGGATCGGCGGTGTAGTCATCGAGGCCATGGGCGGGCAGCACCACGAACTCGAACGGGCGATCTCGGGCATCTCCGCGCACAGGTCGTGCTTCGAAGTACACCGCCCGATGGCCCGGTCGCAGGATGCGGGTGGTGAGTTCGTCGGCGAGGGCAGGGTCTTCGCATAGTCCCTCGACGACTTGGCCCCAGGTGCGGGGTCCCAACGCGGTGGGCAGGGTCTCAACGGAGCGCGGCACGGATCTTGTTCTCCTCATCACCAAGCAAACAGCGGGTGCGTTGGGGATGGTTCAGTGCTTCGCGCAGCTGGCTCCACGGGACTTTACGACCCCGACGCCGCAAGGGCCTGGGGGTATCGGCGTCCGCACAGCCGAGCGCACCGAGGCCTAGGATGTCGCAAAAGTGCCCCCAAGAGCCGGTCCGTGCTCGGGAGGTGGGGATGCCCCGAAGGTCCACGTCCCGGTAGGTGCATTCGAGGGCACCGCCGCGGAAGATCTTGGCCACTTCAGGGTAAGCGCCTTCGAGTGAGACACGGCCGCGTCGGTCGAGCAGTCGGTCACTCCAGCGCAGGAACGCCGTATAGTCCCTGGCCCAACCCGTGATGGCGATGCAGTCCTCGTTCATTTCGTCGCCGTTGACCGGAGCGGTGTCGAGCAGCGGCCACGCCTCTTCACAGTGGATGTAGGCGGTCTGAACATGCTCGGTCACCTCGACTTCGTCGTCGGCGCGGAGGGCACGGAGCACGAGGTGCATCTGCAAAACCTCGGCGGCCCAGTGCACCTCCACCGCGAGCCACCCGGGACGATCGGTGTCATGGGCCTCGTCGAGTATCGCGAACTCCCGTTCGGCCTCGTTGCACCGAGCGGTGCGCACCGGGGCGCCGTTGTCGGTGTTGGGCATGAGCCGACACGCGGCTGAGAGTGCCATCGCCCTGGCGAATCGGCCCTCGACGGTCGGCCCCACGGCCAATGCGGTTCGCGTTTCGTCGTCGGCCAACGACCACTTTTCGGGGTCCCACGAGGCGGTGCTGTAGTGCCAGCGCGGGCTCCATACAAAGGCGCGCGACCGCAGGCCTGCGGTATCCGGCGTACGCTCATCGCTTAGGGCGGCCGTCGCCTGGGTCAAGATGCGATCGATCTCGTCCTGGCCGTTGTGGGCTGGGTCGGTCTTGTGCCGTTGGAAGGCATCACGAAGGACCTCGACCGGGTTCACGGGCGGAACCGGGGCGGATCGAGGAGCAAAGCCCGGCAATCGCGGCCGCAGAGCCACGATGAGGAGCAATCCCAACGCGAGAACGGCGAGGGCCCAGCCAATCTGGGCGCGACGGGGCGCGGGAGCCGGGGCCAGGCGTACGTCGCTCGCCATCAACGCCCGGTCGGGGGTGATGGTCTCGATCTGACTTTGCGGCACCGGTGGGGGCGGCGTGGGCAGGGGAGCGAGGCCGTCGTCGGGGTCTTCCACGCGGGTTGTTTGGTCGCTCGACCCTTCTTGGCCCGTGGCATCGAGCTGGACGTAGGCGCCGAACCCGCCCACCGCCGGCGGATCCATGAACCCCTCGAGGCCGACGTCTTCACCGCGAAGCACCGCGGCGACCGCAGCGGCCCGGGGCCGCTCCTGAGGAATGGGGCGCAGGCAGGCCCTGAGGACGTCGAGCCAGCGGGGAGGCAACGCGTCGAGGACCGATTGCGGTGGGTCCGGGACCGTGACCGCACGGACCGCTTCGCCGGGCGGCTTTTCGAGCCACAGGGAGGCCGCGAGGGCCCCAAACGCCCACACGTCCGACGTAAGGTAGGCCTCATAGGCAGAAACCTGCTCGGGTGCGGCATAGCCCGGGGTGTACTCGAGACTCCGCACCGGAGCATCTACCCCTGGGACTTCCCGCAGGGTCTCGAGATCGATGAGGACGGTGTCCGATTCCCCTACGATGACGTTGCCCGGCTTGAGGTCGCCGTAGAAGACACCGTAGCGATGCAGGGTGGCCAGGTTGGTGGCCACCCTTCGAAGCGTTTCGGTGCGGGCGTCGCGGTCGAGGTTTGGCCAGGCCTTGTCGAGGGTTTCGCCGGGCACCCATGCGGTTGAGGCCCAGACATAGCCGTGCCCCTGAGGCGGCAAGGCCTCGGTGATGCCTTCGCCTTCGCGGACCTGCAGCACTCCAGCGTCGACCACTCGCGCGATGCCTTGTTCTTCGAGGCCCACCCGAGCCCGAACCCGAAATCCTTCGAGGGTACGGCTCACCTCGGCGGGCAGGCCCTCGATGGAGCCACGTCCCCGCAACATGACCCCCTTGAGGGTGGAGCCGAAGTGCAGCGGGACAGGCGTGAGCAAGACGAGGGTGGCGCAATCGCCCGAAGGTCGTCGCGTGTGGACGACGAGTCGCTCGCCTTCTACGCGACGAAGCACCGAGATGGCCTGGTGTCCCGGAGGCACCAGCGTGGGGCCGCTCATGCACCGTCTCCGAAGTAGCCCTGTTCGTGGGCCGCTCTGAGCACCTTTAGCGCGGCAGGGGCGGCGGCGGAGGCGCCGGTGCCCGCTCGAGGAACGACGACCGCGACGGCAAGCCTCCCTGTGGGGTCGCTCCCGCAGGCCTCGGTGCCTTCGGGTTCGCCGATGGCGATGAACCAGGAGTGCGGGGTCACCTCTTTGGCGCCGGGCTCAATCCCGTACGGCGCCTCGTCGGCGAGTCCCAGGGAATCCGCGGTTCCGGTCTTGCCGTAGACCCGGACCCCCTTGATGCGGGGCAGTCGTTTGCCGGTGCCTTCGGTAATGGTACTTCGCATGCCCGCGAGGATGGCTTGGAGCCCGCGGGTGTAGTCCACGACCTGCACCGCGTCGCAACGGGCCCCGAGCCGCAAGTGAGGAGAGCAGGTCTTGACGACGCCATCGCCCGCCACCGCGGCCGTCATACGCGCGGCCTGCAAGACGGACAGGGCGGTGGCCCCCTGACCAAATCCGGTCTCCGCGAGCGCGCGAGTGCCTGCCTTTCCGGCCTGGAAGTCATCGGACCACCCGACGGACAAGCCCGCGTGAACGAGGTCGGCAAAGGGCTGAGGTCCCAAGTCGAGCGCAATCTGGCCAAACGTCACGTTGCAGCTTTGTCCAATGGCTTTTCTAAGGTCGACCCGTCCATGTAGGTCATCCTTGTAGTAGTCATGGATGGCCCGTCGCCATCCGGGTCGAGTAAAACGGGGTCCTTCGCGGTCTCGCGACACGCAGCCGTACGATTTCACCGTCGTCGTTTCGCATCCCTGACCCTGAACGGGCCATCGCTGTCGAGCTACGGCGAGGCTCGTGAAAATCTTGCCCACGCTGCCCGCTTGGAAGATGCCGCGACGACCCGTCAGATCGCTCCATGGCCCGTAGACCCCGACGAAAGCTGCATTGTTAGTGAGGACCGGGCGAAGCCAGGCCCGACGGTCCGAGGGGTCGTAGTCCGGCACCTGGGCGCGCACGAGAACGTCGCCCGTGGCCACATCGATGACCACGGCCGCGGCTGCCTTTCCCTTGGCCGCGGCCTCGGTGAGGATGCGGTGGGTCGCGGCTTGAAGTTGGGCGTCGAGGGTCAACGCCATTGTTCGCGATTCGACGGGGCCAAACTTGGCCAACACCGCGGCTGAGCGGTCTTCAGGGGCGGTATGGAGGATGGGCACCAGCGGCCGGTAATCGGGGGCAGGAAGCGCGACTTGTCGCACCGAGGACCCCGTTTCGGCCGTGTGACGGGTCACCCGACGCTGGTCGCGAGGTCGCACCTTGCGGGTTGGACTTACGAAAAGCACCTCCTCGGTTTGGCCATCCGACGTCAGCCACATCGAAGGTCCATCTTCGGCGTCGCCATAGCCACGGAGGTACTTGGCGTACCGTTTCTCGATGGACCAATCAGGGCGCAGCACTTCACCCGTCGCGGGTCCGAGCAGCGTCCCGAGCGCAGGCCCCAACGGCGTGACTCGGCGATGGTCGGCATCGTCTTCTGCGAGCACCCGCCCGAAGCGATCTACGATGCGGCCACGGGGCACGAGCTTCGCAATAGCCTCGATGCGACGGTCGTGGCGAACCACGACGGTGCCATCTCCCAGCGTGGTGACCACCCCGCGCACGCTCGTCGCCGGGCCCACGAAGCCTCCTTCCGCCGCGAGGATCGCGAATGCGGCCACAAAGGCGAGGCCAAGCGCCGCTCCGACCCCCAAGGTTCCGTCGCGGAGCTGCTCCAGTTCGTCGGTCGACGCCCGCACGGCGCCATCACGGGCTAGCGCCCCGATAAACGCGACCAACGCGACGAATGCGATCATGGAGGTTCGGCCCGCCGACAGGAAGGGGACAATGACGCCCGTGAGCGGCAATACGCCAGTCGTTCCACCGAAAATCACGATCCACTGGTGGGTCAGCAACGCGGAAAAGCCGATGGCGAGCAAGACCCGTTCGGGGGTGCGGTTTTGGGCCGCGGTCCACACCCCCGAGGCAATGACCACGAAGAGCAGTCCGAGGTACACCGACACCCCGAACACGCCTAACTCTTCGGCGAGGTGAGCCAGCGCAAGGTCGGTCTGACCCGCGGGCAGGGCTCCGATGGCGGCGTTGCCAAAGCCCTGGCCAAACCATCCGCCGGCCGCGATGGCCCAGCGGGAAGCAACGAGCTGGTCGCCGTTCGGGAGCGCGTTCATCCAAGGGTCGAGCCACATGCGCATGCGCAGGGCGAGCGTTCGCGATCCGACCACATCCGGCATGTTCGCGAGCACCGTGACGATCAGGGTGACGACGCCCAAAGCGCCAAACGCCCACGGCGGAGAGCGCGTCACCACGGTGAACAAGGTGAGGAATGTCAGGCCTAGGATCAGGATGGGTCCGAGGTCACGAACCAAGAAGAGGCCCGCAAAGATCACCAGCAACACGAGGACCGCGGGGAAGAGTAGACGAGGCCGAGGCACCCGCAGGAGTCCGCGAAGAAAGTTGTTGCGTTGGTAGCGGATCATCGAGGCGCGCCGGCCCAAGAACACAGCGACAAACGCGACGAACCCGAGCTTGACGAACTCGAGGGGTTGGAAGGGGCCCAAGTTGATGCGGGTCTGGCTGCCCTCGGGTCCTGATCCGAACGCCCACAGCAAGCCAAAGGTGATCACGATGCTCGCCAGGATGGCCCTGCGGCCGTCGACAAAGACGCGCTCCCAATCGAAAGGCGCGGCCAAGATGGCGCCCCCCGTGAGGCCCGCCATCAAAACGCCCGTGGCATAGCTGGGACCGGGCCATCCGGGGCCTCGGAGGGGGTCGCCGTAGCCCATTTGCATGGCGAAACCGAGGCCGATGGCCGCCACCGCCGCGGGAAGGAGAAAGGGGACCGAGATGGCGTTGCCCCCACGCAATCGACCCGCCCACGACCCTGCGACGAGGGCCAACGCGCCAAGCCCGAACTCCAACGACGCCCACCGACTTGCTCGCTCCACCTCGGCGAGGGTCCGCAAGACCTCCCCGCTTCGCTCCGCGGCTTGGGCGAGGGCTGCCGAAAGCGCTTGTTCGCTAGCCACGATCCCAAGTACGACGGCGATGATGACGAGGCCCGTCTCGATGACGCGCGCGAGCCGCGGATTCATCCGTCCTCGCCCAAGAACGGGTTTGCAAGCGCCGTAACGATTTGGTCAGTCGTATAGCGACGGCGCACCACCACGACGGTCACGTTGTCGTCGCCCCCAGCGGACAGGGCTTCGGCGAGGAGCCGATCGGCAAGGTCACCGGCCGTCCAACGCTGCTTACGGGCCTCCGCCAGGCGCGCGAACAAGATGGCTTGCGGTAGCGCATCGTGCAGGCCGTCGCTGCACAACAGGAGCACGTCGCCTCGAGAGAACATCACGTCATGCGCTTCGATCCATTCGACGCCCTTGCGGGGGCGTCGCCCGATATCGTTGGTGACTTGGTGTTGGTTGGGCAAGGCGCGAGCCTGGGCTTCCGACAAGCCGAAGGCTTCTTGATCGGCCGCGGTGGAGGTGTGGTCCTGGGTGATTTGCTCCGTGGCGTCTTCGGAGGCGACGTACGCGCGGGTGTCGCCCACATGAGCCACCCGAATCATGGGCCCATGAATGTGAACGGCGGTCACGACGCAGCCCATGCCGTGTCGATCGGGATTTCGTGCGGCGTCCTGCAAGATGGCACGATTGGCGACCGCAAACGCCTCGAACAGGTCTTCGTGGTCCTGAAGGGCGATGCGGGCGTGCTCGGCGGCAACCGCACCGGCGGCGGGGCCCCCCATGCCATCGATGACCGCAAATCGCCCGCGAGGGGCATCGATCACAAAGGAGTCTTCGTTCTGCGCGCGCACGCGACCCACGTGGGTTCGCGCCGCCACATCCCAGTGGGGCGAAGGCTTCATGGGCGTTCCGTCTCTACGGTGAGAACGAGCGCACCTTTTGACAGCGACACTTCGACCGGAAGCCGAGTCACCGCAAGTTGACCCCCCGGCTGCACGAGCCTTCCGTTGACCTGGACCGCGTTGGCCGAGGACAGTCGACCGATGACGGCCGATCCTTCAGGGCCCGGCTCGATGAACAGCTGGCGCCGGTTGATCTCGTTGGTGGCGCCATGGAGCGGCACGAACGAGCCCGCCGCATCGGCGTGAGGACGCCCAAACACCACCCGCATGCCCGCGCCCACTTGCGCCGAGTGGGTGCCCCAGCGAACGACCAGGCCGAGGCCGTCTTGATCCTCATTGATTAGGGTGGCGTCGGGATCGTTGGGGTCCGCGACGCGGTGTGTGGCGTGGGCCGGCGGGGGCTGCGCTGCTTTCCGTCCTGCGCGCACCGTGACCGCACTCCCCGCACTGTCGCGCTGGTCGCTCCAGGCATGAAACGATGGCTGGACCACGACGGTGCTCGGAGGCAGACGTTCCCCCTCGCTGACGAGCAGATCGACATTGAGCCCTCCCATCAACGTGGCACCGCCCTCGTTGAATCGTTCCTGGAGGAGCGAGGCGAGGTCTTGCTCGAGACGCGAGATGATCGGCGCGAGGCCGTCGTAGTCTTCCTGGGAAAGAAAAACGCGGTAGTCGTTCCACATGAGGCGTTTGCCACGTACATCTCGGTGTTCGCAAAAGTCCATGACCGAGAAGATCGCTTTCGCCACCAGGTAGGGATCGACGCGTACCCGTCGTTGCGAAAGGCGGCGCCAAAATCCGCCTTCGAGCGCGGTCAGATCGACCTGAAAGCTGCGCTCGTCGCGCTGGGTGACGGCCATCCCTCAATTCTCCCCTGGAACGATGGTTCCGTGACGTGGCGCCCGCTCCGTCGGTGCTTCGGCTGGGTCGACAGGTTCGACGCGAGGCGCGGTGAATTCGGGACCCGCGAGCGTCACCTCTCCATCCCCTTCGTCGAGGCGAAGTCGCAAAAGTTGGCCCGCGCCGTCCGAGAATTCGATGAGGTCGCCGGGCCGTACCGGGGCCCAACCTTCGATGGTGCGGTTAGGCCGTACGCGTTCACCGCTGGGACGTTCGACAGCAAGGCAGTCACCTTGATCGAGGGCTTGAAGGCGCAGGTGACGGCCCAGACGCCGGATGCGTGCGGCCCGGCGGCTCACAAACGGCGCATCGTAGGTGACGATGACGTCGTTGCTTTCTGAAAGGTCGCTCGTTCCGTGCAGCTTGCCTCGACCCACTCGGAGGTCGCGTTTGGAGGTGGGAACACGCAACGCTTCGCCGTGTCGATCGCCATCGAGGACGGTGAGAGCAAGCTGAACCGGGTGCACGACTTCGCTCACCTTGATCTCATCGCTTTCGCCTTGCTCGACGCGGTAGAGCCGCAGCGGATGCGCCGTCTTGGGCAGGTCGACGAGTCGATTTTCGAGTCGATGGGCGATCTCTTGGTCGAAGTCCGGGTCTTCGACGATCGAGCGCACGACCTGAAGGCTTCCACCGCTGACCCGGATGATGACTTGCACCTCGTCCGGGAGCCTTACGGTGCCTCGTTTGCCCCGGGTTCGCATGCGAACGATTCGGTCGACGACCCGTCGGGCAAGGCTGTCTCCGGTGATTTCACTGACTCCACCGGTCAGTGTCCGTCGCAACAGCTCTCGCCACCACGCCATGTGCACCCTCGCGTCTGGGACGCGTACGCCCGAGGCCGAGCGTCATTTCAAGTTCGGCCGTGGCGCGAACGTAACGAGCAAGGCAATGCGCGGCTGGTCCGCTTCACGGATCGGGAACGTTGGCTACAATTGCGAAACGTTTTTTGGAGCCATCGATGCGATGTTGGCCACTCGTTGTTTTGCTGTCCTGTGGCGGCGACCTCACACTTGAACCGGGTCCCAATCTTCAGCCCGCGGCGACCATCGTCTCGCCCAATGAGGGCGACACGTTCTCGGACGTCCAGGCCATCGACTTTGTCGGGCTCATCGCGGATGGAAACGGTCTCGACGATATTCAGATCTGGCAGTTTGAATCCGATCTCGATGGCATCATTGGGGAAGGGCAAGACGTCTCGATCGACGGGGCGGTGCGAGTCAGCGATGTGCTCTCCGAAGGACTGCACACGGTCACGCTGTTCGTTCAGGATCGAACCGGTGTATCGAGTAGTGATGCCATTGCGATCGTCGTCGAGACCGAGCAGCAACGGCCCACAGCCGAAATCTTGGTCCCCGATCCGCTTGACCTGATCGAACTCATGGACCAAGTCGAGTTCGTCGGAACGGCGTTCGACCGTCAGCAGCCCGCCGACGAACTGCTCGTTGACTGGACGCTTGTTTTCAACGACGCCGATCCGGTGGTGCTTTCGATGGACCCCCCTGACGCCTCCGGCACCACCCGGGTCATCTGGCGGCCCGAGGCCACGGGAAACTACGAGGTGTCGTTGACCGTGTCGGATGAGGACGGCAACGTGGACACGGCGACGGTGCCGTTCACGGTGTTCTCGGTCCTCGATCAGGACAACGACGGAGATGGTTGGACTCCGAATCAGGGCGACTGTGATGACACGGACGCCCAACGGTCTCCTGAGTTGCCTGAGCTGTGTGGTGACGGGATCGACAACGATTGCAGCGGCGAAGTCGAAGATAAGGATGCCGATCTCGATCTGCACATCGATGAGGCCTGCCTCGGGGGCTACCTCGGGGCCCTTCCCGTCGACGATTGCAATGATGTGGATGCCTCGGTGTACGGCGGAGCCCCCGAACTCCTCGATGGCAAAGACAACGATTGCGACGGGTCGTTCGATGAGGGAACCGATGCTTGGGACAACGATGGGGACTGCTTTTGCGCGGTTGGGCCGTGTACGGGTTCGGTCAATGCGACGTCGTGCGTCCTTCCGTTGTCGGACGGGGACTGTGATGATGCGGATCCCAACAACTTCCCTGGAAATCCCGAAGTCTGCGACGGTTCCGACAACGATTGTGACCTGGCGCCCGACAACGGGCTGACCTTCGCGGACTACTGGCCGGACGCCGACGGCGATTCCTATGGTTCGGCGGCCGCGCTGGCCGTTCGGACGTGCTCGGGCCCGCCACCGAACCATGTCGACAACAACGCAGATTGTAATGACGGAACGGCTGCGATTCAGCCTGGCGTCCCTGAGTTGACGTGCGATGGCATCGACAACGACTGTGCGGTGATGACGCTTGATGAGCCCGACCTCGACAACGACGGGGTCAACGTGTGCGCGGATTGCGATGATGCGGACCCCAACAACTTCCCCGGCAACGCGGAAGTCTGCGATGGGGCGGACAACGACTGCGTCTTGGGTGCGGACAACGGGCTGGTGTTCCTGCCTCACTGGCCTGACGGCGACGGGGATGGGTTTGGCGCGTCGAATGGCCTTGATGAGCTTTCGTGCGACGGTCCGCCGGTCGGTCGGGCCGACAACAACATGGATTGCGACGACGCAAACGGTTCGGTGAACCCCGATGCCACCGAAATCCCCTGCGATGGCATGGACAACGATTGCGAAGTCACCACCGAGGAAGCCCCCGATGGGGACGGCGACGGGGTGGGGTTGTGCGACCTGGACTGCGACGATGCCGACCCATTCAACTTCCCGGGCAATGGGGAGCAGTGCGATGGCGCGGACAACGACTGCGATTCTGTGCCCGACAATGGCATCACGTTCGTCAATCAGTGGCAGGACCTCGATGGCGATGGCCACGGAGATCCGAACGTGGCGCCGGTGTTCACCTGTGACCCCCTTCCGCCGGGCTTTTCGCTCCTCGACGACGATTGCGACGACACCGATCCGAACAACTTTGGGGGCAATGCCGAAGTCTGTGACGGTGCCGACAACGACTGTGACGGCCAGGCCGACAACGGGCTCGACTTTATCCAGTACTGGCCCGACGTTGACGGCGACACCTTTGGCAATGCCGCGGCCGTACCCGTCACCACGTGCAGCGGCCCGCCGAACGTCATCTTTGTGACCAACGGTCTCGACTGCGACGACGGCGACCTCACCGTCAATCCCGCGGCGCTTGAGGTGACCTGCGACGGCAAAGACAACGACTGTGTGGCCACCACCGAAGATGCCCCCGATAACGACGGTGACATGGTGGATCTTTGCCTCGATTGCGACGATGGGAACGCCAACCGGTCCCCGCTGCTGACCGAGGTGTGCGACGGCATCGACAACGACTGCGACTCCGTGCCCGACAACGGGCTTGCGTTCGTCGACTACTGGCCGGACAACGATGGGGATGGCTACGGCGATCCGAACGTCGTGGCGACGTCGACCTGCGACGGAGCGCCGGCCGGTCGTGTGGCCGACAACACCGATTGCAACGACGCGCGTAGTGACATCAACCCCGGCCAGGCCGAGTTGACGTGCGACAGCACCGATAACGACTGCAACGTTGCCACCCTCGACGCTCCCGACGGCGACGGAGACGGGGTGGTGCTGTGCTTCGATTGCGATGACACCAACGCAAGCGTGTCACCGCTGCAAAATGAGGTGTGTGACGGCATCGACAACGACTGCGACGGGGCTTCCGATGAAGCGCCAGATGTGACGTACATCGACTACTGGCCCGACCTCGACGGAGATGGCGCAGGCGACAGCCTCGTGCTTGCCGTTTCGACCTGCGATGGGCCTCCCCTCAACCACGTTGCGAATGCCGATGATTGTGACGACGCCGATGCCAACAACTTCATGGGCAACGCCGAGGTCTGTGATGGGTCCGACAACGATTGTGACACCGTCGCCGACAATGGCCTCACCTTCGTGACGTGGTACCCCGATGGCGATGCGGACGGGTTTGGCTCGGCGAACGTCGCCGGCCAGTCCACCTGTAATGGGCCCCCGGTGGCGGGATGGGTAGCCGACAACCTCGATTGCGATGACGGCACGGCCCTGGTCAACCCCAATGGGGTGGAACTGGTGGGTGACGCCACGGATCAGGATTGCGACGGCGCCGATGACTGCTACCTCGATGCCGACTTCGATGGCGTGGGGGCCATGATGGTGATCGCGGGAACCACGCTGGACTGCTCAGGACTTGGGGAATCCGACCGGTTCGATGACTGTGACGATGCGGACGGGGTCAACTTCCCCGGCAACGTCGAACTGTGTGACAAGGCCGACAATGACTGCGACGGGCAGATCGACGAGACGCTTACGTTTGTCGACTACTACCCCGACACCGACATGGACGGCTTCGGCGATGCGTCGGCGACGCCGACCAACACGTGCAATCCGGCTCCACTAGGATTCGTTGCGAATGCCGGTGATTGCGATGACACCACTGCGGCGGTGAGTCCAGCGGCGGCTGAAACGGTGTGCAACGGGGTCGATGACGATTGCAGTGCCGCAACGTTGGACGCGCGCGACCAGGACAACGATGGCGTCGACGAGTGCACGGACTGTGCAGACCTCGACCCGCTGAACTTTCCGGGCAACCCCGAAGTCTGCGACGGTCTCGACAACGATTGCGACAGCTCACCCGACAACGGCCTGGCCTTCGTGGACTACTGGCCCGACGCGGACGGTGATGGCTTTGGCAATCCGCTCGCGATGGCCGTGCAGACGTGTGATGGCGCCCCCATGGGCACGGTCCCCAACGCCCTCGATTGTGACGATGCGAGCGGCCTGCTTAACGAGACGGACGCCGATGGAGACGGCGTTTCGACCTGTGCCGGCGACTGCAACGACGCGGATGGGACGGTGTTCCCCGGTGCCATCGACTTGCCGGATGCCTTGTTTGTGGACGCGGATTGCGACGGCATCGACGGCTCCGCCGCGAACGCGATGTTCGTGAGCACGACGGGCACGGACGTCAACAACAACGTCTGTGACCGGGTGTTGCCGTGTCGTTCGATCGAACGAGCCCAGGCGGTCGCTTCGTTGCTCGGTGTCACCGAGATCTACATGCAAGCCGGAATTTACTTGGAAACGGTGTTGATCGACACCGCGGTGGCCATTTACGGTGGCTACGACGCGAACTGGGTGCGCGACGACAACGACGTTGTCGGGCATCAGGTTCGACTCCGTGGGGGCTACGTCGCGGCCGCCGACGAGTACATCACGGTGCGGATCGAAAACGTGGTGGCCGAGCTGCATGATCTGCGCATCGAGGGCCCCAAGGCGGCAGGGCAGGAGCAAGGAAATGGCAAGTCCAGCTATGCCGTTCACGTGCTCAACGGAGACCTCACCGCGGTTCGTCTGCAACTCGAGCAGGGTGATGGTGAAAACGGTGTTCTCGGAAGTGACGGATCGAGCCAATCCCAGATCCCAGCGCCGAGCGGAGCCGGTGGTGTAGGGGGGAACGGCAGGGGCTACGGCACCGAGTGCAACACCGACCGACCTCCCCGGGGGAACTCGGGGGCCCAGACGTGCGGTGGGTTTGCGACCAACGGGGGCGTCGGAGGCCGGGGCGGATCCGCAGATACGCAGTGTTGCACGGTGCTGGGGCTGCCCGTCTGCGGCGCGGTGGCCTGTGCAACGGTCCCGTCGGATTGTACGGCGAGGGCCGGTCTAGATGGGGCGAACGGTTTGAGTGCCACGGCGTTTGAAGGCCTTGGCGGCATCGGTGGAGGCATCAACGGGACCGATGGTCAGAACGGCGTCGCCGGCCGAGTTTCCAACGGCACCGGGGGCACCAGCAACTCGGGATTGGGTCGCCTCATCGGCAACTTCTGGTATGGCCAACGCGCCACCGATGGCGCCCAGGGGCTCGCGGGCGGCGGCGGCGGAGGTGGCGGCGGTGGCGGCGGCAGCAGCTCGCCCAACTGGAGCGGCGGCGGCGGAGGCGGCGGAGGGGCCGGTGGCTGTGCCGCCAACGGTGGGGCAGGTGGCGGAGCGGGCGGAAGCTCCTTCGGTATGTTCGCCGTGAACTCCACGATCATGGCCGACAATGTGGTGATCGCCCGTGGGGACGGGGGCAACGGCGGCGGCGGCGGCGAAGGCGGAGCCGGTCAGCCTGGTGGTGCGGGCGGCATCGGCGGTGGGGCCGGTTCGGCGGGTGATGGGGGCAACGGGGGCTCTGGCGGACGCGGGGGCCACGGTGGCGGAGGAGGAGGCGGCGCCGGTGGCCACTCGATTGGCTACTACCTCGTGAGTTCGTCGGTCACGCACATTGGGCCTGACACCCAGAATGGTGGCGTTGGGGGAAGCGCAGGGCAGGGTGGTGACGCGGCTCCGACCTATGTGGATGGCGATCCGGGATCCAACGGCGCCACGGGTACTGTGGCCAACCAACTTACGTGCGCGCAACCGCCGAATGGATGCTGAAACGCATGTGAGACGCCCTGCGTATGCCGTACGGACACTTTTTGACCCAAGTGCGGTATACGGGATGGGTGCTCGGTTGAGAGGAGGTCGGCAGGTCTAGCCTCGGGGCGGCGTTTCGCCGTCCAGGAAAACCACGTACCATCCATCACAAGGAAGGCTGTTTCAGATCTCGGCTATCGGGTTCTACACCCCTCCGCGAGGATGGTCTGGTTCAACATCGCCGGTCGCTGTTCCATGCCTCGCGGAGGGGTGTAGAACCCGGCCAGATCGGTGAGCCTTCCATGTCCCAGGTCTAGAAGTAGCGAATGCCGACCCCTCTCGACCCTGCGCCCAAACCCTTGATGCCGGAGCAGGGGCTGCGTGCAACCAACGATCACCATCGAAGACGTCGATCGATCCTACGAAGCGCGCGATCGAAACCTCTGGCGTGTCATTGTCGCCCTCGCGCTCGCGTCCGATCCGAATGACCCCGTTCGCGACGGCGCACTGACCGTCAAACGGCTTCGGGTCAAACATCGATCCCGGCAGTTCAAAGCGCTCGATCCCGAAAGTCGCCGGCAGGAGCGCATGCGCGACTTTGCCCAGATCGAAGCCGCCGATGCCGAGGTCACACCTCCTCCCAGGTGGTGGCTCTTCCGGGTGGTGCAGGCGCTGTTCGACGACGGTTCGCCGTGGGCTCGCGACCAGCTCATCCAGGCCATTCAGGCGTTGCCGCTTCGTTATGGGCCTTGGCGCGCGGTGAAAGGGCTCTTCAAGGAGTCCGAGCGGCGAGGCGATTGGTCGATCTACGCGGCCATCGCGGTTCGATTCGACACCGAGTACACGAGCTGGCGCCTGTCAGGCGACGTTTCGCGGGCCACGCTGCGCTACCTCGTGCGTCGAGCTTGGCGAACCCTGCGTCGCATTGGCGAGCGCATGCCAAGCGCCTATCCCGACCGTGCGGCCGAGGTGCTGCGGCACTACGGGCCTCGCACCACGCTAGCCCGTACCTGGCTGGCCAACCAAATCCTGTTCCACCACCTACCCAATGCCTACAACCGCAATCGCTTCCTTCGCAATGGCTTTCGCCGTTCGGGATTCGACATCAAGCATCGGGCGTTCCCCGCGGCGTGGCGGCGCACGCCCCGTCCCTTGTTCGGGCTTCTCGAACGCGCCGCATCAGACCCCATTCGGGCGTTCGCCGTCGAGGCCCTCAAAACCGACTTCCGCACCCAGTTGCGGGAGGTCGAAGTCGCCTGGGTGGTTCGCCTCGTGCGGGCGCGCTCGACGGTCGTCGACGACTTTGTGGCGTGGTTGCTCGACAACGTTCCACGGTTCGAGCCCTCGGCCTTTCGCCAACTTGGTTTGCACGACAGTGTGGTCGAGTTGCTCGAATCGGACTCGCAGGCGGCTGGCGAGTGGGCGGCTCGCTACGCACGAACCCACGCTCGGGACCTCGAACTCGACCGGTTGGTTCGGCTCGCCAACCACGATCATCAGGCCGTTCGAGAACTCGCGCGTGACCTGCTCCGCGACCGCGACCCGCGTACCGAAGTGGGTCTCGCAGCGTGGGGCGAACTGCTTGGCACGCGCCACGGCAACGACCTTGCGGTGGAGGCGATTCGCGAACACTTCGGCCCTGCCGAACTGACGCTCGAATGGTTCCGCGAACGCATGATGGCGCCCGTGGAGTCCGTGGTGACCTTTGCGTTCGCCCAGATCGGACGGACGCACCCTCCGGCGCGTGTGCCCTTGGCGTTTTGGGCCGAGGTGCTTGACGACGAGCGGCTTTCTCGTGCGACGGTGCGCGGTCTCGACGAGACGCTTCGCGAACGGCCGATCGACGAGCTGGGGGCCGAGCCGTTGCGTCGAGCGCTCATCAACCCTGTCCCCCGGCCGCTCGTACAGCGCTGGGTGGCCCAAGGGCGGTTGGCCCCGACGGTCTTAGGCGTCGATTTCCTCAAGGCGATTGCCTACCCTCCCACCTGGGAAGCGTCGCCAATTCGCACCTCGCTGATGGCATCGGGCCGCCAATGGGCCCTCGACTTGCCTTTCGACGAGGGGTTGGGGGGCTGGGCGCTTGAACAGTTGGATCCTCGTGACTTTCCGAGTCGCGAACTCGGTGCAGACTGGCTCCTCGACATGGTCCAGACCACGGACGGGGCCTTCGCGGATTTCGCGGTGGATTCACTAGTGGTGGGCTTTGCGCCTGCTGATCTAGCGCCCGACCCTTCCGCCGCCGGTGCGTCCTTGGCGGGGGCCCAGCGCATCTTCGATTGGGTGACCGCCGATGGTGAGGCGGATGCACCGCTGCGTACGTTCGCCATTCGCTACCTCCAGCATCACCACCCGGTGCTTTACGAACGGTCGGAGGGGCAGCCGCTCGACCCCACGATGCACCTGCCCACCGGATTTGTGACCCTCGAGCGAGCATCGACGTTGCTCGCCGATGACCGAGCGGTCGTACGCGCGTTGGGCATCGAGCTGATGCGTGCCGACTTGGTTGGGTTGGGCGCCAGACTTCCCGATCTCATCCGCTGGGCTGAGTTGCCGCATGCCGACGTGTTCGCGTTCGTGACCGAGGCCCTCACGGCGCCCGACAAACTCGAACATCGGGGCTATCGCCTTGATCCTGCCACGTTCGAGGCCGACGATGTCTATCGACTCATCGACTCTCTCGATCCGGCCACTCGAGGCCTCGGCATGTCGCTCATCGCCGCCCATCCCCGGTTGGCGGTGCCCCATGAGCTCTACCGGCTCACCGAGAGCCCGGATCGGCGCGTTGTGGCCTTTGTCGTGCGTCAGTTGTGGGCGCGCTATCGGCACCCCGCGACGTCCGACACGAACCGTCCCGACGCGCTGTTTGCGGACGCGGCCGACATCCGGTCCTTCTTGCGGCGTTCCTTGTTCGCGATTCCTCCGGCTCGCCCTGAAAAAGAGAGCGGTCGGGCGAAAGCCGCGGTCGCGCGGGAGCAAGCCTCGCCACGAGGGATTTCCGCGCGGGCGGCAAAGCTTGCGCTCATCGAGGTCTGTCGGGATCTTGCGGTCGAAGACCGTGCATTTGCTAGGCGTGTGGTGCCCGTGTTTCAGGAGTTTCTGAAGAGCCAGGGCAAATCTGAGTCCGAGGCGTGCCTCGTGGCCCTGACCCGCATCCGCCATCGCTGGCGTGATGGGGGCCGCTCACCGAGGGGGAACGGATGAGTACCCGTCACGTCTGGCTCGACCATCGCGGCGCAATCACGGCGATGGTCGCTCTCGCCGACCATCGACTCGGCGTTGTGACCGAACATCCCGAAGGCCAAGACACCGGGGTGTACCGTCTCGATCCGCTCCATGGCACGCTCGAACATCAGTTGATGCCCGGCGCCAAGGCGTTGGCGGTCGCGGGCGAAACCTGGTGGGTGGCAACCCGGGATGGTCGGCTCTGGACGGGAACCTTCCCTAACCTCACCGCCCTTGCAACCACCATTGAGCCCATTCCCACAGGTCTTGCGCTGGTCGGAGCCAGCGTCGCCCTCATTGCAGGGGATGCATTGGTGATCGTCGATTCCGAAGGCGTGGAGCAGGCTCGCTTCGGGTTGCCGGACCGCGGCACGGCGATCGCGGCAATGCCCAACGGCGCTTTCGTCGTCGTGGGGTGTCGAGATGGCACCGTGGCCGTGGTCGAGCGCCAAGATGACGGCACGTTTGTGCCACGTGCTTCGGCCGAGCTGCACCAAGGGCCCGTCACCGCTCTACGCTTCGAGCGGGACGAGCC
Source organism: Myxococcota bacterium (assembly GCA_039208735.1). GTDB lineage: Bacteria > Myxococcota_A > UBA796 > UBA796 > DRPG01. The sequence goes on along the minus strand of JBCCQY010000042.1, from coordinate 29,096 downwards.
TCGGTTCTGGTCGGCGGGAGAGGACCGTCGGCTCCTTGTCACCCATGCGCGAGGGGCGCTTGAACCCATCGATCGGTCCGGCAATCATGGTCACGCAAAACCTGTCCGGGGCGTCGCGGGTGACGGCGACCGGCTCTACACGGTGGGCGACGACCGCACGATAAAGGCCTGGCGAAAGACAGACCGTCGCGCGCCCGCCAGTCAGCAACAGGGCGTGCCCTCGGCCGTTGCGGTCGTGGAAGTAGAGGTCGATGGTACAGCGCACGTGGCGGTGGCCGGCCAAGATGCATCCATTCGGTTGTTTCCGGTCGATGAAGAGGGCCGGGTCGAGGCGCGAACGGTCCAGTTTGGTGGGGCGTTCGCCACCCTCGACCACGAACTCGACCGCGACGAGATTCCGCGACGCCAGGCGGCGCTTGAACGGCTTGCTACCTACGATGACCGAGAGGCCGTTGAGCGGCTCGTCTCGAGGGCAATCGACGATTCGGACCGAGCTCTCCGCGTACTTGCAGCGACCCATCTCGCGGCCAGTGAACATCCTCGGGCCATTCCGAAGCTCGAAGAGCTGATCGCGACGGCTACCGACGATGAGGTCCGTCAGATCGTGTTCGAGGGCTTGCGTCGACGGCTTGGAACCACGTCGCTAAGGCCTATGGTCCTGACCCTTCAGTCGCCGCGGGCCGACCTGGGACAGGTCGGTCAACGGGCGCTTGCCGCCCTATCCCAGCTGGCTCGCGATGATGAGCAGGCTGAGGTTCGCATTGTTGAGGCCCTTGACCACGGTGAGGCCTCTCTCCGGCACGCCGCGCTCGCCGCCCTCGAACAGCTGCATCCCACTGACGCGACGGCATCGCTCCGAGGCCTGCAGTCGAGTGTCGCGACGCTTCGCTGGCGTGCGCTCGTGAGGCTGGAGCAGCGCGGGCTCCTCTCCGAGGCGGAACGTGCGTTGCGGGCGGCGACCGAGGACTCGGACGCCGAGGTACGTTACGCCGCTTATCTACTTCGTTTACTGGTGGTGCCGGCACTGGCGAAGCGATTGCGCGCTCTCGATTCCGACACCCATCGCCAGCTGCACGTCCTTCAGACCCATGGGGCCGCCGAGGCGAGCGAGCCCCCTCCGCCTCCGGCCGTCGAATCCGGCCCCGTCGACCGGACTCCCTTGCTCCAGGCGATGGCGTCTCGGCGACCGGACACCGCCCTGCGCGCCGCCGTGCATCTCACCTTGCTCGACGATCCACGAGCCCTCGGCCTTTTGCTGCAGTTGTCGCGCATCGACGATCCCGAGGTTCAGGTCCGGGCCTGTCGGGCGCTCCAACGCATTGGCGATGCCCGGGCCTTGGGTCGCATGGCGGCTTTGCTGAGGTCCAGCCACGCCCCGGTTCGCGATGCTGCGTTCACCGTCATTGAGCGGCTGCTCGCCGAAGCACCGGTCGAGGCGGCGCGGATCGGCCTGTCGGCGCCCCATCCAGACGTGCGAGTTCGCGGGTTGGCCCGGGCGGTCGCCGCCCTCGAAGCGACGGACGATTCTCCCGCTGCGGGCCAGGTGAGCGAAGCGCGGGACTGGCTACGTCGTGCGCTCGATGACGACGAAGCTCGCGTGCGGCTCGATGCATTCAAGGCGGTCGTCCGCCTGCAGATCGACGGTAGCCAGGCCGATGCCTTGCGTTTTGCATTGCAGAGTGGCCAGTCCGACGTACGGCGCGAGGTCATCACTGAACTCATGAGCCAGTTCCGGGAGTCCTGGGCGTGGGCACTGCTCCTGGAACGTCTCGACGATCCCAGTCCGGAATTGCGAGCCGAGGTGTTCGGGTTTGCCCGTCAACAAGGTGACAAGCGGGAAACCGAAGCGGTTCGGGCTGCGCTCGATAGCCGATTCCGCGAGATGCGCCTTGGGGCCATCGAAGTGCTCGCGCACCGCGTCGATGAAGTGGCCCGACCTTGGCTTGTAGCCGCCCTCGACGACGACGATGAGGCGGTTCGTACGCAGGCTTTCCGTGCATTGCAACGGACGGGCGAGGCGAGGGCCATGGTCCAAGCCCTCGAGAGCCGCCATCGCGATGTGCGCCTTTCGGCGGCCACCACGCTGGCCGAAGCCGGACGCCCCGAGGCCGAAGAGATTCTTCTGCGGGAGATTGCGTCGGCGGGACCCGATGAAGACGAAGACCCCGCGGCGTGGGCGGGGCGGGCCGTGCAGGCACTCCAGGGGCTTGGCTGGCTCCGAAGTGAATCCGCCGTTTACCCGGCGCGCCGGCTGCTCGACGATCCACGGCCGGCCGTGCGACACGCCGCGGCGCGGACGCTCGCCCAGGCTGCGTCACCCGAGGTGCTCGCAGCCGTGTGGAACCACGCCGATGCCACGATTCGCCAGGTCCTCGCTACGGCTCGGGCGTGGCGTGGCGATGCGACGGTAGCGGCCGCAGTGTTCACACCCGATCATCGAGGCCCCGACCGCGTGGCCGCGGCAGTGGCCTTGAGCGACGATGAGCCGCTACTCGCGATGCTTGACGCCCATGATCTGGCCGACCGGGCGCTTACCCAGCGTGTCGTGCTGTTGCTGGACGGTTTTGCGGGCGACTCGGTTCCCGAGCGGCTGATCGCCGCGTTGACGGCGGCAGACTTTGCCGTGCGGTTCGTGGCAGCCGACGTGCTGGACGTGTTTGCCAACGCGCCGGCCCGTCAGGCGGCGGTCGTGCGGTGGTTGTCGGATGCAGGGGAGGGTCCTGCCTGGCCCCTTGACGCCGCGTTCTGGGAGAGCCTTTCCCACCGCCTGCAACGTGCCGATGGGCGCGACCAAGCGGCGATGTTGCGCGTGCTTCACGGCATGACGAGCGCTGCGCCGCATCGGTCGCAGTCCGACGCCCAGAGTGCGGCAGCCAAACTGCGGCACGATCTCGATTTGGTCGATCGACGGGCGGAGCCGCTCGGGGAAGGCCCGCTGAAGTCCCCGGAAACGGTTCCCGACCTCTCCGATTTGGTACTCGGCACGTACGTAGGCCTTTCCTCGCAGGCGACGGGGGCCACGGTTCGTGCGTCCGCATTGCGCCGGCTCACCCGAGATGCCTCCCGCGATGCCGCGACGGTGCGTGCGGCGGTGCGGGTTGCGCTCACCGACGCGGACGCCCAGGTGCGGCGGGTGGCTTTTGAGGCGCTGCCCGATCTCGGGTTGAGTCTCGATGAGCGTGTCGAAGAAGCGCTTTCCGCGGGGTTTGGCGACCTGGGTCAGCTTGCCCTGACCCTGCTGGCGGACGAGGGACGTATCGACGCGGTTTGGCCGATCCTGACCGAGCGCGACGACGGTCTCCAGGGCATCGCATTCGACCTCCTGGTCGAGCGGAGTGGGCCTGAGCCCACTGCGCGCGCAGCGCTGAAGGCTCGAGCGGCCGATGTGCGACGGCGTGCCGTGACCCTCCTGGCCGGCTTGATCGAGGCCCCAGACGCCCATCCGGAGCTCGTGGCGGCCCTAAGTTCCCGGTTTCCCGACGTGCGCCGGCATGCCGCAAGCACGTTGGCCGCGCGAGGCGACCTTCGGGCCTTCGATGCCTTGGTGGTGCTGCTCGAAGACGATGATCAACAGCGCATGGCCATCCGCGATCTGTCACGTCTGAACGATCCGCGCGTGCCCGGTGCGCTTCTCGATCGCATTGCGCAAGACCCCCGCGGAACGGCAGATGGCAAGCGGCTGCTCGAAGCGATTGGACGTGCGCGCCAGACCGCCGTCGTCGACCGTTTGATCCGCCTGGTGAAAGAAGAGAAGGTTCCGGTTCGGCCAGCGCTTGACGCGCTCACCGCCATCAGCGGCTACGACCAACCGATGTCCTTCGATTTGAGGGACCCCGACGCCGACGACTCCTGGCTCAAGGACCAACATCCACGTCACGACGACGTCATCGCCAAGGTGTTGCTGCTTCGGGCCGAACTCCGCCAGGTGCGTGAGGTCACGCGCATGTTGCGGGGCATCATGTGGTCTCGGTCCGCGGCGGTCGACGTACCGCTGCGTCGCATGTTGCGGCACGCGGACGACTCCCTGCGGCGGGAAGCGGTGTTTGCCTACGGGTGGCGGATTCGGTTCCGAAATGCGGATTCTGCCCCGGTGCAGGAGTTGCTGTCCCACCCCGACCCCACGACGGCCTTCCTTGCCGCCGAGGCCTTGGCTCGGGCGCAGGCGTCGGCAGGGATTGCGGTGCTCCTGGCCGCCATCGACACCCTCGATGATCTGTCGTTGCGACGTCGTGCGGTTCTCGCGTTGGGTCAATTGGGCGATGAACGGGCCCTCGACAAGCTACTCGACATCGTCATGCAGGAGGACCACGCGTTGGTGGGTCCCGCGGCCGAGGCTATCGGCCACCTGCGCGAGACCGAAAAGGGGCCCGAGATCTTGCGACGTCTGTTGGCGTTGGCAAAGGGCAACAACCTCATTGCCGCCTCAGCGCTGGTCGGGCTGCGCTGGTTTGGCACCAACGAGGCATGGGCGGCGGTCCGTCGGGCGGCAGAGGCGTCCGAGCGGCACATGCGTCGAACCGCAGCCGATCAACTCCGCTATGACACCAGCCTCACGAAGGATGACAGCCGTAAGGTGCTGGAGCGGATGGTTCGCACCGAGCGGTACTACCAGGTCCTTGAAGTGGCGACGACGAGCTTGCGACGCTTGTTGGGTCCCGACTCTCTGGAACCGGACTATGCGCTGATGCTGGCGCGCTACGCCATCTACCAGGACGAGGTGTTGGAACGGCTGCGCGAGCGAGGCGATGCGGCCCGGATCCTCTCGGCATTGGCGGATCCCCAAGCGTTGCGCGATGCCTACGATCCGCTGTTGACCGCCTTGGCGGCTCGCGACCCCTTCCCTGTGGATGCGGTGGTGGCCCATCTTGCGGATCCTCGACCCGCCGCGGGCATCGATGCGGGACGTCTCATTGGTCGCTTGCCTACGTTAACGGCCGAAGCTCGGGCGTCGCTTCGCCAGGCGACGGGGGCTGCGGTGCAGGAGTGGCAAGACGCGGTGGCCCAGGAACGCAATGCCACAGCCCATGCCGAACGGGTGCGGTGGCTGTTATGGGCCGCGGCGCGACATGGGGTGGCCAACGACGCAGTCCGGCAGGTGCTCGCCCTTTCGGAGCGCGAGTCGACCTCGTTGCAGTTGGCGGCGGCCCGTGCGCTCACCCTCATGCCCGATGCGCTCGAGGTGTTGATCGACGTGGCAGGCACAGGACCGGCCCGGGCCCGTGCGCTCGCGGCGGCCATGGTCGCTCGGCACGCTCCCGACCGGGTCGGAGCGCTACTCGAGGCACACCGCGACGACCCCGCGGTGGTGCAGGCCCTCGCCCATGCTCCCGAAGCTCGGGATGCGCTGTCCCGCGCGGTTGGCGATCTGCATACCCAGGGCCTTGCCATGGCTGGCTACGTCGCCCAGCCGGGAGCAGACCCCGCCGTATTGGCGGCGGCGCTGCGAAGTACCGAACCTGACGTTCGGTTTGGGGCGCTCGAAGGCCTATCGGCGTTGGCCACCCCTGCCGCCGAAACGCACCTTCGTACCTTTGCCGAAGATGGGGCCCAAGAAGAGGAAGAGCGCAAGGCCGCCTGGCGAGCCCTGCGTCGCAGCCGGCGTGCCCGCGCCGCGCGGGAGGCGTCGGCATGAGCACCGAAGAACCGGGCCGCACCCCCATCACCCAGCGATACCGAAGTCCGAGTGCCGTCGCGGAGTCCACCGTACAGCTCATGGCCGACGTTCAGCGCGATCCGGTTCGGGTCGAAGCGACGGTGGCGGATCCAGTGGCGTTTCGCGAGGCCCTCCTCGGATTAGCGGACGTGGTGAAGAGCGATCTGCGGTACAAGCCGCGTGACCGCACGGCCTACGTCGCCTGGACTCGCATGAAGCAGCGTTCGGTGGGCCTTGCGACCTGGCGAGCCCAGCGCGACTACTTTGATTGGCTTGCGCGGAACGACCCGCTGGCTTGGTATGTGCTCGACCCGGTTGTGACGGTGCATCCCGACGCCGTCTTGTTCGAGGTGTTCAGCAAGGATGAAGGCACCTATGCACAGCTTCGCCTCGACCGTGATGCGTTCGGCGAGCCGGAAGCCTGGCAGTGCGGCACGACCAACATCGACTTTTCCGACGATCTTCAGGAAGGTCTGAAACGGCTTCGGAGCTACCGCAACACGTCGCTGTCGATCGGCAGCGATGCCGTGCGGCTCACCACTGGCGATGCCGAGGTGGTCGAAAAGCGTGTGCAGGTGCCCGACACCTGGTTGCGAGGCTTTCTGCAGGTGCAGTCGAGCGTGACCCTGGCGCGGGCGGGGCTGCGGTTGAAGCCCATCGAGCTGTACAACGTGCTGCGGCACCTGCGACTCCATGGCGATAGCAAAGGCCAAGGGCGTGCGCTGCGGGTCGAACTCACCCCGGGACAGGTGCCACGCTTGGTCATCGAGCCGCGAGAGGTTGTGATCGAGACCACGTCCGGCCCGTATGCGGGCTTGCGGTCTGAGGTCATCAAGATTTGGGGACGCCGCCGTTGGTCGTTGATTCGGCGCATGCTGCCGTTTGCGAGAGAGGTGGAGCTTCACCTGGTGGGCAGCGGCTTGCCGAGCTTCTTGGTTCTTCGAGCGCCGGGAATGGCCATGACGCTTGGGCTCACCGGGTTTTCCGCTGCGAACTGGGCGCGTTCCTTACAGTTCGACGTCCTATTGCCCCGAGCGGGAGGTACCCCCGCCGAGCAAACGCAAGTGCTCGACGTCTTGCGTCAGGATTGGGTGTCGGATGCGGCGACGCTCGCGAGCCGAACTGGCCTTTCGACTCCCCAGACCATTGCGGCGCTTCAGGCGGCAGGCCAGAACGGCTGGGTGATGTTCGATTTGGCAGCGGGCCGTATTCGATTGCGGCCGCTGACCGCCAAACCCCTTGACGCCGACGACCTCGCCTACCGAAACGCACGGGAGCGCCAGGCCCATGACTTGGTTCCGGTGGTGCGATCGGTCAAGGAAAACCTCGTCTACGGAACGGGAATCGAGTTGACGGCCGAAGTCCCCGTGGCTTCCGAGCAGCGGGAGTACCAGCCCAAGCTCACCGTGGCCCCCGACGGCATTGTGCGAAACATCTCGTGCACCTGCCACTTGTTCCGGACCCAGGGGTTGAAACAGGGCCCCTGCGCTCACGTCATGGCATTGCTGCTCTGGCATGCCGAGCGGTCGCAAGCGGCCGATGCCGACGATGTGCTGCGCGTCGAAACCCGCACGTTCTCGTTTCGAGATGATGAGGGGGAGCACATCACGACACTGTCGATCGACCAGCGGCAGCTCCAGGTGAAATGGGGCCCCCGGGGAGCCGAGCGTCTACGGGTTCAGAACCTGTGGTTCGACACCGTCGAAGACGCCCAGTCCGCCTACCGGGAGCGCACAGCCCAGCTCGAACGAAAGGGATGGCTCGATGCAAGCGCGTCGTGATGGGGGGAGGCGATGACCACGCGCCGGATCGAGTTGTGGAAGGCCATCATCCAAGCGGGCGGCATCGATCGCTATGTCGATCAGCAGCTCGAAGAGCGTGGCTTCCTCGTCACCCGACGGGATCCCGCCGGCCTGAAAAAGTCCGAGTTGGAACGCTACAAGCGGGAGTTGAAGCGCGAAGCCGCGGAACGTCGGGCCCTGAAGAAAGCGGCCTGGGAGGCGTACCGCGAGACCCACATCGTCCATTTGGGCGATGGGGTCTACTTCAATGACGCGGCCGATGTCGACAAGTACGACCTCGAAGAGCCCGAGAAGCGGGCCGCCACCAACGACTGGCCGACCCTCGACACGCACCAGCAGTTGGCCGCGTTTCTCGAGCTGTCGGTGTCGCAGCTGCGGTGGCTCACGTACCACCGCGATGCCGCCACCCGAATCCATTACCATCGCTTCACCATTCCCAAGCGCAATGGCACAGAACGCGCCATCTGGGCTCCGCATGAGACCCTCAAGACGGCTCAACGCAAGGTCCTTCGCGCGATTGTGGAGCCGTTGCCTGTGCATGGGGCAGCCCATGGGTTCGTTCCCGGCCGCTCCATCGTCACCAACGCCCGGGTTCACGCAGGCGCGGACGTCATCGTCCAGGCCGATATTCGCGACTTCTTTCCCACCGTCACCTGGCGCCGAGTGCGCGGCGTGTTCCGCCGCGGTGGCTACCGTGAGCAGGTCGCCACGTTGCTTGCGTTGCTCTGCACCGAGGCGCCACGCGAAATCGTAGAATGGCGCGATACTCGGTGGTTTGTAGCGCTTGGGCCCCGGTGTTTGCCCCAGGGCGCCCCGACCTCACCCGGACTGTCCAATGCCGTGAGTTGGCGAATGGACCGTCGGTTGTCCGGACTCGCCCGCAAGCTCGGCTTTCGGTACACCCGGTACGCCGACGACCTGACGTTCTCTCGCCCCTGGGGCCAGTCCGGTGAACCCCGTGTGGGTGCGTTGCTTGCGGGGCTCAAGCGCATCGTGACCGACGAAGGCTTTACCGTGCACCCCGACAAGACCCGAGTGTTGCGGCCAGGACGGCGGCAGGCGGTCACGGGGCTCGTCGTCAACGGCGATGGTGGCCCTCGGGTCCCCCGCGAGGTCAAGCGCACCCTTCGCGCGGCATTGCATCGGTTGCGCACGGGCCGCGACCTCCCCAAGGGAGAGAGTTTGGCTCGTTTGGCCGGCCTGGCCGCATTCGTGAATGCCGCCGAGCCCGAGTTGGGGCGTTCATTGCTCGATGCGCTGTCGGCGGCCCGGCCGTAGGACCGTGTGATACCGTCCGCCGTCGAGGGGATTCCCGATGGGGTTCGGACGCATGGGTGGGCTGCGCGTACTCGCGCTTTCAGGAGGGTTGGTGGCCTGTTCGGGGGATGACCCTGAACCACCCCCCGCCCCAGATCTGACCGAGACATTTCCGCGTTGTGCTTCGGTGGATCCGCTCCGCCAGCCGTACTTTGGCGATACCCACGTTCACACTGCGTTGTCGCTCGATGCGAACCTGCAGGGCACCCGGTTGCGCCCCAACGAGGCCTACGCGTTCGCGAAGGGCCAGCCCATCGGCATCCAACCTTACGATGCAGACGGGAGCCCCCTACGAACGATCGAGATCGATCGGCCTCTCGATTGGGCGATTGTGAGCGACCACGCCGAGTTCCTCGGCACCGTGGCACTCTGCGAAGACCCGGAGTCGCCCGCCTACAATGATGCGTCTTGCATCACCGTGCGGGAGAATCCAGCGGGCGCCTTTGTTCTGCTGAATGCGGCCACTGCGGTGGCGCCCGAGAACGCGATGTACCCCGCCCTTTGCGAAGAGGGAGGGAAGGACTGCATCACGGCCGGTGCCGATGTGTGGGCATCGATTCGAGAATCCGCCGAGATGCACTACGATCGTAGCGAGAGCTGCTCGTTTACGACGTTTTATGGCTACGAATGGACGGCGGGTCCCGAGACCCGGAACTTGCACCGCAATGTGATCTTCCGCAATCACGTCGCTCCGGACCACGTTGTCGGGTATTTCGAGGCCCCTGAGGTCGAAGAACTCTGGGCGGCACTCCAGACAGAGTGTCTGGACCAGCCGGACTGCGACGCTCTCACGATTCCCCACAATTCCAACCTGTCGTCGGGCACGATGTTCACCACCCTCGACGATGACGAGCGCTACGATCAGGCCACCGCGGCCACCCGGGCGCGGCTTGAGCCACTGGTCGAGATCTTCCAGCACAAAGGCGACAGTGAGTGTTGGCCGGGCTCGCCCGTCGCGGATGAACTGTGCGGCTTTGAAAAGTTGCCCTACAACAACTTAGCTGGGACAAACCTCGATACCGAGGGAGTTCCCATGCCGCGCGACTTCGTCCGCGACATCTTGGGCGAGGGACTCCGGTACCAGGCGGAGTTGGGGGTGAACCCCTACGCCTACGGCATCGTAGCCAGCACCGACACCCACATCGCTGCACCGGGCTTGGTCTCCGAGGCGGCGTACCCCGGGCACGGCGGAGCGGGACAGTCGAACCGGGATGCGTTGCCCGAAGCGCTACCGGATGGCGCCCCATTCAATCCGGGGGGACTCGCGGTGCTGTGGGCGGAAGAAAACAGTCGCGAAGGACTGTTTCAAGCCATGGTGCGACGTGAGGCGTATGGCACGAGCGGTCCTCGCATCGTGCTGCGGTTTTTTGGGGGCTGGGACTATCCGGCCAACTTGTGCAGTCGCGAAAGCTTCGAGGCGACCGGCTACGACGATGGCGTGCCCATGGGCGGAGACTTGCCCGCGCCGCCCGCTGGGGCTTCCGCGCCTACCTTTGCCATTCGCGGTTGGGCCGACGCAGGAACCGAACGCGCACCCGGGGTCGACCTCCAGCGCCTCCAAATCGTGAAGGGCTGGTTGCAGGACGGCGAGCCGCAGGTCGTGGTCTACGACGTGGCCGGGGACCCCCAAAATGGCGCATCGGTGAATCTTGCCACCTGCACACCTGAGGGCACAGGAGCAGCCGAGCTGTGTGACGTATGGACGGATCCGGACTTTGATCCCACCACGCCAGCCTTCTACTACGCACGGGCGATCGAGAACCCGAGCTGCCGTTGGCACACCCGACAGTGCCTCGCGGCGGGCATTGCGTGCCCCACCGAAGACGCGACGTGGGCGGCATGTTGCGACGAACGGGTCGAGACGACGGTGCAGGAACGGGCTTGGTCTTCGCCGGTGTTCTACACCCCGTCGTGATGACCAGGCTCCTCCATTTCACCCTCCTCGGTCTCGGTTGGCTGGCGTTGCGTTGGGGGTTCACCCCTGCGCCTCGGCTTGAGGTGGTGGTGCCCCCAGGGGGCTCCCCCGAACAAGCCATTGAAGAGGCGTTGTTGCTCGCCGAAGCGGAGCGCCTTGGCTGGATCGAGTCTGATCTGGTCATCCAGCGACACCTCACGAAGGTCTACGGCGAGGCCACCCAGCAGCCGGATGCGGATCCGAGGGTGCTGTGGGCAGGCGCACGAGCCTTAGGGCTGCACCGTACGGATCGGGTGGTGCGGAGTCGGCTCCTCGATCGGGCTGAACGTGCTCTGGTGTCCGGTCCCGACCCCGATGAACCTACGCTCGAGGCCCATCTGGCGGCCCACGCGGAGCGGTTTGCTAATCCTCCGTTGTATACGCTGGAACTCCGTTACCGGTCCAAGGTCCGTCATGGGCGTGCGTTGGATGCGGTCATCGCGACAACCACGCAAGCCCTCGTCGATGGGATGGAGGTCGAAACCGACCCCTTGCCCTTGGCGGTGCGATCTCCTCTCACGGCACCGCTGCCGCGCTTGAGGTCGCGATTGGACCATCGGGTCGTGGAGGCCGTGATCGAAGCCCCTGTGGGGGTCTGGAGCCCTGCATTGCGTACGGGCGATGGAGCGTGGTTCGTCAAGGTGGTGGAACGACGTGAGGTGCCCCCAAGGCTCGACGAGGTACGGGCCGCGGTTCGGGCCGACTGGCACGCGACCCAAGCCCCTCGGCGGCGGGCTCGCCGGCTCAAGCGCCTCGGGCAGCAATGGCGCATCGACGTGGTGACGCCGTGATTGCGGCGCTTTGGGCGACCATGGCAGGGGCTCATCCGCTGGCCCCCGCCGCGCTTGAGGTCGAGGTGATCGATGCGAACCACGTCGAGGTGGTGTTTCGAGAACCCACGCGACGTCCTGTGGGGACCGAGTTGACGCCTTGGGTCGGCGAAAGGTGCAAGGTGACGCCTGGACCTTCGGTGGTCGACAATGCTTGGGTCACTCAGTCCCGCCACGTGTACTGCGATGACGGCCTGGCCGAGGTCTTGGTGGGCGTCGAGGGGCTTGACGCAGCGCCGGTCGACGTCGTGCTTACGGTACATCACGACGAGTTGGTGAGCCGCCATCTCCTCACCGCGCAAACGCCCGCGGTGCCGCTGTTCGCAACCGAGACGCCGTGGTCCGCATTTCTTGGTTTTGGCGTCCTTCACTTGCTGGAGGGCCTCGACCACGGCTTGCTCATCGTCGGCCTGACGTGGCTGATCGGCTTCACGCGCCGCCTGGTGTGGACGTTGTCTGCATTTACGCTTGGCCACAGCCTCACCTTGGCCATCGTCGCGACGGGACGCGGAGGGCCCATCGCGATCGTGGAATTGCTCATCGCCCTTTCCTTGGTGTGGCTCGCGATGGAGCTGGTCCGCGAGGACGAAGCGCCGGGGCGCGGATGGTTGGTCCGTCATCCCGAGAGCCTTGCCGCCGGCCTGGGCTTGGTCCATGGGGCGGGATTTGGCGGGGCCCTGGCCGAACTGGGTCTTCCCCGAACCGAGGTCCTCGCGTCTGTCATTGCCTTCAACGGAGGCATCGAACTCGGGCAGATCGCCATCGTGGCGGCGTTTGGTCTGCTGTCGTACGCGCTGGGGATTCGTGTGGAGCGCTCGCGAATGGCCGTGGCCTACCTCATCGGTGGCCTTGCCATGGCCATGACCATGCAACGCATCTTCACGCTGGTATGGCCTTACTGAGGACCTCGGACCACGCCCCACCCATGGGCGATGCGACCGGGAAACCTGGTGATCGATGATGCCCAGGCTTGCCGGGCGCGCAGGTAGGCATCCCGGGCGCCCCGCAGGGCGTTGACCTCCGGAGCCGCCGCCTGTTCAAGCACCCTGCGCTGCTCGGCTTGCTCTAGGGCGGCGACGAACGCGATGGCCGCTTTGACTTGCTCTTCGCCCTTGGCCTCGCGGAAGCGCTCAAATGCAGACTCGACCTGGGTCGGGTCACCCTTGATTCGGTCGAGGAGGGTGACTTGGTTTTGGACCGTGGTGAGCAGTTCGGTGGCTTTCTCGTCGGCCGCCCACTGGGCCAACATCACCGACAACGCCCCGGCCCCGAGCACTCCCATGACGAACATGCCCATGAGCCCCACCAGCGCCAAAAGCAGGGCGGTGGCCTGAATCGCGAAGGGCACAGCACTCGGCAACTCAGGGTCATGCGGACGGAGCGGCGGGGGCGCAGGAATGTAGGCCTGCGGTTGTGGCTTTGGGGTGAGGGACTTTGGGCTCGCGTTGTTCTGCGGCGACAGCATCGCTGGAGCGACGAGTTCTCCAGACCGGACGCGCCGATGCCCACGGCCTCGGTTGGGCATGCGATAGGGCAGCGACGACCACCCTGAGCCGGTGGGCTGGGTGTGGTGGTGGCTGCTTTCTCCGTCAGCCCGTGGGGCAGCCAGTCCCTCGAGTTCGGGGAAGGTGCGGCTCACGGGAATGCGCGATGGTGGACCGCCGGGTAACACATCGAGTTTCGGCACCAAAGGCGGGCTTTCGGGCGAGGGTGGTGGCAGGTTGGGCAGCGCTTCGAGGACCGCGGCCCGAAGCTCTACGGCGGATGCGTAGCGCTCGTCGGGTTGGTAGCGCGTTGCGGTCAGGATGATGGGCCGCAGCACTTCGGGCACGGTGTTCATGAGGCTGTCATCGCTTTCGGCGACGAACAACTCGGCCGAGGTCCGGCCCGTGAGCAAGGTGTAGAAGCTCGAGCCCAGCGAGTAGATGTCCGCTCGGGTGTCGACGGCCTTCGTATCGGACCGTTGTTCAGGCGCCATGAACGAAAACGTGCCGATCTGGCTGCCGGTTGCGGTGAGCGAGGTGGCGCTGTTGAGGCGGGCAATCCCGAAGTCCGTGAGCTTGCAAACGCCCGTGTCATCAAGCAGCACGTTGTGAGGCTTGATGTCACGGTGGATCATGCCTTGAGAATGGGCTTCGGCCACCGCATCGCAAACCTGGCAGATGACGTCGCAGGCCATGGTGGGAGGCATGGGTCCGTGCTTGCGCACCCAGTCCATCGCCGATCCGCAACGTGCCAGCTCCATCGCCAAGAATGGGGGGCGACTGTCCGGGGCGTAGTGAATGAGTCGTGGGATGTTGGGGTGCGGGAGCAGTTCGAGCGCCCGGGCCTCGAACGAGAAGCGCCGTCGCATCTCCTCGTCGTCGATGTACTTCTTCTGCAGCGCCTTGAGGGCGACCCATTCCCGCGCGGCCATATCAAAGGCTAGATAAACGGTGGCCGTTCCGCCGTCCCCGAGCGTATTGACAATCAGGAAGCGGCCATCCCCGAGTTGGGGAACGGGCCGTGTGGCGGTCGGATCCGTCATTGCTGTGGCAAAATACCCTCGCCAGGACCGTAGCGCTTGTCGGGTCACGTGGCCCGAGCAGGGCTCGGGAGTCCCCATCATGTCTAAGGAATCGTCGTACGACGAATCGTCGGTACCCGTGATCGAATACGCCGACCTCGGAAGAGACGATCCAAGCGTCGTGCAAGCGATTGCGAAAGGATTCGGCGAATTCGGTCTCGTCTATGTTCGTGGGGCGCCGATTGCCGGGGCCATGCTCGAGGCGTTGTACGCGTCATTCCTCGATGTTTTGGCGAGACCACGCGACGAGAAAGCCAGTTGGGGCGGCCGAAAGGTTTGGTACCAGCGCGGCTGGACCCCGCCCAACACCGAGCAGGCCGTGGCCGCGGGGGGCCAGCCGGACTTCAAGGAGTGCTTCTTTGCCGCCCCGTTGCCCCTCGACCCCGAGGCCCGACGCCCTTGGCCCGAGTTGTTCGCCCCCAACGTGTGGCCAGCGGAGGCGCCCGCCTTTCGGGAGCATCTCCTCGCGATCGGCCAGGCACTCCAGCGGGTCGGAGACGCCTTGCTACGGGGTTGCGCACGGGCGCTGGGGGTGGACTCGTCAACCTTTGCCACGCGGACCGAAGGGGCCGCGCATGTGAGCCGGCTACTCCAGTACTTGCCCCTCGATGAGGCGCAGATCCGGGCTCAACCTCGGGTGTTGTGGGGAGAGGAACACACCGACTTCAACCTGCTCACCTTGCTGCCCGGAGGTCGGTTCTTTCGGGAGGGGTCCCCGGTGGCGCCTCCCGCGGATCGAGGCGGACTCTACCTCCGCACTCGGCCGACGGCCGCGCATCCCCAGGGCCGGAAGGTCTCGGGACGGCCGCCAGCCGGCTGCCTCGTCGCTCAGGTTGGGCAGCAGCTCGAAGTGCTCTCGGACGGTCGATTCCTCGCGACCCCCCATGGCATCGTGCCGCCTGGGGTGCCAGGCTACGCGCGGACGAGCCTCGCCCATTTCGTGCACCTGCGACCGGACTGCCTTGTGGCGCCGCTTCCCGATCTTCGGAGCCCGGATTCGCGCTATGGGCCGCCGGTTCTTGCGGGAACCTGGGCCATGGCCACCCTGGCGACGATTGGCCTGGCCCCTCCTGAAGCGATCGCTCGTCTGGGCTACACGCCGCCTACCACGTGACGGTCAACCGAGCGCCGCCCGGCAACGCGCTGACCTCGGCCTGGGCTTTGGAGCCGCTGAAAAAGCGGATGCCGAGCCCCGTTGCTGCGATCACGCCTCCGACGGCTGCGACGGTTCGCCCAAGGACTTGTCGATCGCGTGCCTCGACCAACATCGGATTGCCCACGTCGGTGCAAATCACACCGCCACTGAGTTCGGTGCATTCGGGCCCTTCAACCAGGTTGGCCACTTCCTGACGACCGACCAGGTACAGGCCTCCGCCCACCAGAGCGGTCACGCCACCGGCCACCGCCACGATGGGCCCCACGGGGCTTTTGCGGGTCTTCGATGGGGGTTCGGGAGGCAGTGCGTCGCGTTGACGCGCGATGAACGAAGCCATCCCTGGGTAGTTCGGGTAGGCGGCAAGCGCGTCGAGTGCCGCAACGGCATCTTCGCGACGTCCCGTCTGGTTGGCGACCACCACGGCGCGCTGTTTGGGAAGCACGTCCGCGACGTTTGGGAGGGGGGCGTTGAGGGCTTCGGCATAGGCCTGCTCGACCGCATTGAGGTCGGCCGTAACGAGGCCCCGGGTGGCCTGACACCACGCGGCATAGAGCGCCCGGCGGCGCTGGGTCCCCAAGAGCGCCGCGGAGGCGGTGGGGGCGGGAGATGGGGTTGGCACTAACGTGCAGGTCTCGCCGGCCATGACCTGTTCCAGGGCCTGGATTTCGGCCTGACGGTCGTCCGTCCACTGGGCGCCGTCGACGTCTCCGTCCGGAAGGGCTTGCCGGACTTCATCGAGATGTTGGCGGGCGACAACGGGATCGCCTTGGTCGAGAGCGACCAATGTCTCAGCCCGTCGCCGGGATTGGGCGAATCGCGAGGTGACGGCCGGGCTTGTGCCCAACCGTTCGCCCACGGAGGCCGCGACCCGCTGTGCTTCCCAGTCTCCCTCGTACTCCGCGGCCTTGGCCAAGAGCGCGTGGGCCACCGGATCGTCGGCGTCACAGGCCACCGCTTTCTCTGCGAGTTCCCGCAGGTCTTCGTAGGCTTTGGCTCGGTCGGCGGACCGGGCATCCTGAAGCGCCGTATCGCAATCCGCGGCTTGAGCGATGCTGGCCCACGCGAGGAATCCCACACCGATGGCCATCGCGATCCTCCGTACTCAAAACTCGGGAAACGGCTCGACCCGCAGTGAGCCAGACTGCCAGTCCGTCTCGGGATCGGCGCATCGCACCCGGTAGCCGATGTTGGCCGCCCCGCGCACCTCAAGCGTTTTCGACAGGTCCGTCGGCAGAACGAGGCGAACCTCGGATTGACCACTTCGATCGGCGGTTCCGATTGAGCGCCCCTGAGGGCCCGATATGGCCACTTGGCGGCAATTCGCCCCTTCTCCCCTGATCTTTAGTGTCACCTCTGTTTGGGATTTCACGAGTGTGACTTCGTTAGGGGAGACGGCGAGTCGAGTTGGTAACGGCGGGGAGGGTTGAACGGCCTTTGCGATCACGGCGGCGGCCTTGGGCTCAACGCGGGGGGGCGCCACCGCCGGGGTGGGATCGGGCTTGGCAACGACGGGTTCGGGCACCGGTCGAGCTGCGGGAATGGTGGGCGCAGCCGGCTCTGGCACGACCGCCGCGACGGGTTCGGGCTGCGTGCTCAGCAACATGGCCAAGCTCATGCTGATCACGGCGATCGACAGGAGCCCGGCGACGGCCAGTGCGGTGGCGAGGAGCGGCCCTCGCAGGCGCAACGTCGCGGCAGGTGCGGGACCAAATGAGCCCTTGAGCGGACCGGCGAGCCGGGTCCAGGCGAGTTCCCCCACCCTCGCGGACGGGTCGGGTGCCGCGCCCAACGGAATGGCCCAGTCGATGGGGCGACCGTCGAGTTCACAGGCCAATCGGAGTTGAGCCCCGGTTCCTGGGGTCGTCTTCGACAAGTCTTCGAGGCCCGCCGCCAGCAATTCGGCGATCAAGGCTTGACCGGAACTCGGCCCCAGATCGACCGACGCGAACTCGACCGAGCCCGCGGGGCCGGCGAGCACCTTTCGGACCTCCCCGTTGGTGATGGACCACCGGCCCATCTGCAGCATGAACGACGTGGACTCGTCGTCCTCGCTGGGGGCCCACTCGATCGAGGAATGCTGCAGGGTGGCCCGCGAAGGATTGCCCAGGATGCGGGCGCCCCGAAGCCCTCCGTCGTTGCGAATGACGTAGTGCTCCTGGCCGTCGCCGGCCGGGCGCGTCATGGCCACATGCTTGACCGAGCCGTGGCCGACTCGAAGCTCGTGGCGGCCCTTCGATTCGGCCTTAAGCCAATTGATGAGGGTCCCAAAGTCGGCCCGCACGGCACGATTACGCACGAGCAAGCGGTCTTGGAGCAGGGTAGCCCAGCGCCGAGGCATTCCGGAAAGCGGCGGAATATCGGCATTCAGAATCTTGCCGATGATCGTGGCTTCGGTGTCGCCCGGCGCGCCAAAAGGCCTTCGGCCAAGCAGCATCTCATGGAGCACCACCCCCATCGACCACACGTCGTAGCGGTCGTCGGGCGGACCTTCGCGGAAGGCCTCTGGCGGCATGTAGGCAAGCGTGCCGAGAACGTTGTCGCGACTCTGCTGAATCGAGCCGAAGAGGTCCGCGGCTAACCCGAAGTCCATGAGCTTCGGAACCGACTCGAGCCCTCCCTCATCGGCCAGGAAGATGTTGGCGGGCTTGACGTCGCGGTGCACGCAGTCTTCGCGGTTCAACGACCACAACGCGTCGCTGATTGCAAGCGTGAGGCGAAGGGCTTCGGGGGGCGGGAGGGGTCCGTCGTTGAGCCGTTCGGCCAGAGTGCGGCCCCGGAGCAGTTCCATGATGAGGAAAACGCTGCCCTGGTCTTCGACCACGTCGAACAATCGCACGATGTTGGGGTGCGACACGCGGTCGAGCAGGTCGACCTCACGTCGCAGGTAGCGTCGGGCACGTTCGGGATCTTCAAAGACGTCGAACCGAAGCGCCTTCATGGCTACACGCCTGGTTCGTGCAGGGTTTTCGTCCTGCGCTTCGTAGACGGTACCGAACCCGCCACGGCCAAGAGGACGTACGACGCGGTAGCGCCCGCTGACGAGCCGCCCGATGAGCCGTCCGATTTGGGCCTCCGCGTCGGACATCGATCCTCAATCCTTCTTTGATTCGGGCATCACGACCCGGATGTGCAGCTCTTCAAGCTGATGGTCGGTGACCTCGGAGGGAGCTCCCATGAGCAGGTCCTGAGCGGCGGTGGTCATGGGGAACGCGATGACCTCGTTGATGCGCTCTTCGTTTGCGAGCAGCATCACGATGCGGTCCACCCCGGGGGCGAGTCCGCCGTGGGGCGGTGCGCCATGCTTGAAGGCGTTGATCATCGAAGGGAATTTGTCGTCCACGACCTCGGGGCCGTGACCTGCGATGGCAAACGCCTTGTACATGATGTCAGGGCGGTGGTTTCGGATGGCTCCGCTGCACAGCTCGACACCGTTGCACACGATGTCGTACTGATAGGCCAGGATGTTCAGCGGATCGTCGTTCTCGAGGGCCTCGATGCCACCCTGCGGCATCGAGAACGGGTTGTGCGAAAAGTCGATTTGCCCGGTGTCTTCGTTCTGTTCGAACATCGGATAGTCGACGATCCAGCAGAAGTGGAAGCGGTCCTTCTCGATGAGTTCGGCCTGTTTGGCGACCTCGACTCGCAAGCGACCAGCGAGCTTGGCGGTGGCCTCTTCAGGGCCGGCCAGCAACAACACGGCGCCGTCCTTCGCTGCGTCGCCCAGGCCCTTGAGCATGGTGTGCTCATCGCTCGAAAGGGCTTTGGCTACGCTTCCCTTGACCTTTTCGCCATCGAAGCCAAGCCATGCAAGGCCTTTGCCGCCGTTGTCCTTGACCCATCCGTCCAATCCATCGAAGAACTTCCGGGAGTTCTTGCCGATGCCGGGCACGGGGATGGCTCGTACGACGTTGCCATCGGCGATGAGGCCTGCGAAGAGCCTGAATTCGGTGTTGCGCAGCGCTTCCGTCACATCGTGGATGACAAACGGAATGCGCAGATCGGGCTTATCGCTGCCGTACTTGAGCATCGCTTCGCGGTAGGGGATGCGCTCGAACGGGGTTGGGGTGACGGGGAGGTTCGAAAACTCGGTGAAGATGCCGTACAGCACGTCTTCGGCCACCGCGAACACATCGTCCTGCTCGACAAAGGCCATCTCCATGTCGAGCTGGTAAAACTCGGCGGGCGACCGGTCGGCACGGGCTGCCTCATCCCGAAAACAAGGGGCAATCTGGAAGTACCGCGGAAAGCCCGATGCCATGAGCAGCTGCTTGAACTGCTGGGGAGCCTGGGGCAGGGCGTAGAACTTGCCCGGATGCAGCCGGCTCGGGACGAGGTAGTCGCGCGCTCCCTCCGGCGAACTTGCCGTAAGGATGGGCGTTTGGAACTCGTGAAAGCCGTGGGCCCACATGCGTTGGCGCAGGCTGCGGACCACGTTGTTGCGGAGCATGATGTTGGTTTGCAGCCGTTCCTTCCGCAGATCGAGGAATCGGTAGGTCAGCCGTTGGGCTTCGCTGACGTCGGCGTCACTGGCCACCTGGACCGGCAGAGGCTCTGGCTGCGAAGACAACACCTCGAGTTCACTGGCGATCACTTCGATGTCGCCGGTGGCCATCTTGGGGTTCTTCGACTCGCGCTCCAGAACCTCGCCTTTGATGCTCACCACCGTCTCGGAACGGAGCGATGAAGCGGCCTGTGCGATGGGCGAGTCGGCATCCACCCGAACCTGGACCAGCCCCGTCGCGTCTCGCACATCGATGAAGACGAGTCCCCCGAGATCTCGCCGACGGTGCACCCAGCCGGCAACCTGCACGGTGGCACCGACATCGTCCGCACGGAGAGTTCCGGCGTCGTGGGTTCGGTAACGGTTCTGTGCCGAAGGGCCCTGTTCGCTCACGCTTTATTCTCCTGGTGGCTGCGGCGAGTCATATCGCGGGCCTTGGTCAGGGCGTGAAGCAATCCGCAGGGCTGACTGGAAGATCGCGGTTGGCCGTGGCCCCGGGGAACCACATCCGGTAGGTCATGTCGATCGTGCCCACGTCCCACACTTCGTTGTGCTCCATGAGGTTCGACAACGGCATCGTGGTCTGCTCGATGCCATCGATCCACACGCGGATGGAGGCGTTGACCGGCCCCGTGTCGCCGTTGCGCCGAAAGTGGTGGACCTTCACCTGGTAGACGCCGGGCCGGGGGTCGAAGATGTTGATGTTCTCGGGACCAAACCCGGCCAGGTCGTCGATGTCGAGCCGAGGGTCATCCGCGGAGCCGCCGGCCCCCCAGTTGGGGGCGGGATTGCACCAATTGCAGTCTTCCGGAACCTGGAAGATGTCGGTGGCGGTGCCTTCGATGAGGTGCAGATCCATGTCAGCATTGGGAGTGTTCCACGAAAGCTCGACGTAAAGGGCGTCATCGGGGGCGGCCCCAAACGCGCAAAGCGCGGGTTCGCTCGCCGTGTCGAGTTCGTTGAACACCACGAGTTCAACCGCCCACGCCCCGGCGACATCGACGTAGACGTCGGCGACGCTCTGGTCGTCGGGATCGAGGGGAATGTCCACGTCGGAACCGCTCGGCCGCTGGACGATCGACCATTGGTAGCGCAACGGTTCAAACCCACCTGGATCGAAGGACTCAGAACCGTCGATGGCGATGGTTCGCGGACCGGCAAGTCCCACCGAACCCGGGCAATCGATCACCGCTACTGGTCGACCGAAGTCATCGCCGCCGTTGCCCACGAGCCGAACCTGGAGCGGGCTTTCGTCAGGGTCGTTGCTGGTCAGGAAGAGGTCAGCGATTTCCCCTTCTTCGTCGGGCGGGGCGTAATCGATGAGAAGGGTGGAAGACGACCCAGGGGCGATGGGCCACGTGTCGGCTCCATCGAGCGGGTCCGTGGCCAGCGAAAACGCGGGGTCGCCCTCGAGTCGAAGGTCCGAGATGAGCAGGGCCTCCTCGCCCTCGTTCCGCACCTCGATGGATTGAATGCCTGGACCCTCGAACTCCACCGTGCGCGGACGAATCGCAATGTCGGGGAACGGAAGGTCCGCCCCTTCGCCACGCAGCGGGATCCACACCGTGGGCCGTTCGGGGTCGTTCGTGTCGAAGCGGAGCTGCTCGCTGTAGCGGCGGAACGTAGAGGGAGCGAAGGTCACGGGCAGGAACTGCTCTTCTCCTCGCTCAAGGATCCATGGGTTGGGCGGGGCTTCGAACGAAAAGACGTCTTGGTCGTTCGTCAGCGACAGATCGATCGTCAGTTCGGCCCGTCCCGCATTGCTCACGATGAGGTTGCGGGTCTGGGGGGTCAACAGGCCCACCTGACCGAACTCGAGGATCGGAGGCGCAACCTGCAGCTCGGGCTCAAGCGTGATGAGCGGTGGTGCTTCCGAGGTGCACGCAAACGAAAGAAGGAGAATCACAGGTCGCACTCCCGCTCTCCACCCGCGTCGAAGACGGGTGCGGTGGACGTACCGAAGGTGGCATCGGGCCAATTGATTTGGCCGACTTCCCACACCTCGTTTCGGCCGAGGACCGCAGAGGTCTCGGTGATGCGGTCGCCGTCGGCATAGACCACCACGGTCGCGGTGACCGCACCGTCGTCGCCGTCGTCGAAGTGATGGACCCGCACCAGGTAGGTGCCATCAGGGGCCATCGGTAGCGTGATGATTTCGGGTCCGAGTCCATCTGAATCGTCGAGAGCCAACCGAGGGTCATCCGTGGGGTCACCCGGGGTTCCCCAATCGGGAGCCGGATTGCAGTAGCTCACGTCGTTCGGGACATCGAAGAACGGCGCGGCATCTCTGGCCAAGTGCAGGTCGAGGTCCGAGGTCGGACCGGCCCACGACAGCTCGATGTACACATCATCGATGGGGGTGGCGTCGATGACACACTTGGCGGGTACACTCGGCCGTCCCGCTTCGTTGGTCACCACCAACGTGACTTCCCAGATGCCCGCGGCGTCGATCGTCAACTCCGTTTCTACGTCGTCGTCGGGCAGGGGAACGTTGCTGGGGTCTCCCGCCTGAGGGCGCCGGACGAGGCTCCACACATACGTGAGAGCGCCGCCATCTGGATCGGTGGAATTCACCCCTGAAAGCGTGTAACGGACGGGTTGAGTCACATCGGCGGTGGCGGGGCAGTTCGTGATGACCGCTTCGGGGTACGCGTATTCTCCCCCGCCGTTCGCGATGAACACCACGTCGAGAGCGGGCTCGTCGGGATCGTCGCTGCGCACCGTCCACGTGCCCGAGTCCCCTCCCAGTTGCACGGCCGTGAACTCGACGAGCACCGGCAGGGAAGCCTTGGGCAACAAGACCGTTCCCGAGGGGTCGCCCGAGGCGAGCCGGAAGGTGCCGGCTCCGCCTTGCTCGGCGGTACCGAGGGTGAGGGCCGCGTCTCCTTCGTTGGCAATGGTGACCACCCGCTGGGCGACATTGCCGAGTTCGACATCACCAAAGTCGACGATCAGGGGGTTGATCGCGATGTCAGGCGCGAAAGGGACCCGGCCTTCGCCCGTCAACGGAATCTCGATGGACGGTCGAGCCTCGTCGTTGCTCGTCACGGTGAGCGTGCCGGTGAAGGGTCCCAACGTCGGGGGCTCGAAGGCAAGCTCGAACTCAAGGTCATCGCCAGGCTCGAGGAGCCCTTTGCGAACCTCAGGGCCCACAAACCCAGGCGAATCCAGCGTCAACGACCAATCGAGGTCGGCGCGACCCGTGTTCTCGAGAAACACCGTCTCGGTAGCCCGCTGGTTGACCGGATTGGCGCCATCTTGGTCAAGGGCAACCACCGCCCCAAAGTCGATCGCATCAGGGAGTACTGAAATCGTCGGCGTGGGGAGGGAGATCTGGACCTCCTGACCCGAGCACGCAGCAAGCAGACCTAGCGCAAGAACGCTTCGTCGGACCATGACATCTCTCCGCCGCCCAACGTAGCGCCCTCCGCGCCCACTCGCCGGTCGGTGTAAGCTGCGGCGACTTCCCCTCGTTGGTTGGGTACGCACGCGGTCCGCGCGCGCCGTTTCGGAGGATACATGCCGAGGACCCTCATTGTCGCCACGGGACTGGCCCTCGCGGGCTTGGCCGCGTTCATCGCCCCGCCCGCCCAGTCCGCCCGCGGCGTCACCGACAAACTCGTGGTCCGTGAGCAGTGTTTTGAGCGCCCGGCCGATGATCTTCAGGCCGTTTCAGGCCTGCGCAACGGTCGAGGGTCACGTGCCGGAGGGGGAAAGGCCAAGCCCAAGAGTGGAGCGCTGTCCCCTTCACCGCCCCCTCCCCAGGAGAAACGGAGTCGAGACGGGGCTGATGAGGCCGACGAATCGGTTCAGGAAGCCGAAGCCGAGCCGATGAAGGAGTCGCTGGGTCGGCTGGACCGTGACGACGTCGCCGACCAGAGTCAGCCCCGGGCCACAAGTCTCGATTGGGGCGCAACCATCTACCTTTCGAACGATGATTCGATGAGCCTCGCCTCGGCCCAGCGGGTGCTCTACCAAGCCATGAACGGTCGGACGCCCTCATTTTCCGAGATTCGTCCACATGAGTTGCTGAACTACTTCAGCTTCGACACGGTGACCCCCGATCCCGAACGGCGGTTCGACGTGTTGGCGAGCGGGCGGGCCGACGGCGAGACCCTCACCGTGGCCCTCGCGGTGAAGGGCGCGACCCCGGCTCGGCGACCCCTCGATTTGACGTTGCTCGTCGATCGGTCGGGCTCGATGGCCGCCGATGGTCGTATGGCCTTCCTGCGGCGTGGATTGCTCCGCATGCGGGATCAGCTGGTCGAGGGAGACCGCATCGACCTCGTCGTCTTCGACCATCAGCCGTGTACGCCGCTCGAGAACTTCGTGGTGGGGCGTGACCCAGAAGGGTTGTTGACCCGCATGATCACCGCCATCGAGCCTGCGGGGTCCACCGACCTCAATGCAGGTCTACAAGAAGCCTATCGGGTTGCGAAGGAGCATCGGTCCAATGCCCGCCGCAACCGGCGCGTCATGGTGCTTACCGATGCGCTTCTCAACACCGGCGATGTCAATCCGGCCACGGTGACCGAAGTGGGTCGATCGTTTGAACGTGACGGGATTCGCATCACAGGCGTTGGCGTGGGGCGGGACTTCAACGACGATGTGCTCGACCGCCTCACGGAGAAGGGCAAGGGGGCCTACGTGTACCTGGGCTCCGAAGCCGTGGTCGACCGGCTCTTTGGCTCGGCTGGATTCGCCTCGCTTACCCAGACCATCGCCCACGATGTGCAGTTCGCATTGCACCTCCCTGACAGCCTCGCGATGGAGCGGTTTTACGGGGAAGAAGCCTCCACCCGGGCCGAAGACATTCAGCCGCTCAACTACTACGCCGGCACCAGTCAGTTGTTCCTGCAGGAACTGCGGATGCGAGGAGCGCCTCAACGCAACGACGTCATTCGTCTCGAAATCAAGTACCGCAACGCCGAGACGGGGGAGCCCGAACGACGAAGCTTCAAAACGACCGTGGGGCGGATGCTGGACTCCAGTTCCCACAACGTCGACAAGGGATTGGCGTTGATGGCCTGGACCGACATGCTGACCGCACAGGCGCTCGGCAATAACCCCTGCGGCGACACCCTTCGGACCTACGCTCGTCGTGCGGCACAGCTGCCTGAGGACGCG
Source organism: Myxococcota bacterium (assembly GCA_039208735.1). GTDB lineage: Bacteria > Myxococcota_A > UBA796 > UBA796 > DRPG01. Next base: position 4,190 of record JBCCQY010000042.1, on the reverse strand, counting down.
GAGATTGCGTTCGTCACGAACCTCGTGCGCAACCAGTGCGGGCCGTTCGAGCTGCCATCCTCAAACGGCGACCAGGGGCGCGTCAAGTACAAGGTCCGGGTGGATGCCGACCAGCCGATCGCCGCGGTCTCGCTTTCATGCAGGGGCGACCGGTTGCGCGAATCGCTCGATGGGGGGTCGACCGTGGCAAACTTCGACTCGATTCCCGGTACATGCGACCTCACGCTGGTCGGACGATTTGAGATGCGCACGCAGGTCGAGGTCCCCGAAACGGGGGGCAGCACCCGCTGTGTGGTCCGAGGTGGCCGGCTTCGCTGTTCCTAAGCGGTGACTTCGACGCCTTTCCAAAAGGCGACATGATCTTTGATATTCGCCGCCGCGGACTTCGGTGATTCGTAGGTCCAGGCGGCGTTTTCGTTCTTCTTTCCGTCGACTTCGATCGTGAAGTACGTCGCCGTGCCCTTCCACGGGCAGACGCTCGTGTGCTCGGTCGGCGTGAACAACTCCGTCTTGATGGAGGCGCGCGGGAAGTAGTGATTGCCCTCCACCATTTCGGTTTGGTCGGATTCAGCGATGACAACGCCGTTCCATGTGGCTTTGGCCATGATCCCTCCAGGATGACTCTTTCGACGTATGGTTACGCGAGCAGTAGCGGCGAAATCTGGCGCAGGGTGCTACACGGCCCGCGGTCTCGGCCGATACGGTGAATACGGAGGGAAGGTCCATGGTTTGGATGTCGCTAGCAACGGCTCTCGCCCAGGACCCCGGTCTGCCGGCCATGCGGGCGGTCGAACCGCTCGATTTTCAGCCGAGTGAGGCCATCGCCAACGCAGAGGCGGAAGCGGCGGTCGATGAGGTCGAAGGGGACAACACCTTCTTCGACGAGAACTACGATCTGCTAGTGCCGGGCACGGGCGTTGAGTTCGACATGCCCAAGGTCACCGACATCGCGTGGCAGTGGCCACTCTATGGTCGGGTGAGCAGCCACTACGGCAAGCGCACCCACCCTTCCCACGGGGGAGTGCAGTTCCATCACGGCATTGACATTGCGGCGGCCCCCGGTCGTCAGGTGATGTCGGCCGGGGTCGGCGTGGTGTCTTACGCGGGTCGCGGCGGTGGCTACGGCAATCTGGTCGAAGTGCGGCATCCCGACGGCTACGTCACGCGCTATGCGCACATGACCACGATGTTTGTGAAGGCGGGCCACAAGGTGCAAGGTGGCGACCCGGTGGGAACGGTCGGCAACACGGGTCGCTCCACGGGGCCCCACTTGCACTTCGAACTTCGGAAAAATGGTGAGACCGAGGATCCAGCGGTGATCGCGATCGTGTTCGGTGAACCCGTCGATGCCCGGGCGAAACAGCGCACTGCGGTGCTTCGAGCTCCCGCGGTCCCTGGCTCCCCTCTCGAAGAGGGCCTTCGCGAAGCGCTTGTGCTTCTAAGGCAGTTGCTGACCCTCGCGACAGCGCCGTTTGCGGGGTAGCCCCTAGCCGGCCACCTTAACGACTTCGTCTCCCGAAAGGCCCTTCAAGACCTCGATTTTCAGCCCGTCCGACAGGCCCACTTCAACCTGTCGCCGCTCATACCGGTTGGTGCTGGTCTCGATCTCAACGAAGATCTGGTCGTCGTCGAACTGCAGGGCGCGCTCATCGATGGCGAGCACCTGCTTACGGCGATCGAGCACAATGTCCGCGTTGGCGGAGGAGCCTGCACGAATGAACAGCTCTTCAGGGGCCTGAATCGCGGCTCGAATGGCGAACTGCACCGTTCCATCCACGATGACCCCTTTGGGACTGATGTATTCAAGCGTTCCGGGAATGGTCTGGTTGTCGAGGGCGCCCACCGTGATCTTCAGCGCCATCCCTTCGCGGAGTCGACCGACCTCGGACTCATCAATGTTGCCCTCGAACACGATGTCGCGCATGTCAGCGACGGTCGCGATGGTGGTGCCTTCCGAAAACGTCGACGTCTCGGTGACCGACTGGCCTTCCTCGACGTCGGTGGCCAGCACCATGCCATCCACCGTGCTCCGCACTTCGGTGCTTACGTTGCCGCTGCCTCGAGTGGCACCTTCTTTGACGATCTGGAGGTTGGCGACCGAGGCAGAAAACGACTGTTCTGCGAGCTGGAAGTCACGCTCGATACTCTGCAGTTCGGCCGTCGACATCGCGGACTTGTCATACAACGAACGGGCGCGATCGAGATCACGGCGCGCATTGTCGAGTTCGATCCGACTTGTTCGAAGGTTTGTTTGGGCGTTGTTGAGGCTTGCCGAGTCCGGAATGATGCGAATCTCGGCAATGAGATGCCCCGCTTCGACCAGTTCACCAGGTTCGACGTAGAGGTCCGACAGCACACCGGACACGCGGCTTTTGATATCGACCTCGACCCGCGGCACCACCGCACCCGTGGCGACCGTCTTCACCACAATGTCGGTGACTTTGGGCGAGATGGTTTCGATGTCTTCGGTAGGGGGTTGGGACCTGGCCACCAGGAAGCCTAGGGTCAGGACAAAGAGCACCGCGACGGCGGCTGCGCCGCCCATGATGGTGGTTCGGTTCATGGCGTTACTCCGACCGCAGCGCGTCGACGGGTTCGATAGCCACCGCCCGGCGGGCAGGAAGATAGCCCGCTACCAGGCCGGCGAATCCCAGTAAGGCAGCGGTGCCCACCGTCGCGCTCCAGTGAATGTAGGGTTGCCCCATAGAGAGGTTGTCAGGACCGATCGCAACCGCGGCGGCCTCAAGCAGAAGGGTGCCCATGACGATGCCCGCCATACCCGCCATGCTTGTCATGACGAGGGCTTCAAGGGCGATCATGAACACGATGGCGCTCGGGGTAGCGCCAATCGCCCGCCGTACGCCAATCTCCGGAGTTCGTTCTCGGACCACGATGAGCAGCACGTTGCTCACGCCAATGGCCCCGGACAGCAGGGTCGCGATGCCCACGAGCCAGGTCAGCCCACGAATGCCCAAAAAGAGGCTTTGGATGCGTCGGTATTCCTTTTCGGCATTGTAGGAGCCCAACGCTACTGCGTCCTTGGGATGTACATCGTGGCGCTCCGCTAAGGCCTTCTTCACCTCGACCTCGACGGCTTCGCTCGAAAAGCCGTCTTCGACGATGAACGCCCACCACTCGACCACATCACCTTGCCGAAAGGCAGAAAGATAGGTCGATAGCGGCACATGGATGGTCTGCTCGTCGCGGTCACCCCGATCGTCGCCGGTGGCGGAGTGGAAGTGGCCGATCACCTGGAAGTGGATGCCCTGAATGGCGATGGTTTGCCCGATGGGGTCGCCTCCATCGGGCCACAGTTGCCGGTAGACCTGGTCCCCGATGACCGCGACCTTGCGTCGGTCGGCCACGTCGAGGTCATTGATGAACCGTCCGGCGTCCCATTCCACGGCTTGTACATGGCGAAAGTTTGGGACGTCCCCTGTGATTTGAAAGGCCCCCACCTCGGTTCCCCGCGTCACGGCAATGCCGTCTCGATACCCGCCCAATTGGCTGCGCGGAGAGAGGTGTTTGACCCCTTCGATAGCCGTCAACACGGGGATGTCCGAGAGCGCGTACTTGACCCGGCGGCCTGGTCTCCGACCGCGGTACGGCAACCGGGTGCGCCCGCCCCAGACGAACACGGCATTGGTCACGCTGCCGCGCATCGTCTTGATGGTCGCTTGCTCGATGCCCTCGGCAAAGCCCAACATCGCGATCAAGATGAGGGTGCCCCAGAACACCCCGGCCATCGTGAGGAGCGCCCGGATAGGGTTCGCCACAAGGGCGTCGCTGATTTCGACGAGCGTGTCGCGAATCATGCGGCATCTCGAAGGGCGTCGACGGGGTTGACCCGGGCGGCCTGCCACGCGGGAATCAAGCCGGCGAGCGCCCCGAACACGACCAACAGAATGGCCGCGACGACGGCGGGAAGCAAGGTAACCTCCGGCTCGCGGAGGTAATCATTGGGGGGCACGGTGGCTCGTAGGACTTCGAGTACGGCGACCCCAGCAACGATGCCGCAGTACCCGGCGGTCGCGGTGATGAAGACGGCCTCCGTCACGATGGCGGTGAGGATTTGACTCGGTCGGGCGCCAATCGCCTTTCGAAGCCCAATCTCTGCGGTACGCTCGCGCACGCTGACCAGCATGATGTTGGATACACCGACGATGCCCGCGGTCACTGTGCCAAGACCT
>JBCCQY010000041.1:0-64481 GCA_039208735.1 Myxococcota bacterium | reverse complement strand
GGATTGCCCTGCACGAGCCGTTCATGAACGACTATCCATGGCTTGTACCCATGCATATGCTCGGCTACACGGTGCACCTCGTCCAGGAGGCGACGGACTCCCTCAAGCCAGGCAAGGTCGGCGTGGGTGAGCCGGCAGACGCCACGACATAGCCCTGGACGAAGCTAGCGTCTCGCGACCACCGGAGTCTCACTAATACGGACGCTGACCGACGAAGTTGCCCGGTGGATCGTAGTTGCAAACCCAGTAGCGACCGCCGAAGTTGGTGCCTTCGATGACCGGGCAGTCGGCAAACCCGCAACCCACCCGTTGGGTGTCGCGCCACACGATCTGCGTGTAGTGACCGCAAACGTTGGAGCACGAGTTGGTGTCGTAATCGTACCAGGCGTCCTCAGCCGCCCAAGAATCCACGGCCTCCTGGATCGTCGCGGCCCAGGAAGCGGCGTAGAGGTTTTCGCCCAACCCCGACGTCTGGCTGTGCACGAAACGGCAGCCCTCGGCCCAATTGCGAGCCACTTCGGCCAATTCGGGGTCCCAGGTCAAGGGTCCCAGTGCCGGAACGGGTGGGGGCTGGGCACTGGCTCGGACGGCGTTGTGAGCCGCAACCTCACCCGTGGGATCGGTCGAGGTTGGCGAATCGTCCGACGCATCCTCGCGAGGGGCGCGTTCCTCAACCTCTTCTTGATCAGGTTCGTCCACCACTACCGGCTCATCGTTACCGATACTGAAAATGCATCCCGAGAGCAGGAGCCCCCACCAAGGCCCTGGATGAATCCCGCCGCGCCGCATCGCTGCTCCTCCACCTGGAAGTGCGGCGATAACGTAGCCGGGGCCCGGCGACGGTCTTCTGCCCCGACAGATTCGACATCGTCAGAGGACCAAAGCGGGTACCCCCGCTTGTCAAATCCCGCTGACCCTCAGATCCGGTTCAGGCCTCTGAGGTGGAGGCGAGCAAAGTATGGCTATGCGCAACGGCTTCACCGATGAACGCGCTCATCTCGGGTTCCGAAGGTTGAGGGATCGTCATCACCGCGGCCACGAACCCGTCGACGTGCCATCGCCCCCGCGACAAGGTGACGATCGTGGGATTCGCCGGCCGGGGCCAGGGAGCCACATAGAGGTAGGGCTGATGGATGTGGCCATCGCCTGGCGTCATGCCGATGCCGATGCTGCGGGCCTCTTCCGGATTTTTGTCGGCATCGAGGGTGATGAGCGTGGCCAAATCGAAGTGATGGGGCCAACACCGCACTTCAGATGCCCGAGGTTCCTGGCTTCGCAAGCCGGTAAGCACGTTGTGTGAAAGCGCGAACCACTCGTCGAACTGCTTGAGGACGGCTTCGTCGAGGTCCGCCAGCGGATGACCCTCGCCCGCGGGATGGTTCGGCAGCTCGTACTGGGCCGGCACCAGTTCCCGATCGTCGATCTCAAGACCCGCAACCACGCCCTGAAGCCAGGTGCGCGCGCGCATCAGCGTGGAGCCCGCGAGGGCCCGTTCGGCCACCACGACCCCGCGTCGAACCACGATCCATGTGCCATCCGCAAAGCGAAGCCCGGCCGCCACGTCGTTCTGCCGCCCTACCCCTCGACTCACGAGGGCTCGCAGCTGGGGATCCCACCCCAGGTTGGCGTACTTGTCTTGATCGTCTCGGGGCAGATGGGTGGCCGCCAACCCACTGGGGACCTGGACCGCGTGATGAAGCGCGTTGCGGGTGTGACTGAAGGGGTCCGTCGGCATGTGGTCTCCTGCCACGTCCGGTTGCCGCGTGGCCCGTCACGACACAGTCTCATATCATGGCTCCGACTCGCACCCCCGCACCCCAGAGGCGACGGCCATGCAAGAGGATTCGGCGTCTACCCAGCCTTCCGCGAATCAAGGGACCCCTCCCCCCGAGGTGGCCCCTCTCTACGCGACCGCGCAGCTGCGCGAGCTCGGCGAAGAGCTGGCGACGCTCTACGATCAGCGTGACCAAGCTCCAACGGCGAGCACGGCCAGCGATATCGAACGGGTTCGCCGGCAAATGCGGTCGGGACCCCGCCTACAAGCAGGAGAATTCTTGGGCGACGGGCGCTACCGCCTGCTCGAGAAGCTCCCCACGGCCGGGGTCGACGGCAAGTGGAAGGCGTGGGATCGCAAAGAACAACACCCCGTGCTCGTGCGGGTGTTCTACGGGCAATGGGTCAGTGACGAAGAGGCCATCAAGGCCTTCATCGAGCGTGGCCGCGCCCTCATGGCCCTCGACACCGTCGGCATCGGACGGACCTTTCAGGCCGCCAAGTCGGACGATGGGTTTGTCTACCTGGCCACCCAGCTCTTCGAGACGGGGAGCCTCGAAACCCGTTCGGACCTCGACGCCATCGCCGTCACACAGGTCCTCCTCGAGGCGGGCCGTGCCTTGGCGACCGCCCACGAAAAGCAGCTCGTCCATGGAGCGGTTCAGCCCGACAACGTCATGATCACCGACCAGGGCAGTGCGCACCTGGTGGGGTTCTCGGTAGCCCCCACCGATGCGGCCGAAGCCACGTCCCTGTTCCGGGCTCCCGAAACCACCGAAAAGACCTACGCGCCCGCTCCATCGTCGGACGTTTATGCGCTTGGCATGACCGCGATGGCGGCCTTCAATCAGGGCGAGTTGCCGTTCTGGGTGTTGCGGGACCCAAGCCGGCTCATCCAGTCCCTGCCCGTCAGCGAAGCGGTCAAAGCCGTGCTGCTCAAGGCCACGGACTGGGACCTTTCGATCCGCTATCCGACACCAACCGCGCTCATTGCCGACTTGCTGGCCGATGCCACCTTGGTCGAGCAGCTCGCCGTGAGGGCCCGCGAACTCGAACGCTACGAAGTCGCGGCCGAGCACTACGAGACCTTGCTCACGTTAGCGGAGCACGACGACATCCGCGTCGAAATCCAGACTACGTTGGGCCACGTCTACACCGCCCAGGCGGACTACGACAACGCCCATCGGCACTTGGTCGATGCCCTATCGGCCACCCGTCACGCCGATGCCCTCTTCGGACCGTTGCGAACCGTCGCCGAGCGCACCAGCGATTGGGCCAAACTCGCGCGAGACCTTTGGGCCCAAGCTCGCTCACGCACCGGACCATCGCGGGTCGCCATTCTGACCGAGCTGGCCCGGGTCAGCCAGTACGAGCTGCAAGACTCCGATCGAGCGGCGGAAGCCTGGGACCTGGTGCTCGAAGACCACCATCTGCCGGCCCAGGCGCTCACCGCCCTGAAGGCCCTGCAGTCCCTCGCGAAAGCCCGCGGGGATTGGCCGGCCTACATCAAACACACCGAAGACCTGCTCAACTACGTGCCATCCGAGGACGTACCGCGCTTGCAGTACGCCATTGGGCGGGCCTACGTCGAACAGCTTCACGAGGCCGAAAAGGGACTCGCGTTCATCGACCGTGCCGAGGCGTTGGGCTGGTCCGAACCCGATCTATCCACCACCCTGCAGCAAGTCCGAGCCCAGATGGGCCAGTGGCCGCGGGTCATCCAGCTCATGTTGGACCAAGCGGCGACCCAGGACCTTCAGCAGGCCTCGCCCACCCTGATGCGCGCGGGCATTGTGGCCACGGCCGTCCATCTCGAGGAAGATGCCTTTCGCGTCTATCATGCCCTGCTCGAGCGGGCGCCTCGTCATGTCGTGGCCTTGCGTCACCTCGCGCGCCTACACCATCGCGCCCACGAAGAAGAACAGGCCATCGTCTACTATGAGGGCTTGTGGGAAGCGTACCGGGGCAAGCCGTCCGAGGAGCCCGAGGCCAGCGAGCGAGCCGCCGACTGCACGGCCTACGCCCAACTGCTCCTCCGGGCGGGTCGGCCCGAAGACGCGACCGAACGGGTCGATGAAGCCCTGCGGCTCAACCCGAACCACGTCCCGAGTCTCCAGTTGGCGGGCCCCCTCTACCTCGCATTGGGCCAGATCAGTCGGGCTGAAGAAGCGTTCCGAGGCATTCTCACCATCTTCAAGTCCGTCGAGCTGTCGCCGCACAAGATGGAAGCCTGCCTGGGCATGGGCGACATTTCATGGATGCAGGGCCGTTTGACCTCGGCCATGGGTTGGTACAACCGGGCCATTGAACTCGATCCGTTCTCGGTCGCCGGGTGGTGGGGCCTCGCCAAGGTCTCGCTCGCCGCGCGCAGCGGACATCCGGGTGCCGAGCGTGCCCCGTGGGTGGCCGCGGTGCCCAAGCGCTACACGGCCAACGAAGCCCTGGCCCGCGTCCTCGCCGGACTCATCTCGCCCGTCAGCGCGAAGGCCTGGATGCAACGTTCGGCCGTCGGCAAGGCGTTTGTCGAAGGCGGTACCACGCCGATGCGGCTTGCGAGCGGCGTCGTCGACATGCTCATCCGCCATGAACTCATCACTCCTCGCCTCTTCGAACGCTTGCGGGCGGTCGGTCCAGGCTTTGGACAGGCCCTCGACAAGGTCGAAGGCCTCTGGTTCTCGGGGATGGCCGACTTCGACCCCATTGAAAGCTACGGTTGGTCGGTGCGAGTCGCTGCCGCGGACTTCGATCCCGCACTCCATCGGAAGGTCCTCCCCGCGACGTTTGGCAGTCCCGTGGTTGGCCTGACCGATTTCGATACGAACGACGCGTGGAGCCAACTCCTCACCGATCCGCAGACGCCGCCTGCCCCGCCATCGCGCCTGTCGTCGGTCGATCCCGCGGTCGAACTCGCTCGACGGGGGCCCATCGTGGGCTTCGTCAACGACGGCTCCTTGTGGGGCGTGTTCCGTCAGCAGCCCGACCAGTTGGTCATCGGTCAGGGCGATGACGTCGACTTTTCCTTGCCCGAAGATCCGGATGTGCGGGCTCGCCATGCCCGGGTGTGGCGCCAAGGCGGCCGCATCTACATCGAAAAGGTGGACGACGCGACCGTGCTCGTCAACGGACAGGCCACCGATCGGGTGCGCCTGTTTGGCGGCGAAACCCTCACCATTGGCCCAACCCCGCTTCAGGTCCTCTTCGTCGACCAAGAGCATCTGCTCCCTTCGTTGCACCCGACCCTCGCTCCAGCGTCCGACCGCGCCGAAGCTCCATTGGGCGCGGAAGCCCCGGCCCTCGAACGGGTGAGCATCGCACCGCCGCCTCCGCCTCCAGGTCTGACTTCCACGGTGACGCCGGCCGAGGCCCCCGCGCCGAAGCTTCCCGACGAAACACCCGAGCAAGCCCCGACCGTCGACGAAGAAGATCACGAAGTGGTCCGCACCGTAGCGCCTCCGAGCGAGCCTGCCGTCGCGGCGAAACCCGAGTCGGATCTGCCCGAGACCACCTCGGAGGATCTGTCCGCTCCGGGGCCCCTCAAGGGATTCCACGAGGGTGTGGTGCCCGACCCCGACCCGACCCCTCCTCCGTTCGATCCTGCACCGACCGAGGATGCGACAGCCGGCCCCCTCGACATCGAAGAGATCGCGCCGGTGTTGGGTGACGAACCCGAGCCTTCGCTCGAAGAGGTGAACAGCCGCGACCCGGATACCGCGAATCTCTTGGCCACCGCTCCCGCCTGGCTCCGCAAAGCCCTCGAGGACGAAGCCGCCGCCGGCGATGACGTGGCCGATTCGACCGCCACTGAGGCACCCCCGATCACGCCGCGCACCGATCTTCCCGACCTCCCCGAGGTTGGCGAGGAGGACGTGAACGAGGTCACCGAAGCGCTGGCGGCGCCTGCCTCATCCGACGACGACCAGCCTGAAGCGATGGTGGGACAGGCGATCGACGACTCCGCGATCACCGACGAAGCCCCCCTTCACACCCCTGCCTCGCCCCCGCCCATCCCGAGCCAGCCGCCCGGTGATGCCGATGGCGAAGCGGTAACCGACCCTGCGTGGCTCGAGTTCATGTCGGGACCGGACCGCGGGGTTTCGGTGCCCATTGGCAATCAGCTCACGGTGGGTCAGTCAGAGCTGTGCGGCATGAGCGTTCCCACCGACACCCGGCTGTCCCCCACGCACTGCATCGTGCAGCGCACCGCGCGGGGCTTCGTGCTCCGGGATGCGGGCTCCACCACCGGCACTGTGGTCAACGGCCAGCGCGTCCAGGAAACGGTGTTGGGCGGCGGTGAGACCATCATGGTGGGCCGCACCGTGCTCCGTTTCCGCATCGAGGACCCCGATGGTGACTGATCCCGAGTCGTTCAAAGGTGCGTTGCGATGCTGGGCATCTGGGGTCACCGTCGTCACCGTGGCCCAGGACGGGCTGTGGTTTGGGTTGACCGTGTCGAGCTTCACGTCGGTGTCGCTCGAGCCCCCGCTCGTGAGTGTCTGTTTGAATGCCCCTAATCGCGCGTGCCAGATGATCGAGGCCACGGGACGGTTCGCGGTGAGCATCCTAGGAGAAGGGCAGATCGAGGCTTCGAACTGGTTCGCCTCTTCGGGCCGCGACCCAAGCCCCAACTTTGGGGAACTGGCGACGGACCTCACCCAAGATGGCCTACCGGTCGTGGGCGGCGCCGTGGCCTGGCTCCAGTGTCGCGTGCATCAGCGCGTCGAGATGGGGGACCACAGCATCTTCATGGGTGAAGTGGAGCAAGCGGTCTCGAATCCCGGGGCCCCGTTGCTTTACCACAACCGTGGATATCGAGGCGTTCGCGACCTGTAGTCACTCGAGATGGGTGAAGCGGACGGATCCGTGGGTCGTGCGCTCCCAGGTGTCGGCATCCATCCGCTCAAGCACGTGCCATTCTTGTTCGTCCTCGGCACCGATGGGCACGACAATCCGACCATCCGACGCCACCTGCTCGAGCAATGCAGGTGGGGTCACCTGAACCGCGCCATTGACCACAATGAGGTCGTAGGGAGCCTTCGGCGCGTAGCCCTCGCGGCCATCGCCGGTGACCACAATGACGTTCGAGAACTCGACGAGGCGCTTTCGTGCGCTCTCGGCCCATTCCGGATCCCGCTCGATGGTCACGATCGAGATCGGATCGAGATGAGCAAGGACCGCCGTTTGGTATCCCGAACCGGTCCCCACCTCGAGCACCCGGTCGCCCGACCCCACCATCAACAACCCACACAAACGCGCCACCGTCCATGGCTGGCTGTGGTGGACGCCGTCGGGGAGCACCCCATCTTCGTAAAGCCAGTCAGCGGGGACGTCGGGGACGAACTGCGCCCGATCCACAGCCGCAAACGCCTTCCGGACGCGCGGATCCGTGATGCCCACCGACACGAGCCCATCCAAGAATGCCTCGCGCGCCTCACTCATCGCCGCGGCTCCGACTTCGCAGGCGCCAACGTCTTTCCCGCTCGCACGGCTTCGAGACGGTCGAACACCGCCTCGATGGCCCAGCCCAAGCGAAGCCCAGGTCGAAAATTCTCAGTCAGCACGACCACCATCGTGTTGTTGCGAACCACCCAAGCGGAGTACCGCTCCAGTTGGGTTCCCGACAACCCCACCACCACCGAATCCCGTCTCGCGGCCACGTCACCCGGCACTTGGTCGAAGGCCCGGGTCTGCACGTTGACCTCACGCTCGAGTCGTGAGCCGAGGCGCGCGGCAAGCCCTTCGTCACTGGCGCGAAGCAGACTCAGGTATTCCTGGGCCCCTTCGCCCGAATCGAAGGTCAGGATGCGAATCTGAGCCTGACGGTCGGGGCGCACCCCTTCGAGGGACCACGCCTCGTTCACGCGACCCAAGACCGCGTCCACCCGCCCAGGTTCACCTGCGCCATAGGCCTCGGCCCATAGCGGACCCTCGCCGAGTGGCGAGATGGAGGTCAACCAATCGCCCCGCGTCACGAACTGCTCGGTACCGCGAAGCACCATGCGGTAGTCCAGCGTGGGTGGGGAGCGACGCGCCGGCCACGTCTCGGGCCGAAACAGGCCTCGGGTGGTCTCGGGAGGCTGCGCGGCCACCTCCCAGACCTTGTCGATGCCGCCCTCAGCAAAGTGGTAAGCCATCATTCGGCTGCCCTGGCCGTAGTGCGACCAGATGCGAAACGCCTCTGCCCTTTGCGGACCGTCGTCGTTCCACCCTTGCAGCGCATTCATCTTCTCATGCACCTTGACCAGTCCAAGTTCGGCCGCAACACGACCCTCGACCCAGTTGGCAAGGCCTTCAGTAGTGCCTGACACCGCCCACAGCCCGTCGCGGTCCGGCAGCTGTCGAATCATCTCGGCCAAGTCGACGTACTGGTCGTGAAGGGCATGGACCAATTCGTGCGCCAGGACCACCGTCACCAGATCGGGAAGCGACGCTACTTCGCCCTCGATCGCTGCTCTTCGAAGATTGCCTTCGCAGAGGTACAAGGTGTCCTCAAACACCGCGTACTTCCCAAGGAGACCTGGACCAATTCCGGCCTGTTCCTCTGCAATGATGCGTTCGCGTAGTTCCTTGGGCGTATCTTTATGGACAGCGTCGTAAATCAGGCGGGTTTCCTCACGAAGGATGCGTCCAAATGCTTCATTGGACGCAATCTCGACCACGGGAGGAGTACGAAAGGGCCTTCCGGCCGCCCGCTCGACCGCCGGAACCACGAGTCGCATCGCCTTCTTGAGGGCCTGGGGGCTAAAGGGGTCTTTCTTCGTCCTCTTTTTCGCGACACTGGCCTGTGGGATCCCAGGCGATTCGGGTGGCGCTTCGACAGGATCGGCGGCCCAAGCCAACATCGCGAGTCCCGAGATCCAGGCCATCAGCGCCTCCGCAGGAATCAGACCGGTTCGATGCCGGCAAGAAAGGTGGTCTTGCACATGATTTTCGGAGTGTCCACAAAAAAGATCATGGAAATCCGTTTCGGCTACGAGCGTGTGTTAAACTTTCGTAGACACGATGATGTTCGGCCTTCCAGGTAGGAAGTTCGACGCCGTTGTGTTGAACGAACACACTTCGAAGCTCCGTCTGCCTTCGGGCGGTCATGGCGACCCGTAGCGGTATCCTCCAACTCTGCGATTTGACGTTGCCGTCTACGGGTCGCTCTGCTTCGATGAGTCCGATGCTCGATCCTACCTCCGAAATCCGTCCGGAAGCGGCCCGGGTGGTGAGGCCGCACGGTGCGGTGTTCGCCACGCGTCAACGTGCCCGTGGGGTTGTAGCGACCTGGCTTGTCGGACTCGCGGTGGGGGGCATGGCCCTGCTCATGACGAGCCTCCCGGGGTGGTTCATCACGGCCGGACTTGTCCTGCTCTGCGGCATCGCAACCATCCCGGTACGAGACCGATGGACCCGCGTTCGGCTCGGGCGCGGCGAGTTCGTCATCGACCGTTTCGATCGCTGGTTCCGCTCCCAGCCTCCCACCGAAGAGGAGCTGTTCACCGCGCGTGGACACCGTTCCGCACGTGCCAGCTACGACGCCATCGAGGTGATCGACGTGGACCGAGCCGGTGATGTCACGCTCTACATGGCCGACGGACGCGTCATTCGCGTTGTGGGACGGGGGTTGTCGGCCAGTTGGATGACCGAGATCTTTGAGCTGCTGCGACGAGCTGCGGATCGTCGGCATTTCGTCGCTTCGAGCCTCGAAGACCGAGGGGCGCTGCGCACGCTGGTCGATCGAGCCCGTCGCGTTCGTGAAACACTCTCGGACTGAACTCCGTAGTCACGACCGAGCGGAAGCGGTAGGAGAGGGCCGTGGCACAACGAACACTCTTCGAGCGAGCACGGCGGTCCCTCGACCGAATGCTGCACCACGTTGCGACCGAAGTCGCCTTGTTCGTGTTGATCGTGATTTCGATCGTGCTGACGATCCTCGAAGCGGCCCAGCGAAGTCCCCCAGAGGCTCTTTTGTTTGCCGGGGATGTGCTCACGGGCATCTTCGTCATCGAGCTGGGGCTCCGATTCCTGCTCGCACGGAAGAAGCGTCGGTTCTTCACTCGATACTGGATCGACATCATCGCGGTCCTGCCCTGGACCCGGCCGTTGCGGCTGCTTCGCGTCCTTCGCGTGTTGCGACTGTTCCGAGCGGGCGTGCTGTTCCGTCGGCGAATGGTGGGCATCCTCGGAGGGCCGCTTCGGCAGGCGGGAACCGAGGGGCTCGCCTTGGTGCTGGCGACCATCGCGCTCGTTCTATTGTCCGCGGTGGTGCTGATGCGGGTCGAAGGCATGGGGAATCCCGAGTTCGCGACCTTCCGACAATCGCTTTGGTACGCCACGTTTAGCCTCATCGGGGGCGAGCCCATCGGGGGTGACCCCAGTTCGGTGGTGGGCCGCTTCACCACGCTGGCCCTGATGCTAGGCGGCATGACGCTGTTTGCGGTTTTCGTCGGGACCATCTCGGCCTCGATGGTCCACCGACTTCGCGGACAGCTGGAGGTTCACGAGTTGGACATCGACGAGCTTGCCGACCACGTCGTGGTTTGCGGTTGGAACGAATCGGGCGCGACCGTCCTTCGCGAGCTGTTTGGACGCGGCACCCCATGGGATCGAGCCGTGGTCCTCGTCACCGAGGTCGAAATCCCGACCGAAGGGTTCCCTTCTGAATTCATCCGCCCCGAAAACCTCTACCGCTACATCGGCGATTACACACGAGAGACCGTACTCGAGGCGGTGCGGATCCCCTACGCCGAGTCCGTGATCTTAATGGCCGACCAACTCGTTCCACGGTCCAACCAGGACTGCGATGCACGCACGGTTCTCGCCTCGCTCACCATCGAGCGCATGGCGCCCGACATCTACACCGTGGCCGAACTGCACAGCCGTCAGAACGAGGAGCTGCTCAAGAACGCGGGCGTTGAAGATGTGGTGGTGGCTGACTTTTACGCTGGCATGATCCTAGGCAGTGTGCAGCGCAACCGCGGGCTCGTGCGCGTGTTGGACGACATCCTCACCCAAGCCCATGGCAACGCCTTCCAAACCCGAACGTTGTCGGAGCGATGGGAGGGCCGCACGGTGGGTGAGTTGTCGCATGAACTGCTCCACGACCACCGTTCGATCTTGATGTCGATCGAGACCGCCGACGACGTGCTGGTCAATCCACCCGCCACGATGACGCTGCGTGAAGGCCAACGCGTCATGGTCATCTGCGCGGATCGAAGAAAGCCGCTTTAAGGAAAGAACATGCGGATTCTGTTCATGTGCGTCGCCAACTCGGCTCGTAGTCAGATGGCCGAGGGCTGGGTGCGCGCCCTGAGTCAACCGGACGTCACGGTCTACTCGGCCGGTTCCGACCCTGCCCCGTTGCGTCCGGAAGCCACCGCGGTGATGGCCGAGGTGGGCGTCGATCTCACAGGACAGGCCTCGAAATCGTCCTTCGACGTGTCTGAACCAGACGTGGTGATCACGCTGTGTGACGAGGAGGTGTGCCCCGCCTACCCAGATCGCGTGGAGCGACTGCATTGGCCGCTTCCCGATCCCAACGCAGTCACCGGCTCCCGAACCGAGCGCCTCGATGCCTTTCGCACCACACGGGACCAGCTGCGCGCCCGCATCGAACCCTGGCTTGAGGCGCGCGGCCTTCGCTTCACGGCCGACCCGAATTGGGCGAACGCCTTCGCCTTGCAGTCGGGCATGGCCTTCGTGAACCACGGCTCCTTCGGTGCCACCCCAAAGGTGGTGCTCGAGGCTCAACGACGCCTCGTCCTGGAGTTCGAAGCCCAGCCGGTCCGCTTCATGATGGGCCTCGGACCCCGAATGGATCCGGTCCGGGAACGCATTGCGAAGGTGCTTCACGGCCATCCCGACCACCTCTCGCTCGTCGAGAACACCACGTCGGGCATGAGCACCGTGCTGCGGTCGATCAACTTCGACCCGGGCGACACGATCGTGACGACGAACGCCGTGTATGGTGGCGTCGCCCGCTTGCTGGGGTACCTCGCAGACCGGTTCGAGGTGCGCATCCACACCATCGACCTGCCATTTCCGTGCCCTGGGCCACAAGCCATGCTCGACGCGCTGGCCGCCCAATGGCCCGATCGAGCTCGAATCGCCGTGTTCGATCAGCTCGCGTCAGGCACTGCCCTCGTGGCGCCCATCGCCCAGATGGTGGCGTTCGCCCATGCTCGAGACGTGCCCGTGGTCGTGGACGCGGCTCACGCGCCGGGTCAACTCGCGGTCGACGTCGACGCAATCGGTGCGGACTACTGGGTCGGCAACCTGCACAAATGGCTGTTTGCCCCCAAGGCGGTCGCGGTGCTCTACGCTCGCGACCCCGCCTCGCTCGTGCCCCTGCAGCTGTCGCACTTCTATGGCCAGGGACGCAAGGCGTTCGACTGGATCGGCACGCGGGATGTGACCGCGTGGCTTGCCGTCGAAGATGCGCTCGACTTTGTGGAGCAACTCGGGGGCTTGGACCGCCTGCGGGTCTACAACCGCGATCGCGGCGACCGCTTCGCGGCGATCGTGAGTGAGCAACTTGGCGTGCCCCGGATCGCTCCACGAGCGATGACGGCTCAGATGGAGACGCTGGCGCTGCCTCGCGAGCCACGGGGAGACGCAGAGGAGTGGATGCAGCGCCTGTGGGACGGTCATCGCGTCGAGGCGAAGCTCGAGTCGATCCACGACCTGCTGCACGTGCGGCTTTCCTCCCAAATCTACAATCGGGACGAAGACTACGACCGGC
The DNA here is from genome assembly GCA_039208735.1 of Myxococcota bacterium. GTDB lineage: Bacteria > Myxococcota_A > UBA796 > UBA796 > DRPG01. The sequence continues at coordinate 51,985 of JBCCQY010000041.1, read as the reverse complement.
TTGCCAAGGCCTTGCTCGCCGAGGTTTAGCGGTTGACGGGGTCGGCCCCAGAGCCAGACCAGGCCCGTCGTGAGGTCACCACACGTCTGGATCGAGCACTCTCTCGGGATACCGCGCGCCCTTCCATCGATTCTTCTGGTGCTCGAGCAGGGAAACATCGAAACGCAGCTCACTTAGCTCCGGCTCGTGCTGCGCGACGCTGAGCCGCCACCGCGGAAGCTCATCGCGATGCCTAGCCAGCCCGAACGCGCACCCGTCATCGGAGTGTGCCTCGAGGCTCGGTCGTTCGCTCCGGACGAACATCGGGCGGGCCAACCGGCTCGGCCCCCGCCACCCGAGACGGATCCACTCCGGGGGAGCAACCAGTGCCACTCGACGGGCTGGCCAGCCGTCGATCTTCGATGCCGCTAAATCGGCCGGCCACCGGCGAATCTGGAGGGGGGCCGAGGGTGTGGGTTCGTGCTGATCGCAGGTCGGTGTGACGTCCGGCCGCCAAGCCGCTTCGTGCGTGGGAACCAGCTCGACAGCGAACGCAGCCTGCCACAACATCCAAACCATCATGATTGCTCTCCTGCGGTCAACGGATGAGTCCCCGAACTCTATCAAGACCGACAACAAATACACGAAAAAAATGTCACGATATAGATTACGCATAGGCCTTCGCCCGATCGCTTCACGACCCTCCCAGCCGGACTCGTAGATCGTCTTGGAGCTTCGCGGCGGCCGTCAGCGGCACCATCGCGATGGCTTCGACCTTGGCGAGCCCAGCCGCCGATTCGACGGGTACGCCACGTACAAGACCACCATCCGACTCACGACCGGCCGTCGAGCTGCTCGAGAATCGCCTGGGCTCGAGCGTCAAGGGTACGTCGTCGCTCGGGGATCAACCGGGCGAGTAGCCGCAGTGCGGTGGCCCGTAGGCGCAAACGACCTGCATCCCCTGCGATGCTCAAGGCCCTTTGACCGTGGTCGACGGCAAGCTCCTTGGACCCCTGACGCCAGCGGATCCAGGCCAAGCCGAGGTGACGCCGAAAGGCAACGAAGGAATGTGGGCCATCCGGAATCGCCTCGCGAAAGGCCGCCGATCGTTCCAGGGCCTGCGGATGGGTCCGCCACCCGCGAGCCGCAAGGTACGCCCGTTGGTCGAGCCAGCGGGCTCGGTAACAGCTGCCGTCCGGCTCCTCTACCTCATCGATCGTTTCTTCCACGTTTTCCAGCCGGGCGATCGCCTCGGGGATGCGTCGCTGGTGTGCGAGGCGACGGGCCGAGAACAGGGCCCATTCCAACCGAGCCGCCGGCCCGGCCCGGCCCATGCCCAACGCCGCCAGCTCGAGCCGCCGATCTGCGTCGTCGAGCCGCCCATCGTGATGGGCCACTGAGGCCAGGGCGAGGTGGATCCATACCGCGTGGTCGGATTCCGCCAAGGGAGGTCGATCCCAGAGTTCGAGAAGCTCTCGGCGATTGGCGAGGGGCAGGTCGTTGAGCGGTCCGTGGTAGGTGCCCAAGGCCTGGGCCCAGGCCGCGATGGAAGCGGGTAATCCAAAGGTTCGCAGCAACAGCCGTCCGTAGCGTTCCCCAGACTGCGCGCCCCGCTGGCGCAACCGACGCAGCCCCCGTTCCACGGTGGAGGGATCCGAAGGAAGCTCGCCAGGTGCGCGATCGTAGACCACCCGAACCACCTCGGCGAGGCTGCCCCGCTCGGCAACTAGCCGATCAACGACCTCGGCCCAGGTGAACGAAAGCGGCGGCGTCACTGCCAAGACAGGATGACCTCGTAGGGAATGTGGTCCGACGGTTCCTCGGACGACGGAATCGGGCGATGCTTGGACAACGCGGGCACCGGCTGGGGCTGGGCGTTGAAATGGGTGGTCACCAGGACGTAATCAAGCTTGCGTCGGCGACCTTCAATCAGCGCGGTATCCCAGGGACGAAGCGACTGACCGGTAACTCGCAGACCATTCTGCTGGGCCAATCGAATCACCGGCCCTTGCGAGATGGCGTTGAGATCGCCGGCAAGGACGTAAGGGAGCCCATACGGTTCAAGCGCATCCAGAAGCTGGCGCAACTGGAGCACCCCCTCATGCATGTCGATCGGGGTCTCGGCCGGTTGCCAGCGCAGGTGGGTGTTTGCCAACACCAGCCGTCGGTCGGCCACCTGCAAGACGGTGAGCAGGGCCAGATGGTCACGATCGGCCTGCGGCGTGGCGTAGTGCAGTTCGGTGGTCGCCTGCACGCCGGGCCCAGACGACCGTACGAACGTGGCCACTCCGTCGGGGCGATCCCGGCGCGGCGCATAGGTCCCGACGTATTCGGGAAGCGCAGCGTCGAGAGCTTCATAAACCTCCGCTTCGACTTCCTGCAGGCAAATCACGTCGGAAGCAAGGTTTGCCACGCGGCGCAGCTGGAGCGGTCGACGATGCACCGGATCGAGGGAAGCCGATGAAGAGCCCCGATACCGTTCGGGGCGGATGTAGGCGTCCGCGAGCACGTTGTAGGTCGCGATGCGAAACGACATGGATCCTCCTTGGATTTCTCAATCCAAGGGAACCGGTGGGCCGCAGCCCCGAAAGGACACGAATCCGGACCAACGGATACGAACCCTTATGCCACCTTGGTTCTGGAGCTGGTGGGGATGCTTGGGCGTGGCCGCTCCCGCTCCCAACGATGGCGTTGCGTCGGTACTCAGCGCCGTGTCGTCCAACACCGCATCTCGCCACACTCTCGGCCGAACTGCCAAGGGTCGCGAAGTGGTGGCGCGGATCTACCCAGGTCGGGCGCCGGTCCATCGGGTTGTCATCCTGGCCGGGGTTCATGGGTCCGAACAAGGCGGCATCGAAGTCGTTGAGCGGATCGAAGCTCGACTAAGCACCGGGCGGCCGCGTCCCACCGTCGTGGTCATTCCCGTGCTGTTCCCTGACCACGCCGCCCGTCGACTTCGAGAGCCCCCCAAGCGTCCAACCAATCGCAACTTTCCCCCGCCCGGCACCACGTGGCCCTCCGAGGCACGCAAGCTTCGCGATGCGCTGGACCGCCCCGCTCACCCCGAAAACGTCTGGCTCGTTCGATTGATCGATGGACTGCAGCCCGAACGCATCGTCAGTGTGCATGGGACGATTCGTCGAGAAGCCGCGGGGGTGTTCTCGGATCCGCACGTTTGGCCAGCCGATCTCCCAAGAGCCACCGCGCGCAGCGACGCCGACGCCGCGTTGGCCATCACGGTGGCGAAAACCATCGCCGAGACCGACCCAGGATTGGTAATGGGCAACCACCTGGACACGATGCCCACGGCAGGATGGAGCGGGGGAGTGAACGACGGCGTTTCGCTTGGACGGTGGGCCCCCCACCCCGTGCCAGACGTTCGGGCGAGCGTGGGCGTGCTCACCGTCGAAGTTCCCGGCAATGACCGCAGCGACGACCTTACGGAAGACAAGCAACGCGCGCGACGCCGCCAGCTCGACGCCTTCGCCGATGCCATCGTTCGCCACGTCCTAGACCTCAAATAGAGAACCCTCGTGTCCATGATCACGCTGTCCCAGATTCGCCCTGGCGTGCCAGAGATCTTCGAGTCGATCCAAGGCGAGGGTCCCTTCGTCGGTCGTCCGTCGACGTTTGTGCGACTATCGGGCTGCAACCTCCAGTGTGTCTGGTGCGACACCCCCCACACGTGGAACTGGGAAGGCACGACGTTCGATCATCACTCCGGCCGCAAATACCGCCGTGACGACGAAGTACTGACCCTCTCGGACGAAGAGATCGTCGAGGTGGTGGCTACGTTTGCGTCCCGAGCCTTCGTGCTGACGGGCGGCGAGCCCCTGGCCCAGCAGCGGAACCTCGTGTCGTTGATGCATGCCCTGCGCCGTCGCTGGCCAAAAGCAACCTTCGACCTCGAAACGAACGGGACCATCGCCCCTCGATCGGAGTTCGATGCATTGGCCACCCACTACGTGGTGTCGCCAAAACTCAAGAACTCCGGCATGCCCCAAGCCAAGCGTGCCACGTCGGCGCTCGAAGTCTTCGCCGCCTCAACCAAAGCCACATTCAAGATCGTCGTGGCGGGGCACGACGAGGAGCTGACGGAAGTGCGCGACCTGCAAGCGCGCCTGGGTCTCGCCGCTTCGCGCATCATGCTCATGCCCGAAGGCACGACCCCCGCCCAACTCGACGCCCATGGCCCGCGGGTCGCCGCGTGGTGCCTCGAATACGGGTTTCGACTCTCCGACCGCTTGCATGTGCGGCTCTATGGCGACAAACGCGGCACCTGACGCTAGCCACCGTAGGTGCGCACCTCAATCACCGTGAATCGGCGTTCGATGCGGTCTCCGGTCTGGTCCACCACGGTGATGACGTGGTCTCCAGGACCCGGCCACACTTCGAGCTGATGCACGCCCGAGGTCTGGCCCAGATAGCGTTCATCGAGGTGCCAGTAGAGGACCGCGGAGGGGTCGAGGTGAGTCCCCTGAAGCACCAACCGCCCGGGCTTGCCATCGAGTTCGATGGGAACGTGCACGCGGGCGTTGCGCTTGGGTTCGAGGATGCCCATTTGAATGCCATCATCATCGGGCGTGCACTCTGGAGCCCAAGGGGGCAGCGGTCGGTAGGAGGGGTCCTGCCGCTTCGTGAAGTGGGCCTGTGCCGCAGGCAGGACAAACCAAGACGCATCATGCAACGCACTCGTGGGGCGGCAATCCGCGTGGCCGCGAGCCGTGCAGTCCTCGTCGACGCAGTGGATGCGCTGGCAATGTTGGCATCCCGCAGCGCGTTTCATCGTCGTGGGCCCGCGTTGACCCTTGACCTCGTCGCAGTCCGGTCCCGCCCGCATACCGCTGTCGGCGCAGACCTGGACCGTGGTACCAAGGCCCGGGTCCTCGAACCATCCCCCATCGGGGGCTGCGCGCAGCACATCGAAGAGCACCGGAGCGGCGGCGCGAACCCCCACCAGATCCGGCCGTCCCTCACCATCCGCGTTGCCCACCCACACGCCAATCGCCACCGACGGGGTCACCCCCACCGCCCAGGCGTCTCGAAAGCCATGGCTTGTGCCCGTCTTCCAGGCGATGGGGCGAGTGGACGAAAACGTGGTCCATGCACCGAGTTCTCCCGGCCGCTTCACTTCTCGCAAGGCCTGGAGGGTCACGTAGGCCGCCATGGGGTCGACCTTGCGGGTCGGAGGAACCGGTTTTGGCGCCCCCCTGACGTGCAACGGCGGTCGGGGCTCGTCGGCGGCCAATGCGGCTAGCCCAAGCGTTCGGTAGGCCCCCACAAGGTCCCACAGGGTGCTCTCGGCGCCGCCCAGCACCAACGACAGTCCGTAGTCGCCCGCCGGCCGATCGAGCGTGGTGAGGCCCCATCCGACCAATTCTCGGTGAAACCGGAGCACCCCATGGCGTTGGAGCATCCACACCGCAGGAACGTTGCGGCTTCGCGCCAAGGCCACATCGGCCGGCAAGGCACCAAGGAAGCCTCGATCGAAGTTCTCGGGGCTGAAGCCTCCAATGCGCAGCGGCACGTCCGGCACGATCTGGCTTGGGAGCAGCTCTCCGGCTTGCACCATCTCGGCGTACAGCAACGGCTTGAGCACGCTGCCCGTGGATCGGCGGGCGGTCACCACATCGACGTGTTGGCCGTGGTCCCCGGGCTTCACATCGACGTTGCCGACGTAGGCCAATACCGCGCCGGTACGGGTGTCTGCGACCAACACCGCAAGGTTGTGGACGCCGTTTTGAACGAGCTGTCGCGCGTGGCGCTCTGCGACCTTCGTCACCTGGGCCTGCAAGTTCGAGCGGAGCGTGGTGGCAAACGAAGGCGTCGTGGTCGAGTCGGACGCGGCCAACAGCCGGTCCATGACATGAGGCGCGATGCGGGGGACGGGGTCCGGCGCCCGAGGCAAAGGCTCGAGTTTGGCCAGTCGAGCATCGTCCGCCGCGATCGTGCCTTGTTCGGCCAGGCGCGACAACAGCCGGTTGCGCTTGGTGCGGAGCGCATCCCGCCCCCGACCGGGATGGATGAGGCCTGGACTGTGCGGCAATATCGCCAACGTCGCAGCTTCCGCCCAGGAGAGGTCTTGGGGAGGTCGTCGGAAGTAGCGCTCCGAGGCCGCACGAAGGCCGACAGTGTTGCCCCCAAACGGCGCATGGGCAGCGTGCAGCGCAAGGATCTCGGCTTTGGTGCGCGCCAAATCGAGCCGCAGCGCCAGCCCCATTTCGACGACTTTCTCGAACAAGGTGCGCGGGGGGTTGCTTCGAGACAGTCGTACGACCTGCATCGTAAGCGTCGACGCGCCCGACACGACGCGGCCCTGTTGAACGTTGGTGACCAGGGCGCGCCCGATGGCCAAAGGATCTACGCCAGGATGCGACCAAAACCGCTGGTCTTCAAACGCCACCAAAGCCTTCGCGTAGCGCTCGGGCACGCCCTGGTCCGGCGGGAACCGCCATTGTTCGTCGTCCGCGACCGACGCCGAGAGCACCCGGCCATCCGAGCCGGTCACCACCGGCGACCACGGCACCGAGAATCGAGGCACCGGCACCAGGAGGAAGCCGATGCCCAGGCCCAGCAGACCCAGGAGTCCTCGAAGAAGCGATCTTCGAGGCTCCAACGTCACTTCAACGACGCCGTGGGTCCGAGCGGTGACACCTCGACCCAGCGCCCGCGCGTGGTGGCGTTGACGGTGGGATCGTACATCGCTTCGGCCTGAAACTGCGGCAGGTAGAACCGGCCTCGGTAGGCGGCATTCAGGTTCACCACAAAGTCCTTTTTCTCGCCAGACCGCAGGTTCACGTAGAAGTTGACTCGGTCGTCTCGAACCTCCTTGTAGGAGTAGCCCGGTCCGCGGCCCGAACGCTGCCCGTGCAACTCCCAACCCGAGGGGAAGATCGCCGACAACGCCACGTTGTTTAGGCGGCGGCGAGAGTCGTTTTGCAAGGTCACGTGGGCCCGGAAGTCCATGCCATGGTCCGCCTTGGCCACATCGACGATGCGCCCATCCGCGTTCTTGTAGACGACAGACACCCGCAGGCCGTTGGTGGTCGACACCTCTTTGCCAGGCTCGATCAACGCAGAAGTCACGGCCCGCACGAACAGGGCCCCTTCGCCCCGGTTCTTCACCACCACGTCGGTGTTGCCCTTCTCGGCCAACGTCAGATTGAGCTGCGACAGCGGCTTGTCGGAGGACAGTTTCTGCGTCTTGCCCCCATCCACCGAAACATCCGCCTTGATCGGGGACGTTGAACCCAGCGCCTCGCTCAAGCGAGCAATCGCGATGAGCGAAAAGCCAACCGCCTGGGTGTTGAGGTAGCGCGAACTGGCGAGCTTCTCGGACAGCGAGTTCATCAGCTTGGTGGTGCGCTCGGAGCGAGGTTCAAGAATCGCCAATGTCTCGAGGATCATGGCTTCTTCGCGCGTGGGACTGTTGTAGACGCCGCCGGTCTCGGTGGGTCCATCGGCCTGGACCGGCAAGCCCTTGATGAGCTGCTTGGCGGTGTCTTGCTGGCCCGCCACAGCATATGCGGCCGCGAGGCGCCACTTCGCCGGATCGGGTAGGTCGCGCTGCGCCTTGAGCCGGTTCATCGCGCCCATCTCGGGGTCTCCGGCGAGCGCTAGCGTGTAGAGCCGGTAGGCCTGGGCGACCGAGTTTGCGGCACGCCAATCGTCTTTCTTCGACGCTTGCGGCTGCCAGCGACGAGCCTGGTTGGTCTGGTGGTCCATCCAGGACAACAGGAGCGAGTCGGGCACGCGATAGCCGGCTCGGTCCGCCACGATCAGGAAGTGTCCCGCCCAATTGCTGACCCAGGCGTCGTAGCGACCGCTCGGCCACAGCGAAAATCCACCGTTGCTCGTCTGGTAGTTCTTGAGCTTGTCGATGGCTGCCCGAACGTACTTGTCAATGTCGCGGCGCTGGGTGGGGGAAAGCTCCGTGATGTTCTTCAACACCACCTGCGGGAAGGCCTTGCTCGTGGTCTGCTCGGCGCACCCGTGAGGGTAGCGGATGAGGTACTTCAGGCGCCGGTCGAGGTCGATGGGAGGCAAGTTCGAGACTTCGAGGGTGGAGGTGCGCGTCCCTTCCACTCCAAACGCCGTCACCGCCAACGTCACTTCCTGACCGGGCCCCACCGGCGTGACTTCCCCGACGGTGCGGGTCTCACGCAGCGTCGAGGGTCGAACATCGATCTCGGTGGTCTGCACGGCCTGCTCTTTGCCGCTCTTTGCGGTGACCACGACTCGGGCGAGCCCCACGCTCTTGCTCTTGAGCGCAAACTGCACGAGCGACTCTCCGGGCGCGCCAAACCGCAGCTTCTGGGTTGACGGGCCGTCGATCTCGAGGGGCCCTTCGACCTTCACACTCAGATCGACTTCCTTGCGCTTTTCGTCCATGAGCCAGACGTTGACGGGCAAATCGATGGTTTCCTGCGGACCAAGCACCCGAGGCAGGGTCGATGCGACCATCACCGGGGCCTTCACCGGCACGGCCTGGTCGGCCCGACCGAAGCGACCGTCCTTCGCGGCCACGACCATCACCCGCAGCTCACCAATGTACTCGGGCACCGAGATGCGATGGGTCTGCTTCGCGCCCTTCTCGAGGGTGAACGGCCCCATGACCTGCACCACGGGCGGAAAGCGCCGGGCCTTCTGGCTCGGAGGGTTGTCGCCTTCACCATCGCCACCAATCGCGATGACGCCTTCCAGGGCCCCGCCGTAGGCGCCGGCCACGTCGCCAAAGATGTCCCAGGTACGAACGCCCAGCGCTTCGCGTTTGTGGAAGGCGGCGTGCGGATCTGGCGTCTGAAAACGGGTAATCCCGAGGAGCCCTTCGTCCACCACCGCCAACGTGTAGCTCATGGGCCGGCCATCCTTTTCGGAGATGGTCACATCGGCGGTGGACTCGGGACGGAAGCTGTCCTTGGTCTTGATGACGGGCGTAAGTACGGTCTTGGGCGACGTCACTTCGATGGGTGTGATGCCGTACATGCGAATCGGCAAGTCACTGGCCGTGCCTTGGTGGGGCTGCACCAGGGTCACGTTGGCGTAGACATTGGGCACCATCGATTCGGTCGCTTTGAAGGTGTACTGCTGATCTTCGCCGGTCAGCTCGATCCACTCGGCATCGACCACGTGCGTGCTTGTTTCGAGGGCCACGAGCGCCCGGCCCGAAGCCGCCGCAGGAATGTTGATGGTGACCTCATCGCCAACCGACACCTTGGAATTTGGCGTGCTGATCGACAACACGGTGGCGCCACCAGGTCCATCCTTGCGGGCCCGCCCCGCCCAGCCCGGCCAGTCGATGTAGAACGGCTTCGACGCCCGGTGAGTTCCCGACTTGTCGCGCGCCACGACCAGGTACCGGCCCCACTCGGGGTACTTGACCTGGAACTGAAACGATCCCTTGCCGTTGGACACCTTGATGCTGTCATCGAAAACCGACTGGTGCGACCGGCGCCGCGCGTAGTCGCCAAGGTTGCCGTTGTCGGTCTCCCACCACCAGCGCCAGCGGATCTTGTAGACCTCGACATCGAGATCGTGGGTCCCGCCCACGGGATTGCCCTTGGCATCGACTAAGACGAGTTCAACCTTGTGCTGCTGGTCGGTCAACAGCATCCCGCGCGCCGCGTCCCCTCGCGGAACTTTGATGCCGACGTAGCGGTCGTGCGGCGACACCGGAATCGAGACTTCGTCGATCGAGGCGTTGCCCGACGGTTCGAACACCCGCGTCAGGAAGGTGGCGTTCAGCATGCCCGGCGCATCTTCGGGCAGGTCGAGGCCCGAGGTGATCTTGGTCTTGCCTTCGCCGTCGAGGCGACCATCAAACACGCTTTCCACGTTGGTATCGACCCGCCGTGAGGGGTCCGAGAACGTGTACTCGCCGTACTTCGGGAAGGTGGTGCGCCGGTTCGAGAAGCGGACTTCGATGTTGGTGCGAAGGTCTGGCGCAGGTGCACCAAACAGCCAACGGGCTTCTAGGTCGGCATCGAGGCCGGCTCGCGGTCCCTGGATGAGTTCGGTACCAAAATCGAGGTTGATCTTGAGCCGGTTGGGCTTGATGGTCTCGACGCGGACCGTTTCGCGGAAGGACGTGCCTCCCACCTTGGCGGTGACCACGTAAGGGCCGGTCATGCCATCGGGGCTCGTTCGGGTATCAAAGCGGGTGAACCCATCGGGTCCTCCCGTCACGACCTGCTTGTCGATCAACTTGCCGTAAGGGTCGAGCAGCGTGAACTCGACGGGATGCGCACTCGGCAGCTGGCCCGTGCGATCGAACCGCAAGAGGGTCAGGTGAATGTCGTCTCCTGGACGCCAGACGCCACGCTCGCCGTAAATCATGCCGCGCAGGCCCTTCTGGAGGGCGACCCCGCCGGCATCGAAGTGGGCCGTGGACAACGCACTGCCCGAATTCATGCGCACAAGCGTGCGGTCATCGCCCTTCTCGGCGACCGCCAACAGGGGTTTCCGGCTCGCGTTCAGTCGCACAATCCCCTGGTCATTCGTCGTGGCCTGACCGATCGGCTGCGTCTGGTAGTCGAGCAGGGTGACCATCGCCTCGGAGACGGGGCGCGCGGAAACCAGGTCGGTCACCGCGACGAACACCTCATCATCGGCGCCCGACTTCACGGTCACTCCGAGGTCCGAGACCACGACGTTGCGCGTGATGGCGTTGCGTCCTTCACCCCGGATGTAGAAACCGATGTGGCAGGGATCTTCCCGATTTTCCCAGTAGCTGTAGTCCCACCCAAAACCGTCGTAGGGGTCCCAGTACGACGACTCGTCATCGGTGAAGTCGTTGTCGATGGGCAACTTGATCGGTTCGAGGTCCGAGGGGCAGTCGTAGACCGCATCTTGGGGGAGGAAGCGAATGGAGAGCTGGTAAAGGCCAGCGGGGTTGGCTTGTACAAAGTCCGCCAGGTCGAGGCCAATCCGCCGCCAGCGATTCGCGTCACCCCGGTCCTGGGGAATGTCGATGCGCTTGCCCCAAACACGCCGCCCCACGCGTTGCATTTGGTTGCTGCCATCGAGGTCGTTGACCTGCAAGAACTGCGGCAGGTTGTTGCCGGGCACCGCGATGGCTTCGATCCAGATGCCATTGAGGTTGCGCGCTTCGATGGGCACCGTAAGGTCGGCCGACCGCGGGAGCACGACGCCACGACCCGCATAGCGCACAGCGGGATTTTGGGGTCCGAACGTCACCTGGCGGGTAAACGGCTGGGCGAGGGCTTCGCCTTCGCTGTTTTTGACGCCCTGGACGGTGAGACGGAAGGTGCCCGTGGGTCGGTCGCCCACATAGACCCCAAGGCTTTCGCCTTCAATGACGGTGCGTGGGTTTTTGAGCCCCTCGACGGTGACGAGGCCCCGAAGATCCTGCTTGTCATCCAGCAAGTCGCTGAATCGAACCTCGATGCGGGGGCTGCCTTCGGCAACCGGGACCACCTCGGTCACGTCGAAAATGCCCTTGGCGGGCACCCGAACGATGCGTTCATCGACCTCGGCCACCCCGATGGGCGAACCGTCGATGAGCAAGGTGAGCTTGCGCGCTTCATCTCCGCGCTTCAGCCCTTCGATCTCAAAGGAGTGACGCGTGGGGCTACCATGGGTCCACTTGAGGGACTGTCCCTTGCCTTCGAAGGTGGCCGAAACCATGGTCTCGACCGCCGAGTCCTCGGCTGGATCACCCGTTTCGATGCTTCCCTTCAACTTCATGGTGCCGCCCTTGGTTGGGGTCAGCGCCCGTTGGACGAAGCGGAAGGTCTGCGGCCTGACTTCGAGGTTAAACGAGAAGTCTGCGTCTTTGAGAGTGTCGCTTAGCTTGGCGAGCCGGACCTCGACATGGACCAACTGACCATTGGGCAGGGGCTCTTCGGGCTCAAACGTGATTTCGTTGTCGCTGCTCCAAATCGCCGTTCCCGCGAGGTCGGGCTTGAACACCAGCACCCCGTCGAGGGCAGGCGGCTCGCCGCTTTCGCCTGCCAACTCGCGCGCCAGCTCTGGAGCGAGCACCACCCGGATGGTCTCATCACGCCCGATGAGACCGCGGGTGTGCGACTCGACGAACGACGAATTCGCTCCTACCGTTTCGGGAACGTCGGACGGATCCACATCGTCACCGCATTGGCAACCTGAGAGGAACGCCAACGCGAGCCCCACCGCCAACCACCATCGGAAAACTTGACGCATGCACCCTCCCCGTCCAACCCACCGCGCGTGGCCACGCGGCGCAACTGCATAACTCGGTTGTGAACCCCATCGGGAGCGAGCTTCCGGCGGGGCCCTCGCCGGACTGTAGCGCATGCTAGAAGTCGGAGGGGCGATTCGCCGTCGCGGACAGCGGAAGGTCAGTTCGCTTCATATCCCTATCTTCCTTGAAGATTGTGGAGACCCGATGGACGCGTCGCCCCCTGAAACCCTCTGGCAACGAGTTCGACTGCATCCTGAAGACAACGATGCACTGCGTATTCTCGGGGATTGGCTCAACGAACGGGACGAACTCCTCGGCGCACTCATCGCGAACGCGTTCTGCCCGGGGCCGGGAGCCAGAGAACGCGAGGTCGTGCTGCAACGACGCCTTCGCGACACCCTGTTCGCAGGCTGCGAGGCCCGGGTCGGTCTCACCTTCGACCGCGGGCTGCCTCGGGGACTGACGCTGCTCGCTCTGCCGGGCAGCCGGGGCCTCGCCGAGCGACTCGATCAGGTGCTCGCGCATCCCGCCCTCGCCTTCCTCGAAGCGTTGTACCTGTGGAATTGGCCCGACCGAGACCTTCGCCGTGCGGTCACGAGCCTCGCGTGCACGGGCCCCCATATGGCGCTGCACACCCTCGTTCTGCAATCCGTGAATGGCCAAGGCGATGCCTTGTTCCACCGCCTTTGGCCAGCCGTGCCTCGGCTTCGATGGGTGGCGGGCGACCCTGACTTCGTCGCCGTGGCCGTCGCAAGGGGCGCGGCCGAAGTGGCTGCCCCCATCGCCGCGCCTTCGTCGCTACCTCCCCAACCCATCGAACGGGAAGAGGACGAGTGGCACCACGAGACCTGCACCTGCCCCGATTGCGAACTCGAATACCTCGAGAACGCAGAGACCATCGAGGTTGAGGACACCTATGCAGCCACGCTCGAAGCGCTCTATCAAAGGGGCGACATCACCTGGACCGAGTTCGAGGCCTCACTTCCCACCGACGAAGACGGAGAAGCCATCGCTTGGGCCCATTAGCCAGCTTACAAGGCGAGGATGGACTCCGCCTCGTTCAACAGAGCCACACGACCCTTCATCGCAGGGCTCGTTCCATCGAGCATCGCTTTCGTCTCGGTGAGCACCACGTCCAACGGAATCCGTCGCACCGAAGGGTCCCGGGTCTCCCTACCGACGGGAGGTGAGTCCCAAGCCATCATTTCGTCATGTGCGCCATTCAGAAGGGCGAGAACGGCCCCCCCCGCCAGGCGCTGGGCGATCAGCCGATCGAGCGCGCTTGGAGCCCCTCCGCGCACTACGTGACCCAGCACCGTTTCGCGCACCGAGACCCCGGGGATGTGCCGATCGACGTGCTCTTGCATGACCTGAACGAGCTCGCGGCTCGAGACCGCCACCCCTTCTGCCTTCACGACGAGCAGTCGCAGTTTCCCTCGCTCCTCGGTGAAGGAGCGATCGAGGAGCATCTTGAGCTTTACCAAGATGGCGTCACGATCCAGTCCCGCCTCGGCAAACAGGATGGCATCGGCATCTGCCGCAATGCCCGCGCGCATCGCGAGGTAGCCGCAGTGCCGGCCCATGACTTCCACCACAAAGGCTCGTCGGTGCGCAGCAGCGGTGTCCGAAATGCGGTCACACGCCTCCACAATGGTGTTGACGGCGGTGTCCACCCCGATCGACAGGCGCGTAAACCCAATGTCGTTGTCGATCGAAGCGGGCAGCCCGATGATGGGGCAAGGTTGCCGCTGCGCAAGCACATGCGCGCCCGTCAGGCTCCCATTGCCCCCGATCACAACGAGGGCATCGAGGCCCATGACCCCGATCTGCTCGACCGCCTGGCGTTGCCCTTCCTCAGTAGGAAATCGCTTCGAACGGGCCGACCCGAGCACCGTGCCCCCCAGTCGGGACAACCCATCGACAACGGTCAAGGGTAGCGGCTCCGCCTGGCCATCGAGCAACCCTTCGTATCCATTACGAATGCCCGAAACGGTGTGGCCAAGGCTCACCGCCGTCTTCACGACGGTCCGAATGGCCGCATTCATCCCGGGCGCATCGCCCCCGCTGGTCAAGACGCCGATCTTCATGCTCGCCCCGTTGTGCAGAACTCCATGAGTCCTCCATCATGGCCGAACATGAGTGAGCAAGGGAACCGGAGGAGTTCATGAGCGCCGCATCGCGCATTTTGGTCATCGAAGACGATCCCCGAATCGGGGCCCAGGTCGTCTCCGGCCTGATCCGTGAGGGCTTCGACGCCACGCTGGCCGCAGACGGCGCCCTGGGCAAGGAGCGGTTTCGGGAAGAACCCTTCGATCTGGTCGTCCTCGACCTTATGCTGCCCGGAAGCAACGGCTTTGAAATCTTGCGGACCTGGGAAGGGCGAACGTCGGTGCCGGTGATCGTGCTCACAGCCCGCACCGACCTCGAAGACCGCCTGCAGTCCTTTGCCCTTGGTGCGGTGGACTTCTTGGTCAAACCCTTCTTCCTCGAAGAACTCGTGGCCCGCATTCGCGCTCGTCTCGGGGTTCGGGCCACTGAACCCACTCGTGTATTGGAGCTCGGGGCTTGTGCGGTCGATCTCGACGCTCGCGATGTCCGGCGCGAGGGCACCTCCCTCGGCCTGACCGCCCATGAGTTCAACGTCCTTGCCACGCTCGTGACCGCGCCAGGCCGTGCGTTTTCCAGGGAACAACTCGCGGCAAAGGCGTTGCCTGAAGATAGCGAGCGACTCGAGCGCACCGTCGATAGTCACATCTCGCGCATCCGCAAAAAACTTGGGCCCGATGGGGCACTGGTCAGAACGGTGTTTGGCGTGGGATACCGAATCGATGCCGGCTAGCCGTTCGCCTCGCTCCATCCGCTCCCGGATTCTCACCGCCTCGGCGGTCGGTGCCTTGATGTGCTTGTTCGTCGTGGTGGGCCTGACGTCGTTCATCATTTGGTTCAGCAACACCCTCCGGTTGTCGGATCTCACCACGATGGTGGGACCCGACGAGCAGGCCAGATGCCTTGAGGACCCAACCCGCTTCAGCCTTTACGAACCCATGTTCCATCTTTGGGCCTACGACGCCTCGGGACACCCGCACAACCCGGATGCACCCTCACTCCCGGCCGACGTGTTCGTGGAGGTTCCAAAGGAGAACGCTCGTCAGTGGCAACTTTCCGAGGGCCCCTGGTGGCGGCGGGCGGCCATCCAGCGCATCCGCGATGACGGGCCATGCGCCATCCTCTACGCTGACCCGCCCCCCCGCTTTGCCGGGTTGCCATGGCTTCGCCGCTCGACCCTCGTCATTACCCTCCTCGGACTCACCGGGGCGTTGATGGCGACCATCGTGTTGGCCGTGCGGCCCTTGGTCGAACGATTGTCGCGGCTCGACGAGTCTGCGCGGGGCGTGGGGAGCGATACCTTCGTGTCCGCTCACGATCCCGGCGACGATGAAATCGGGCGGATTTCCTGGACGTTGGACGAGGCTCATCATCGAATCGTCACCGACCGGGCCGAGCGTGTGCGCCGCCATCGAGCCCTCGAACATCACTTGGCGACGGTGGCTCATGACCTGCGTACGCCCCTTGCCTCGCTCCAGCTCATGCTCGAGGATCTCGGTGCCCAACATCTCGGTGCCGCGAGCACGACGGTCCGAGAAGCGCGGCTCGAGGTGGCCTATCTTGAGGCCCTGGCCGACAACCTTCATCAGGCCACCCGCATGACCGGCGGCCTGTCCGCCAAAGGCGGAGAGGTCAACCTCACGGAAGTGGTGCGTCGCGTCGAAGCTCGGTTTGCGATTTTGGGGCGGCTCCTCGGGGGCACCGTTGCCGCCGCCCTTCCCGATGAACCCGTGTGGGCCCGTTGTCGACCCGCGCTGGCCGAGCGTGCTCTGGCTAACCTGGTTCACAACGGCATCATCCACGGAACGGGAGACGTCGGCATGGTGCTCGACGCGACCGCCGATGGGTTCCGCATCACGGTGGCGAGCGCGGGCGAGCCGATGCCCGAGGCCGTCGTGAGGAACCTCGCGCGACGGCGACTCGAGCGCGACACCGACCCCTCTCGCACCCGGGGCCCCAATCCGCGACTGACCGGCAAGGGCCTCGGCATCGCCATTGTCAATGCAGTGGCCAAAAGTGCAGAGTTCACGATCACCTTCGAGGGCCCCCCCACCGGAGGCCTCACCGTGACCCTGTCCGGACCGCGCCTTACGAACCCGTCGGAGAACGGTCACTGATCCGAAGCAGCACGCCACCTGCGGCCAGGACCACCAGCGCGCCCGTGGCCGCCGCGACCGTAGGAACGGCTCCGAATACGACCGCATCGAAGGCAAATCCGAGCACGGGACCGATGTAGCTCGCGGTCGCCACCCGTTGGGCCTGGCCCGCCCGATACGCCGCGGTCAGCATGAGCTGGCCACTCACCGCGAACAGGCCAATGCCGAGCAACACGGGCAAATGTTCCACCGGCGGAAGGGTCAGCGGAAGCCCGGTGACCAACACGAGCACGGCGGCGATGATCCCGACGGCCAACTGGAACCAGAACACGATGGTGCGCGGGTCGTCGGTGGCTCCCAAGGCTCGCAGGCAGGTGTGCGCCAGCGCGGAGGTGCCGGCAGCAAGCACGGCGAGACCCGCGGCCCCGAGCCGCTCGACTTCGAACGACGCCAAGTCGGGGCTGATGAGGATGATCGATCCCAGCAGCCCAAGCCCCGTGGCCGTCCACAACCCGGCCCCGCCACGCTCGGACTGCCCGAGCAACAGCGGCGCCATCACCCCCACAAAAATCGGCTGGAGCCGGGAGAGAACGGAGAGTTCTCCCACGAACAGACCACGGCTCGCCGTAAACCACGACAACATGGCGACGAACCCGAAAAGGCAGCGCGCGAGCAGCCAGTTTCGCGACGTGACGTGCAGTCGCCCCTGCGCGAGCAGAAAAGCAGGGGGCAAGCTGGTCAGCGAGCGCCAAAGCACGAGTTCGAGGGGGTGGTAGCCATAGGAGGTGGTGCCGATCTTCACCAACCCCGCCATGACCGAGAACAAGGCGACCGCGGCCACCATCAGAACGATACCGCGCACGCGGGGGCTCCCGAAGTGGTGGACCCCGTAACGACCTCAATCGCCGCCGGAGCGAGCCTCCGCAATCAGCTTCGAGCGCTGGTCTCGAGCTTCCTTGACCAAGCGGTCCGCGCGTTGGTTGGCCTCAGATTCGACCCGGTCGGCCGCCTTGTTGGCCTGCTTTCGGGTCACATCCGCCGCCTTGTTGGCCGCGACCTTCTTGATCGGGTTGTTGCCGGCTTCCCGGATCAACCGCTTGGCCGTCCGCTCGCCTTCCCGACGAAGGTTGTCGGCTTGCGTCTTGGCATTGGACCGGACGGACGCGGCGCGTGCCTCGGCCTCAGCGACCAGTTGATCGCCTCGCCTGGTCGCCTGGGCCACGCGTTCTTCCCGTCCAAGGCCGACGCGATCGAGCGCTTCATCGGCGATCGCCTCACCAAGCGACGCCCCATCGGCGAGCTTCACGCCGACCTTGGGAGCATCGTAGGACCCCGTGATGTCCAGGTCGACGCCCAGCGTATTTCCAGTGCCCGTCAACCCTTTGAGGAGGGGGGAGCCGGCCAACGAGCGGGCCGGCACATCGAGTCCGATCGCCAGATCGAGCGTTCGCTCCACGATGCCGGCTCCTCCAGACACGCGAGCCGGCAACCCACCGATGATGGCGTCGAACGGGTCGAACCGCAGCTGCCCTTCCTCGATCACGAACTCGACGCTGCGTTGGGCAAGCTCCAGCGAATTGAGGGATGGCCGATTGAGCTTCCCCGCCGCCGCGTTCAGGGCCTGCGGCGTAAACGTGAGGCCCTGCGCCCGCACTGCACCCTTCGAAGCCAGCGCCGTGAGATCAGGATTGCCCTCCCGATCGATGCGGCTTGTCATCGCGAAGTCGGAGTCGAATGCGCCATTGACGCCCTTCAGCAGCGGCGCGATGCGCGACAGCGTTTCGAACTCGCCGACCGTCTGACGCAGATCAAAGGCGATGGTCTCGATGCGAAAGTCGATGTCGGCCGATTCGGGGGTTTTCGCAGTGTAGCGACCCGAGATACGGACCCGGCCACCGAGCATCGACGCGGTCAGTTCATCGATGACCAACGACTGATCGGCAACGGAAAATTGGCCTTTCATGTCGCGCATGCGAAAGTCAGACGTCAAGACTTCGGCGTAGTCGGCCCCGAGTTTCAGATCGAGATCTTCAGGGACCACCGCAACCACACCCTCCGACCCTTCGTCCGCCTTTCCCTCGCCCGTAGATTCGCCCTGGAACGGCCGCAGGTCGAGCGTGCGGGAGGTGGTATCGATGCGCCCGGCGAGCGGCGCGGTGCCCAGCATGTAGGGCACGAAGTTGTCGAACTGCGCGGTTCCCGAAAGGTCAGACCCAAGCCAGGTCATCTCAAGGCGAGGCACATCGACCACCCGTGGGTCAAACTGCAGCGTCATCCGGGAAACGCGAATGGGCGTTGCGTAGCCCGTGTCCACCAGCATGAGGTTGCGCGCGTTGACCGTCCCGATGGCGCGAACCTCATCGGCATTCCGAGCCTCAAAGTCGCTGGCTCGTCCTTCGACCGCCAAATCGAGTTCGACGACGCCCTCGGGCGGCAGGCCCTCGCTTGGCATGGCTGCGCCAAGCTTCTTGAAGTCGAGGGTGCCCGAGGCGACCAGAACCACGTTGGGGTCCGTCACGGGATGGGTCAGCTTGAGCCGGCCCGCCATGGGGGCATCCGCCACCGAAAAGGCAAAGCGCGAGATGTCGATGGTCGTCGCATCGGCCGGACCCTGGGGATGCGCAACCGCCATGGTCAGAGCAATGTCGTCGATCGATGAGGGAAGGTCAGGGTACTGCACCTGGCCGTCGTCGACCGTAATGTCCAGAGAGAACCCGGGTAAATCATCACCTTCGGCCGGTAGCCGACCCTTCGCGGTTCCTGCCAACGTAAAGGTGCCGTCGGCCTTCACGTCCTCGTAGCCCTCGATGTAGGCTGCGGGCACCATCGAAAGCAGGGCCTTGAATGAGGTCTGCTTGGATGCGTAGGTCAGATCGAGGTCGGTGTCTTCTCCGACCGGCGTCACCGTGCCGGCAAAGGAAACCGCGAGTTCGTTGATGTTGACCAGGTTGTCGCGAAGGGTGATGGCCCCGGTTTCGAGTCCGTAGTCGAGGTCCACATCCGCGCGAAGCGCAGCATTCCGCAGCAACAACACGCCTCCCTCTTCGAGCGACCAGGCCTCCGCATCGACAAAGGCGGCCACGGTGACGACGTCCTGATCGACGCGGCCGGAGAGCGTTGTGCCAAAGTTCCGAAGCTGGGTTGCGAACCCTAAGCTTGCATCGGCATAGTCGAGGTCGAGACCGGTCACCGTGAGCGACTGCAGCTCCAACGCAAACGCGCCCGCCGTGTCATCCTCGGCTTCGACCGTTTCGGCTTCGGGGAAGATGTCGAGGTTGCCAGACCCATCCTCTTCAATGCGGATGTCGAGCTTGGGCGAAACCCACTCGACCTTCTGGATCTCGATGGCCGGTCCAGCGACCGCGCTCCACAGGTCGACCCCGAGATTCAACGCCTCGAACGTCATCAGATCGACGCCTTCGTAGGGCTCGCGGCCGCGAATCGCGACGTCGTCGATGCGCACTTCTAATTGCGGGAACTGCGAGAACGCCGAGACCGCGATGTCACCGATCTCGACATCGGCCTTCAACGATGCGTTGGCCTGCTCCCGAACCGCCTCTTTGATCCGACCGGCCAGGATCCCCGGAAGCACCAAGCCCAACAAAACGAGGAGTGCGCCAAGACCGACGACACTCCCCACCATCCATCGACGCATGACCACCCCCGGCTGCGCGCTCGTGACGAGGCCGCTAACCCAGGGGCTCTTTCCCGGTCAGGGGAAGCAGGGCAGGTCGCCGTTGACGCAGTCTTCGTCGATCCCGTTGTTGCAGATCTCTTCGTTGCCGGGGAAGCGGTCGGGATCGCCAGGCGCGCAGTCCACCCCGTTGAAGGAAGGCACGTAGTTCGCGAACGGGGCGGTGCACTGCACCTCGGTCGACTCGACGCCTTCACCAACGCCGTCACCATCGAGGTCGAAGAGCCACGTGCCATCGACCAGCTGGCTATCGTCGGTATCGTCGCAGTCTACGCTGTTGTCAACGAAGCCATCGGGCTGCAAGCAGGCCTGGAACGGGGTGTTGAGGTCGCCGTAGCCATCATTGTCGGCATCCGCCCAGAAGGTGGGCGCCCCCGTGAGATCCACGTTCGGATCGAGGTCGTCGATCAACGCGTCACAGTTGTTGTCGATGCCGTCGCAAACTTCGATGCTTCCGGGGAAAACGTCGCGGTCGCCGTCGTCGCAGTCATCGAAGTTGTCAATGAAGCCCATCGAGGCCGAGCACGCGAACTCGCTCACCAGCGGGTCACCGAAGCCATCCTGATCGATGTCGGCCCAGAACTGGAATGTGGTGCTGTCGTCGAGGCTCGGGTCATCAGTGTCGATGAGGCCATCGCAGTCGTTGTCGACGCCCACCAGGCCATCGCAGATCTCGGTCGCGTCAGGGTTGTTGAAGATGTTGGTGTCGTCGCAATCTTCGCCACGGGCCACCAGCACATGGTCGGACGTGGGACGAACGCACAACGGCTCGGACTGATCGCCAGCCCCAAACCCATCGCTGTCGCCGTCGACCCACCACGGAGCGGGAACCGTAAGCAGCGGCTCGTCGTCGTCGCAGTCGATGTCGTTGTCGACGAAGAACCAAGGCTGGAAGCACGCCAGCTGCGTGACGTTGGGGTCGCCCGCGCCATCGAGATCGTCGTCCGCGTAGAACAGCACCTGCTCGTTGGGATCGATGTCGGGGTCAGAATCATCGATCAGGTCGTCGCAGTCATCGTCGATGCGGTTGCACACTTCGGCCGCATTCGGCGAAATCTCGGGCCGGGTGTCGTCGCAGTCTTGGTTGTCGTTCGTGAAATTGGAGTCCGGCGGCGTGCACTGAATGACGACGCGATCTTCATCTTCGTTGCCGAACCCGTCGAGGTCGACGTCTTCGTACCAACGCGGGGCCTGCTCCAGATCGAGGAAGGGGTCGTCATCGTCGATGAGCAGGTTGCAGTCGTTGTCGCGGTTGTCGCAGATTTCGAGCGCAAGCGGGTTGATCGCCGCGTCGTCGTCGTTGCAGTCCTGCCGGTTTTCGACGAAGCCCAGCGGAGGCGCACACGATTCGATGGTGAGCGACAGGTCGGGCGAGCCGAATCCGTCACCGTCCGCGTCGAGGAAGAACAGAACAATCCGCAAGCCTTCATCGGCGACGTCGTCGCAGTCATTGTCGCGGCCGTCACACTCTTCAAGCGCGCCTGGATTTACCGAAGCCACGGCGTCGTTGCAATCGTCGTCGTTCGTGGCGAATCCTTCGGGAGCGCCCCGCTCCGTCGGGCAAATCGTGCGTTCCGTGCCCGGCGTGCCGAACCCATCGCGGTCGGCATCAAACCAGACGCGGATACGGTCGGTCTCGAGACAGGTCGGCTGGTTGTCGTCGGCGTTCCCGCATCCGAGAAGGGCGGTCCAGAGCAACGCGAACATGTCTTTCCCCAATTGCTGCATGCAGGCCGTCGAGTCTGCTTCGAGGGCACCGTCAGGTCCCGGGCACCTTAGCCGATCCGACGTTTGGTTGACGACCGGATGACCCCTGGACGCCCAACCGCCGCTCATGCCCGGACGCTCACGTCTTCGTCACCCAAGCTTTGCCGCGGATCCTAGACCGACCCAAACGTGAGCGGGAATCTGCCTTCCGCTGCCGATTTCCCAGCGAGGTCCCACGATGGTGATCCGACTGGTGATCGAGACCCTGGACGAATGGCAGCACGACAATGCGAGCCGACAAGGGGCGGCGCTCGCGTTCTACGGGCTGTTTGCCTGCGCGCCGCTGTTGCTCCTTGCCACTGCGATCCTCGGTGCGGTGTTTGGGGAGCAGACCGCCCGGGATGAGCTGTCGGCCCAACTGGCCGTGCTCACGACGGACGAGGTCGCCCACACGGTGCTGCGGCTGGTCGAACTCTCCGCACGAAGCCAGACCGACTTTCGAGCAAGCGTCATCGGTGCGCTCACCCTTCTCTTCGGGGCATTCCGGGGGCTGCTTCACCTGCAGGCGACCCTCAACCTCATTTGGGGGGTTCGAGCCAATCGACGAGGTTCGTTCTTGGTCGTGGCCCAACGCCATCTCGTGGCTTTTGGCAGCATGCTGTTTACCGGGGTGTTGCTGCTCACATCCATCGCCGTCTCGATGGTCCTACGGTCCATCGCGCTTTCCGCCGCGGGTGCCCTCCCCCGTCACTGGGTGTGGCTCCGGCTGACCGAGGACTTAAGCACCGGCCTGCTGGGCATGACGTTCATCGCGATTGTGTTCAAGACCCTCTCCGATGCGCGCTTGCAGTGGCGAGACGCCTTGGTGGGGGCTGCGGTAAGCGCAGGGCTCCTCGTCCTCGGCAAGCACGTGATGGCCTGGTATCTTCGCGAGATCGTCCAAGCCTCGGCCTTCGGAGCCACGGGGGCGGTCATCGGCGTGCTCATCTACGCCTACTACATGGCGCAGGTGGTGCTCTTTGGAGCCGAATTCGCATTCGTACTCGCGCGAAATGTGGGCGATCCTATCGAACCCGGTCCAAACGCCGTTCGGGTGCGACGCCTGTTCGAAGGAATCGAAGCCTGACCACATCGAGATGACCCAGGAATCACAATCCGACGAGGCGAGTGGGGGTGCAACAGCATAGACTGCCTGGCGAGTGTGGCATCGGCGGGGAGTTGGCAATGAAAGTCGTGTGCGACAACTGCCGGGCCGTCTACAAAGTGCCCAACGAGAAGCTGGTCAAGGCCGTCAACAAGGCAACTTGTCGAAACTGCCGACACCGCATGCTCATTCCGCGGCCCAATCCCGGCGCAGACCCCAACGAACGGGTTCTCGTCTCCGCGATTCCCCCGGCTGACGCAAGTTCAGCCGGAACACGCCGTGAGCACAGCGTGCCCATCGCACGAGCGAGCAACACGCCGGTCGCCGCATCGCTCCCCCCAGGACCCGCCCTTAGCCGGGCTCCCGTCGCGACGGGGGCCGTTCAGCGCCCCAAGACGATTCGCATGCCTGGCGACCCCTCTCCCGCGGACCTTCGAGGTCCGGCCTCAAAACCCCCGGGACCGAGCCTCGCGGCACCGCGCCCCACCTCGCCGGGGTCCCGAAATCCTGGTCCGAACCGAAGCGTTCAGCCTTTGCCGGCCCCGCGAGCTCCCACGCCGTCCGCCGTTTCGTCGCGATCCTCTCTTCCTCCGCGGCCTGCACCGGCCGTTCCCGCGCCAGGCAGCTGGGTCTCGGCGGCTCCAGGGCCCCGCCCCAGCATGTCGTTTGGCGCCCCCATCCGGACCCATGACCCGTCCGCGGACCTCTCCTGGGTGCTCGTTGGCACGGTGATTTCGGTCCTTGGCTCCTTCGTCTTGGGTCTCATCTCGCCCCTTTCCACCCTGCCCGTGGCCTGGATGGGGACGGTATTGGCAGCGGGGGGCGCGGCCCTCACCTTTGGCATCCTGTGGACGGGGGCTCGCGGTCGCCGAAAAGCTCGGGCCCCCCTGGCGCTGTTCGTCAGTATTCCCGTAGCGGTGCTTGGAGCGACGGGCCTCGTGCTCGTAAAAGTGGCGGGTCATGCCGCCCTCGAACAATTCGACATCCTGCAGAACGAAGAGGGATTCGACGACCTCGAGCCGCTCCCTCCGCCGTTTGAACCCCCGGTAGAGCCTCCGGCCAATGCCGTGGCGGCGCCGGTGCCCGAACCCTCTGCCCCCGAGCCGGTGCCCGAACCGGAGCCCGAGCCCGTTCCCGAGCCTGCCCCGGAGCCTCTCGCAGCCCCCGAACCGGTGCCCGAGCCCGAGCCCGTCGCGCCGGCCCCTCGTCCTAAACCTCAACGCCAGGACCTGCTCCCGGCTCGCGATCCGGGCCCTCGACCCCGCTCCGTGTCTGGCGAAGCAGTGCGACTCATCTTGTCCGACAACCAGCGCGCGAAGCAGTGCTTCGTCCCACTTGCTCGGGTCAATCTGCTCCCCGATCGGGTCGACACGCAGTTTTCGATTCAGCCCGACGGCACCGCCGAGGACTTCCTCATCACCGCTCCTGACGTTCACCGCAGTGGTTCCGACCTCGAGCGGTGCCTGCGCCGGGTCGTCACTTCGCTGCAATTCCCGGCGAGCGAACTCGGAGCCCGGGTCGACTACCCCTTCATCCTAAGGTAGTCCCGAACTACGGTCGCTCGGGGGCGAACCGATACAAATCCGGCCCCACCGGGTTGGAGCGAAGCACTTGGTGGCCGGGGGTGGTGGGTCCGCCAAAGCACGAGTGCTCCTCGGACTCCCAACGAACATCCCATACGACCTGGCCGCTGTCCGTGACTTCACGCAGCACCGCATGGGTGCCGTAGTTGTGAAGGGTGTTCCCTGACGGCAGGCGATGAGCCTCTCCCATCTGGCAGCCGTCCACGCCCTCGCCTTCCCCAAAGCTCCAGATCTGCTGGAGCGTCTGGGTTGCCGAGGCGAGCGTGTACTCACGGGCGACGAGTTCCTCGCTGTACTCGTCTACATGGGTCGACAGCAACAGGGTTCCTGCGGCGGTAAACGTCGGGTTGTGCTGGTAGTCGAACGCACTCTCTGGCGGATCGAAACTCCAGGCATCCAAGCCCGTGATCGACGCATACTCGGGACGACTCAAGGCCCCGAAGACGCGCTCGAGGTCGCCGGTGGTTCCGTTCACCTCGAAAACCGTATCGAGGGTAAACATTGAGAACAGGAACACATCCCGAGACTCGTCGTAGTTCATCGTGTTGGCGCCACAGTCGAACGCTGGCAGACCGGATTCCTCTAGGAAATCACGACACGAGAACAATGTTCGGACCTCACCTTTTGGTGAGATGATTTCGATACGGTCGTCGCGCAACCCCGAAAACACGTAGCGGGCATAGGCAAGCGAGCCGTCCGGCAAATCGGTGTAGGGATGATGCTGCCCTGGGGTGTCCCATTCCTGAACCACCGACCCATCGATCTTCATCTCCAGCACCTGCGAATCTGCGCCCTGGGAGGGAAGGTCCGCGAAGTAGGAGCTGTGGTCGATGAGGAACGAGTTGCCATCGCGCGACAATCGCGGATGCATCGAATTGCGCCGCGAAGGCGTCCGGTGAGCCCACAAGACCCGAGCCTGTCGGTCGATGAGGGTGATCCACGTGCGTCGCAACGACCCATCCTCGCTGATGCCTACGAGGAAATAGGGCACATCGGAGTCGGTCGATGCCACTTGGTTGGCCAGCACGCCCGCGGTGGGCACGATGGATGGCAGGGGATCGGTGTCGATGGTGCGATCCATCGAAGCCACATCCGTTCCTGCGATCAACCGATAGGTCACGGTCTGGCCGTAGGGTACGCCCAGCAACAGTTCTTCGTGGGTTCCCTCGGTCAGGCTCCGCACCGGCGACGACAGCCACGAGTCCGCTTCAAACGAGTACTCGATGAAGACATCAGCGTCGGACCGCTGAGACCACACCACCCGGATGACCGAACCATACAACGCGAGCGGCTCCGCCCGGATCGACGCAAACGGGCTCCCCGGATCGACCGGCCCCGTATCGGTCGTGGGCAGTGGCGAGGTCGCACTGCCCGTATCGGGGTCAGTCGGAACCTGGGGGTCTGTGGTGGACCCATCCGGAGCCGTCACCGTGCAGCCGATCCAGAGCACCGCCAACATCACGGTTCACCCAGGTCGGGACGACCGGGATCGACCACGATCTGCGAGAATCCCATGATCATTCCGGCCACGCGGATCTGCGAGGTCATGACCCCATCGGCGTCGTACAACTCGCTTAGCGCAGTATTGTCGACCGTATCGGGGTTGCCCCAGAAGATCCGGGTGTTGCCGTTGCTGGTCCGATACACATCGCCGAGCACGAGCGTGAACACGGGCGGATCGGAAACGAACGTACGCACTTCAGTGGCGCCATCCGTCGTGTCGAAGCGGTACTCGACCACCCGGCTGTTCGGGAACCCCCCTTGGTTGTCAAAGACCAAAAGACGGTCGCCCACCCAGTCGTACTGGTGCTGCTTACGGAAGCGGGCTCCGGCAACGTCGAGCGTGCCGGCAATGCCACCGAGACCCCAGTCGCACGTCTTCGTCTCGACATCGACCGAAAGGATGCTGTCGAGGTTGCGCATGCCGACCAAGTAGGTGTCGGTCGCCTCGTCGTAGTCGAGCGCGTTGGTGTGGGTCCAGTTGTCGCGATCGAACGCGTTGGAGGGGTGGGTCTTGGGATCGAGACAATCCCAGGTGGCCCAAAGCGTCTCAACCGATCCGTCCGGGCTGATCGCAAGCAGGGTGTTGCCCTCAATGGCATCGGGACATCCGCCATCTTGCAAGGCCACCGGGTTGCCGTCTTCGTCGCGACACTCGGAGGCGAGCGTGACCAGACGACCATCTTCGAGTTCGATGAAGTCGTGCGCCAACCATGGAATGTCGTGGGTCACCAAGATTTCGCCGTCCCATCCGACGCGCACGATCGCCGAATCTTGGACCGGTCCGCCGCCCACCACGGTTGCGCTGTAGACGACGCCGGAGCCATCACGGGACAACTGCGCGCGATAGACCTGCGCTTCTCGCGTATCCGTGAACGTCCACACCACGCGACCTTCGCGGTCGATGACCACAGGGTACGCGAGGTTTCGATCCCGCTTCGACAGGAGCGGCACCACCATGAAGTGATCGACAGGATCACCGGTGACCGTAATCTCGGGCACGAATCCGTCGAGTGCGCCGGTCGTCACCGTTTGGACGTCGCTTTCGACCGCATCATCGCCTTCACCGGCCACCACCACGAAGTTGATGTCGGTCTGCTGCGGCAGCGCCACCAACTGAGCGGTGTGGGTCGTGCTGGGCTCGGGGCTCGGAGCGGTCTCACGATCGAGGGTCTCCCCCTCGCCAAAACGCACGAACCCCGTCGTAGGAACGTCCGTCGTCCACGTGACCTCGACCACCGTGCCCATCGATGGGGTCACCGTCGAGGCCACGTCCTGAACTTGGATTTCCGAGCCGCAAGCCACCAACGTGAGGCCTAAGGCCCCTCGCACGATTCGATCAAAGCTCATAGGAACCCTCGAACACAAAGTAGGCGAGGCGCGCCTCGATACCTTGCTTTTCGAAGGTGCCGTCGTCCTCGAAGGGGTTGCGGACGAGGGTGAGGTCGAACCAGGTTCCCTGATCGTTCAACGTAAACAGCGAGTAACCGTGGCCCGTCGCCTCTTCGCCCCACCCGTAGTGCAGGGTGCGTCCGTTGAGGTCTTCGAGCGAATCGGCCAGGACGGTCTTCGCGCCGAGCACGACGTCACAGGCACCCTTCTGGCTTTCGGTCTCGATCTTCGCGGCCGAGGTCACAAAGGAATGGGCCCCGCCGTCGCCTTCGGGCGAGTCGTTGCAGTCTTGGCAGTCGAACCGGGGCTCGGTGCCCGTGACCGTCCAACTGATGATGCAGAAGGTCTCGGGGTTCAAGAAATCATCGTTTTCCAGGACCAGCCGTTCAGTACCTGTCCACTGGCCCTTGACCAGCGTGAGTTCACCCGAGCGGTTGAGGACGGCCGGCTCGCCGGGCATGTTCGGCATGCCCGTCTCTTCCGGGGCGTTCCCCGTATCTTCGGGCGTGTTGCCAGTGTCATTGCCCGTTTCACCTGAATCGTCGCTCGAACCCGAACATGCCACGGAACACAGGATCGTCACCAGCCAAACGCGCACGTAATCCTCCTGGGGGACTTGAAGGGAAGGAATCAGGCTACTCGACCCGATTCCGAATCGCCATATCGACGTCGTCAAGGAAATGACGACGAACGCAGGGTCGGGATGGTATTCGGAGGGTCAAGGAGGAGGCTTGCGTATCTGGATCGCCGCGCTCTATCTCGGTTGTACGTCCGAACCGGACGAGACCCCACCCACCGATACGGGGCCCGAAACAACGACGCCCATTCCGGAACCCCCGCCTCCACCCGAGTTGGGCGAATGGGACGAGAACGAACCGGTGGGCCTCATTCGTTTGGAGCCAAGTGGCGATTACCTCGGTCCGGTGACGGTCTGGTGGCAACAGCGTCTCCCTTTTGACGTGCGGATCGACTTTCGGATCGACGGAGAAGATTGGCAGTCCAGCCCCGTTTACCAAGGGGTTGCCGGGCTAAATCGACAGTCGATCATCGGGATCCCCGTAGGGGGCACCGCGGAGGTTCGCCTCGTCGGCGCCTCTACCGTCGAGTTCACAACCGACGCAGGGTCCATCACCACACCAGCCCTTCCCGACACCTTCCCGCCGCATGATGTGCAGGTCAACGATCCCGAAGGGTGGGCCCCCAACGGCCAGTACTACCTCACGAGCATCAACGAGGCTTCGTGTGGCTGGTGCACGGGGCGGTTTTGGACGTTCATCGCCGACCGCCAAGGAACGGTCTACTGGGCCACCCGCTCGCCCGACAATCGTCAGGTGCTGTACGTGCAGATCTCGGTCGCCACGGGCGATCACGTGCTGTGGGATGAGGTCAATTGGGGATCGCAGGGTCAGGGCTCGCTGGTGCATCGCACGTACCTCGACGAGCCCATTGCGATCATCGAGACGCCAGGTCACCACCATGCCTTCCTTGAACTCCCAGACGGGACCCTGGCTTGGGGCGACCGCACGTCGACGCAAGGCGAAGCCATCGTGGAACTTGCGCCCGGTGAAACGCAGCCTCGCACCGTCTGGACGTGCCGAGATTGGTTCGAAGGCGGCTGCCGGTCCAACAGCCTCTACTATGACCCCGCGGTCGATCGGTATTGGTTCTCCTTCTACACCCAAAGTGCGGTGGTTGAGGTGGACCGCGCGACGGGCGAAACCGTGTGGTCATCGTTCTTCTCGAGTGACACGATTACGAATTCGGAGGTCTACGATTTTGACCCCATCGAAACTGAATTCGACTGGCAACACGGGGTGGTGCATCTCGACAACGGCAACCTGCTGATCTCGACCGACCGCATCGTCGACGAAAAGGATGGGTCGGTCCACACGGTGCTTGCCGAATACGAGATCGACCGGAAGACAGGGGTGCTTCGCGAAGTCTGGAATTTCGATCCGGGCTACGACGCACGATTCAACGGCGAGACCCGGCGCTATCCGAACGGCAACTCGATGCACGTTCTCGGGGCCCGTTCGATCGCCTACGAGGTCGATGCCAAGGGCACCGTCGTCTGGCAGGTCGCGTACCCAGACGGAAATATGCTCAACCGGCTCGAGTTTCTCGATGACCTGTGGGGCCTGATGGCCCCTCCGGCGTACGCGCCAAAGCTCGACGACACGCCCTTCGTCATGCCGGGCGTGCGGCCTTAGCCCTCAAGGGGGAAACGAGGCCTGTCGAATGCCCTCGAGCGAAACCCAGTCGGGGAGCCTGGCCAGCGCGTTGAAATCGACCTGACCGCCCCATCCCACCACCGCGGCCGCAACCACCAAGGCGACCGCGGCGAGCACGAGCCCGCGAACCCCAGGGCGGCGAGGAATTCGTCCGGTTCGCCAGATCTCGGCCATGCCCGAAGCCGAATCGAAGGGCGGATCGTCGGACAAGGAGGCCTCGATGGCGCGGACCATGCGTCGAGGGAGACGCCGTTCTTTGCGCAAGGCACGAACCGCGTTTTCGACCGCAGGAGCCTCGACGAACTTCCCCTCATCGGCGATGCGTCGGCGGGTGCAAAGTTCGTGGAACAAGATGCCCAGGGCAAAACAATCCACAATCTCGTCGACATGCTTGCTATCGGCGGCCTGGCGAGGCGCCATGTAGCTCGGCGTTCCCATGACCTGGCCCGTGCGCGTCAGCTCGGTAGGCAGCTCGTCAGCCGGCTCAAGGTCACTGGCCTGGTCCTTGGCAATTCCAAAGTCCGCGACCTTTGCCACGGGAGTGTCGCCGCTCGTGTCGAGCAGGATGTTGGACGGCTTGAGATCGCGGTGAAGCACGCCTTCTTCGTGGGCCGCCCGGATGCCGGCAAAGATCCCGTCCGCGATGGCATCGATCTCGGCGATCGACAAGTCTCGCTGCTCGAGCACCTCATCGAGCGCGGGCCCGTCGACCAGCTCCATCAGCAGGGCCGGCGTGCCGTCAACGTCCATGGTGTCGTAGACGGCCACAATGTTCTCATGCCGCAAGCGAGATTGAATGCGTCCTTCACGCTTGAATCGGGCAAACACAAGCCACCGCCGCTGCTTCGACCCCTCCGAGACCAATCGCGGATCCAGCACCTTGAGCGCCGCCTCTCCCCGGTCGGGATGGCTGACATGGTAGACCCAGGCCATTCCGCCACGCGCGATCACGCGCTCGACGGTCCATCCTTCGACCTGATCTCCGGTCCATAGCGGGGGCTTGTCATCGGCCACGCTTGAATCTCCGCTTCCTGACCGCAAACGCCAGGCCCTGGGCGTTGAGATCCATGTCGAAGGTGATGAGGTGACGCGCCCGGGTATCGCCATCCAACCCTCGGCGCTGCAGTTCCTCATCAAACAGTGCCGCAACCCGCTCGGCGAACCACGCATCGAGTTCGGCATCCGGCAGCTCAGCCCGATCCGCCTCATCGACGAGGGCGCCATGGGCATCGATCAGGCGATGCAGCTCCGTCGCAATCGCCGAAAGGTCGGTCCATGCCCCATAGTGGGTCGGAAACACCACCTTGGCCCCCGTTTGCACGATTCGATCGACGGCTTCATGGGCCAAAGGCGCATCGAAATCGGTAGGGGTGGTCGATGGGAAGGCGAAGACCGGCTGATTGGGCGCCTGCAAGGCAGGGTAGATGACGCCAAAGGAGTCGCCGGTGAACACCCCGTCGGAGCCCGAGTCGTGCACCACGAAGTGATGGTTGGCGTGCCCGCGGGTGTAGAGGAACGTAAACGTCCGGGTGCCAAACGACAGGCTGGCCCCGTCGTCGGGAATCTGCACCCGAGCTTCGGGAACCGGCAAGATCTGGCCATAGAGCTTGTCGAAGGCATCGCCATACACGCCGCGAGAACTCTCTACGAGCTTGGTCGGATCGATCAAGTGCTTCGCGGCCTTTGGATGGGCCCACAACGTGGCATTGGGACACGCCGTCATCAGCGTCCCCGCACCGCCTGCATGATCGAGGTGGGCATGGGTCACCACGATGTGGCGCACGTCTTCGGGCGTTCGGCCGGCCGCTTCGATCGCCGAGAGGATGCGAGGCACCGCGAGACTCGTGCTGGTCTCGATGACGGCCAGCGCTTCCCCCTCCGACACAAGGTAGCTGGCAGCAAGTTGATCACGGCCCGCGTAGGCGGTTTCGATGGTGGTGACGTCCATGCGTCACGTTACCGCGGCTACGGATCGGCGCGAGTCGGAATCAAAAGGACGGGCGTTCCGTTCAGCATCGTACGCGACAGTTTTCGCCCCACGCGCTGGAACGCGTGGGTGCCTTGGATCGTCTGATCCGCGCCGTCCCGATCGACAGCTCCCCCAAAGGCGGCCACCCGCTCGCTACGCCACAGCCACAGCTGGCCCACATCCAGCTGATTGCCGTTCACGACATCGGGCGACCCCAGCACGACGTCGTCGACGCCATCGCCATCGAGATCCCCGGCCAACACGGCCCGACCCAGCTGCTCACCCGACGCTGCGCCGTCCACCCAGGCGACCGGTGCGGCAGCGTCATCGACGTACAAGGCAGCCCGGCCCTTCCGCTGGTCGAACCCTGGAGATCCCACCAGCAAGGCCGGTCGCCCTTGCAGCGTGAGGGTGGCCACAGCGGCCCCAAAACGCGCCTCTGCGCGCTCGCCCGTCGTGGTGGTGATCCCAAGGGTCTGCACCGGAGCACGCGCCGGCAATGCGGTCCAGGGGACACGGTAGACGACCCCTGCGTTGGTGGGAGGCTCACTCGTTCCACCCACCCGTCCTCGCCACGGCGCACCGATGAACAGAGCCTCCTGAGCGCAGGCCACAGAAGCCCCAAGGTGTTCGCCAAGCTCCGATCCCCAAACCACATCGGCCACATCGCAGATCGACACCTCGCCCGAAGCCTCTTTCAGGGTGTCGGAGCGCAGCACGAATGCGGCTCCAGCCAAGTTTGGCGGAGGGTCCTCGGCCATGCCGCAGGCATCGGTGGCCTGGAACGTCGGGGCTCCCACCACCACGTCAAGCAGTCCGTCCCCATCGATGTCATCGCAGATTTCGAAGATCGCGCCAATCCGATCGTAGGGCGTCTCACCGACAATCAAGAGGTCAGGTTCATACGGGGTCATCGGCGGAGCACCAAGCAGCCTCGCATCGACCTGGTCGCGAAACACCGCGATCGCCCCTCGGGCGAGATCTGCCTCTGGAGCGCCCACAAACAGCTGACTCCCGCCATCGGCATCTTCGATGCGTCGGACGATCGTACCGAACTGCCCGTCCCCTTCGAACGTGGGGTCGTCCGCGAGCTGACCTGGCGCCGCGGCATCCACCACGAACAGACCATTGGCATCGGGCACACCAATCACCAATCGGTCACCGATGGCATCGGCCGACCAGTCGGTTCCGTGGTCCACGATCCCATCGACCCGCCCGGTCCAGATTCCATCGGTGGTCTCTGGATCTGTGGTTTGCACCTCGGTAGATTGCAGGGGTGCAAGTACGGTGAGCCGCCCCCCTGGCCAGGCCACATCGCAGCGCGGATCGTTCCCCAGGCACTCTTGGGCACATCCCTGGCCGACGATCACGATCGTACCCATGAAAAGCGCGAGACCGACAGCTTGCGGCGTTGTCACTTGCGACTCGCGTCGTGGCTTGCCATTCCCCACTGTGACACGACGATCCCGTCGTGGATCATCCGGGATTCCCGGTGAAGGGGAGACACGATGGCAGATCGCGGGCGGACGCTGACCGTGGTGCTCGGCGGGGGACGCGGTACACGCCTGTTTCCGCTGACGTTGGAACGAGCCAAGCCAGCCGTACCGCTTGGCGGCAAATACCGGCTGATCGACATTCCCCTGTCCAACGCCATCAATAGCGGGCTGCGCCAGGTCTTCGTGTTGACCCAGTTCAACTCGGCCTCCCTCAATGCCCATATCGCACGCACCTACCGCTTCGACATGTTCACCGACGGCTTCATCGAGGTCCTCGCAGCAGAGCAGTCCGACCGGTTCGGCGCGGACTGGTTCCAAGGCACTGCCGATGCAGTTCGCAAGCACTTGCACCGCTTCGTGCGCTCGGGCATCGAGAACATTCTCATCCTGAGCGGCGACCACCTGTACCGCATGCGGTACGACGAGCTGGTGGCGCATCACAACGATGTCGGCGCCGACATCACGGTGGCCACCATCCCCGTGACACGCGAAGAGTGCGCAGGCTTTGGGGTGCTGGCGGCCGACGAAGAGGGCATCGTCACAACGTTCAAAGAAAAACCCGCCGACGACGAAGACATCACCCCGTTCATGATCCCCGAAGCGCTCAAGCAGCAATGGGGCACGCAGAAGTCCTACCTCGCCTCGATGGGGGTCTACGTGTTCCGGGCCAAGGCGCTCGAGGAGTTGTTGTCGCATGACGAACACATCGACTTCGGCAAAGACATTCTCCCCTCGGCCATCGGAAAGCGGAAGGTCGCGGCGTTCCAATTCAGCGAGTACTGGGAAGACATTGGGACGATCAAGGCGTTCTACGATGCCAACCTGGCCCTGACCGAAGATGACCCGTTGTTCAGGTTCTACGTCCCCGAAGAGCCCATCTACACCCGCGCACGATTCCTGCCCCCCACCCGGTTCCGCGACACGAAGATCGAACGGTCCCTCATCGCCGAAGGGTGTTCGCTCGAGGGCGCGCGCGTCGAACGCTCGGTCATCGGTCAACGCAGCTGGCTGTCGCCCGGAAGCCAGGTGCACGAGTCGATCGTGATGGGCGCGGACTACTACGAAGTCCACGAAAAGCGCCAGGCCGTGGTCGCGTCAGGGGGCGTCCCGATGGGCATCGGCAATGGGGTGTCCATCCGACGTGCCATCGTCGACAAGAATGCGCGCATTGGGGCGGACGCCGTGATTCACGGCAATCCAGATCGGGAAGACACCGACGCGCCGATGTACTGCATTCGCGACGGCATCATCATCGTCAAGAAGAACGCGGTCATCAAACCAGGAACGGTGATCTGAGATGAAGGCCGACCTCGTCGTTCGCGACCTCGACGTCCTGCTCACCATGGACGAAGCGCGCGGCGAGGGGCCGCTCGGTCCGATTCCCAACGGAGCCGTCGCCTTCCGCGATGAGACCGTCGTGTGGCTCGGCCCTTCGCAGGAAGCGCCAGAGGCGTCGCGCGTGGTGGTGGCCAAAGGCGAAGTGGGGCTCCCGGGATTAGTCGACGCCCACACCCATGCGGTGTGGGCAGGTAGCCGCACCGATGAATGGGAAGCTCGCCTCCGCGGTGCGGCCTACCAGGATGCGCTGGCCAAAGGGGGCGGCATTCACTCGACGGTCACCGCAACCCGAGCCGCCCAACCCGAGACGCTGACCGAACTCACGACGGCTCGCCTGCGCCACCTCGCCGAAGCGCGAGGGACCACCACGGTCGAGGTGAAGAGTGGCTACGGGCTCGACCAAGCGACCGAGGTGGCCATGCTGAAGGCCGCGCGGGAAGCGGGCATACGCGCAGGCGTCAACGTCATGACGACGTTCTTGGGAGCGCACGTCGTGCCCAAGGAGTACGCCAACCGACGCGACGCCTACGTCACGGAACTCGTGCAGGTGCACCTGCCCGCGATTGTCGGGCTCGCCGACTTTGTTGACGTGTTTGTCGACGAAGGCGCCTTCACCGTCGACGAGGGACGCCGCATCCTCACCGCGGCCAAGAATCTTGGATTTGGCCTCAAGATCCACGCTGAACAGCTCACCTACACCGGCGCCGCTCAAATGGCGGCCGAGCTAGGGGCGGTGTCGGCGGACCACCTCGAGCAGATTGACGAGGCCGGCATCGAAGCCATGGCGAGGCACGGCACAAGCGCGGGGCTCCTTCCTGGAGCCATGCTTTCGCTGCGGCTGCCGTCGCCCCCGGTCGCCGCTCTGCGGGAAGCGGGGGTCTCCCTTTTCGTGGCGACCGACCTGAATCCAGGAAGTTCCACGTTTTACGACTTGCTGACCTGTGCCTCGCTCGCCTGCCTCACGATGGGCCTGACCGTCGAGGAGTCGTTGCTCGGCATCACCTCACGCGCGGCCACCGCATTGGGTCGGTCCGACGTGGGGCGCCTCACCGTAGGAGGCAAAGCCGATTTTGTGGCCCTCCGACCGGCTCCTGGCGAGCCCGCGACCCCGGCAAGCATCCTGCAGCACGTCGGCGGCACGAGGCTCACGTCGGTCGTGCGCGGCGCAGCAGCTTAGCTACGAAGCGCTCTGCTTCGTGACTTCTTCGGCTTCGGAGATGTTGGCACTGGGTGGCGGAGCGTGCTTCACATCGTCGATCTTAAGGGGATCTTCGTCGCGTGACGCATCACGGAAGGCACGAATGCCCTTACCGAAGGACTCGAACACCTGCGGCAGGCGACCCGCCCCAAACAGAATCAGCACGAGAACCAAGACCACGAGCAGCTCGGGAAGGCCGAGTCCCGCGATGAAACCGACAACGGGCATGGAATCTCCAGGGAAGGACACCTCGTATCCTTAGCCTGCCGGATTCGTCGATAGCGAACGGCATCCGAATGTGGCGCGATGCGTGCCTTCGAGAGAGCCTCCTCCGCAAGTATCCACCGCGAGAGATGGAGGAGACGCAAGAGCTTTGCCTGGTGTGATGCCGGCGAAGGAGGCTGACTCGAAAACGCAAGAAGAAAAAAGAAAGCGCCTAAGGATAATCGTACGGAAGGTGCCCCGCTGTGTCAAGCCGACGGGCTCCGAACGAGAAGGTGACAGTACCCGAGGATGCCAGGTGACACAGCCTTCGTTGTCTAAACGGCTTCATGTGGGATGGACGACCCAACCCCAAAACCGTTTCACTTCCGTTCGATTTCGGCGGCGCGAGTATCGCGGTGCCTCGAATTCGCCACCCCCTTTTTTCGCTCCTGTCGAATTTACGGCGGTCGACCGGGCCCGCTTTCGTTTCACGACTGTTACGCGAAGCTCGCGCTTCCTCAGTCCTTTTCCGCCCGACGCTGCCGGCCCATGAGAGCCATGAGGGCCTCTTGGGCGGGTTTGTCTTCGTGGAGCATTTGGTAGACCTGCTCGCTGATCGGCATTTCGACCCCGAGCTTGGCCGCAAGTTTGTGGGCCGAAACGGCGGTGGTGACCCCTTCGGCCACTTCGCCGAGCTCCTCGAGAATGTCGTTGAGGGTTCGCCCTTCGCCAAGGGCCAGCCCGACGCGCCGGTTGCGCGACAGGTTGCCCGTACAGGTGAGAACGAGATCCCCAATCCCGGCCAAGCCCATCATGGTCAGGGGATCGGCGCCCATGGCCACGGCAAGCCGCGTGATCTCAGCCAGCCCGCGGGTGATCAATCCGGCCCGTGCGTTGGCGCCAAGACCCAACCCATCGCTGACGCCACATGCGATGGCCATCACGTTCTTGATGGAGCCGCCGATGCACACCCCGATGATGTCGTTGGTGTGGTATGCCCGAAACAGTTCGCCATGGAAGGCATCTGCCGCCACCTGGGCACATTGCGCTTGTCCAGCCACGACGACCGCCGTGGGCAGTCCCTTGGCCACCTCTAGGGCAAAGGACGGCCCGTACAGCATGCTCACCCGGTCGGGGTTCCCGAGCACCGTGCCGCATACGTCGTACATCGTGGTCAGGCTGTCCTCTTCGATCCCCTTTGTCGCGCAGCAGACCTGGGTATTGATTCCAATCTGGCCCTTCGCGCGATCGAGCACGCCTCGCAACGCATGGGAAGGCACCACCGGCACCACCAGCTCCGCCCCCTCAACCGCACCGTTCAGATCGGACACCGCCTGCAACCCGGCAGGTAGATCGACGTCTTTCAGGTACCGCGGGTTGCGGTGGTGGGCGTTGATATGGGTACAGCGGTCGGGATTGCGGTCCCACAGTCGGGTTTCGTGTCCCTGCCGCACCAGCTGGACCGCCAAGGCCGTTCCCCACGAGCCCGCGCCAATCACCGTACAACGCATCCCTTCCTCCTGGAACGGCATCGTAGCAGTGGACGGTCCGTTGGCTTATGGGTCCGCCGTGAGAATCGCCTTCGCCATCACGCGCGCCGCGGCGATCGGAAGCACCTGGACCACGGCGAGCCTGGCGCAGGTGGCATTGAACCGCGGCTGCTCGGTGCGCTTCATCGAACCTTGGGACTACGAAGTCGACTTCCGAGGTCGACTGATCGCGCGATCCCACGCCTTCGATCGGCCCATGTCAGCCGAACGGCTCGCTCACGATCTCGCGTCGCGCAAGGCCACACGACGCTACGTCGATCTCGAGCGGATCGATCTGTTGCTGTTGCGTGCATCGCCGTTGGACCTTGCGGTGTTGTCGTTCGCACAGTTCGTCAAGCAACGGGGCGTCCGGGTGGTGAATGACCCGGGTGGCTTGTTGCGCGTCTCGCACAAAGGATGGCTTGCCTCCCTGCCTGGCGTGCGCATCCCGGAAACGCTGGTCACCCGCAGCCGGGCAAGCACCCATCTGTTTGCCACCGCCCAACCTGACGGTGTCGTGGTCAAGCCGGCTCGCGGCAGCGGAGGTCGCGACGTGGCCCGCGTCGCCCAAGGCGAAACCGCTCTGCTCGATACGGCGTTCGACCGGGCCCGCGAAACCGGCGACGGCTACGTGGTTGTCCAACGATACCTTGCCGAGGCGGCGGGCGGTGAAAAGCGTCTGATGTGGCTCGACGGCGATGTCATCGGGGGCTACCTGCGCCAGCGCGCCCCGGGAGAGTTCCGTCACAATCTCAAACACGGTGCGATCGCCGAGCCGACCGAAATCACCCGCGAGGACCAGAAAACCGTGGCTCCGGTCACGCCCTATCTCCTCGCGGCAGGCGTGCGCCTCGCCGGCCTCGATGTCATCGGGGACTACCTCACCGAGGTGAATGTGCTCAATCCAGGCGGGGCTTTCCACGCCGATCGGACGTCGGGAAGCCGCTTGTCCGAGCGCATCCTCGACCGTCTGCTGCAACCTCCCGAACCCGAGAGATTCGAATGGGCTCTCCCCGCACCCTGAGCAAAAAGCAGATTCTGGACGCTTTATCGCGCAGCGACTCGCTCGCCGACACCGATCTGCGTGGCCTCGACCTTACCGGCGTGACCTTCGACGGGGCTGACCTACGCCGGGCCAAGCTCGCCGAGTGCAATCTGGCTCGAGCCAGCTTCCGCCAGGCCAATCTGCAGGGCGCGTCGCTATGGCATTCCGACTGCAAAGATGCGTGTTTCGATGAAGCGATGCTCGAAGAAGCGGACTTCGACTTCGCCAACATCGACGGTTGCACCTTCCATCACGCGAAGGTGCGGAAGGCCATCTTCCCCAACGCCCGACAAACCCACGATGAAATCCAAGTGTCGGTGCGGACGGGGCGCCGCATTCGAATGGAGTCCCGAAGCATCGACGACGAAGTCTAATGCTGGGCGGGAATCCGCGTGCGCACGATTTCGACGTCGTAACGGGTGCCCTTGCGCGCAACCGTGAGGCGAACCGGCGTTCCGGGTGTGCCCACGACCGTGCGGACGAACTCCATGGCGGTGGCGTTCCGCATCGACCAATCATCGACGGCCAGAACGACGTCGCCCGGCAGCAAGCCTGCCGACTCGGCAGGGAAGCCAGGCAGCACTTCGGTCAGCGCAATCCCATGCCCGCGCGAGGCTACCCGGGCTCCCATGCCTCCGAGGGGCGCAACCGGAAGCCCAAAGTCGACCTGAACGTCTTCGTCACCCCGGATCCACATCGGCTCGCTTTCGACGACCAACCCACCATCCGAGACGGTGCCCTGAACGGCGCACGACGTCCAGCCCGCATCGAGCGTGATCCGATGGTTGGCCACATCGCGATCCCAGCCACTGCAACCCAGCAGATCAACGTCGAGCGAAGCGTCACTTGTGGGGTGGGTCCACGTCACGTCGATCGACGAGTCGTCGCCTCCCGAGCAACCGACGGGTTCCCCGAGCTGGGGAACGGCGACCACCGCTGCCATGGCTACCACGCGCATAGGAACTCCCATTTTCCAACCCGTAGCGTACCGATCCTCGACTCTCGATGGGTGTCATCGAGTGTCTCGGCGCACGGGAGGGTACGTCGAGGGCTCTGGAGACGAGATGTCGGATCATCGCTTCGCAGTGTTGAAGTTCGGCGGGACGAGCGTGAGTCGGCCCGAACGTTGGGCGGTCATCAGGGCCCAAGCCCAGTCCCAACGCGAGGAGGGGCGGACTCCCGTCTTGGTGTGTTCGGCGGTGGCGGGGGTCACCGATGACCTGCAAACCGTGATTGCGCAGGCGGGCTCTGGCTCGGACGTCGACACGCCGCTCGCCCGCATCACGGAACGCCAAGCCGAACTCGCCCGAGGCCTTGGGGTGGATCTGGCGGTGATCGCCGACGAAATGGAGGAACTGCGGCGCCTCGCGTTGGGTGCGCAACTCCTCGGAGAAACCAGCCCCGCGGTCCAAGCCCGCATCCTCGCCAAGGGCGAACGCATGTCGACGCGACTCGGCGCAGCGTGGCTTTCGGCCCAAGGCCTCCCGACGCGGTGGGTCGATGCACGCGATCTGCTGCAGAGCGACGGCCGGGGGCCGCTTGCCCGACGCATGCTCGCCGCCCATGTGCCGTGGGATCTCGCCCCCGCCCTGCAGCGCGATCTCGGGGGCGATGCCGTGATTGTGACCCAAGGCTTCGTGGCGCGTGACCCCGATGGCGCAACCTGCGTCCTCGGGCGGGGAGGGTCCGACACGTCGGCGACGACGCTGGCCGCCAAGCTCGGCGCCGAAGTCTGCGAGATCTGGACCGACGTTCCGGGCATGTTCACCGCCGACCCTCGGAAGCAGCCCGCCGCTCGCCTGCTTCGTGCCCTGGGCTACGCCGAGGCGCAGGAGATCGCAACGACAGGAGCGAAGGTGCTCCATCCCCGCGCGATTGCCCCCGCCCGTGCCGCTCGCATCCCCATTTCGATTCGCTGTACGCCGCAGCCCGACATGGCAGGCACGCGGATCGCAGCCGATGCGCCCACCGGCCCTGCCCAGGTCAAGGCGCTGTCCCGCCGTCGGGGACTCGTGCTGGTGAGCATGGAGACGCTTGGCATGTGGCAAGAGGTGGGCTTTTTGGCAGACGCGTTCGGGGTCTTCGCGGACCACGGACTTTCGATCGACACGGTGAGCACGTCCGAAACCAACGTGACGGTGACCCTAGACCCCCACGCCAACGCGATGGATCCCACCGTCCTGGACGCGGTCCTCGCTGATCTTGCCCCTATCTGCACGGCCAAGCTCGTGACCCAGGTGGCGTCGGTGAGTCTGGTAGGTCGAGGAATCCGGTCGATCCTGCATCAGCTTGCACCGGCCCTCGAACAATTCGAGGATCACCGCGTCCATCTCGTGAGCCAGGCGGCAAGCGACCTCAACCTGACCTTCGTGGTCGATGAATCGACCGCGGATCGTCTCCTCGCCAAGTTGCATGCAATGCTTTTTGCCCACCGCCCCATCGACGCGGTCATCGGGCGCACGTGGCAGGAACTGTTCGCCACGCCGAGCGAGGCCCCGGAGACCTCTCCACCCTGGTGGGCGTCCGCCGCGTCCGACCTCCATGCGATCGCCGCCGCAGGAACCCCGGTGTACGTCTACGACGCTGCAACCATCGACGCTCGCGCCCAAGCCCTGGCCCAGCTCACGCACGTCGACCAAGCGCTGTACGCCGTCAAGGCCAATGCGCATCCCGAGGTGATTCGCCGTGCGGCAGCCGCGGGCCTCGGCTTCGAGTGCGTCAGCCCCGGGGAGGTGGAATGGGTACGCGAGCACGTTGGTCCGGACGCCATCGTGCTGTTCACGCCGAACTTCGCCCCTCGCGAAGACTACGAACGAGGGTTCGCCGCCCACGCCCACGTGACCCTCGACAACCTGCACCCGCTCGAGGCGTGGCCCGATGTGTTCAACGACCGTGACATCTTCGTGCGCGTCGATCCGGGTCAGGGTCGCGGCCACCATGCCAAGGTTCGCACCGCAGGGGCGCGG
The DNA here is from genome assembly GCA_039208735.1 of Myxococcota bacterium. Classification (GTDB taxonomy): domain Bacteria; phylum Myxococcota_A; class UBA796; order UBA796; genus DRPG01. The sequence goes on along the minus strand of JBCCQY010000041.1, from coordinate 10,627 downwards.
TCCAAGTTTGGGGTCGCACCCGATCAGCTCGAAACCTTTGCCAAGCTCGCCGACCAGGCCGGCTGTCGCATCATCGGGCTGCACGCCCACACCGGGTCTGGCGTCCTCGACCCCACCGCTTGGCAACACACCGCGGTCGTGCTGGCGCAGTGTGCCTCGCTGTTTCCGCTGGCCACCATTCTGGATGTGGGTGGCGGACTGGGCGTCCCCGATCGGCCGGGCCGTCCTCCGCTCGATCTTGATGCGGTAGACCTAGCGCTCGCTTCCGTCCGACAAGCCCACCCGGAATGGTCCATCTGGATCGAGCCGGGCCGCTACCTGATTGCCGAGGCCGGGGTCTTGCTCACCCGAGTGACCCAACGCAAGCAGAAGGGCGACCTTCGCTACGTCGGCGTCGACGCCGGAATGCACACCCTGCTCCGACCGGCCCTGTACGGCGCCCACCACCACGTCGCGAACCTGACGAGTCCTCAGGCCGAACCGGAGATCGTGACCGTCGTGGGGCCCATCTGTGAAACCGGCGATGTACTGGCTCGGGATCGGCTGATTGCACAGTCGAAAGAAGGGGATCTCCTGCTTCTGGGGACCGCCGGAGCCTACGGCGCGGTCATGGCCAACGACTACAATCGGCGCGGTCGCCCGCGCGAAGTGGTCCGTCTGAAGAATGAAATGGAAGACTAACGAAGTCCCCATCGGGTTTTTTCGACGGGTCCCAGATCGAGAGATACGGTGCGGCCGCGGGGAACAAGGACAGCCACGACGATGATTCGAGCTGGAAGCATGCCGCGAGCCGCTTTCGTCGTTGCCTTTGGGTTGGCCACGGCCGGATGCAATCGCTTTACGGCCGAACCTCAAGAAGCTCGGTTCGTGATTGCGGGTGCTCACGAACTGCTGACGTGCGAGGCCTGCCACACCGAGGGGCGACCCTATCAGCCGCTGCCGACGAACTGCCAGAGCTGTCACGAAGAAGACCGGAAGAACGACACGCACTTCCCCAATCAGACCTGCAACGAAGCCGGGTGCCACAGCAGCGAGCACTTCACGTGGGCTGAGGTTTTGGGCGTGGAAGACGGGTTTCACGACTTCCTGCCCCTCGAAGGCTCCCACGACCAGGACTGTTCGGCCTGTCACAAGGACACGAAGAACTACGCAGATCTCGCCGGCGAATCCTCCTATTGCTGGAACTGCCACGAGGCCGAGCGCTGGACGAAGGATCCGACCGACCCGCTCGGTCAGGGCCTGCACTACATCCGCTACCTCGACCTCAAGCAGAAAGAACCCGATCCCCGCTTCCGCTGGGATTGCGGACCGTGCCACGAGCCCGTCGCTTGGTCGTCGAATCCGTTCTTCCATGGTCCGCGGTCGCCTCATGGCACGCTCCTGGCCGACGCCAATTCCTGCGTCCCCATCGCGGACGATACCCAGTGGGTCACGGGCTGCGAAGGGTGCCATCCGGGGTCCACGAAGAACCTCGATTGCGACACGTGCCACGCCGACTCCCACCTCGCCGGCACCAACCCCACGACCTGCCTCACCGCGGGATGCCACGAGTCGGCTCAGCCTCCGAACTGCGACTCCCTCGTGACGCCACCTCTGTGAGTCAGCCAGGGCTCCTCGGCATCCATTGGCTTGCCGACGCCTCCGGGTGCCGAACGGAGACCCTACGCGACCCGCAGGCCATCATCGACCTACTTGAGGCCTTGGCCAGGGCCGGTGGGTTGACGGGGCTTGGCGAGCCGTTGGTCCGGCCCAACGCCGCGGGGTTGGTCGGCGTGTTGCTGCTCGCTGAATCTCACGCCTCGGTGCACACCGACCCTGCATCGGGCGGGGCTTACGTCGATGTGTTCTCCTGCATCGAGCTGCCCGAGAACCTGGCGGATCACGTGACCACCCACTTGGGGGCCACGCAGGTGACCACGCGTTGGGTGCCCCGAGGCCCAAGGTGAACATCCACCACGCGGCCGGGCTGTTCCACGCCCGACCCGACCAACCCGAACTCGAACGCGCCGCTCGACTGTTAGGCGCGGTAGGACCGGCGTTGGTTCATGCCTTCGAGCCTCACGGTCACAGCGTTGCCGTGTTGGGACACGAGGTTCGGGTCATGTTGCACACGTGGCCCGAACATGCGCTCGTCACCGTCGATGTCTACGCCGATCGCGTCGTGGATTTCGAGCCCCTCCGCCGCGAACTGGGGTGGCGGATCCTGGATGAGGGCGACCACGGTATGCAGCTGGGGTCCGATTTTTCCGAGGAGTCCATTCCATGAGCCGTTGGACCGCCGACGACATTCCCGATCAGCAGGGCCGTGTGGCCGTCATCACAGGTGCGAATAGCGGCATCGGCCTCGACGCGGCACGCATGCTCGCCAAAGCCGGGGCCACGGTGGTGCTCGCCTGCCGCAATCTCGAGAAGGCGGCGGCAGCGCGCGGCGTCCTTCTCGAGGCCGTTCCGAACGCGACCCTCGAGGTTCGCCAGCTCGATCTGGCCGACCTTAGCAACATCCGAGCGTTCGCGGATGGGTTCCTCGATGCGTACGACCGGCTTGACCTGCTGATCAACAACGCCGGCATCATGGCCATTCCCCGACGCGAAACGGCCGATGGCTTCGAAATGCAACTCGGAACCAACCATCTGGGCCACTTCGCCCTCACCGGCCGGTTGCTTTCCCGGCTCACCAGCACGGCCGACTCCCGCATCGTGAATGTCGCCTCGGAAGCCCATCGCATTGGTCGCATGGACTTCTCGGACCTCCAAGGGCAGGAAGGCTACGCCCCTTGGCCGGCCTACGGACAGTCCAAGCTGGCGAACCTGCTGTTCACCGCCGAACTCGACCGCCGTTTGGCCAGCCTTGCCCCCATCGCGGTGTCGTGTCACCCCGGCTACGCCGCGACGAACCTCCAGCACGTGGGGCCCCAGATGACGGGGTCCTTCCTGGGCGGCATGTTCATGACGATGGGGAACGCCCTGTTCGCCCAGTCGTCCGAAATGGGTGCACTGCCCACCGTTTACGCGGCGACCGCGCGAGAAGTCGAAGGCAACGACTACATCGGTCCTAACGGCCCCTTCGGGCTGTGGGGGTACCCCACCAAGGCCAAGCCCGCTCGGGCTGCGCTCTCGAAGACGGATGCGGCGGAACTCTGGCGCCGGTCGGTAGCCCTCACCGGTGTTGATTACGCGGTGCTCGAACCCGCATCCGCTTGACGGACCACGCGACGGGCCGCCTCACGGCCGCTATGCCAGGCCCCGTGTAGCGTGCCGGGGAAGTCCGCACTCGTGTGTTCGCCAGCGAACGCCAGGCGCCCCAGTCCGGGGTCCCTAAAGCCCTCACGCAGGGCGAGGGGAGCCCCCACCGGGTTGAACGACCACGCTCCCCGCGCGTAAGGGTCATCCGTCCAGTCCGAGGCTTTCCACGCCTCGAGGGCAGGCGCCGGTCGCCCCGTGACCTGTGCGACTGTGGCGAGCATGCGCGCTGCGGCCGCCTCGGGGTCCGCCACCGCTCGGTCTGCCTCCTTGCCGACGGTCATCCCTACGAGCACCGGAGCATCCTGCAGCGGCGCCGGCCAAAGGAGATCGTCGGGCCAGGGAACGTCAGGGCCAAGGTCGGTGAAGAAATCCGCCGGCTTCGGATCCACCGGCTCGGCCAGCCGCAGGGCCAACGTGAAGCCCCGTCCCATCGCCAACCCCGCAATTGCGCGCTGCGTCGCCTCGGGCAGGACCGGATCGAATCGAATCGCCCCTTTCTGCAGGACCCCCAGAGGCACCGTGCAAATCACAGATCGAGCCTGAAACGCTCCGGCTTCAGTCTCCATGCGAACGCCGTCGGGCCTCACCTCAATGGCGGTGACCACGATGCCAAGCCGCACGTCGATCCCTTGAGACAAGGCCTGCGGCACGCGTTCCATGCCTTCGAAGACCCAAAAATCGCCCCCAGGGTAGGCCTCGTCCTCCTCCCAGGCCAGCAGTCCCAGCGCCTCAAGGTCAGCTCCGTAGTCGAGGGCCACATCGCGAAGCACCGCGTCAACGCCGGGTCCACGGGGCCCGGGAGGCAAAGCATCGACGAGGGAGCGATCGACACCACGCGCCTTCACGGCTTCCCAGTGCTGCCAAACCGACTGCACCCCCCGGTCGATCGCCCGTTGTTCGCGACGCGACAAGGGTTTCCCGTTCAACACTACGCGCTCGGTCCGGGACCGCCGCAGCGTCAGCCCCTGGCGCCGGGCGAGCTTGTAGATCGGATTGCCCTTGCGACCATGGATCCAGGTGGCGCCTAGCTCGACCGGCCCCTCGCCCCACAGACGTTCGGTCCGCACCCGACCCCCGATTCGATCGCGAGCTTCGAGCACAACTACGGACCGTCCCGCTTCCTGCAAGGTCGTCGCCGCGGACAGCCCCGCAACCCCTGCTCCCACCACCACGACGTCCTGCATCGTTCCGCCTTTGCCTTTGCTTGACGTCCAATCCGTCCCGTCGCTACGCGGCAGATTTGCCGCAGTGTAGAACGTCACGTTCGTGAAGCGACGGACGGCCGCACAGTTCAATAAGCCCCGACATGGGAATGGGGGTTGCAGGGGTGCGGCTCCGGAGGAGGACGGAGGTACGATGTGGATGTGGATGGCCTTGTTGGCATGCGGCGCGGATGATGAGCTGCTCGGGGACCTCGACGGAACGTGGAGCGGTGAAGCAGCAGGACGAACGATGACCGCGGTGTTCAGCTTCGGTGAGTTCCTCACCGGCGATGCCCAGGTGGCCGAAAAGGGCGGGTCCGTGGACTACGGCGTCCGACGGGCGGAAGCTTTCAATGGCGTAGCGGCCGTCGACTTTCAGCAAGCCGGAGGCATTCAGTTCCTCGCGCTCGAGGGAGGCCTCGACGATTCGCGCGAGATGTTCACGGGCGAAGTGGTGATGACGTTCGAGTGCGGCAAGTCCCAGCCTTGTGGCTACTCGGGCACCTACTCGCTCATGCGAACGGGCGGCTCCGATACGGGTTCGCCCCCCGCCACGCCTTAGGCTTTAGGGAACATCGTCGCGACCCACGAGGTCGCGTCGACGTCCTCACGCCAAAACGCACGGTAGGTCACCTGCATCGCATCTTCGAGGGTCACCGCGACCACACCGGGTAGCAGGGCCACGCCCGTGTTGATGACCGTGATCCCTGCACCAAGCGCGACAAACCGCTGAAGTACGTCCCAGCCGTCCGCCTCGACCGTCACCTCCAGGTTCGGTATCCGTGCGGCCACCGCCTCTCGAACCGGTCGACCCGGTGGAGGTAAAACGAACGCGCGGCCGGTGAGATCCGCGTAGGTCACCGACGATGCGTGGGCGAGCGGATCGTCGGCAGCCACCACCACGCACGCTTCGCTTTGGGCCACCACGCGACTGGCCAGATCCGGGGGCGGCGAAAGGGCGGCGATTCCGAGCTGCGCGTCACCATCCCGCACCGCAGCCAACGCGCGAGGACCATCGCAGACCCAAGGCCGACAGGGCGGGAGCGCCACCACCCGATCGCGCCAGGTACTGCGTCCCGCCGCGATCACGGGCAAAGGCCGACCGCTGCCCCGGAGTTCGGCCATCGCGACCTCGGTGGCGCGACCCACGGTTCGACCCAAAGCCGCGAGTCGACGCCCGGCGGCAGTGAGCCGAAGTCCTCGTCCCTCGCGTACATACAACGGCCGTCCGACCGACTCGGCGAGTCGAGCCAACTGATGGTGAACCGCAGGTTGGGTCAGCCCAAGACGCTGTCCGGCTCGAGTCAGGTTGCCCGTCTCGGCCACGGCCACCAGCGTCGTAAGTAGATTGAGATCCATCATTCCAATCCTGAATGATGCATTAGAAATCATCATTGGTATCAATGATAGGTGCGGACTATCCGTTTCGCATGAAGGATCTCAAGAAACTCAGTCGACGCCTTTCGTGGCTTCTTCGCCACGGCGCCAACGAAGTCGGCCTGTCCATGGACGCCGCCGGCTGGGTCGCCGTCTCCGACGTGATGCGACACCTCCGCGTGTCGGATGAAGCGCTGGAAGCCTGCGTGGCGACCAACAACAAACAGCGGTTCCAGGTGGATGGAACGCAGATCCGGGCGTGCCAAGGGCATTCGACCGAAGGTACGCCGGTGACCGCAGATGCCCTCGAGGCAAGCTGGCATCGCGTGGTTCGCACCGACCCGCTCTTCCACGGGACCACGCCCGAAGCGGTCACGGACATCGCAAACAGTGGCGGCCTTCGCCCCATGGCGCGCACCCACGTCCACCTCGCGGGCACGCCGCACGACAAAGTGGGCAAGCGCGCCAACGTGGGGGTGCTCCTCGTGGTGGACCCGCAAGCTCTGACGGCCGCTGGTCAATCGGTCTTCCAGAGTCCCAACGGGGTGTTCCTCGTACGAACCGTCCCCTGGGAATGCGTGACCGACGTCCGCACCCTCTCTCGCCGCGCCCAGGCCCAGCGAGCCTGGTTACGCGGGCACCTTACTGTGGCAGGAGGCCCAGGGTCCCTTCGAAGGTCCGACGCTTGCGGCCCCGAATCACCTCGATGGTGAACGGCTGGCCCGCCCCGGTGAGCGCCACGGCATTGCGGAACCGCGTCGAGTCGGTCACCGGCTTGCCCTGGAAGGCCACCACGATGTCGTTGTCACGAAGCCCTGCGGCCGCGGCCGGTGTCCCGCTCTCCACACCCTGGATGCGAACCCCACCGTCGATGCTCAATGCCCGTGCACGCATGTCATCGATGTTGCCGATCATCACCCCGAGGTAGCCCCGGTCGACCTGGCCATCGTTCAAGATGTCTTCGACGATTTCCGAGGCCATCGAAGCGGGAATCGAAAACCCGATGCCCTGCGACCCGCCCGAACGGCTGAAGATCGCGGTGTTGATGCCGACCAACGTACCGTCGAGGTCGACGAGCGCCCCTCCCGAGTTCCCGGGATTGATCGCGGCATCGGTCTGAATGAAGTCCTCGTACCGCACGATGCCTACGTTCGACCGTCCCTTCGCGCTCACAATGCCCATGGTGACGGTCTGCCCGATTCCGAACGGCGTCCCGACGGCCAGGACCACCTCACCCAGTCGCAGTCCATCGGAATCGCCAAAGGGGAGCGCCACGAGGTTCGAGGGCGGGTCGACGATGCTCAACACCGCCAAGTCGCTAGCGGGATCGGTGCCCACAACGCGCGCCTGGTAGTCGCCTCCGTCCGGCAGCTTGACGATGACCATGTCGGCGTTCTCGACCACGTGGTTGTTCGTCACCACGATGCCATCGGAGCGAACGATGACGCCCGAGCCAAGGCCTTGCGGGGCAGGTCCACGAACCGTGAACCGCGCCTGGTTGCGGGTCACAACGCTGACCACGGACTGTACGGACCGCTCAGCCACCTCGGGGAGAACCTCGGCAAGGCCGACCAGCGTGGCCTCCCGCGGGGTCACGCGGACGGGCGGAGGGGGTGCAGGCTGCGTCGAAAAGGCGGTGGCCGGCGGCTCTTCCGGAGCCAGGGTGGCGGGTGCGGTGGTGCATCCGGCGAGGACTAGGGCAAGCAGAGGTCGAGACATGGCGGCACTCCTCCTTCCTTGGGTAAACACCCTGACGCGGCTGCCACCTTCCCATGACCGTCCGTGTTGGTTCGTGGCACACAACACGGGCTTGGTGACATGCCTCCGATCATAGGTGGACGACGCTTCTGAACGGATTTACGAGGCGGCCATGGCAAATCCTACCGCAACGATGGAAACCTCCCTCGGCACGTTCGAGGTCGAGCTGTTCACCGACCTGATGCCTATCACGGCCGGCAACTTCATTCGTCTGGCGAAGGAGGGCTTTTACGATGGCCTTCACTTCCACCGGGTGATTCGTGGGTTCATGATCCAGTTTGGATGCCCCCACAGCCGCGACCCGAACAGCCCTCGGGCGGGCACGGGCAACAGCCCCTACGGCAACCTCCAAGACGAGCATCCCGAAAACGCAAAGCTCACCAATGAACCCGGCACCCTGTCGATGGCCAACACCGGTCGTCCCAACAGCGGCAGCTGCCAGTTCTTCATCAACACGGTGCACAATCAGTACTTGGACTGGTTCAGCTCCGGCCCCTCCAAGCACCCGGTGTTCGGCAAGATCATCTCGGGTATGGATGTGGTTCAGGCCATCGAGTCCACGCCAACCAACGCTGGCGACCGTCCCGATACGCCCGTGCAGATGGTCAAGGTGACGATCAACGAGGCCTAACGAGCGTCATCGCTCCAAGGCCTCAAAAACGTACGTGCGCTGTGGCTCATGGAGCGCCAGCGCTTCGAACATACCGTCCGGCTGACCCGCAGAGAACGTGTAGCCGAGAAGGCCGGGTTCAAGGATGACAAACGAAAGGGACCCGTCGGGGTTGAGCTTGGTCGCGACCTCGGTCGTCCAGCCCCCCGTGGCGAAGTACAGGCGGCCCTCTTCACTCTGCTTGACCACGATGTCCCCAAGCTCTTTGCTTCGGTAGTGACGAGCCAGCATGCCAATGTGCGCTTCGCTCACGGGAAGTTGCCAGGTCTTTCGGTCTTCGATCATCGAAGCCCGGGCGTTTCGCGCCTTGACCTTCACGTCCGCGAGGGCTTCGGGGGTGTCGTCGGCGTACAGCAGCTCCATCACGAAAGCTGAGAATCGGGTCGTCAGCGTCCAGCCAATGTCGGCATTGGTCATCACGACCCCGCCCACACCGGCCTCGGGCACAAAGAAGAAGTTGCTCGTAAATCCCACGAGCGCGCCCCCGTGGGACACGACCTGCACGCCCTTCACATCGGTCACCACGAGACCCATGCCGTACCCGGACCGTTGGTCAATGCGGATCTGTTGCCGATGGCGCTCCTGAATGCTTGGCGCATCCAGGTAGATCCCGCCATCGGGCAGGGCTCCTTGCGCGAGTTCGAGCTGGACGTACCGAGCGTAGTCCCGAACCGTCGACCAAGCGCCCCCGGCGGGACGAACCGGGTGAACGTTTCGATTGATGGTGTTTGTGATGGGAACATGGGTGACCGACGCATCCCAGCCGTGCGGCGACGCCGCTCCGTCCGCAGCCGCCACTTCGAAGTCGAAGGTGGTCTGAGTCATGCCAAGCGGCTCAAAGACCCGCGTTTGCATGGCCCGATCGTAGGCCAAACCGAGTTCGAGATCGGGGAATACCGCGTGGGCACCTACGAAGCCTGCGGCGGCCGCCAGGGGATTGCTGTACTGGTAGAGTTCGCCGAACCCCGTCGTCGGCTGCATCGTGCCGAGCACGTCCAACGCCTGGCGTGGAGACGCTTCATGGTAGGTGAACAGCCACTCGTTGTCCTGGCGAGGGAGGCCCGTACAGGCGCACACGAGGTGTCGCATGCGAACCTGTGCGGTCGTGGCCTCATCCCCGAGACGAAATGCTGGATAAACCTCGGTTACAGGATCATCCCACTCAAACCGCTCCTCCTCGACGAGCTTGGCGAGGAGCAGTGTGGTGAGCGACTTCGTGTTGGACGCAATGAGGAACGGAGTGTCGGCCGTGATCGGGTCGTCCTTGCCCACTTCACGAACCCCGAACCCTTCCGCCATGAGTAGGATGTCGCGATCAAAGAGGGCGACGGCAACCCCGGGAAGATCGGTTTCGGCCTTGGCCTCCCGGATCCACGTCCGAACCTGATCGAGCCGTGAAGCATCGAGGGGCTGCACCTCACGGCCGGCGTACCGCTCGGGGGTGAACCCAGGAGCCATCACGCTGTCGATCAGAAGCTTGAGTTCCGATTGGCGTCGTTGGGCGTGGTCGGCGGGAACGTTGAGGAGCAGCACGACACCACGGCCATCCGGGGTCCGGACTCCGGTTGCCTGGACCCACCGGTTTTCGTGAGGCGAGGTCTCGTACTGGACCCGTCGAACCTCGGTCCAGCCGTTGCGAAGGGGAAGGGCACTCGAACGGGCCGGCCCCCGATCGAAGTCCGGGGCTCGAGATCGCCACGCCTCGCCAATCGCGACCTCGAGATCTGGGCCCGTGGTCTCCACAAGGTGGACCTCAAGATGACCCTCGGGACCCATCACCCGGACCCCATCGGGCAACGTCTCCACGCGCCATCCCGGTGCCACGGTGAACCGAGCCCCGGAGGCGAGCGCGTGTCCGAGGTCGTCAACCTGTGCGCGGGCGGCCGCCACGGGGGGCTCTGGCTTGGGAGAACACCCTCCCGCCATTCCCACAACAAGCCACGCACGAATGAGCCCTGCAACCTGGTCTGACATTCCGTGATGCTATCAGGTGCGCCTCGGCGTCGTCACGACGAAGGCGGGCCGTGGAGGGCAAATCCTCCACGGCCGCACCTCGCAGAACTACTTTTTGTTCTTGCCTTTGCGGTTCTTGAGCGCCAGCTCGAGGCCCGACGCATCGGAGACCTTGAAGGTCTCACCGTCGACCAAGATGAAGACGCTGCGGCCGTTGGCCTTGATCTCGACCATCGTGCCTTCCGTGGCTTCGACGGTCAGGAGCTTGGGCTCGGCACCGAGGGTAGCCGGGGCTTCTTCGATGGTCGGCGCGGCAACGAGGGGCGTGGCATCGGGGTCGACAACCACCGGAGCCGTCGCGACAACCGCGGGCGCGACGGGAGCGGCCGGAGCCACCGCCGGGGCGACCGGAGCCGGAGCGGGG
>JBCCQY010000040.1:0-65325 GCA_039208735.1 Myxococcota bacterium | reverse complement strand
CTGCATCCCAGGTTTACGTACGCCGAAAGGGCATCGTTGCCGATCGCCTGGGCTACTTTCACCAGCAGATCAATCTACCGGCCGACACACCGATGAACGTGATCGTCGACCACATCGATCGTCTCAACGCCGACGATCGAGTCGACGGCATCCTGGTGCAGCTGCCTCTGCCCAAAGGCCTCGAGGGTCGAACCGCGACCGAACGCATTCACCCCGACAAGGACGTGGACGGGCTCACCACGCGCAGCGCGGGTCGACTTGTTCAGGGCCGTCCCTACGCGGTGCCGTGCACCCCCAAGGGGGTCATGCGGCTCATCGAATCGGCGGAACTTCCGGTCGAGGGCAAGTCGGCGGTGGTGATCGGTCGATCGAACCTGGTCGGTCGGCCCATCGCCGCGTTGCTCGAGCAAGCGAACGCCACGGTGACCGTGTGCCACAGCCGAACGGTGGATTTGCCCGCGATCGTAGAGCGGAGCGACATCGTGGTGGCCGCGATCGGTCGCCCCGAACATGTCAAGGGAGCGTGGATCAAGGAGGGCGCCGTCGTCATCGACGTCGGTGTCAATCGCATGCCCGACGGCAGTCTGAAGGGCGACGTCGAGTTTGAAGCGGCAAAGCAGCGCGCCAGTGCGATTACGCCGGTGCCGGGTGGCGTAGGTCCTATGACCATTGCGATGCTCATGGAGAACACCTTCGAAGCCTCGGCCCGACGCCAAGGCGGGAGCGCATCGTGACCCTTCGCACCACCCCCTTCACACCGCATCACGAGGCGGCCGGCGCCAAGATGGTCGAGTTCGCCGGATTCCGCATGCCCGTGACGTACCAGGGACTTGCCGACGAGCACCGGCAGACCCGTTCGGGTGCGGGGCTGTTCGACGTTTCGCACATGGGTGAAGTTCGCGTGCGCGGTCCGAAGGCCGAGGATGCCCTGATGTGGCTCCTGTCGAACGCGATTCGGCGTTTGAAGCCTGGTCAGGCCCAGTACAACGCCATGTGCAACGAGCGGGGAGGCGTCGTTGACGACGTCTTCGTGTATCGGCTGGCCGAAGACGACTTTCTCGTCTGCGTCAACGCGGCCAACCGTGAAAAGGACTTCGCCTGGATGACGGCCCACGATCAAACCGGCGCCAGCATCACTGATGAGGGCGATGCATGGGCGCAGATTGCGGTTCAAGGCCCGGCTGGCGTCAACATCGTTTCCCAGCTCACCGACCTGCCCGTCGCCGAGTTCGGACGCCACCATTTTGAGCGCGGGATCTTCGCTGGCGTGGATGACTGCATCGTCGCGCGGACCGGCTACACCGGTGAAGACGGCTTTGAAATTTTCCTTCCTTCGACCCATGCCGCCGATGCGTGGCCTGCGGTGATGGAGGCCGGAGCCTCCCACGGACTGGTGCCCGTGGGTCTGGGGGCCCGGGACACGCTTCGGCTCGAAGTGGGCAACTGCTTGTACGGCCAAGAACTGACCGAGGAAACCACGCCGCTTCAAGCCGGCCTGGGTTGGATTACCAAGCTCAAGAAACCCGGTGGGTTCCTCGGTTCCGAAGCCATTGGCACGCGACGCCAGACCGACCCTCGGAAGCTCGTGGGGATCGTCATGCAAGGCAAGCGGATCGCGCGCACCGGCATGCCGGTCCGGGCCGGAGATCAGGTCATTGGCGTCGTTACCTCGGGTACGCTCGGGCAAAGCGTGGGCCGGCCGATTGCGCTCGCCTACGTGGACCGGGCATACCTGGAGCCCGGCACCGCGCTCCAAGTCGACGTGCGCGGCAAGCTGGCGGACGGTGTCGTCGTGAACGGCTCGTTTCTGGAGGCCTCGTGAACATCCCCGACGATCTGCGCTACACCTCCCACGACGAGTGGGTGAAGCAGGACGGCAACACCTTCGCGATCGGCATCACCGATTTCGCCCAGGACCAGCTCGGTGAGCTGGTGCACTTCGAACCCCCCGCGGTTGGCGAATCCGTCGCGGCAGGAGACGTGGTGTGCGAGGTGGAATCGGTCAAGGCGGTCGCCGAAATCTACGCTCCGATCGCGGGCAAGGTGGTCGAGGTCAACGATGCGTTGGCCGACGGCCCCGAAGCCATCAACAGCGATCCTTATGGAAACTGGATCTTCAAGATTGAGGCGGCAGACGCCAATCTCGACGAACTGATGAACGCCGAGGCTTACCGAGCGAAGATCGCGTAGTCGCAGCCGGGGGCTGCGCCCGTGTGGAACGGCGGCGAACGAGGTTATCGGTCGGGCTTGACCGCAGGAGACTGCATGTCCCGATCCACTGACGGTGGCCTTCCGCCGACCGATGCCTTTGTCGAACGCCATCTCGGGCCGTCCGCGGCTGACGTCGAGCGCATGCTCGAAGCTGTCGGCGTCCCTTCGCTCGAAGCGCTCATCACGCAGACCATTCCCGACAGCATTCGAAACGAAGACCTTGCGGAGTTGCCCGCACCCGCGAGTGAGGTGAGCTGCACTGCCGAATTGCGCGAGCGCGCCGACCACAATGAGCAGTTCCGCAGTTTCCTTGGCATGGGGTACCACGACACCCATACGCCGCCCGTCCTGTTGCGGAACGTGCTTGAGAACCCAGGTTGGTACACCGCCTACACGCCGTACCAGCCCGAGATCAGTCAGGGCCGGCTCGAAGCCCTGTTGGTCTTCCAGACCGTCATTACGGAACTCACCGGGATGGACCTCGCAAACGCGAGCCTTCTCGACGAAGCGACCGCCGCTGCCGAAGCGATGACGATGTCGTGGCGGCTGACCCGACAGAAGGGCGACACCTACTTCGTGGATGAACGGGTGCACCCCCAGGTCCTCGGCCTGATTCAGACCCGTGCGGAGCCTCTCGGAATCCACGTCGTGACGGGGCGGGTTGAGGATCACGACCACGAAGCGACACCAGTGTTTGGCGTGTTGGTGGCCTATCCGCACACCGATGGCACGATGGAGGACCTTACCGCCATCGTCGAGCGGGCCCACGCGGCCCACGCGCTCGTCACCGCGACGACGGATCTCCTTGCTCTCACCGTTTTCCGCCCCCCGGGTGAGATGGGCGTCGATATCGTGGTGGGCAGCGCCCAGCGGTTTGGCGTGCCTCTTGGCTACGGCGGTCCGCATGCGGGCTTCATGGCAGCCCGGAGTGACGCCGCTCGACAGCTCCCTGGGCGCATGGTGGGCGTCAGCAAAGATGTGCACGGCAACCCGGCCCTGCGCCTGGCGCTGCAAACGCGGGAGCAACACATTCGCCGCCAGCGCGCCACGTCCAACATCTGCACGGCCCAAGTGCTGTTGGCGGTGATGGCGGGCCTTTACGCGGTGTGGCACGGTCCCGAGGGCCTCGTACGGATTGCTACGCGGACCCGCGGTATGGCCAAGGCATTGGCCGACGGAGTCCAGGCCGCGGGTCATAAGCTCGGTGAAGGCGTGTTCTTTGACACGGTGCGCATCGAGGTGAGCGACGCGGACGCCATCATCGAAAAGGCGAAGGCTCACCGCATCAACCTGCGAAAGCTGACCGACACGGTGGTGTGTGTCGCGCTCGACGAGACGGTCGATGAATCGGATCTCGAAGCGTTGTTCGCGATCTTCGGCGTCTCAGATACCGCGGCCGCGCGGTTGGCTACGGTCGATCCGTCGGTTCCGCAGGCCCTGGCGCGAACCACGGCGTTCCTTCAGGAACCGGTATTCCACGCTCATCGCAGCGAAACCGAGATGCTCCGTTATCTGCATCGGCTGCAGACTCGCGACATCGCACTCGATACCTCGATGATTCCGCTCGGCTCATGCACCATGAAGCTGAATGCGACGACCGAGATGATCCCGGTCACGTGGCCCGGGTTTGGGTCGTTGCACCCGTTCGTGCCGCTCGATCAGGCCAAGGGGTACGCGCGCCTGTTTGGGGAACTCGAAGCCTGGCTCGCCGACATCACAGGATTCGATGCCATCAGCCTCCAACCCAACGCCGGCTCGCAAGGCGAATACACCGGTCTGCTCGTCATCCGGGCCTACCATGCGAGCCAGGGAGACGCCGACAAGCGCACAGTGTGCCTCATTCCGACCTCTGCCCATGGCACCAACCCCGCGAGTGCGGTCATGGCGGGCATGAAGGTGGTGCCGGTGGCGTGCGACGACGATGGAAACATCGACGTCGACGACCTAAAGGCGAAGGCCGAACAACACGCGGATGCCCTCGGGGCGCTCATGGTGACCTACCCGTCGACCCATGGCGTGTTCGAGACCCGGATCCGAGAGATTTGCGAGATCGTCCATGGCTATGGAGGCCAGGTCTACATGGACGGGGCCAACATGAACGCCATGGTGGGGTTGTGCAAGCCCGGCCAATTCGGCGCTGACGTCTGCCACCTCAACCTGCACAAGACGTTTTGCATCCCCCATGGTGGTGGCGGGCCCGGCATGGGGCCGATCGGGGTGAGGGCCCACCTCGCGCCCTTCCTCCCGTCGCACCCTGTGGTGGCCTCTCAGACCTCGGAACAGGCGTTGGGTCCGGTTTCGGCTGCCCCCTGGGGCTCACCGTCGATCCTCCCCATTTCCTGGGCCTACATTCGGATGCTCGGCGCAGAGGGGCTCAAGCGTGCTTCGCAAGTCGCCATCCTCAACGCCAACTACATCGCGACCCGTCTCGACGGGCACTACGACGTGCTCTACCGCGGGGTCAACGGACGCGTGGCGCACGAGTGCATCCTCGATCTGCGGCCGTTCAAGGCAGCGGGGATTCAGGTTGAAGACGTCGCCAAGCGGCTGATGGACTACGGCTTTCACGCTCCGACGATGTCGTGGCCGGTCGTCGGCACGTTGATGGTTGAGCCGACCGAGTCGGAAGGACAAGCCGAACTCGATCGATTCTGCGACGCCATGATCGCGATCCGTAAAGAGATTCGGGCCATCGAAGAGGGAGCCGTGGCTCTCGACGACAGCCCCTTGAAGCACGCGCCCCATACCGCGATGGATGTGACCCGCGACGACTGGGACCGAGCCTACGATCGGCGAACCGCCGCGTTCCCAGCCCCTTGGACGAAGCTCCATAAAGCGTGGCCATCGGTCGGCCGCATCGACCAGGCCTACGGGGACCGGAACCTCATCTGTACGTGTGACGCGTGGCCCGACGAAGGATCAGCGTAGAGCGTCGAGCTGGTTGCGTCGCTTGGCGTGGCGCAACTTCCGTAAGGCCTTGATTTCGATCTGGCGGATGCGCTCGCGGGTGAGCGAGAACCGCACGCCGATCTCTTCGAGGCTGTACTGGGTGGGTTCCCCGATGCCGAAGCGCATGCGGATGACCTTTTCCTCGCGTGGCCCGAGGGTGGCCAACACTTCGTCGATCTGGTCGCAGAGATCGGCCTTGTCCTGGCGCTCAGAGGGGACTTCGGCGTCGGGGTTCGCAATGAACTCGAGGATGGTCGTCTCGGAGTCATCGCTCACCTGCGCGTCGAGACTCATCGGCTCCCGCGTGATGCGAAGCAGCTCTTCGACTTCTTCCACTTCGAGTTCGAGCTCCGCCGCAATCTCGGTGCTCGTGGCGTCCCGACCCAGCCGCTGGAAGAGCAACTTCTGCGTCTGGTGCACCCGATTGACGACCTCGAGCTTGTAGATCGGCACGCGGATGGTGCGGATCTGCGATTCGATGGCGCGAACGATCGCCTGTCGAATCCACCACGACGCGTAGGTCGAGAACTTGAAGCCCCGCTTGTAGTCGAACTTCTCGACGGCCTTCATGAGGCCGATGTTGCCTTCCTGGATGAGGTCTGCGAGGGGCAGGCCCCGGTAGCTGTACTGCTTGGCGATCGACACCACGAGCCGAAGGTTGGCCCGGATGAGCTCGTCCTTTGCGACGACGCCATCGTCACCGCCTGCTTCGATCCGCTTGGCGACCGCGACTTCCTCCGCGGCCTTCAACAGGCGGATGCGCCCCATCGCGCGCAGGTACCGATTGAGCAGTGGTCCCTTTTCGATCTGCTGGTCCTTGGCGACTGCGGCTACCATCTGTCCTCCACGCTCCCTGCGCGACAACCGGGCACCCCATGTTCAAGACCCATGCCAACGACGAAGACTGCGTTCCAGCGTTGGCGATCGCCCAGATCGCGGCACCCGTGTCCGAATGTTGGAATCGGGCCTGCCAAAAGTCGGACGACGTCCAAGAATTTCGGACAGTGTTGAGATGAGACCGATGATGCAGGTCGGGCGCGGACCACGGAGGATATGCCGGCCTAAGGAGCGGGAGGTCCGTTGATCGAGGCAGTCAGATCCGTAGTCGACACGCTCGTCGCCGGTGGGGTCGTGATGATTCCCATCGGGATTTGCTCGGTGGTGGCCACCGCGGCGCTTCTCGAACGGTTGTGGGCATTGCAGCGGTCGCGAATTGTCCCGCGGGGCTTGGTCATCGAGGTGATCGAACTCATCAAGCAGGAACGCTTCGAGGACGCCGTCACGCTGTGCCGCAAGGAGCCGAGTCCCATCTCGCGGGTGCTCGAAGTTGCGTTGCTGGCCCGACACCTGCCTCGTGCCGAAATCAAAGAGCGCGTCGAAGAAATCGGACGCCGTGAGGCGGCCGAGCTGGAACGCTTCGTGCCGATCTTGGGGACGGTGGCGTCGATTTCGCCGTTGTTGGGCCTGTTGGGTACGGTCGGCGGCATGATCCAGACGTTCCAGGTGATCCAGACCGACGGCGCGGGCAACGTCGGGAACCTGGCGGGTGGGATCTCGGAGGCACTCATTACGACCTTCGCAGGCCTGCTCGTCGGCATTCCTTCGTTGGTTGCCAACCGCTTCGTGCTCGCCCGCGTCGATGCCTTGATCATCGATCTCGAGGAAGTGGCGCTGGGCGTGGTCAATCAGCTCACCGAGCAGCCTGCGGAGCCGGAGTCGTGAGATTCGTCACTGGCCGACGCGACGACGCCACCATCGACGTCACACCGATGATCGACGTCGTCTTTCAGCTTGTCCTGTTCTTCATGGTGTCGACGAACTTCGTCGAAACTCCCGGGCTGCAGGTCGATTTGCCGCGCTCGAGTCCCCAGACCGTTCTCTCCGACAAGCAAGACCTCAACATCTGGATGACCCTCGATGATGAGATCTACGTGAACGACGAGGCGGTTTCCTTGTCGGAACTCGAGTCTCGGCTGCAGTCACGGGCGACCGAGGCTCCCGACACGCTCGTCGTGATCAAGGCTGACACCGGGGTCTCGCATGGCCGGGTGGTCCTCGTCATGGACAAGGCCAAGAGCTTCGGCCTGTCCCGACTTGCGATTGCGACGGAGGCGACGGCGGACGAACCCGAGTGATGCGAGTCCTCTTCGCATTGGCCCGGGCTATCCTCGAACCGTGAAACCTGCGCTGCTTTCCACCATCGTCTTCCGCGTGCTCCCTGCCGGCGTCCTTGTGGCCTTCACGTTGGCCGTGATTTGGGGCCGGGATGGCCTGGAAGCTCGGGACCGCCTTCGTGACCGGGTTTCGACCGCCCAAGCCGAACTTGCGCGTCTCGATGTGGAGAACCAGCGGCTGCTGCGGGACCTCCGGGTTTTGGACCGGAGTCCCGAGGCAAGGGAGCGCATGGTGGCGGATGAGCTTCATCTTGCCCAGCCTGGGACCACCATCATCCGCTTCCGCGACGACTGACCTGTTCGGCGCACGAGTTACGAGCTGTGTTCAGACGGGGCGTGGATGCAGCTGGTTCCTGGTGTTGTGCTTGCCCATCGCTTCGAAATCGTGGGGCCTCCCCTCGGAGCGGGCGCAAGTGGAGTGGTCTACCCGGTGACCGACCGGGCAACCGGTCGAGCGCTTGCCGCCAAGGTGCTTCACGAAGACCGCGTGGGTGACCCCCGAGCCCTCGAACAGCTTCAGCAAGAGGCCTCCACCATGGGGCGTCTCGAGCATCCGCGCGTGCTGGAAGTGCTTGGGCTTTGGTCCGACGGCGATGGACGTTGGGTGCTCGTCACCGAACGCGTAGAAGGGGTGGCGTTAAGCGACCTCGAACACGCGATGGACCCCCGTGCGGTCGTGACGTTGGGGCTCCAGCTTGCCGACGCACTCGACTTGGCCCATCAACGCGGCATCGTGCACGGCGATGTGCGGCCTGGCAACATTTTGCTGGCGGCCGAAGGCTGCAAGTTGTTCGACTTTGGGCTGGCATCGGGCGACGCGACGCTGCTACGGGCCGGCCGAACCGCGCCTGAGGTGCTCGATGGCGGTCCCGCAGGCATTCCGGCCGACCTCTATGGGCTTGGCGTGGTCATGTACCGGGCCATGACGGGCCAAGACGCGTTCTACGGTCACACGCCGTGGGCCATCATGAACATGCAGCGCCAAGGGCGGGATCCGGTCCCTGGACCTCGCGGGTTGGCTCGCCTCGTCGATGCACTCCTCCACCCTGACCCGGTCCAACGGCCCCAGCGGGCGCGGGACGTCCATCGAGTCCTCCAACAGCTGCAGGCGGCCCCCGATCGTCGGGTCGCGGTGCGTCCCCACACGTGGCCGGCGTTTGGATTGGGTCGGGCATGGGTGGTTCACGGCATCGATCCAACGACGGGCGGTCGGGCGTGGATGGCGGACGACCTTTCGGGACCTGCGGCCCGTCGGCTCGTCGCTCGATTGCAGGCCGCAGGCTGGCGGGTTCGCGCCGACAAGCGAGCCTTATCGCGATCTGATTTGGCCTGGGTTGTCGGACTCTCGGTGGTGGGCGGGGTGGCGCTCCCCGTTGTGGGAGCCTTCATGGCCCTATTTGCGGCATTGAGCTGGCGGTCGAGCACCGTGAAGCCTGCCCTGACCGTGGCCCTGCCGCCGTGCCGAGTGGCGTTGCCGCCCCGGTTGGTGCACTCCCACGTGGAGTTGGCCTTGATGGCCTGCGTCTTGTTGATGGCGACAGCAGCGTTGATGATCGCCGCGCCGCCGTTCGCGGTCCTTCCATTGCTCGGGGTCTTCCTGCTCGCGCGGAGGAGCGGTCGTCGCCCTGCCGATGAGCCTGACCTTGCCGATCTCGCTCGGCGAGGCCGGGTACAAGCGGCCCTAGCTGATCTGCAAGCGGGTATCGACGCGCGAGAATTGCAGCTGGACGAGTCCCTCGGTTTGCGAGGGGAGGTCGAAGCGATCCGAACGGCGTTTGAAGATGGAACGTTGGACGCCGAGTCCGTCTTGATCCGGTTGGACGGCCTCTCTGCCACGATCCGCGAACGGCCAAGGCTTCCCGACATGTCGCATTCTGCCATGGAGGCCTTAAGACGGGTGAGGGAATCCTGAAGGAACGAGGATTCAATGGACAACGAGCTCGGAATCGTCGTCGGGGGGCTCTTCTGCGGAGGGCTTTCCTGCATCGGGATCGCAATGGCGATCCTGGGGGCCGTCGCGCTCTTCTACACCCGCAGTCAGGCCGATCAGGCGGACACGCCTCGGATCGAGCCTCGCCCCGATACGCGGTCCAACGCACGAACCGTGCTCGTTCAGGCGGAGGACCCACCTCAGGAGCCGGAGCCGGACCTCTTCGACGAGGAAGCCATGGCCACCGTCGTCTCTCCGCCTTCGGGAAGCTTGCCCTCGGCGCCGCCGCCGCCTCCACCCGCCCCTCCGGCTCGACCGAAGCGTGGCGGACGCACCATCATTGCCTTCGATGACGACGATGAGTGAGGCGCTGACCCGTGGCGCGTCCCGCCTGACGCGGCCTGCCTACGCCGTGCGCATCGCGGGCCCCGACGCCCGACGTTTCGCCAACAACATGTTCACGAACAACGTTCGTGACATGGTGGTGGGCGCGGTCAATCGGCACGCCTACACCGATGACCGGGGACGGGTCCAAGGGTTTCTCGACCTGATTTGTGAGGGTGAGGACGCATTTGTGGCCCTCCATGATGGTCCGGTCGAGCCCTTCCTCGAGCGCTTCGAAAAGTACATCGTGTTTGACGATGTCGAGATGACGCCCCAAGAAGGGTGGGTCCACCACTTGGTAGTGGGGCCCGAGGCCCGCGGTGCCGTTGGATTCGAAGTGCCCGACCCGGGTCGGGTGGCCATGGTCAACCGTGCTTTTGGCTGGTTCCACGCCCTAGGCCCGAACCCCACGGCGGCGGTGTCGGTGGTCCATCCCGAAGCGGACACGCTGGATGTGCCGCGGCTGACCGAGGATGAGTTCGCATTGTTGCGGATCCTGGCCGGCCACCCGGTGCACCCGGTCGACACAGGCGCAAAGGCTTTGCCCCACGAACTTGGCCTGCGCGACGTGCTCCTCGCCTTCGACAAGGGGTGCTACCTCGGTCAGGAGACCATCAACCGCGTCGATGTGATGGGTCAGGTCAAACGTCATCTGCGTGTCGTGCTGGTGGACGGGGTGGTCGACGCCGAGGCGGACATCCAACTGGACACGAAGTCCGTGGGTCGGTTGACCAGCCCCGTGGCCTTGCCCAATGGTCGGACGGTGGGTCTTGCCATCCTGAAGGCTGTCGCCAGCGAGCCCGACACCCGGGTTTCCGTGGGCGACGCGCAGGCGACGGTCCTGGTGGCTCCCGTCGCGGCTGAGCGCCTCGGTTGAGCCAAGCCCTTGTGGCCGCGTTGGGGCGAGCCGAATCGGCGCTGCGGGCCCGCGGGCTAACGGGGGGGCAAGCCTTCGATGTCCTCCTAGGAGGCGTCAAGGCCCGCTTGGGGCTGGGGCCCGCCGTGAACGGGCCGGGTGCCGAGGTGGCGGCAACCCTGCCCCTCGACGCGGGCCACGATCTGGTTGGATTGGCCTATGAGCGCTTTTTTCCTGACCTTTTCAAAGGACGCCACGGCCAGTACTTCACCCCTGGACCCATCGTTCGGCTGCTGTTTGCCACGCTGCCGATCCGCGCGCGAGATGTCGTGGTGGACCCGGCGTGTGGTAGCGGTGCGCTGCTTGCCGAGGCAGCCGCACGAGGCGCGCGGGTTCGCGGTTTTGACGTTGATCTCCGGTTGGTCGAACTCGCTCGTCTGGGCCTGTCGTTGCGCGGTGCGGACGCTGAGGTCTGCCACGGAGACTTGTTCGTCCAATCCCCAGAGCCTTGCGATGTTCTCGTCGCGAATCCACCGTTTTCGGTTCGGCTCTCCGACCCTGATGTTCTCGGGCGGTACACCCTGGGTCAAGGCCGGGCATCCGTGCTTTCGGATCAGCTTTTCGTTGAAGCGATGGAACGATGGGTTCGACCGGGAGGATGGGCCGGGGTGGTCCTTCCATACTCCGTGCTCGTCAACGCGAGCTTTGCCAACGTCCGAGAACGCATCGATGCCCACTGGCGTCGCCACGCCGTGATTGCACTTCCCGAGGGGGTGTTTCGCCCATTCGGGGGGGCTGCGGGACGGGCGGCGGTCCTCATTCTTCAGCGGGGATCAGCGTCGGGGACCGTGCGCTGGGCGGACGTCTCAGACCCAGGCTACGACGTGCGGCGTCAGCAGGTGCGTCCGACGTCAACGGCAGAGATCGATGCCCTGGTGAACGGCGAAGGTTGGCAGACGCTCCCCGCGGGGGTGTGGGTTCCGCCTTCCCGGCCTCACATGGGGCACGACGCAAGGCGCGTCGGCGAGGTGGCCACGGCACGACGAGCGACCACCTGTGAAGCGCCCGCGTGGGTGGTGGACCTTGGGGATGTGGTGCGCCGAACCGGGGAGAGTCTGCCGCGGCAAGCCCTCCAAGCCCCCGCTTCGCGACGCCGAACCCTGCACCAGGGGGATGTGCTGGTGGCGCGCATGCGGCCCAATCTCGGCAACGTGACCTGGCTCACGAGCCTGCCTCCCGGTAGCGGTGGGTCGCCAGAGTGGATTGCGCTGACGCCCCAGGAGGCCCCTGGGTACCTTTGGCATGCCTTGCGCACGCCGACCTGGCGGGAACACCTGCCGCGGACCGGCGGCCAAACCCGACCCCGCACCGACGCTGAGGCGGTTTTGGCCAGTGAAATTCGCTGGCCTGATGAAGCGACCGCCAAACGGGTCCATGCGGTGTCTACGCAACTGACGGCGCGGCGGGAGGCGGACCGAAAAGGTCTCGAAGCCATTCAGCAAGCCGTGGATGACTTCGCCGCAGGCGCGCTCGACGCGAGTGAGTTCGCGGCCGAGATCGACCGCCTTGCAGCACGATACGAGCCTTTGCCCGATACGGATTCCAACGCGAGGTGACCATGCGCATCTGGTGGCTGATGGCGCTGGGCTGCGGACCGGCTGCTGAACCCGAGCCGGACGGCCCATTGCAAGCAGGAACGGCCAATCCGTTCCCCCAGGCAAGCCAGATCGATGCGTCGGGTCAGCTCGCGCTGGCCGGGTTGCCCGATCCGGGATTCGACACCCCCCTGCCCCTCGGTGAGCTGGGTTACCGCACTGGGTTTTCGCGTGGACAGGTGGCCGTCTTGCGGTGGCCCGGCCTCGCCAACGCGGTGCTCCCGACGTTTGATGATGCAGAGACGGAAGGAGCCGTGCAGATCGTGGATCTTGCGAACGGCGACCGCATCCCTTGCTTCGCCGAACTCGACGCTGCAGCGGAGTCAGACCCATCCTTGCTCGTCCGACCCCTTACCGCGCTCCCTGCGAGGGGGCGGGTGGCCATCGTCGTGACGACCCAGGTGATGCCTCGACCCGAAGCCTTCATGGTGGAGGGGGAAATCACACGTCCACTGCTCGATGACCTCGAAGGGTTCGGTCTCGAGCGGGATGCCATCGCGGTTGCGTGGGCGTTTCCCATCGATGACGGCACCGCACCGCTGCGATCTGCCTTGTCGCAGATTCGGCGTATCGGAATGCCCTCCCTGACCGAGGACGAAGCGGGTCGGACCAGGTCGTTGACCTATCGAGCGTTTACCGGTCTATTTCCGGTGGTGGACTTTGTGGGCGCAGAAGGCCGCCTCGATCTGCAGTTCGATGGCACGGTGGTCCCTCGTGGAGAGGCCGAGGCCGAGCTCTTCGTGCATGTCCCAGCTTCGGTGGCCGACGCACCCGCAGGGAGCGTGCCCCTGCTCGTGTTTGGCCACGGCATCTTCTCGTCGCCCGAGGCCTACCTCGCAGGTCCGGAGGACGACGATGGCGTTCGTGCCCTGGCCGACGAGTTGGGGGCCATTGTGGTGGCCACGCCGTGGCGGGGGCTCACCACCTCCGATCTGAGCGTCGCGCTTGGCGCATCCCAGGACTTTGGCCAGTTCCCCCGGATTCCAAACCTCTTGGTTCAGGGCCAGGTCAATGTACGGACCCTCATCGAAGGTCTGCGGGATGGCACGTTTATCGACGATCCCGCCTTTGAGGGACAGAGCGGCCAGCGACTCCCCAATCCCGATCAGATCCTCTACTACGGGATCTCCGTCGGAGGCATCGAAGGGTCGGTGCTTCTCGCGACGGATCCAGGATTCGAAGCGGCGGCGTTCCACGTGGGCGGTGCGATGTGGTCGACCATGCTGGAGCGCTCCAGTAATTGGCCGCCGCTTGAGTTGGGACTCCTCGATCAGATCCCAGAGGCGGACGATCGACAGGTGCTCTATGCGCTGACCCAGTTGTGGTGGGACCCCGTCGATCCCATCAGCTACGCCGCAGACCTGGCCAAGGTGCCGTTCCTCTACCAGGTCAGCATTGGCGATGAGCAAGTTCCCAACTTCACGAGCGAGGCGTTCGCCCGTGCGGTGGGTCTTCCGATGGTGGAGCCTACGCCGAAGGCGGTCGTCGGCCTCGATATGGTAAGCCTGCCCCTCAAGGTCCCCGCCCGTGGTTTGGTCTGGTTCGACCCGGAACGCGAGCTTCCGGTGAGCACGAACCGTCCGGCCGTCACCACCGGGGCTCACACCTCGCCAAGACTGTGGGACGGTGCACGGCGTCAAGTCGTCGACTACCTCGACCCCGCTGCACCCGGCACGTTGGTTCACCACTGCGGCGCCGAACCCTGCACCGAGAGCAACGCAACCCCATGACGACCCACGAGTCCTTGCCAGGGCGGACCGGTGCTCCGGTCGTGCTGACGTGTGAACACGCCGTAGAGACCCTCCCTGCACCTTGGTCGTGGCCCGAAGCCGACCAGCGGCTCCTCGGTACCCACTGGTCGCACGATCTGGGCATTGCTGACTTGGTTCGCACGCTGGCGGCCCGGACCGAATGGCCGGCCACCTTGTGTGGATTTTCACGTCTGCTCGTCGATCCGAATCGGGCGCCGGATCAGGACAACTTGTTCCGGACCCTCGCGGATGGCGAACCCATCGCCTTCAACCAAGATTTGTCGGCCGATGAGCGAGCGCGTCGCATGGCGTTTCATGCGGGCTACCACACCGCAGTCGATGCGATGGTCGCAAAAACCCATGGGGCGACCGTGTTCTCGCTTCACTCGTTCACGCCGAATTACGAAGGGCAGACCCGCAACATGGAGCTTGGCGTGCTCTTCAACCATGACGAGGGGCCTGCGGTTCGCCTGGCGGAGCATCTGGACCAGGCGGGGTGGAAGGTCGAACTGAACGCCCCGTGGTCAGGCCGCGAGGGCCTCATGTACGCGCCAGACCGGCACGCCCTCGCCCATCGAAGAACCTCTCTGGAATTGGAAGTGCGCCAAGACCGAGCGGTGTTGCCGGACATTCGGGCGCGGTTGGCTAACGACCTCGCTCGCTTCTTCGAGCCCGAACGGACCTGAATGCCCGCCCTGACGCCGGACCGGCTCGACGAGTTCATGGCGCTGGCCTTCACACGGCCGCCAACGGCCGACCGTCGGGCCTCGCTGATGGAGCGGCTGCAGGATCCCGACTTTGCGAGTCGTCGCCGGTATGTCGCGGGGGCCGACGGGTCGATCGTGTCGGCGACTTGGCTGTCCCGCGACACGACGCACACCTACACGCTGGTGCCGCCTCGGTCCGCGGGGCCAATCGATCCCCATGGGGCCATCGTGATCGAAGAGGCGGTGGCGGTGGCGAAGCAGCTGGGGGCCCACAAGGTCGCGCTTCGCATGCCCGAGCTGCAGTGCACCGAGGCGGTGGTGGCAGCGTGCGCCCGCTCGGGGGCCGCACCGGGGCCGGGTCGGGTGGAGTTCGAGGCGTTACTCGCCGACCTTCCGCTACCCGCTCCCACCGATTCCGAACGTCTGTCCTTCGTTCCGGCTCCGGATGAGGCCACGGCCGCGGCGGTCCTCGCGCGCACGGCGGTTGCGTCGCCCAATGGCCTCGAACCTGGCGAAACGGCCGAAGCCGTCATCCGGCAGATCCTGAGCCGTCCGCATCGGACCACGAGGTTGCCGGACGTGCTTCACCTCGGTCGGCGTCCTGGGGTGTCCGAGCCCATCGCCATGGTGTGTGCTCAGATCGACCCTGACGACGGCTGGTCTACGATCACCTATCTGTCGCTGGATCCCCAAGTCCGCGGCCAGGGCCTTGGGAGCGTGGTGCATCGCCATGGCCTAGCGATGCTGCGGGCGCAAGGGGGGCGGCTGTACCGCGGAGGCACCTCGCTCACCAACCTGCCGATGCGAGGGTGTTTTGCCCGCCAAGGGGTGCCCGAGGTGGCTCGCTATCGGGAGTTTACGTGGACGTTTAGTCCCGTCCCGCCTCATGGATCTTCATGAGGTTCGCCGTCTCTCGCATGGGCGTGTTGCCCGCGAGGATCACGATCTCTTCGCCCCGCTGAATGCGACCTGCTTCGAGCAACGCTTGCTCGCCTACGCGGATCATGTCGTCGGTTGTGCCCACGGGCGGAACGACGATGGGGGTCACGCCCCAGGCGAGCGACAGCTGATCGGCGGTTCGGGGATTGCTCGTGAGGGCGAACAAGGGGCCGCGTGGACGGGTCTTTGAGGCTTGGCGAGCGGTTGTCCCGGTCCACGAGAACACGACCAGCGGACGGCTCTCCTCGGACGCCGCCACGCAAGCGCTGCGCACAACAAGGCCAGAACTTCCGGGGAAGCGAGGGATGCGTTCGAGCGACACGCCGATGAAGAAGCTCGACCCTTCGACCTCGCGACTGATCCGATCCATCATTTGCACGGCTTGGACCGGGAACTTGCCCACCGCAGTTTCGCCCGAGAGCATGACCGCATCGGTGCCATCAAGGATGGCATTGGCGACGTCGGTGGTCTCGGCACGTGTGGGGCGAGGGTTTCGCTCCATGGAGTCGAGCATCTGGGTGGCCGTGATCGAAAGTTTCCCCGCCTTGTAGGCGGCTTCAAGGATGCGCTTCTGGTAGACGGGGACCTTTTCGATGCTGACCTCGACACCGAGGTCTCCCCGGGCCACCATCACACCATCCGCCACCTCGAGGATCGCTTCGATGCGCTCGACGGCACCGGGCTTTTCGATTTTGGCGATCACAGGCAGCCCCGCGTGACCGAGCCGCTCGAGTTCGTTTTGGAGTTCGATGACGTCCTCGGGACGCTGCACGAACGACAACGCGATGTAGTCCACGCCAACATCGACGCCGACCGCCAAATCGCCCAAGTCCTTTTCGGTGAGGCAGGGAATCGAAAGGTCGACCGTGGGGAGGTTGATGCCCTTGAAGCTGGTGAGCGTGCCCCCTTGGTCGATCGTGATGTCCACCTCGCCGGGGTCGCCCTTTCGGACGGCGGTGACCTTGCCTGACAGCGCGCCATCCGCGAAGAGCACGGGATCGCCTACCTGAACGTCATCGACCATCTGCAGGTACGTGGTTCCGATGCGGCGCTTCCCCTCGAGCGGACCGGACGCCATGACCACGGTGAGCACGTCGCCATTGAGGAGATCCACGGGATCGGTGACCTTGCCCGTTCGGACTTTGGGACCCTGAAGATCCAGCAGGATCGCGGTGGGTTTCGAGAGCGTCATGGCGGCTCGACGAACCCGTGCGACCTGACGGCGGATGCTGTCGTGGTCGGCATGGGAACAGTTGATGCGGCAAACGTCGACGCCGGCCCTCAAGATGTCGCTCAGCGTGGGCTCGTCCCAGGATGCGGGGCCAAGGGTAGCCACGACCTTGGTCCGGGTGTCGAGGTCGGGTCTCTGGTCGTACATGGGTGTTCCCTCACGCCAAAAGGCTTGGCGAGGTGATGCGGAGCTCGCCATCGTCGATGGACGCGCGAGCATTCCAAACGAACGGCTGGTTGCGGGTCCGATGCCCAAACGGCAGGTTCGCAAGAACCGGGATGTTGAGCGGTTTCAGCGTGTCCATCACGACGTCGTGCATTCGGTAGTCGGCTCCCGAGGGGACATCGCCAAGGTCGCCAAGGCCAATGCCGACCGCCCCATCGAAGACGCCAGCAAGGGCGAGTTGAGTCAGCATGCGCTCGATGCGGAACGCAGGCTCACCCACTTCTTCGAGCAGAAGGATGCGACCCTTGGCGTCGATCTGATGTGGGGTGCCGCAAAGGGAAGCCACCAGCGACAAGTTGCCTCCGACAATTGGGCCTTCAGAATGGCCGGAAACCAAGGTGGCGCCTTGCCAACGAATGGGCTCGACGCCCGACCGAAGCAACGCAAAGAGTTCGGCGACATCGGCCCTCTCGGTGCTGGCCAATGAATGGAGCACCGGTCCGTGCACGATGGGACCCGCATTACGGCGATCCAACACCGCAAACAGTGCGGTAGCGTCGGAGAATCCGATGACCGGCCGATCCGATCGCAAGGCCACCCCTTCGAGGGCGGGCAACAGCTGCATCATTCCTGACCCGCCACGGACGAGCCACACCGCACCGTAGCGGGGGTCGGTCAGGGCCTGGATCAGCTGGGCCGCACGATGGGCGGGCGGGGCAGCAAAGTAGCGGTACGGCTGCAGGAGATCGGGCAAGAGTTCCAGAGTGAACCCAGCTCTTCGCGCAAGCGTAAGGCCTGCTTCGAGCTTCGCGGGATCATAGGCGTGGCAAGGGGCCACGACCGCGATGGGACCGTAGATCACGTCGACCTCCGGCCCTCTCTTAATGCCGCCTTGACGATGGGCTCGCGGTCAGGTGCTGGGTTCGCACGATAGACAGTTGGACCACGGGTCTCGGGGCGTAAACCGGACCCGCACCACATGGTGAGGTTCGACATGGCCAACCAAGGACCGCGTTGGTTTGAACAACGCAAGGACTTCGTTTCGAGCTGGGTCCCGGGCACCGATCAGCCGGCAGAAACGAACGCCCAGGAACTCTTCATCAAGTGTCCGTCCTGCTCCGAGGCACTGTTTCGCGAAACGCTCTCCGGCAACCTCGAAGTCTGCACGATCTGCGGGCACCACTTTCGCATGTCGGCGGTGGACCGCCTGCGCATGCTGCTGGACGATCCGCCTTCGGTCACGCTGCATGACGACCTGATTGAGCCTGTCGATGCGCTCACGTTCGTCGACTCGAAGCCCTATCCAAAGCGCATCGAGCGCGCCCAAGACCGCACGGGCCGCAAGGACGCGTTCATCTCGGTGGCCGGTGAGATCGGCGGCGTAGATGTCGAGATCGGTTCCTTCGACTTTGCGTTCCTCGGGGGCTCCATGGGTTCGGTGGTCGGCGAGAAGATCACCCGCCTTTTTGAGCGAGCCTTGGAACGCAAGGTTCCCGCTGTCGTAATCTCGGCGTCTGGTGGGGCTCGCATGCAAGAAGGCGTCCTGTCGCTCATGCAGATGGCGAAGACGTCCGCCGCCCGAGCGCGCCTCGAGTCCGCTGGACTTCCCTACATCTCCATCCTGACGGACCCCACGACAGGCGGCGTGGCGGCTTCATTCGCCATGCTGGGCGACGTCATCTTGGCGGAACCCGGAGCCCTCATCGGCTTTGCGGGTCCCCGCGTCATTCGCGAGACGATTGGCCAGGATCTGCCTGATGGCTTCCAGACGTCCGAGTACCTCCGGGCCCACGGCCTTGTCGACGAGATCGTTGAGCGGCGCTTGCTCAAGATGACCCTCGTCCGTATTCTTCGCATGCTGTTGGGGTTGCCCGCGGCGCCGCCGCCCGAGGCGGTTCTCGTGACGCATCCCGGCCATAAGTCGGCGGCCCAGCCGCTGGTCAAGCCTGAGTCTCCCGAGTAGTCCGTGTTGCAACACCCCGTGCTCGAGCGCGCGGCCATGTTTGGCGTGAAGCTCGGGCTCGAACGCATGCGCCAGTTCCTTTCGTTGCTTGATGAGCCGCACCTCGTCGCCCCCGTCGTGCACGTGGCGGGGACCAATGGCAAGGGCAGCGTCTGTGCCATGGTGACCGCCATCCTGATGGAGGCGGGCTACCGGGTCGGCACGACAATGTCGCCCCATGTCGAGGCCCTGAACGAACGGATCCTCATTGATGGTGTGCCCATCGACGATGCTTCACTCGGCGAAGCCCTCGACCACATTGCCCGCACCCGCGACCAGCTCGCGATCGATGCGGGTCTCGAGGATGCGGTCCTCACCTACTTCGAGCTGGTGACCGCAGCTGCGTTCTACGTCTTCGCGCGCCGCCAGGTGGACGTGCAGGTCATCGAAGTGGGACTGGGCGGGCGCCTCGATGCGACCAACGTGGTTCGGCCCATCTGCGCGGTCATCACCCACCTTGGGCTCGACCACATGGCTCAACTCGGGCCCGATATCGCGAGCATTGCAGGCGAGAAGGCGGGAATCATCAAGTCGTCCGTTCCGGTTGTGACCGGCCCCCTTCCGCCCGAGGGACGTGCGGTGGTCGAGGCGGTGGCCAAGCGGTTGAAGTGTCCGCTGTGGGCCCCACCTGCCCTCCGTCGGGAAGCCCGACGGGACGGTCGCCTGATTCTGACGTCCCCTGAGGGCAGCGTGGGCCCTGTGCACATCGGGCTCAAGGGAGCGCATCAGGCGAGCAACGCCATGGTCGCCGTAGGTGTGGCGCATCAGCTGCGTCGGCAAGGCTTTGTCATCGACACGGCGGCCATTCAGCGGGGACTCGAGCGGGCTTGGCTTCCCGGACGCATCGAGGAGCTCCGCCCCGGATTGATCGCGGATGGCGCGCACAACCCCGATGGGGCCCGGGTGCTTGCCCGCTACCTCGAAGCGAACACCGAACCTGGCGGCCGCATCTTGTTGGTGGGCATGGGATCGCAGCGCGATCCGGTGGCCTTCGTCGAACCGCTCGCAGGCCTCTTTGATGAGATCGTGACCACCCAGGGCCGCCATCCGCGGGCGAGGAATCCGGAGGCACTTGCCCACGCGCTCGAGGGCGTCCATCCGGTCATCGCGGTCGGGGGGCCCATCGAGGAGGCGCTACCTGATGTGCTGGCCGATGCCAAACTCACCGTCGTGACGGGAAGCCTCTTTGTAGCAGGTGCAGCGCGGGCCTTGGTGCGGACCGGCGAGTTGGACCGTACGGATGACCCGGGAGCGTCTGTTTGACCGTTGAACCTCTGCTTGGCCACGGTGCCGTGCTTGCTCGGCTTTATGGCGCCTTCGAACGCCAACGGCTTCACCATGCCCTGCTCATCGAAGGGCCAATGGGCGTTGGCAAGCGGCAATTGGCCGAGCGTCTCGCCTTGTCGGTGAACTGCCAAAACCCGCCCGGCCCCGCCGAGTATTGCGGAGAGTGCGGTGCGTGCCGGCCCATCCTCGCGGGGCGACATCCGGACGTCATTCGGGTGGAACCCGACACCAGCCGGGCCGCCCGATCGATTCCCGTCGAGGCGATTCGCGAGGTGATCCGCCAATCGCAATACCACCGCTATTCGGCTCGACACCGGTTTGTGATCGTCGATCCTGCGGAAGCCATGCAGGAGCCAGCCGCCAACGCGCTGCTCAAGACGCTGGAGGAACCTCCGGACGGGACGGGGTTCCTGGTGATCACGCACAACGCAAAGGCTCTGTTGCCGACCATTATGTCCCGATGCCAACGCGTGCGTTTGGGAACCGTGCCGACCGATGAGATCGAGACGTGGCTCAAAGGACGGGGCATCTCGCATGCTGCGGTGGCGGCTCGGTGGGCCCAAGGCTGCCCGGGGCGGGCGTTAACCCTGGCAGGAACCGATCCCGCGCAACAGATCGCCCAACGGGATGCTCTGATCGCCGTGATCGATGGCCCATTTCCCGATGTGTTCGACTTTGCTGAGCGGCTCACCAAAGGCACACGTCAAGCATGGGCGCCGAAAGTGGAGCGCTTGCTCGAAATCGGCGAGGAACTCCTTCGCGATACCGCAGTGGTCGCGACGGGGGAGCCGGTTGAAATGGTCCACGCGGACCTTCGGGATCAGCTCTCGGCTTGGGCCGATCGCCTTTGGCCCAACGGCGTTGGTCGTCTCGCCAATGCCATTCAGGCGTTGCGCGACGATCTCGAGGTCTTTGTGTCGGGAAAGCTCGCGTTGGCCGCCCTGCTCACCGCTTTCCGTCGGGAACTCGGGCGTCCGCACTAGGCGCTAGCTTTCGGACGTGTCCGTCGTGGCTGGCGACAGCTGGGCTGCGGGCGCGTTGGCATCGGCAGCGGGCGTGTGGACCGGGAATGACGGCGTGGTGCCCTGGTTGCGGGCGCGGGCCTTGCGGTCGCGGCCCATCTTCTTGCGGCGCAACTTGCGACGGAACTTCGTGATCTTCGTAAGGGTGGCCATGAGGTCGTCCTGAATTGCAGAGCCCCCGCTCGGGGGAGAGCGAGGGCGAACCTGCGTGGAGTAGCGACCGCGAAGCGGTGCGTCAACCCGTCCGAGAAGGGTCAGGCCGCGCCGTGCCGCAGTACCGTGGTCACGACCGTCTTGTCGTCACCGCCCATGTTGATGGTGAGGCCCGTCGTGGGCTTCGTGGCGAGCTGGTAATCCCCGCATTGCCCCGTCATCTGGCGCCACACCTCGAGGATCTGCTTGACCCCGGTGGCCCCCACAGGGTGGCCATAGCCAATGAGTCCGCCACCGGTGTTGATCGGGAAATCCCCTTCCAAGGTCGTGCGGCCTTCGCGGACCCAGCTTCCGGCCTGCCCCGGTTCGGCCAAGCCCATCGCCTCCATCATCAGCAATTCGGTGATCGAAAAGCAATCATGGACCTCGGTGACGCCGATTTCCTTGAGCGCCACTCCAGCCTCGCTTAGCACCTGGCCGACCGCATGCTGGGTCGTCTCGAGCACGAGAGGATCACCGTCTGCCCAGAGGTTGTCAGTGGCCTGCTGCAGCGCGAGCACTTCCATGGCGTCGGCCGGGGTCTTCCCAAGCTTGGCAAGGCCCTCTTCGCTAACCAGGATGAGCGCCGCGCCGCCATCCGAGACTTGGCTGGAATCGCTCACCTTCATGTAGGGCTGCAGTTCGGGGTTCGTCAGGAACGCCGGGTTCTTGTCGCCAGGGGCGGACGCCGTTTCGAGGTCCATCTTTGCGGCTTGCATGTGCGCGAGCGGATTGCGGTTCGCGTTCGCGTAGGCCTTGACCGAGACATGGCCAAGATCCTGGTTCGTTCCGCGGCCGCCTTCGAGGTAAGCCTTTGCGCGTCGCGCGAACAGCGCGGGAAACGTAAAGTCGTCGATCTCGCGCTGACGTGCGTAGTGGGAGGCCCGGGCGAGGTAATCGCCTCCGGTCCGGGCGCTCTCGGTGGTTTGCACCTCCACTCCCGCCACCAACGTCACGTCGGTGCCTGCGCGAATGGCATCGAGGGCGCTGGCAAACGCAAGGCCCCCTGATGCGCAGGCGCCTTCGACCCGCATCACGGGCTTGAAACGAAGGGCCGGTGCGGCCCCCACCAAGGCGGCCCCGAGATGGCCCTGCTTGCTGAAGAGTTCCCCAACGAAGTTGCCAACCCAAGCCTTCTGGACCATTTCAGCGGGTGTGCCGGTGGCTTCAAGAGCCCCTTGCACCGCCTGCTGGACGTAGTCCTCAAGGGTCGGGTTGGTCCGCTTGCCGAAGTCGGGGTGCTTCTTCCAGACGAAGTCGGGGTGTCGCTTGCCGATGAACGGCGTGATGTGTCCGCCCAGGACGAAGGCTCGACGAGTCATGGGTTTCCTCGTTTCAGTTCTCCGTCTTCATAGCGTTGAGCTCCTCGAGGGTTTCGAGGTGACGCTTCAGGCCGCCCGGGATCAAGCCTTCATTGGCGAACGGGGAGGTCGAGATCTCTTCGTGTAGCTCGTCGAGCGGTGCCTGGATTTGCTCGAAGGGGACGCCTTCTTCAGGATTCCGGCGGAAGTTCGCCAGGTCGCCCAGAGGCTGCTTAAGGCGTTCCGCAAACTCGGCGGCCTCGGGCGCTTCGCTTTCCATGAGCGTTTTGCGGACCCCCGACCAAGCGCCGATCAACTTCGCACTGGCCTGTGCATCCGGGCGGGCCCGCAATTCAGCGAGGCGTTCCTGGGCTGCGATCACCTCAGGGGCCACCGGGGGCTTTTCGGCGTTTTTCGCTTTGCGCTTGGCTCGTCGGGCCGGCCCGAAATCGGGGGGTGGCGCTTCCGCCGTACCTCGCCCAGCCTGGGCCTTCGGCGCGTCCGGGTTCGGCGCCACTGTGGCGCCCCGATCGGGTCGGGGAAACAAGAAAAATGCAAGGGCTACGCCAACTACGGCAACAATGCCAATCCACCAACGCTGCATGTCTCACCTCTCTCCAGGGCTCGTCCCTACTGCGTGTCGACACGCCGAGGCCACTCTTCGGTGGTGACATGGGAGGTGCACCGGGGTGCGGCCTTTGCCCCAGCCGATGAT
This sequence comes from Myxococcota bacterium, assembly GCA_039208735.1. Classification (GTDB taxonomy): domain Bacteria; phylum Myxococcota_A; class UBA796; order UBA796; genus DRPG01. The sequence continues at coordinate 41,854 of JBCCQY010000040.1, read as the reverse complement.
CCGCTTGCGATCCAAACGCGCCACCCGAGCGACACTAATCTCGGTTCTTCGATCATCAATCAAATCCTTGATTGTCGGCATTGCGATCGCCGAACCCCGCATGGGCAGCAGGTTTTCTCGTTGCTGTCCGAAAGGGTGTGATAGACCTCAACTGTTCGGCCGTGATGGTCGTATTCCAACCGAACCCCACCTCCCGTCGAGGGATCGATGAAACCCGTGTTGAAGTGGGCGGGCGGCAAAGCCCGACTCGCGGATCGCATCGCTGCCGTGTTTGGGGAGTCGTGTCGCGGGACCTATTTCGAACCCTTTTTGGGATCGGGTGCGGTGTTTCTCCGCCTGAAAGCGGCAAAGCTCATTCGAAAAGCGGTGCTGTCGGACGTAAACGCGAAGCTCATTGCGGTCCATGTGGCCCTGCGCGATCATCTGGCCAAGGTCTTCGCGCACCTCGACGAGATGCCTCGCGACGATTGGCGAGAGCGGTACTACGACGTTCGAGAGCGCTTCAACGAAGGCCCGCATCGGGGGCCCGCTCATGCCGCGCGATTCCTCTGGCTGAATCGCACCGGATACAACGGTCTGTATCGGGAAAACCGGAAAGGCAAGTACAACGTCCCCGTCGGACGGTACAAGGCCGTTCGATTGCCCTCTCGCGATCATTTCCGGCAGGTTTCCGAACTTCTTGCCGGCACTGAGCTTTGTTCGCTTCCGTTCGAGGAGGTCATCGCGAACGCGAAGGGGCGCGACCAAGTGTATTGCGACCCGCCCTATGTGCCGCTTGACGCGACGTCTCGGTTCACCGACTACTGTGCGCTGCCGTTTGGGCACGAACAGCAGTTGGCTTTGGCCGATTCGAGTCGCCAGGCGGCGGGCCGAGGGGCCCATGTGGTTCTCTCGAACCATGATCTGCCCATCGTTCGCGACGAAATCTACCCCGTGGCGTCGGGCTTTCGACATGTCCAAGAGTTCGATGTGCGGCGGGCCATCAGTTGCGGCAAGCGTCGTAGGGTAGGCGAATTGCTCGCCGACATCAGCCCAGAATCGACCGGACAAGAGGGGCGTAGCGAGGTCCTGCGCAAGCGTGCCCAGGGCGGTGGTCGGAGACGATAAAGACCAGGCAAGACTTCGAGGAACCATGTCCGACGACGTTTCGCCCCAGCCCCCTTCCCCAATCCCTCCGCCGCCTCCGAGACCCCGCGCGGGCGTAGGTCCACTCGTCGCCATTACGGCGTTTGGGGCCTTGCTGTTTGCCGCCTCGCTCGCGTTCGTGTTCTACCTGGCCGGCTCGGTCGATCTCGGCACAGTCGAGGAAGACAGTGTGTTGACCGTTCGCATTGATGCGAGCGTGCAAGACGCACCGCAAATGGGCGGCCTTCTCGACCCCGAGGAGTTTCCGCCGACGACCACGGAACTGGCCATCGCCATCCAAAAGGCCTCGACTGACGACCGAATCCGAGGCTTGTGGCTTTGGATTGAGGGTTCGTCGTTGGGCTGGGCGGGCACCCAAGAGATTCGCGACGCGCTCGTGGCCCTCCGAGAGGCCGGCAAGCCCTGTGTGGCGTACTCCGAGGCTTACGCATCGGATTCGTACCTGCTCGCAAGCGCGTGCGACACGGTGGTCCTGACGCCAGCGGGCATCGGCATGGTGACCGGCCTTGCGTCGAGCACCACCTATTACGCTGAGCTGTTCGAGAAGATCGGGGTAAAAGCTGAAATGGAGCACGTCGGTGACTTCAAGAGCGCCGTTGAGCCCTACGAGCGCATGGAGCCCTCCGAATCCGCGGCGGAAGCGACAAACGCAATTCTCGACTCGTTGTGGGACCAGTGGACGCGCACGGTGGCCGAAGGGCGGGGCTTGGAGCCCGAAGCGGTCCAGGCGCTGGTCGATCGAACGGCAATGTCCTCCAACCAAGCCCTTGAGCGTGACCTCGTTGATGCACTCGCGTACCCCGATCAGATCAAGCGACACCTCGGTCGGTTGGGCGAAGAGGGCTGGGCCGCGTCCCTTCGTGACGACGAAGCGGCACCCGCGAACGTCGAACTCACCTCCGTAAAGGAGTACCTCAAGGGCATTCGAGCCGAATGGAGCGCAGCTCAGAAGGTTGTCGCCGTCGTCCAGGCAAGCGGCACCATCGTGAGCGGAACGGCTGACGGGGGCCTTTTTGGAGGCCAGGTGATCGCCGACAAAACCATGGCGTCCTGGCTTCGAGAGATCCGCAAGGACGAGCGTGTCGTGGGCCTGGTTCTCCGCATCGATTCCCCCGGGGGGAGCGGATTGGCTTCCGACCTCATTTGGCGGGAAATCGAGCGCTTTCGGGCAACGGACCGCCCTGTCGTCGTCTCGATGGGGAACGCGGCCGCGAGCGGCGGCTACTACATTGCCGCGCCCGCCGACTACGTGTTCGCCCAGCCAGGAACGATTACGGGCTCCATTGGCGTCTTTGGCGGCAAGTTCAACCTGTCGGGCACCTATGACAAGGTCGGGGTTTCTGAAACCACGTTCAAGCGTGGGGAGTTGGCCGATCTATTCTCCGTGACCGAACCGTTCTCCGAGGAAGGCCGAGCCGTCTATCGGACGTTCTTGCAAGACTTCTACGACCGCTTCCTCGATGTCGTGGCGCAAGGTCGGGAACTCGACCGGCAGGCCGTGCACGAGGTCGCTCAGGGACGGGTATGGACCGGTGAGCAAGCACTCGAACGGCAGCTCGTCGACGAGCTAGGGGGCCTCGATGCCGCGGTTCAAAAGGCCATTGAGCTTTCGGGAGCCACCGATGTCGGCCGGGCCCAGTGGCCAAAACGGAAGGGGTTCGTGGAAGTGCTCCTCGAAGATCTCGAGCAGCGCGACGACCCCTTGGTTGCCGTAAAGGCCTTGGCACGTTCTCCTTTGTCGCCGCTTTCCGTCCAAGAGTTCACGCAACTGCGATTGCTGGACCAGGTGTTTTCGGGCGGAGGCGCCGTGGTACTGCTTCCCGGAAACTTTCGGATCATCAGCCGCTAACGTCGGTTACCGGCCGCATGTCCGCGGTCACGATTTGTGCTGATTGACACGTTGTTCGGTTCCTCCGTTACGATGACAAGGCGATTCATGGGCGGCTGCCCGTCGTTGTGGCGGCCGTGGAGGTAGAATGGGCCGACAGTTCCGAACGCTCGCCGCCATCACCGTCCTCGCCGGACTGGTGTTTGCGCTGGGGCCCTCCAAGCCCGAGCGACAGTTGCCGATCCCCGAGGCGGCCGAAGCAAAGGCCGTGGGTGGAGGCATCGTCGTCGACCTGGTGGATGGAGCAACCGAGCAGGACCTGATGGCCATCGAACGGGCAATCGGCAACGCTCAGCTCGAATGGACGCATCCTGAGTCCATCGACGAGGCATTGGCCGAGGGTTGGGTTCCCAATGTGGCCGAAGCATTGGCTCGCATCGAGAACCACCCGCTCGTCGAAGTGGCCGAGCCCGAAGTGATTCTCGAAGTCACGAACTACCCGAACGACCCCATGTACGACCGTCAGTGGCACTTGCTGGCCATGGGAGCTCCCGAGGGTTGGTCGAGCACGGCTCGGGGCAAAGGGGTCATCGTCGCGGTCGTCGACACGGGCGTGACCAAGGTGGAAGACCTTCAGGGCACCAAGGTCTTGACCGGGAAGTCGTTCGACCCAAGCACAAAGTCGGCGGCCGATGATCAGGGTCACGGCACGCACGTGGCCGGGACCATCGCCCAAACGACCAACAACGGAGTGGGCGTTGCTGGCGTGGCGCCCAATGCCACCATCCTTCCCGTGAAGGTGCTTTCTCGCTTCGGAATGGGTAGCGCATCGTGGATCGCCGCGGGCATTGACTACGCGGTCGATGAAGGCGCCGACGTGATCAACTTGTCGCTCGGCGGCGGCTACTCGAAGGTTATCCACAACGCGATCAAGAAAGCACATGCCAAGGGCGTCATCGTCGTCGCAGCGGCGGGGAACAGCTCGCGGCGCGGCGTCGGCTACCCAGGGGGCCTTGAAGAGACCATCGGCGTTTCCGCGACGGGTCCCGACGGCAAGCTCGCTCCGTACTCGAGCTACGGCAAGGGCGTCGACATCGCAGCTCCGGGCGGCGACAAGCGCAAGAGCGGCGGTGGCGTGCTTCAGAACACCGTAGATGGCAAGGGCCGGCAGATGTACGCCGAGTTCCAGGGCACCTCCATGGCGACCCCTCACGTCGCCGGAGCGGCCGCCGTGTTGCTTTCGCAGGGCACGTCGCCAGAGGCCGTTGAGCGGATTCTCCTCGACACGGCCAAGGGCGATGGCAACTGGAACGAGAAGTACGGCCACGGGCAGCTTGACCTTGCCGCGGCCACCAAGGCGGTCGATTCGCACGGCACCACGCTGTTCGGTTTGGGCGCAGCGTTCACGCTCCTCATCGCCCAGTTGGCGGTAACGCGTCGTCGCTTCCAGCTCCTTTCGGCGGGGTTTGCCGGGTGGGCCGCGGGTGGCCTGTTCTTCCTCGATTGGCTCCCGCTGCCGCAGTTCGCACCCTTCGAAATGCTCACCCGTCCGTTCCTCGAGCTTCCGGCTGTCTTCGCAATGCCGGAGTTCGTGCACTTCCCGTTGTGGCTTTCAGCCCTCTTGCCCTTGGGCATTGCGTTCACGTTCGGAGCCTTCCGGAGCACCCGTGCAGTCGCTTTGGGGATCGTCCTCGGCGTAGGGGCTCACTTGCTGCATGGCGCGGCCACGGGCACGCTCGATCCCTGGTGGATGTCGCAGGCCTTCGGCACACTGTGGCTCGTTGCCAACGCCATGGTCTGTGGGCTGTTGGGCCTCGGCTTGGCGGGTGCGCAGAAGCTCGACGACGGAGAGCGTTGATGTCCAAGTTCGAGGGCACCCTGAAGCACCAAGATCTCGGTCCGGGCGTCTGGACGCTTGAGTTAGACGGCGGCGAGACGCTGACCCTCGTGGGCGACATCCCGACGAAGCTCGACGGTCAGAAGGTGACGGTACAGGGCAAAGAGGTCGAGGCGATGGGCTTCGGCATGGTCGGTGGACGAACCATCGAGGTTACGCAGGTCGCAGCCGTATAAACGCGACAGGAGAGTCTTCGCGTGGGAATCCGCGTCCGCAAGTTGGCGAGAGAGCTAAGAACGAGTCCCCGCGACGTCCTACAGTTGCTGAAATCCCTGGGCTTCGAGCGCTACCAATCACCGGACGACATGATTTCCGATACGGTCGCGGCCCGTGTGCTCTCGCAATCCCCCGGCGCTTCGACGCCGGCTCATGCGCTGCGGGCGGGTGATCCGGCTCGAAGCCGCCCTCGCCCTCCGAGCCCTCCGCCAGCAACCGGCAACGATGTGATGGCGCAACTGGTTCCTGGGGTGACCCGGACTCGGCCCGACCAACGAAGCGGCAGCTTGCGGGCGGCAGAGGAGTCGGCCCTCCAGCGGCAGCGCACCGAAGTCGCTCGGCAAGAGGCGTCGTTGAAGGCTCGCCAAGAGTCATTGGACGGTCGGGAGCGTGCGGTAGAGGCGCGCGAAGCGCAGGTTCAAGCCGAGGCTCTGCGGGTGGAAGCACTGCTCGAGTCGGTGGACCAACGAGAAGCCCTGCTGGTCTCTGAACAGACGGCCTTTGAAGAGGCGCGTAAGGCCTTCGTGGCCGAGCAACAGCTTCGCGCTGAGGTGGCCGCGGCCACGACCGCCAACGTGGTCGAGCTTTTTCGGGAGCGTGGCATTCGCGGGATGGACGAGGTTCAACGGGCGCTTGGAGCGCTTGCGAACGGGCATGTCCTAGGTCCGTTTGTGCGGGAACTCGCGGTCCAAGGGGACGAGGCCTTCCGGCAGCTCCTTGCCGAACGTCTGGTGCTGGTCGGTGGCGAGATCCCCGAAGGCCTGACGGGTCCCGCGGTCAGTGTGGCGCCCGATCGCGCGGACGTTCCTGGGGCCGCGGTGGTCCGAAAATCTGTCGGGAAGCTTGGGGAACAGTGGCTTTTACATGGGTTTCGGTCGGTCACCATCGCAGGAATGCCGCCGAAGTGGCACGGCATTGTGCGGGCCATGGTCGATCCACGGGTCACGCTTTCATTCGCGCCGAGTTCGCCGGGCTTGCCCGAACGTCTTGGTCCATCCGAAGCTTGGTTTGTGTGGGGCGGGCCACATTGTGACGAGGTCCCATCACGAGTCTTTTTCGTTCCCGCTGACGAAGACCTCGTGCTCTGGTTTCAACGGGCAACGCGGGCTCTCATGACGTCTCCCTGATCGGGTGGAGGCGCCCGTGATTTCCTTGACCGGTGAGAGCCCCATTCTTACGTTTCAGCAAGCACATTGCGAGCGCTAGCGAGGGGAGTCCAACGTGGTCGACGGGAGAGATGGTTTGCGGCGAGACAAACGATCCAGAGCGTCGACGCGGACGTCCCCCCGAGTTCGGGAGCGCGCGGAGCAGTTGACCGAACAGGGCATGCCCTACCAGATGGCCATGGCGGTGGCGCACGGCCGCATGGACCTCAACGATGCGCTCGAGCGTATGGCTCGGCGCGACCGTGTGAAGGTGCTGATGGATCGGCACGGGCTGTCGCGAGCGCTCGCGACCCAGATCGTGATTGGGCACGCGGATCTCAATCAGGTGTTGGCCCGCCGTCGATTGGCGGAGCACCGACAGAACCACCGCGATCGGACGTGCCTCGAATCGGGGTCTTCGCTGACGCTTGCGTTGATGAACGGTCGCACCCTTCGTGGTGAGGTCGGAACCGTCGAGCCGTATACCTTCACCTTCGTGTCGGGCGACGAAACCACCGAGCTGCACAAGCTCAAGGTCAAATACGCCTACGATCCGCAGCAGTGGAAGAAAGTGAAGAAGGGCGTTCGTTCCGATGGCAAGAAGTCCGCCGAGGGTGCGGTGGAGCCCGCCGAGCGTCCGCAAGATCGGTATAGCTGTTCGGATCGTCGACTGTTCGGCTACCTCGACACAGAGCAGGAAGTCTTCGCCACCTTGCTCGGCGGCGATCTGTTGCGGGGTCGGGTCACCTGGTTTTCGCGCTACGAATTCGGACTCCAGCTTCGTTCACAGGCCGAAGTGACGGTGTTTCGTCATGCGCTGAAGAACTTGGTCGTCGCAACCTCCCAGACCCGATAGTCGCGTTCGTCCAAACGCGGAGACAACATGGGAATCGTTACCGGTGCCCTCACGGTGGCCCGGTTTCGGGTGGTCGGGGAGCTACCAGAAGGTTGGCGAGAGACGTTTCGAGCGCGACTGAATGAGTTTGCGTTCCGTGAGCCGCCACACGGCCAAGGCAAAGAGGAGGTTGAGGGGTGGGTTCAGGCCCACAACCTTCTCGATGCAGAGTTTCACGACTTCAACCGGTGGCTCTACAATGAGGTGGCGCTGTTCTCCCTTCGGGTCGACAAGAAGCGTCTGCCCGCCAAATTGTTCAAAGCCACACTCGACAAGCGAAAGGAAGAATGGTGCGCGGAGCGCGGTGTCGAGCGGTGTCCCAATGCGATCACGGCGGAACTCAAAGACTCCCTTGAACAGGAGTGGCTTGAGCGCACCTTGCCCGCCGTCTCGGTGACCGAGGCGGCCTGGCATCTCGATCATGGTTGGTTGGCGCTTCACTCTTTGTCGGAGGGGATCGCCGAGCGCTTCCGCAAGCGGTTTTTCCGGACCTTTGGATTCAAACTGCTGCCCTGGTCCCCGTTGGACTGGCTCGATGATGCGTCGATGGTCGACTCGATGCTGTCGGCAGCGCCCATGCCGGCCCGCATTGGGGGGCCCGAAGTCCGCCTGGCTGGAGGTACCGATGAGTGAGGCCGAAGGGCTACCGATCCTCCCCCACACCGCAGGAGAGTTCTACGCCTGGCTGTGGTGGGCCTCAGAACAGCAGGGCGCCACGTTTGACTTAGCGGAGCCGGTGGGTCGGGTGGAGTTGTGGGTCGACGAGCGACTCGCGTTTCGAACGCCCGATGACACGAAGCTCATCGCGGTCATGACGGGCGACAACCCCGCCGCGACGCTAGAGGCGCGAGCCGCGCTGGCCGGTGGCAAGGTGTTGCAGGAGATGCGGGTAGGGATTCGCCGTGATGAGCGCGAGTTCTTGGCCACCCTCAAGGGACCCGCGGCGCACCTGCATGCGGTCAAGCTTCCGCAGGTCGTGGCGGATGGTGGGGAAGAGGTTCTCTACGATCGGATTCACCTGTACGAGGAACTCTGTTTCATCATCGAAGGCCTATTTCGGGAGTTCGCTCGAGTACGAACCTCCGACATCTGGTCGGACGAGGTCCTGCCTGCACTCCATGGCTGGATTCTTGGCAAGTCCTGACCGGCTTGACGACAGCGACGCAGGGGATACGTCCTCTACGTCCCGCGTCAAAGATGGGTTGACACATTCGTGTTGAACATCCGAAGCGATGGGCATGCGCGCGGTTAGCTCAGCTGGATAGAGCGTTGGCCTCCGGAGCCAAAGGCCACAGGTTCGAATCCTGTACCGCGTGCCACCTTCCTACTTTTTCCGACGATGACGCCTTCTGAAGGGTAGGGTATCGATGTGTCCTTGATGCACCGATGCTGCGCAGGTCAGCGCCGATGAGAGTTACCTTCTGGGGCGTTCGTGGGTCCATCCCGACCCCGGGTCCGGAGACGTCTCGGTGGGGAGGCAACTCCTCCTGCATCGAGGTCAGTCACGGTGCCGCACCTCCCCTGATCCTCGATTGTGGAACGGGTGCCCGACAGCTTGGCCACGCCCTTGTCGGTCGTCGAGCTCGAGAATTGGACCTGTGCATCACCCACTTCCATCTCGATCACGTCTTCGGGTTCCCGTTCTTCCTGCCGATCTACACGCCAGGCTACGACGTACGGATCTCGCTGCCTGCGTTTTCCGAAGATGAAGCCCGCGAAAAGCTCAGCCGATTCGTAAACGGGATCTACCATCCCACCCGGTTGCGGGAAGTTCCTGCGAACCTGTCTTTTCGGGCCATGCGCTCGGGCCGGAGTTTCAGTAGCGGGCCGTTCTTGGTTCACGCCCTCTCGCTCAACCATCCGGGTGGTTCCTTGGGCTATCGGGTGGAGGCTGCAGATCAGCGCATCGCGTACATGACCGATACCGCGCCGTTTGCGCGCCCTGGCGAAGGGGTCTGTGCGGGAGAAGATCCGGTTCGGGCCGAGGAACGCGTTCTCGACTTCTTGTCGGCGTGTGATCTGGTCATCTACGACACGATGTACGACCGCGAGGAGTACCTCGAGAAGATGACGTGGGGGCACAGCTACCCCGAATACGCCCACGCCATCTGTCGGGCCGCCGGGGTGAAGCGGCTCGTCCTGTTCCACCACCTTCCCGATGCCACGGATGAAGACCTCGACGAACTCGAGGCCCATTGGGCAACGGCGACAGAGCCTGCGGTGGTGCTCGCGCGTGAGGGGGTCACGCTCGACGTAGGTTGAAAACTACGTGGAAAGCCCCTCGATTTCGCGCGCGGTGCGACGTCGCGCATCGCCTTCGCGGGCCTGATCTCGGAGCCGATGTAGCACTTCGGGAAGGCGATCGGGTGTGGTTTCGCCGGGCAATTCTCGCGCGACCGCAAGCCCCGCTCGAGCCTCTTCAAGGAAGGCGAGTGCATAGTCGACGAGCGCTTCGCTCCGGTCACGCTCCACCGCGATCACTTTGCGATGCTCAAGCAGGCGCTCGAGGTGGTCTGCGGTGGCCCGCCGCTGCTTGCGGGTGAACTCATCGGTGTCTTCCGGCAGATCGCGGTACTGGTCGATGCGCTGCTGGGTCCGAACGGGGTCGATCTGCCCGAGTTCTTGGTCGAGGGTCTGCAGGGTGACCTGGAGACGAAACACCCAAACGGCGACTTCGGCCATGCCTCGGCGCGTCTCGGGGTCCGGCGATTGCTTGAGGGTGGACCGATACAGTTCCAGCGCCTTGAACACGGCTGGGCGGTAGGTGGAACGAAGCTCGCGTTGAATGTCGCGGACGGTGGGCAACCGAGGCTCGTCATCGAAGCGCAGCGCCGAGGGCAGCAGGCCCTGGCTTCCGATGAGGCCCACGATGCCGGCGGTGGCTACCGCCGTAATCCACGTGGGCCACGAAGACGGAATCAAGCTCACCGCAGCCCACAGCCCGAGGGAGCTGCCCGCGAGGCCGCCAAGGGCGCCATGAATGCGGTCGAGCCAGTCCGTCGGTCGAGGCAACAACCACGTTGCGAAAGCGCCGGCCGCGGCGCCAGCCCCGATCACAGCCGGAAGTTGGAAGAACGTGAACATCAAGCCCGCGAGGACCACGCCCACCCCCACAAGCGGCGCGGCCCACAGCTTGCGTGGATTGACGACCGATGCGCCGCCTGCGATGGCCAGCGTCAACGCCACATCGGGTTGAGCCAACCACAACGGGGTCAACGACGCGACGAGCAACATGGTGAGGATGCTGCCGCCAATCCACAAGCCTTGATGCCGAGGCAGCTGCTGGAGGGCCCGTTCGCTTGGTCCAAGCGCGAGTTCAGACCGCGTGGTTGGCTGAAGACTACCGGAGGAGGTCACGAATTCGCTCCTGAAGGAACAAGGCGGTGTCCGTGGAGGGCCGATCGTCAAGTCGAGCGGCATGGTCGACGAGCCCCGGCAGGTTCTCGCGATCTGCTATCGATCGAAGCTGGTCGGCGGCATCCGTCGCGAGGGTTTGGGGGTTGTCGCCGGCTCGCAATCCATCGGTCAGGGTCCGGGCGGCCCGGTGGCGAGTGGCGGCCTCGGTCCGCGGACGGTCGACAGAGGCCTCGACTTCCCAAGACCGCTCCACGCTGTTCACCGTGGCCCACGTGGGTTGGTGCCGTCGAACGCCTTGGTGGTCGGTGTACTGCAACTCAATGAGGAGCGTGTGGTCACCAAGTGCCGCGTCAACGAGGAGGTCCGCGACCACGGTGCGAGCCTCTCCAGCTCGGAGGGCCCGCGGGTGGGCGACCCCATCCGTGGCGTCAGCATCAGGACTCGTCCAGCCCACGAACTTAGCCCCGGGGAACGGCTTTACGGTGACGTCTAAATCGCGAGCCACCACCGCGCCCCCATGCGCGTGGGCGGCAGGGAGCCGATCCACGAGCGTCTGAGCGTCTGAAAGAACGCCGGAGTCGCCACCCCCGACCTCGGCCAGCCGGGCGAGACCGTCCACATCGGCGTCAGGACCCAGCCCCCACGCCGAGACGGTCACCCCATCGTGCGCCATGGTCTCGACCAGGCGATCGAAGGCCGTTGCATCGGTCACCCCCACGTTCGCCTGCCCGTCCGAGACGACGACGATCTGGCCTGGCTCGTTACCGGTGCGCATGGAGCTGAGGACCTGCCGGCCAACGCGAAGCCCCGCGTAGAGGTTGGTGCCTCCGTACTCTTGAACGGCGTTGAGCAACGGCTCAAGCTCCGAAATGGGAACCCCAGGGGGGACCGCCACCGCAGCATCATCGTTGAACACCACGAGCGCGAGGTCGGTACCCGAGGGCGACGCGCGCCACAGTTCACGCACCGCCTCTTTCGCGTGGACCATTTTTGACTTCGCCCACATCGATCCGCTGGCGTCGAGGACCACCACGAGGTCTCCGGTGTCCGCCTTGGAGATGGAAGGGGCGGGAGCCACGATGTCGACGACGAGATGTCGCTCTCGCGGGCCTCCGATCAGGGTCGCCGACCGATCCAGCCCGGCCGACAGATGGAGTTCGCCGGCTACGGCGGGCGGTAGCTCCGGGCGGACCGTCATCGAACCCATCAACACGGGTGCGAAGACGGCAGCGATCGGTGCGAGGCCGCCGAGCATTAGGGTCAATTGCCAGCGTTTCACAAGAGCCTCGCGTGAAGGGGGACTCTAATGTTGTCGCGCGATCTCGCTCGGGGCGCCAGCGTCGAGGTGCCCCGATGTGTCTCGGCTATTCGTACTTGTTGACCTTCACGTTCTCGGTGCCGTACCGAGACAGCTCTTTGGCAATCTGCTGTTGGATCCGCTCTTCATCCGTGACGCGTGAGACCTTTTTGCGGATGATGACGGGAGGCGGCGCATTGCCTTCGCCTACCTGGCGCGCCTGTAGCACCGACTTTGGCACCTTCCATTTGGTACCGGGAGGCGGCTGGGTCGCTTCGTCGAGCAACCGGCGAAGCTCGGGCATCAACTCCTTTCGGTGCGCATCTAAGCTTCGACCTGGGCGTTGCCGCAAGGCCCATGCGGTCACGTAGACGCGCCGTGACCAGGCGTCGATGAGGGCGTAGGTCCGCTCCTTCGGGGCGACACGGGACAGGCCGACCGCAGCGAGCGCCTCCATATGAACGTCCTTGGCAAGGTGGTCCGCGACGGTCGCTTCACCGAACAAGTCCGTCAGCACGTCAACCATCTGCTCATCGTCGGTGTAGTTCTTCAACCGGAACTCAATGCCGCCCACCGGATCACGATACCAACGCGGGAAACGCCGCCGATTGGCGTCTTCTTCGGTCGCCTGCTGCATGGCCTCGGGCGTGCCTTCGAAGTGTTCGAGTTCGTAGGCAAAATCGGCCCACGTTTGCGACTGAGCCTGCTCAAGCTTGCGCTGATGGGCCTCGTTGAAGCACAGCCACGTGCCGCGGTAGAGCGTGGCGTGGTCGATGCTGACCTCTTCCATGCCCTTTTGAACGGCGGCCATGGCCGTGGGGCAATCCCTGCGGCGGGCCGCATTGACGGCTTCGAACTGCAGCGGGCCACCGGGAGGCGGCTGGGTGTAGCGGGTGGGACGAAGCGGCAGCCGCCGTGGAGGCGGCGGAAGATCGGGGTCAAACAGGGGCGGAGGCGGCTCGCCTTCCGTCGGCGGCATGACCTCGGCCAATTCGCCCACTTCGCGGGTGCCCGCCACGGCCGCCTTGGCCGCTTGACCTGCGTTCGCGACCCCATCTTGGACCGGCTCCGCGCCGAGGGGAATGAACGGACCGTCCTGATCGAGTTCAGCCACGGTGTCGCTGGAGGGCAACATCAGGACCACGACGCCGGCCACCGCGACGAAGAGCAACACCAGCGCCATGACCACCGGAATCACGGCGAGCCACATCCGTGAGCGCTTCCGCACTTGCGCGGCGGCAGAGCCCGAACCGCGCCCCTCCGAGAAATTCGGGGTGGGGGCGACCTGGGTAGGCGGCCGCTGTTGCTGTTGCATGGGCGGCGGCGGGAGCGGAGGCTCCTGGTAGCCCGGCTGCTGGTCTTCGTAGACGATGTAGTTGTTGGCGTCCGCGTCGACGATGGGCGCGCCGGAATCATAGGTGCGGTCCTCTTCGGCGGGCACCGCAGTGATCCCGCCTGACGCAGCGGGCGCTTCATCGAACCGGCGCGGCTCGGGCAGCGGAGTCGGTGGCACATCCTCGAACGAGGTGCCCATGAGCACGGCCACCGCCGTCGCGTTGTCGTCGCCATCTCGCGAGCCCACGATGTCGAGCACGTGCCCCACACCCTGATGGGGAGCGCCCCACTCGACACTCGCCAGCTCCCAGTCCGTCACGACGCCATGGACGCCGTCGGAACACAGGAACACGATGTCGCCAGGCTCGAGCTGCATCGGAGACCCGATCTCGACCTCGACCTGCCGCTCAACCCCGAGCGAGCGAGACAACACGTGCGCTTCAGGGTGGGTGGCCGCATCTTCGGGCGACAGCAATTCGGCGTCCACGAAGAGGTTGACCATGGTGTGGTCGCGCGTGAGTTGCTGAACCTGCCCGCGCCGTACCATATAGGCGCGCGAATCACCCACATGGGCGAGGTAGCACGTATCGTTTACGATCACCGCGACGACCACCGTGGTGCCCATGCCCATCAAGCGATGGTTCTTACGCGCCGCCTCGTAGATCACCAGGTTGGTGCGCTCGATCGCTTCTTGCATGGCTTCGATGATGTCGCGGCCTTGCATCTCTTGAAGCGTGTCATGGATGGTGCGCACGGCGAGGCTCGACGCCTGGGCGCCGCCCACGTGCCCGCCCATCCCATCGCACACCACCGCAAGGGTGTAGCTAGGAAGTTCGAAGACGCCGTAGCAGTCCTGATTCTCCTCGCGAAGGCGTTGCTCGCTGCCGTATCCCCAGGAGTGATCCAACCCACCCTCCAGTTCCGAATCTAGCACCTACCTGGACCTGACCCGACACCCTCTGGTCTCGCGTCCGACCGATGCGTCTAGGATGGCCGCATAGGTGATGCCGCGGAGGTTGTCGTGTCGATCGGACGAAAAGGTGCTGCGCTTTTGTCCGGCGCTGTCGCGCTGGTCGGTTTCGTTGCGGTCGCACCCTGGCCAGAACAGGGTCGTGCGATCGTGGCGGCGGATCATCCGTTGGCCTCCCAGGCGGGCGCCGATCTGTTGGCGCAAGGGGGCAACGCGGTGGATGCGGCTGTGGCGGCTGCGCTGTCAGCCGGTGTGGTCCAGCCTGCAGGGAGCGGACTCGGCGGGGGAGGCTTTGCGATTGGTCGCATTTTGGAAGACACCTTCGCGTTGGATTTCCGGGAGACCGCCCCGCGGGGCATCGACCCATCTGCCTATCAGAACGCCGATGGCGCAGTGGTTCCGGAACGGTCGAAGGTCGGCGGCCTTGCCGTAGCGGTGCCGGGTGAACCCATCGGGCTGGCCACGCTGGTGCGCCGATGGGGACGAATGAGTCTAGCGGAGGTGGCGCGTCCGGCGATTCGCCAGGCGGCTCGCGGCGCACCCGTCGGGGCTCACCTGTCGCGGTCCCTGGGTCGAACGTCCTTTGAAACCATCACCGAACGGTTCACGGTCGGTGAACGGTTGGCGCGAACCGGTGACGTCGTGAAGCGACCCGATCTGGCGCGCACCCTGCGGCGTTGGGCGAAGACGGACGGACGCATGCTCAACGAAGGAGCCGGAGCGGAAGCCGTGGTGGCAACCGTGTCGGGTGATGGCAATCCCATGACCGTAGCCGAACTTGCGGACTACGTGCCGAAGGATCGGACGCCTCTCGTGGGCCGGTACCGCGAGTACACGATCATCACGATGCCCCCTCCAAGCTCCGGCGGCATCGCCCTCTTGCAGATGCTGGGTGCCCTTGAGGACGTAGATTTGACGTCGCTTGGGCACAATTCCTCAGCGTACGTTCATCGCGTGACCGAGGCCATGAAGCACGCGTTCGCGGACCGCGCAAACTTCCTCGGCGACCCCGACTTCGTCGACGTGCCGACCGAGCGGCTGCTTTCCGAAGAACGGATTGCCGAGATCATCGGCGGCTTCGATGCTGAGCGCACGTTTGAAACAGGCTTCTATGGTGATCCGATTGCTGCTCCGCGCGATGGCGGCACCCAGCACATCTCGGCCATCGATGACCAAGGGGGCGCCGTCGCACTCACGACCACCATCAACCTGGGCTTCGGCTCGGGCCTCATCCCGGAGCGAACCGGCGTCATCCTCAACAATGAAATGGACGACTTCGCGCTAGCCCCAGGTGTGCCGAACGCTTTTGGCCTGGTGGGCTCGGAAGCCAATGCCGTAGAGCCCGGCAAGCGACCGCTTTCGTCCATGACGCCAACGCTGGTGGTTGATGGTGATGGGGACGTGGTTCTCGCCGTAGGCGCGTCGGGTGGCTCGACGATCATCAGCGCAACGCTTCAGGTACTCCTGGCCGTGGTCGACTTCGACATGAACCCGCAGGAGGCGGTCGCTGCACCTCGGTTCCATCACCAGTGGCTGCCCGAGCAACTCTGGCTCGAGCCAGGGTTTGCGCGAGACGTGATCGAGGCGCTCAAGACAAAGGGGCACGAAGTTATCGTTCGACGAGGCTTTTCGGCCGCACAGGCGATTCGTGTGACAGACGTAGGGCTCGAAGGAGGAGCAGACCCTCGCAAAGGCGGGTGGCCCGCGGGCGTGTACTGAACATCTGGCCCGACATTCCGTGTCGGTTGTGATGTTGTCGCCTCATGCCCTGTCTGACAGTGCCGCAGGCCTGGGCTGATGCCACAGACGCGCGAAACGTTGTCTACGCTTCGCCGATCGTCGAAGTCGTCAGCATGAACTGTGCGAGCCGGTCTTGCACCAGGGCCACTCGATCCACCAGCCGAGTCGCTGCGAGGTACTCCCGCTGGATGTCGATTTGTTCGAACAATCGCCGGGCAAGAGCATCGGGCAGCTCCATGCCTTCGAGTTGCGCCAGGCGATGCGCCTCCTCCGCTGCCTCAGGCCGGACACTTCCCAGCTGAAGGACCAAGACTTTGAGGGATTGCAAGGCGCCTTCAATGCCCGAGGGGTCGGCAACCAACACCTCGCCTGCGACGATGCGAAACATCTCGTCGGTGTCGATCTCGTGAGCAAGTTGAACGCAGCCTTCAAACCGGAGAACGATGTTGCATCGCCCGTCGACAAAGGGTTGGTGAGCGACGATCTGCCCCACACCAATTTCCGGATAAAGGGCTGGGTTTCCCTCGTACGTTGCTTCGTAGCCTGGCCGCAGAGTCGCCACGCCCATCACCTTGTGGGTGGCGAGGCAATGGGCCACGAGCGCCCGGTAGCGCGGCTCGAAGACGTGCAGCGGAAGGGTGGTTCCCGGCATCAAAACCGTGCGTGGCAACGGGAAGATCGGTAGGTTGCGAGCAACCTCTTCGAGCTGGTCGGGCTCCATGGGTTCTCCACGAACGGGATTTGGACGGGGTCGTCCAACCGCATGGGTCGACCCTGGGCCCAGGCCCCGGAGGGCTGACGTGGAGGGTAACTTCCATGACGGCCTGTGGAGCGAACGCTATTCAGCTGTGGGAGGCGATCCTGGTCCGGATACGCATCGGCGACGACATCGAGAGCCTGTCCTGGGATGAATGGGAAGCGCGCGTTCGGACAGGACGGATCAATGCGGACACGCTGGTTCAATTCGAACCTGTCACGGGGGCGGAGTTTCGCCGGGCGGCCGAACTCGAGATGTACCGCTCCCTCCGGAGTAGTCCGGGCATTGGCTCCGCCTTCTTTTCGTCGAAACCCCCCCTCTTGACGGCCCTGATGCTCGGGGTGCTGATCCGCTTCCACTGGATGGGGCGGCTGCCTGAGGTCGATGCTTGGCTGGGTGCCCACTGGATTCGCGAAAACGCTGCCATCTTTGAAGACGGAGAAGGGTGGCGTCTGCTGACCTCGGGGTTGCTCCACGGCAATTGGGGACACCTGTTCAGCAATTCGCTTTGGCTGCTCTTCGCCTCCTACAACCTTGAACGGACGTTGGGGCGAGCCAACCTTGCCGTCATCTTCGTGGCCTCGGTGGCCGCCGGGTCCGTCCTGTCGTCGTTGATCGGTCCCGGAACCCCATCGTTGGGCGCTTCAGGAGGGGTCTACGGACTGATCGCAGCCATGGTCACCGTGGCATTTGCCCGACCGGACTTCCTCAACCGCACCCTTCGATTGTTCTTTGTGCTCACGTCGCTGCCCTACATGGTCTGGATGTTCCTAAACGGGCTTTGGAGTGATCAAATCGACAACGCGGCTCACTTTGGGGGGCTGGTCACGGGCCTTGTGCTCGGCGTGATCCTGGTCCCGGAGGAAGTCCAGCACCGGGCCGGAGACAACGCTCGCGCCCGGGCCGGCATCCTCGAGTTGTGTGGGTTGGCGATGCTGGTGCCGTGGCTTGCGGGACCTGTCGTCGAACCGCTTCAGCTGGCGGTTGAGCGTCGCGCGAAGGTGCCGTACGTCCAGTCCTTGATGGTTCGCTGGGGCCTGCAAAAACCGAAAGAGCGCATGGAGACCGCCCTACAGTACTGGGTGCCTGCAAGCTGGCTCTCGAGTTTCGATGCCACCCGATCCAGTGCTTTTGCTTCCACCGCGGGAAACGGCACCCTCCGAGCCTGGCGCGTGAGCGAGCGGAAGCACGACGCCATCGTCGATCTGAACCTCCTCGCCTCGGAGTGGGTGGAGGAGGTCCGTGAGGACTGGCCCAATGCGGTCATCGAGGGCCCCTTGGCGACCGAGCTCGCCGACCGCGAAGGACTCATGGTCACCGCCAAGGTGGGGCTGGGTGCCGAAGCACGGGTTCTCGAGTGGCGAGGGGTGAATCAAGGCATTTGGTCGCTCGAAAGCCTGTGGCAAGTCGAGCCGGAACGTGTGGTGCGCATGGCCCCCCTCCATCGTCGGCTGCTCGGTCGCATTGCGTGGCAAGCTCCGTTGGATCTTCAGCATGCCGAGACCGAGATTGCGGCCTTTCCGAATTCGCCAAAGGCGCAGTTCGAGCTGGCACGCCAGCAGATTCGCGCGGGCCAGTGGGAAGCGGGGGTTGAGGGTCTGTGGGCCTACGTGCAGGCCAAGTCCGATTCGCCTCGCCGGTGGCTCGCGGGGCTCGAAGACGTTCGGCCGGCCCTTCACCTCGAACCCAATCCCGATCGTTGGTTCGAAGGAGCGCTCGAGAATGCACCTCTGCCAAAGGTTCTTGAGGAGGTGGTAGCCGGGCTGACCGAGCTGGACCGGACCGAAGAGGCGGTCGGGCTACTCGAATTGGCGTGGCGACGTTCGCCCGGAGATCGCCGAATCCGGCGCATGCGTCGTCGAATGGGCCTTCCCCGAGAATTGGACTCGTCGACGGGTCGTCCATGGGAAGAGGTTCACGATCCATTGACCGGTCAACGTCGCCCCGCTCTGGAGGCTCCCGAGCCGTTGACGCTCGCCGCGGCGAAAGCGGAAGGAGCCCGCCACCAAACGGAGGTGGCAGAACGGACGCATCAACTGACCGACTGGCTTGCGAACGAGGATGGTCGGGCTTGGCGCGTCCTGTTGTTCCTTCGGACGGGGCGCTCGGACGACCCTACCGACGATGACGTCGATACCCTGCTCGACGAACTGCGTCAGGCCGCTAACGGTCGGACCTTTCCCTGGCTTCCCGAAGCGGTGGCCGAGGTGCTCACGACCAACCCAAACCTGTTGCAGGCCGTCCGGCGCGCTGCCGAGGCAGGTTGACGGCCGAGTGCAACGTTAAGCCAGGCAGATGAACAGGTTCGACATGCTTTCGAATCTGCTGGAGGACGTGTGTCGGAACATCGTGTGGCCGTGCTCGGCTCGGGCCCTGCGGGCCTGACCGCTGCGCTGTATCTGTCGCGAGCGAACTTGCCGCCCGTTGTGTTCGAGGGGATCCAGCCGGGTGGGCAGCTCACCATCACGACCGACGTTGATAACTACCCGGGTTTTCCCGAAGGCATCATGGGTCCTGAACTCATGGAGCGCATGAAGTCGCAGTGTGAGCGCTTCGGGGCCAAGTTCGTCCTCGACGAAGTGGTTGAAGCCGACCTTTCGAAGCGCCCGTTCCGGCTCAAGCCAAGCTACGGCGATCCCATCGAGGTCGATGCGGTGGTCATCGCGACCGGGGCGAGCGCACGCTACCTCGGTCTGCCCAATGAAACCCGCCTGTCCGGACACGGGGTCAGCGCGTGCGCAACCTGTGATGGGTTCTTCTTCCAGAACGTGCCGGTCGCCGTCGTGGGCGGTGGGGACTCGGCCATGGAGGAAGCCACGTTCCTCACAAAGTTCGCCTCCAAAGTCTACATCGTCCACCGGCGCGAGACGTTGCGCGCATCCAAAATCATGCAGGATCGGGCGGAGAAGAACGAGAAGGTCGAGTTCGTGTGGAACTCCGAGGTGATCGACGTTCATGGCGACGAGAAGGTCACGGGCGTCCGACTGCGAGACACCCGCAACGGCGCGGAATCGAGCCTCGACGTGGCAGGCCTGTTCCTCGCGATTGGCCACATCCCCAATACCAAGGTCCTCAATGGTCAGATTCGCATGGACGAGTCTGGCTACATCATTCCGTCGGAAGCAGGTCGCACCTTCACCTCCGTGGAAGGGGTGTTTGCCTGTGGAGACGTCCAGGACACGATCTACCGCCAGGCGGTGACCGCAGCGGGATCGGGGTGCCAGGCAGCTCTCGATTGTGAGAAGTGGTTGGAGAGCCAGGAAGACGCTGCGTAAGTAGCCGCAGGAAACCCGTAAGGAACGCTCGCGCTCGGCCCGGACCGGCGATACGGAACCCCCTATGACGCCGCCGGGCCGCACTTATTCCGATCGGCTAGACACGCTGATCCTCATCCGCCTCTCTGTCCCCATCAAGCATCCGACGCCATCGGCGCTTCGGGCGCCGATGGAACGCTACGTGGTGCCACCGTTGCCAAAGGCGCGGTGGCCTGCAGTGTTTCAAGCGCGCATCGAAAACCTTCGGCGGCAGGGCCTTGTGGAGCGATACCGGCTCACCCCGCGTGGCCAGTTGGTGCTCAAGGGAAAGATCGGGGTCACCAAATTGCCCTGGCGCGATGCCCGCCCGGTGATGGCTGCGTTGGCCATGGGGCTCGATGCCCGAGATGCGTCGGTCCGCCGCCAATTGAAGGATGGCGAGGCCGTGGTGGGCGCGGTGTTGAACGAGACCATGGATCTGGGCCTTGGACTGCCTTCGATGATCGAGGCCGTGGACCGCCTGGCGTTCCGTGAAATGACCGGCAAAGAAGGCGAGTTGACGCTTGATGTTGCACGGGCCTTCTTTCTCGAACGTCTGATCGGAGGCCGCAACCGCCGGGTTCGTGGCGATGTGGATCGACTCGCTCGCATGGTGGCCGCGCGAGTGCTGGGGGCGCCAGGCACCGAAGTCGACGAGTTGGTGACCGCCCTGACCCAACAGTGGCTCACCGGAACGCGGTCGCCCGAGCGCGACATGGTGGCGCTTGAAACCTTCGCGCGTCGCGTCCTCGACGTGGCCGGGACGATCCACGGAAACGGTCGTTTTGGCGAGCGGAAAGTGTTCATCGCGGCGGTCTGGCGCGCATTGACCGGCGATCGGATCGTCGCGGATCTGACGCTCGGCCAGTTCAAGGACCGTCTGTGTCAGGCGCACCAGGCCGGTCTGTTGAATCTCGAGCGCGCCGATCTTGTCGGTGCGATGGACATCAATGAGGTGAACGCCTCAGAAGCCCACGTCATGAACGCGACGTTCCACTTCGTCGAAGCCGCATCCGTGCGGTAGACCGAAGGACCGCGGGTGCGTGCGCGGCGACGATGCGAGGGGAAGGCCCCGGGGCCGGGAGTTTGGGATGTCCTCCAGTGAACAGGTAGTGCGGGAAGCGGCGGCGATCGCATCGGTCATCGACTCGAAGATCGGCGACCAGGAGGCGGCGATTCTCCCGCAAGACCTGCGAGCACTCGCCGATGCCGACGGTCCTCCCCGAGCAGCCCGAATCGGGCTCGCCCTGTGGGGCGATGCGCTGCATGCGGCCACCCTCACCTTGGATTCGGATCGTGAGGCCTCTGCGGCCGAGTTTGACTGGATCCATCCTCTGGCTCGGCAGCTCGGGCGCTTTCTTGCCCAACTTCGACCGACCTACCATGCGTTTCGCGATCTACCCCGCGACGAAGTGGGGTCGTTTCTTTCGACCTACCGCAACGATCCCCTGCCTTTTGGCCGTGCCTGCCAAGCCACCCATTGGCGTGGCCTCGACCTCTGCCGTCAGTTTGCCGCCGTCACCGGCGATGCGGATCCGCTCGATCGGTACGAGAAGCTGATCCTCACTGTGATCGATGAAATGTACGCGGCGGGGGAGGTCTCGGAAGAGGCCCGCACCCAGCAGGAGTCGATGCGAGAACTCATCGCGTTGCGTCGCCGCATCGAAGAGCGTGACGACACGCTCGTTCAGGGAGAAGACGCTCGGGCCGAGGTGTTTTACCGCTCGTTGGGTCCGCGGGTGTTTACCTCGGTGGCCTATGCCCACCAGGTGTGGGAGCGCGATCCCTTCGATGTGCGCGCCATTCACAGTGGTGCGCGCGACTCGTTTGAACGCTTGGTCGATGCGGCATCGGCGGGGGGCCAGCTGACGGGCCACATGCTCCTCATCCGGGGCAGTGCAGGAAGCGGCAAGACCCACCTCGTCCGCGCGTTCCGAAACTACGTGCATCGCAAGCGGCTTGGAATGGCTGGCTACTTGCAGATGACGTCGGGCAGTGGAGACTACGGGCGCTACGTCCTCAACAATCTCGTCGACTCGCTGCAGCGGCCCTTCGATCGGCCGGTGGTCGAGTCCTCCGGTCTCATGGTGCTGTCGGACGCGTTGGCTCAGCTGCCCAATGGCCTGACCGCCGAACAGCGGGAAACGTTGATTTCAGGCACCGACGACGACGTCGTGTCGGAGCTGGTGGACCACCTACTCGGGCATCCAAAACTCGAGGGATTCGATCCAGATCTGCTTCGGGTGGTGCTGCAGCTTCAGCGGCGCGATCCCATGATCACGGCGCGAGCGATCAAATACCTACGCTGTCACGATCTCAACGATTGGGACCGCCGAAAGCTGGGTGGAATCGCCCCACGTACCGCCGACGGTGACGCACTGCGCACCGTCATCGAGCTTGGTCAATTGGTGGCCGCGGCGATGGGCGGCTCGCTCGTACTGCTTGTCGATCAGCTCGAAGACATCTTCCACATGGAAGAGATCAAGGAGCGGTTTCCGCGCGCCATCGACGTCCTACGCAACATCGTAGATGCCGTTCCGCAGGCCATCGTCGTGATTTCGTGCCTCGACGACATGTACGTCGAGGTTCGCCAGTTCCTCACGCGGTCCGCACTGGACCGGCTTGAGCGCGAACCGGCCCCCGTCACCTTGACGGCCCGCCGTTCGGCCGAAGAGATCGAGGAGATCATCGCCCGACGGCTTCAGGTGCTCTACGAATCGCAGGAGGTGCGGTTCCGGCCCGAATCGCCCCTCTACCCGTTTCGGCGGGGAGACCTGGCGCGGATCACGAACCTACGAACCCGCGATATCCTGAATTGGTGCCACGCCTTCCGGGATCGGTGCATTGCTGCAGGACGTATCATCGACCCCGATGATGTCGAGGTCGAACTCGTCCCGGGGCCCAAGGCGCCAACCGTCAATTGGGCTCAGCAGTACAACGACTTCCGCTCTGGGTTCCTCGGGTCGATTCCTGACGAGGATGCAGCACTCATCGGCCTTCTGTGCCGGGCCGCGACTCAGGTGGTTCATGAGGCCCCCGAACATGCGGGCCTTCGGGTAGAGCGCATCGCCGAGAATCGGCTCACGGTCCAGATTGATGACGGACCGGCCTACCGGACCGGCATCTGCAACCGCACGCCACTTGGCGGCTCCCTCGGTCGTCAGATCGAAGACATCGTGCAAGAGGCCGATCCAGGGCCTGCGGCGTTGGTGCGCACCGGACCGTTCCCCGACAATCCACGCACCAAGCTGGCGCGGCGCCTGGGGGAGATCGTCGCGGCGGGAGGACGCAAAGTCGTCGTCCAGGACACCGACTGGCGCACGATCATGGCGTTTCTTGCCTTTCAAGAGCGGCACGAGCGGGCCCCAGGCTTCGAAGAGTGGACGCGTCGCGACCAGCCGTTGTCGCAGCTTCCAGGGCTGCGCACGTTGTTTGGTCTGGGGACTTCAACCGTCGCCGAGCCCGAGCGCAGTCCTTCGCCGAGTGCAACGCCTGAGCCCATGCCGATGCCCACGCCCGAGCCCGCAGTGGCGCCGGCGCCCGAGTCGGGCCCCATCCAGATCGGGTGGTGGACCAACGGCGATCAAGAAGTGGTGGTCGCTCCCGACGAGCTGGATCGCAATCTGGCGTTCCTTGGGGGCGGCGCTCCCATGGCCACGGCTCTCGCGGTGATCGAACAGGCGCTTGAGCAAGGCCGATCGGTCGTGATCGTAGACCGGAACGGCGATTTGTGCGGGCTTGCGGACCCGGACCGGTACCCTGCCCTGCCGGACGACCCCAACACCCCACGGGCTCAGCGCATCTTGCGGGACGTCGATGTTTCGCTTGTCACGCCCGGTGCCGCGCCGGGGCGGTCCGTGTGGCTTCCGCTGGTGCCCGTCGGTCTCGGGGACCTGCCGACCCAGCAACGGTCGATGGTGGCCCACTTCCTTGCCGAGTCCCTGGGCTCCCTCATGGGCTACCACGGTAGCGAAGCCGAAAAGTCGCGGCTCGTGTTGCTCGCCAAGGCCATCGAACATGGGGTGGCGTTGGGAGAGACGGTCGACCTGACCGTGCTGACGGATCGGATTGGCGATCAAGATCCAGCGATCGTCAATGCGGTTGGCGAACTCAACGCTCGGCAGTTCGAGAAGCTTCACGACAACCTGACGGCCCTTTCGTGGTCGCACGGAGAGCTGCTCGAAGCCGCCGGAGCCCAACTCGATGCGTCGCGCCTGGTAGGGCCGCACCCGCGTCCTCGGGTCTCGATCGTGCACGTTGGCCAGCTGCGTGACGCCACGCGGATGGAGTATTGGGTCACGCGTCTGCTGGTCGAATTGGCCTGTTTTACGGCCGCGAACGAGACCGACGACCTTCACACGCTCGTGTTGATCGACGAGGCAGACCTCTGGCTGCCCGCCGAAGCGTCTCCGGCCACCAAGGAGCCGTTGATGCGCCTGCTTCGACCGGGCCGTCGGGATGGGATCGGCATGGTGCTGTGGAGCGAGCGTCCCGGCGATCTCGATTACCGTCCACGGGAAAACATCGGCACCTGGGTCCTCGGGCCGGTGGACGAAGGCGAGCTTTCCAAGATGCGAACGTTGCTGTCCGATACGCGAGATGCCGAATCGCAGCTCCTTCGTAAGCGAACGGGTCACCTGCATGTGTTGCGAGGGGGGGAGCTGTCCGAGATGCGGCCCGTTACGCCGATCGTACCCCCGCATCGGTACTCGGATGAGGAGCTGCTTGTGCTCGCTCGTCAAGCGCGAGGCTGACGGCGGGTCCGGAGCCATTTCGTTACACGGGCCCGGGTGGCCACGCCAGGGGCGTCGGCCGAGGAGCAGGCATGGACTGGCACGTGGTGGGAATCGGAAACGCCTTGATGGATGCGCTCGTCATCCTCGACGATGATGGGCTCCTCAAGGAGCTGGAGCTGCATCGCGGCACCATGCATCCCGTCGATCACGGCCAATGGCAAGCCGCCTTCGAGCGGGTTCGAAACCTCGATGTGATCTTCGATTCTGGGGGCTCGTGCGCCAATACGATCGCCACGGTGGGCCGCTTGGGCGGAAAGGCGCGCTACTGCGGCCAGGTCGGCGAAGATCAGATGGGCCATGAATACGCGGCCCACATCACGAAGGCTTGTGGAGGTCACGCTCTCCGCTTTCTCGAAGGTGGCAATACGGGCAAGTGCCTGTCGATCATCAGCCGCTCAGATGCCGAACGTACGATGCTCACCGACCTCGGCGCATCGGTGTTGATGA
This sequence comes from Myxococcota bacterium, assembly GCA_039208735.1. Taxonomy (GTDB): domain Bacteria; phylum Myxococcota_A; class UBA796; order UBA796; genus DRPG01. The sequence goes on along the minus strand of JBCCQY010000040.1, from coordinate 16,735 downwards.
ACGAGCTCGGCGACTTTGGAACCGAGATTGCGAAGGCCCAGGTGGCGCACTTCACGGGCTACACGCTACTCGATGGTCCGACCCAACCCGTCGTGTGGCAGGCGATGGGCATCGCAAAGGAACACGGCGTCAAGGTGTCGATCGACGCGGCCGACCCCTTCGTGATCGGGGCGATTCGGGACCGCTTCTCGGAGGCGCTGCGCACCTTTGCGGACATCGCGTTCCTCAACGCGGAAGAAGCCCGGGCCCTGACCGGTCTCGATGACGCGGAAGCCGCGGCGCGGCATGTGGCCGAAGATTACGGCGTGGCCACCGTGGCCGTGAAGTGCGGCAAGGATGGGTCGGTGATCGTTCACAACGGCGAGGTGCACCACGTCGCGGTGCGTCCCGTCGACGCGATCGACACGACGGGCGCGGGAGATGCGTACGCAGGTGGCTTCCTGTACGGGCTCGCCACCGGCACGTCGATCGACGCGGCAGGACGGCTCGCCTCGGCGGTCGCAGGCCTCACGGTGGCCCAAGTCGGAGCGGTCGTTCACGACACCGATGCGCTCGCGACCCTCAAGGCCGAGCTGAGCTAACGGCGTCGATCTCGTCTTGAACGATCGGGTTTGGGTCCTGGACCGGAATCGGCGCGCCGAGCTGCCCCAGTGTCCATACGGCGGTGCCCCGCACGATGGGCGAGGGGTGATCGAGCGCGACGCGCACGGCATCGACGGCGTCGTCGTCGCCAAGGTTTCCAAGGGCAATCAACGCATTTCGCTTTAGGCCCTCGGCCCCTGGGCGCCGTAGCGGTGTCCCGATAAAGTCCTCGAGTAACTGGGCATCCGGACGAAGGACGATGGCATCGAGGTCGAGCCACGCGTGGCGCGGTGCGAAGGCGTCCTCGTCGGAATCCGGTGGATCGTGGTTGTGGGGACACACCTCCTGGCAAAGGTCGCAGCCGAAGACCCAACGGCCAAAGGCCGATCGCAAGGCACGTGGCACCACTCCGCGAGACTCGATCGTCCAAAACGCGATGCATCGGCGAGCGTCGAGTTCGTAGGCGGCCGGAAAGGCGTCCGTCGGACAGATGGTGAGGCAGCGGCGGCAGGATCCACAGTGATCGCGTTCGATCGGAGCGTCCGGCTCGAGGGGGAGATCGATCATCACGACCCCCAGCAGCATCCACGACGTAGTTCCCACCTCGATTTGAAGCGTATGCTTGCCCGTGAACCCAAGCCCCGCCGCGGCGGCCCAACTTCGTTCCTGAATCGGAGCGGTGTCGACGCCTCCCCACGCCCGGACGCCCGCTTCGCGAAGTCGGCGCACGAGCTTGCGCAGTCGCTTGCCCATGACGTTGTGGTAGTCGCGCCCCCAAGCGTAGCGTGCCACCAGACCCGTGCGTCCGCCGGGGTCGGCGGGACGTCGGTGATGATGGCGAACCGCCAGCACCATCGCGGTGCGTGCCCAGGGGGCTCGTGCGCGAGGGTCTCGTCGGGTCTCGCGCTGGCGAGCGAACCAGTGCATGTCGGCCTGTCGGCCGCGCGCCAACCATCGGTCGAGCACATCGGCGCGCGGGGTCGGTCGTACGCGGGCGAGTCGTACCGTTTGAAATCCGATGTCGTAGGCCAGCCGCATCAACGATTCGCGGTCCATGGTCGGCCTCCTCCAGGTACGATAGGACGGCGGCCGACGTAGCGAGGCAAAGATGCGAGGTTGGGTGTTCGTTGTAGTGCCGGCCCTCCTGGGGAGCGTAGGCTGCTCGGAGGTGTGCGGGAGCCCCGACCAGCTGAATGGCCGGGTGTTTTCGAGCTTTGCCCATGCCCGTACGTTCGAGCTGGTGGGGGATGAAGCGGCGTTTCCTGCGCTGTCCTCTCCGGCCAACGGAACGGTTGAGATCGGGTTTGAGTGGGCGTCAAACCTCTCGATGGGTCCTCTAGCGATCACGATGGACGGCCAACTGTTCGACGACGGTTCGGGCCAGTGGTCCCAGGTCAACTGTGGCAACTTCACCGCAACCTGGGGGGGCACCTACACCGCCAAAGAAGGCGAAGAGAAAGGCGCCGAACACACCTTCGTCGCTGCGGGCTTCTTCGTGCAGTACGACGACCAGCTCGAAGGGTTTGTTGATTGGGAAGAGCGCTGGGAAAGCGTAGACGGCCGTTCGGGCAGTTTCTCGGGTGACATCCTGCTCCGGGGCGAAGAGGTCGACCCGTAAGCCGGGTCCCGAGGCGGCGACCCCGATGTTATGGCCCAGCCATGATCAACCTGGCGATCTCCCTCGGTATTTCTCTGGCCATCTACGGCCTTGTCGCCGCATGGCTCGGTGTCATTGCGGGGGTGATTCCTGCCCTCATCGCACTGGGGTTTGCGCTCTACGGCTTTGGCCGGCGCACCTCGAAGGCGGTTGAACAGGAGATGAAGGCCATCGTGCCGTTGCTGGAAGGCCGCAAGATCGACCAGGCGGTCCAGCTCATCGAAGGAATCAAGGCACGGCATGGCAACTGGCAGTTCGGGCTTCAGGGTCAGCTCGACGGCCAGCTGGGGATGATTCAGTACATGCAGCTCAAGTGGGACCGCGCCCTGCCCTTGCTCGAGCAGGGCAAGTTTCAGAACTGGACGGCCCACGTGTGCATTGGATGCATCCACTACCGCAAGGGAAACAAATCCGAAGCCTGGGCCTCGTTCGAACGGGCGACGGGAATCTCTCGGAAAGAGACCATCATCTATTTGGTGTGGGCCACGCTGCTTGAGCGCAGCGGAGAACGGACCCAGGCACTCGAGGTGGTCACCAAAGGCCTTGAAGCCCAGCCCGACAGCGCGAAGCTCAAGGAAATGAAGAAGAAGCTCGCAAATAAAAAGAAGATCCAGACCAAGTCCTTTGGCGAACAGTGGTACCAGTTCTTCCCCGAGGAAATGGCCAAGCAGATGATGATGCGAGGCACGCGAGGGCAGCCTCAACAGGCCATCATCCAGCCCCGAATTGGTGCGCGAGGCGCGCCACGCCGGTAACGCTTCCCTAAGGGGAAGTGCGGTGCACGTGGTTCATGTGTGTCGGTCCGGATGGCCGGCGATCGGGGGGCTCGAGTCGGCGGTCCACGGCCTCGCCAAGGCTTTGGTGGGCCGCGGCCACCGCGCCACCGTGGTCACCCTCGATCGAGATCGGAATGGACAGCGGCTGCATCCGGCTTTCCATGAGGGGGTCGCCTATCGCAGGGTCCGTCGGCGAGGGCCTCGTCGCTACCCCTGGGCGCGAGGCCTGCGACAGGCAGTGGAGGATGCAGACCTCGTGCACGTCCATGGCATCGATGGTCTGGCCGACCAATTGGCGCATCGTTCCAAAGGGCCCCCCATCGGGTTGTCGACCCATGGAGGCTACTTCCACACCCCCTTCGCGACGGTCCTGAAGCGGGGGTGGTGGCGGTGCGTCACGCGCCGCACGTTGGCTCGGCTGGATGCGGTCTGGTTTACCTCCAAGGCGGATGCCACGCGCTTTGCCGACGTCGCAGGTCGAATTGTGCCCAATGGCATCGAGGCAGCCCGATTTCGTGGCCCACGGAGGCCCGACCGCGATCGATGGGTCGTGCTTGGTCGCGTCGTTCCACACAAGGGCGTGGCAGACCTCCTCGACGCGCTTCGACACCAATCCGACCCGGTGCCGCATCTCGAACTCATCGGGCCTGTCTCGGAGGCGGACCGCCGGACGCTACACGCGGCATCGGGCCCCACCCGCGTGCACTGCTGGGGCACACGCTCGGTGGCGTTCGTTCGGTCGCGTCTCGCAAGGGCGGCGTGGGCGGTCTTCCCGTCCCGCTACGAGGGCTTCGGCCTGGCCGCTCTCGAAGCGATGGCCGCCGGGGTACCCACCATCGTCGCCAACATTCCGGCGCTGCGGGAGGCGGTGACCGAGGGGGTAACGGGTCGCATCGCGGACTTCGGCAAGCCAGGCTCGGCGGCCCGGGTGCTCGATGCCTGCCGACATTCGGACGGGGAGGCCCTGGGTCGAGCCGGGGCGGCCGTTGCGCAACGTGCCGATTGGAGCCAGCGCGTGGAGGGGTTTCTCGCCGCATACCAGACCGTGAGACGACCGTGAAGGTGGGCCTCGTGGCCTCCAGCGGGGGGCACTTGTCGCAGTTGCGGGCCTTGGCGCCTTGGTTCAACGACCATGAGCGTGCCTGGGTGACCTTCGACACTCCCCATGCACGACGTTCGCTGGTCGGTGAGTCGGTCACCTTCGCCCACCACCCCACGAATCGGAGCCTCGTAAACCTGGTGCGGAACTTTGCCGTGGCGCGTCGTTGGGTGCGCATGGAGCGTCCAGACCTGGTCGTGAGCACGGGGGCCGGGGTGGGGGTGCCCTTTCTGTGGGTGGCGCGCTCGGCCGGCATCAAGACTGTGTTCATGGAGGTGTACGACCGAGTGGACGCCCGGTCCCTCACCGGTCGGCTTGTGGGGCCGATCGTGGACGTGGTGGTGTTGCAGCGAGAGGCCCAGCGACGGCTCTATCCGCGAGGGGTGGTGCTGGGAGCAGCCCAGTGATCTTCGTGGCCTGTGGCACTCATCACCAGCCCTTTGACCGGCTCGTGGTGGCGGCCAACGCGGCGGGTCAGCATGAGACGGTCGTGCTTCAACGCGGGGCAAGCCGTCAGCCTGCACCGGCCTGCGAGGTGCACGACGAGGTATCGCCGGAACGTTTTGCGATGTGGCTGCGCGAGGCCCGCATCGTCGTGCTGCACGGCGGGTCGTCGAGCTTCCTCGAGGCCCGAAAAGTTGGTCGAACACCGATTATTGTGCCCCGAAGACCCGAGTTTGGAGAGCACGTTGACGACCATCAGGTCCGGTTTGCGGCCTCGGTGTCTGACGCCGCAATTGTGACCGAACCCGAAGCCCTCGTCGCCGTCCTCGGGAGGTTTCGCGAACCGGCACCGCCTCTACAGGCCCCGCCGTCCCCCCTCGCGAAGCGGTTTGCGGCCCTGGTAGCCGCCTGGCACCCGGATACGGCCCCCCCGAGGAGGTGATGTGGTCCGCATTCGTACGCGTCCGTTCGACCGCGCACTCATCGTCGAAAACCCCCACGTCAGTCTCGATGGCTGGCTCGGCGAAGCGGGCATCAGCACGAATCGACTCGACGTCGTGTCCGACGAAGACAGTCTCATTCAGGCTATTCGGGACAGTGGCGCGCAAGTGCTGTTCAAGCGGTCGCGCGTCCCGGTGACGCGCAACGTGGTCGCATCCTGCCCAGAGTTGCTTGCCGTCCAGCTCTGCAGCATCGGCACCGACTCGGTCGACGCCGATGCCTGCGCTGAACATGGTGTGATGGTCTTCAACGACCCGGTCAGCAACGGGCGATCGGTGGTCGAGCTTTCGATTGCCCACCTCATCGCGCTGTGTCGCCGGCTCTACGAAACCGACGTCGCGATGCACGAAAACCGGTGGGAAAAGACGGCTAGTGGGCGCTTTGAAGTGCTCGACAAAGAGTTGGGTATCGTCGGCCTTGGCAACATCGGGCGCCAGGTGGCGCGAGCTGCGGAAGCACTCGGGATGCGCATCCGCTTCTACGACAACCGTCATGTTGCGCAAGAAGTGGGCCATGAGATGGGTTGGCAACGCTGCGACAGCTTGTCGGAGCTGTTTCGCTCGAGCGATCTGGTGTCCGTTCACACCTCGGCCCGCGATGCCCAGGAACGGGACAACGGCGGCTTCCTCAACGATGTGCTGGGCGAGCTAGGAGCTGACCGTCCCGAGCCCAGTCCGCGGGTGTTCCTCAACTTGGCTCGTGGCAACCTGCACAGTACGCAGGCGTTGCTCGATGCGGTGGCCTCGGGGGCCATTCGGCGGGCGGCGGTCGACGTCTACCCCGAAGAGCCGAGCCCCGGCGACACCTCATGGACGAACCCCTACGCGACCGAACCACGGATCAGCTGCACCCCCCACATTGGCGCGGCCACGATGGAAGCGCAGCCGCGGATTGCGCGACGGGTCTCCACCACCATCGCTCGGTTCTCGACGCTGGGGGCGCTCCGAGACTGCATGTACGCACCCCGTGCGGTGATGGGACTGGGCGAACCGCTGGCGGGCCAGGCCGTGCTCGCAGTCGTTCACTCCGTGTCGCGCGGGACCAAGAAGGCCATCGACGATGCGATTTTCGAGGCTGAGGCGTCGAACCTAGGCTCGATGCACCGCGACTTCGCAAACGGCATTGCCTACGATCTGTCGGTTCTCGACCGGCCGCTCAAGGATGTTGAACTCCAGCAATTGGTTCAGCGAGCGGCTGACCTTGCCAAGGATCCCCACGCGATTCGATCCATTCGCCAGATCGAGGTCCCCGCCAGCGACGAGCCGTGACGCGTAGGGGGCGCGATCGTGCAGGCGGGAAGTTACTCCCCGCCCATGATCGTGACCTGGATTTGGATAGCTTGCTCCTCCGCACCGCAAGCCCCTCCAGCGCGGCCCGCAGCGTTGGTAGCCGTCACTTCGGTGCGGGAGGGATCGCTGGACGACACCTGGAGCTACCTCGGTGAGGTCTCGGCCCTTGAACGGGCGGAGCTTGCTGCGGGGGCGGCGGGTGCATTGGTGGCTGTGACCCGAAGAGAAGGCGAGGCGGTGACCGCCGGCGAATTGATCGCCGAGGTGGATCCGAAGCTCGCGCTGGCTGAACTCGAGGTCGCTCGGGCGCGTGCCGACCAGATTCGCGCCGAGCAGGAACAGGCTCGACGTACGTTGGCACGGGTTGGCAAGGTGCGGTCCGGAGTGCTCGCCCCCAACGAGGTTGAAGCCGCCGAGGCCGATGTGGCCCGACTGGATGCGGCCCTCGAAGCGGCGACCGCGGATCGGCACGTCGCATGGGCCAAACTCGAGCGGCATCGGGTCCGCGCGCCCTTCGACGGGGTGGTCGCCCGACGCCACGTGGATCCCGGAGACTGGGTGAATCCCGGGACCTCGGTGGTGGACGTCGTTTCGACGGGGGCCACCGAGGTGCGGGTGGACGCTCCTTTGCAGCTGGCTCGTCAGATCGAGCCCGGACAGGCCGTCGAGCTGCAACTGAAGCCACCGGTCGAGGCGAAGGTGGTGGGTGTTGTGCCCGCGCTCGATCCGGTTTCACGCACGGCCGTCGTGCGCATCGTGCCGCCTCCCGAGGCTTCGGGTTTGGTAGCGGGAACCGCGGTTCCAGTAGCGTTTTCGATCCAGCACGACGGGGGGCTTGTCATTCCCCGAGACGCCATCGTCGTCGGTGCGACGGAAGAGCGAGTGTTCAAGATCGTGGAAGGCGCCGCTCAGCCCATCGCCGTGCGAAGGGTCGCTTCGTCGGCCGAACGCGTGTTGGTCGAAGCGGACGGGCTCGCCACGGATGATGTGATCGTCGTTCGAGGCAATGAACGCCTGCGGCCTGGTCAACCGGTGCGGGTCGAGCCGTGAACGGCCCCATTGGATTGGCCATTCAACGGCCGGTCGGCGTGCTCGTCGGCGTTTTATTGTTGTGCTTGTTCGGCGCCCTTTCGGTCGTGGGGATTCCCATCCAGCTTACGCCCGACATCGAGGTGCCGTCGCTTACCGTCGAGACCACGTGGCCAGGCGCAGCCCCGGCGGAGATTGAGCGCGAGATCTTGGTTCCTCAAGAAGACGTCCTCAAGTCGCTCGAGGGGCTCGAGAGCATGTCGAGCGAGGCGCGTCAGGATCGCGGCACCATCACGCTCGAGTTGCGAGTGGGGGCCGATCTTGCCGACGCCCTCGTTCGCGTGACAAACAAGCTTTCGCAGGTGCCGCGCTACCCCGAAAGTGCCGAGCAACCCGTGGTGTCGACGGGCAACAATACAGGTCCGCCCTTGGCTGTCGTCTTGCTCAAGGCCGACGATGGGCGAGACGTCGGGGGGTATCGGACGTGGTTCGAGGAAGAGATCCTGCCCACGCTCGAGCGCATTCCTGGTGTGGCCAAGATCGACTTTTTCGGTGGCCAAGACACCGAAGTGCACGTCAACATCGACCTAGCCGGGCTTGCCGCACGCCAGATCCCCGTAGACCGCGTGATCGAGGCCATCCGAGCCGAACTCACCGACGCTTCGGGGGGCGACCTCACGCTTGGGAAACGCCAGTACGTGGTTCGCACGGCGGTCGCTCCCGAACGACTCGACGAACTCGAGACCGTCGTCCTCGGTCAAGGGCCGGATGGACAACCCATTCGGCTCGGTGACCTTGCATCGGTTGAAGAAGGACTTCGAAAGCGCACCGCCAAGGTGTTTGGCAACGACCAAGAAGCGCTCGCGCTGCTCTTTCGCCGTGAAGCGGGCTCGAACGTACTCGAGGTCACCGAAGAAATCCTGGCCACCGTCGCGAGGCTGCAAGAAGAGCGCTTGGCTTCCCAGGGCCTGACCCTTTCGGTGGTGAGCGATCAGAGTGGCTACATCAATGCGGCGCTGGGCCTCGTGCGCCAAAACCTGCTTCTCGGCGGAGCCCTCGCCGTGGGCGTCCTGTTGGTGTTCCTGCGGAGCGTACGGTCCTCTGCCGTCGTGGCCATTGCGATTCCGGTTTGCATCATCGGAACAGCACTTGGTATGTCGCTTCTCGGTCGAACCGTGAACGTGGTTTCGTTGGCCGGCATGGCGTTTGCGGTTGGGATGGTCGTCGACAACGCGATCGTGGTGATGGAGTCGATCGACGTGTGGCGAAAGCGCGGTGGAGGCGACTCCGCGGCCCATGCGGCCTACGAAGGCACCCGAGAAGTCTGGGGCGCGCTCGTTGCGTCCACCCTCACCACCGTGGCGGTGTTCCTGCCCATCGCTGCCTGGGAAGACGAGGTGGGAGAACTGCTCCGCGACGTGGCGGTGGCGGTGTCATGCGCCGTTTTGTTGTCGTTGGTGGTCAGCGTCCTCGTCATTCCGAGCTTTGCCGCCCAGGTGCTACCCGATCGTCGAGGCGACACGGCACCATCCGGCTCTCCAGGGGAGGCTAGTAGCCCCCTTGCTCATCGCATCGGCGCGATCGCCGATTGGACGACGGCTTCCATGACGCGAGCTGCGGGGCTCGTGGGTGGCGTGTTTGCCGCGATGGTTCTGCTGACTGCGGTGCTCCTGCCCGCGATGGAGTACCTGCCCTCGGGCAATCGCAACCTGCTGTTCGGTGTGCTGGTGCCTCCGCCCGGCACTTCGGTCGACGAGTTGGTCGATGTGGGCCAATCCTTCCAGGACGATTTGCAGCCTTACGCCGAGCTGGCGCCCGACACGCCCGAACTCGACGGGGTTCCCGCGGTTGGACGAAGCTTCTTCGTGGCGCGGACCGGCCAAGTGTTCATGGGGGCCTCCGCCCGGAGTCCGTCGCGAATTGGCGACCTCGTGGGCCACTACCGCCGGCAACAGGCCACCGTGCCCGGGATGTTTGGGGTGGCCAACCAAGCGAGCCTGTTTGGACGAGGGTTGGCGTCTAGCCGAGCCGTGAATCTCGAACTGGGAGGCAGCGACATGGGGGTGCTGGTCGGGGTGGGGGGCCGATTGATGCCCGTCCTCTCCGAGGCGCTGCCGGGAGCTCAAATCAGGCCCATTCCCGGTCTCGACCTTGGGGCACCCGAAGTGCAGGTCGCGCCGCGCCGCGAGGATGCGGCTCGCCTAGGGCTTTCCGGTGCGTCGATCGGTGCCTTGGTGGACGTGGTGGTCGATGGGCGAATCATCGGCGAACTGGGGCGAGGAGGGCGACCCAACCTCAACGTGGTGCTTCGCGCGGCCGATGGCGGGGCTGCAGATCCCGCAGCCCTGCGAGCCACCCCCATTGCAACCCCCGGGGGCACCACGACGCCCATCCAGTCGGTCGCCGACGTGGGGGAGACCCTCGGACCCACCACCATCCAGCGCATCGAACGACGCCGCGCGATCACCCTTCAGGTGAGCCCTCCCGACGACATTGCGCTCGAGGAGGCCATGCGACGCATTCGGGAGGACGTGCTGCCTTCCCAAGACCTCCCTCCGGATTTACGGGTGACGTTGGCGGGGACGGCCGATGACCTCGAAATCGCCCAGGCGCGCTTTGCTGAGGTGTTGTTGCTCGCTGTGGTGATCAGCTTTTTGCTTATGGCCGCCTTGTTCGAGGATTTCCTGGCTCCCTTGGTGATCTTGTTCACGGTGCCAATGGCCGCCGCGGGCGGTCTGGTTGGGTTGCGTACGGTCGATGCGTTGTTGGGCCCCCAGCCCCTCGACATGATGACGGCGGTGGGGTTCGTGTTGCTGATCGGAGTCGTCGTCAACAACGCCATTCTTGTCGTGGATGGCGCTCTGGTGAGATTGAGGCAAGGCCTGCCCCTCGAGGAGGCCGTGCGCTCGGCCGTTGAACGACGCGTGCGACCCATTTTCATGAGCGCATTGACCTCGTTGGCGGGCCTCTTGCCGCTGGTGCTGTTTCCCGGTTCGGGGTCTGAACTCTACCGAGGTGTTGGCGCGGTCGTGCTTGGGGGATTGTCGCTTGCTACTGGGCTCACCTTGGTGGTGATTCCCGCGGCCTTCGCCCTGACGTGGCGGCTTGCGAGGCGCGCATGATCGGTCTGTTCTTGATCGGGTCGGCCTACGGGATCGATCTGGGGGAAGCTCGGCGGGCTTCAGCCCAACGCGCCATTGGCGTTCAACGACAGCAGGCCGCCCTCGACCGGGCACGAGGCGAACGACTGGCGAGTTTGGCCAATACCCTCCCTCAAGTCCGTTTGTTCGCAGCGGCGACGACCGCGTCAGGTCCAAACCTCATCGGTCGCTTCACGTCCCGCCAGCTCCAGGGTGGCATCACCGGTTCGTGGCGATTGGTGGACCCTTCAAGCTGGGGAGCGGCGGCAGCCGCGCGAAGCACCGTCCGGGGCGAGACCGCACTGTTGGACTGGACGCGTGCCATGGCCCGTCGCGACGCAACCGTGGCATTCGCCAGTGCCGTTTCGGCGGTCGAGGTCGCAGCCGCGCTGCGCGAAGCCGAAGAGGATGCCCTCGAGGCGTCGGACGGGATTCGGAGTCTCGCGGATGCCGGACTGCGACCGCGTGCGGATGCGGTTCAAGCGCAAGCACTCGCAGCTTCCTTGACTGCGGAACGGGTCGCCGCTGAGGGCGAGATTGGGGCAACCTGTGCGGCCCTTCAGGCTCAAATGGGCGTGACGGTCGATGGGCACTGTGACCTCGACGCTCCAGAAACCTGGCCTGAACCCGTCACGAGTGACGTCGTGCATCCCGCTATTCGGTCCGCCGAGGCCGCCCTCACGGCGGCTCGCCGCGCGCGCGGCGCAAGTGTGGCCCAACTCGCCCCCACGATCGTCGGGACGGCCGAAGCCTCCCAAGGGGTGGGTACCGCCGAGGTGGGAGACAATGCACTGGATCTAGGTGGATTGTCGTTATCAGCGGGGCTTCGGGCGGAGGTGCCGCTGATGGCCAGCGGGGCCACTGTCGCGGCGATGCAGCAGGCGACCGCCGAGCGGGGAGCCGCCGAGGTCGCTCTTGATGAGCAACAGCGGCTCCTCGATTCGGGCCGCGTTGCGGCAGAAGCTAGGTACCAAGCTGCTTTAGCCTCTGTCGATGCATCGACACAATCGCTACTGGCCGCTCGTGAGGCCCTCGTGCTGGTCGAGGCCCGTTACGAGCAAGGCTTGACCGACCTGACCACGCTCCTTGAAGCGCGACGGACCCGCGATCGGGCCCTTGTCGCCCTCGCCGTGGCCCGCGCAGAACAGGGGCGCGCGCTGGGCGAACTCGAAGTCAACCGCGGAGTCGTACAGGAACCTTAGGTTTCGTTGACCTGGCCAGATTCCGTCACTTCGAGAATCGCATCCTCGTCGATGTCCTCGGTCTCACCCTTCTTGGGGCGTCGACGAACCCGCTTCTTCTTGGGCTCCTCCGACCCATCGTCCGTCCCCTCTTCGGCGGCGGCAGGTTCGGGCTCTTCCTTTTTCCGACGCGTGGTCCGACGCTTCTTGGGTGCCGGAGCCTTCTCTTCGTCTGCCGGGGCCTCGGCCATCTCGGAGATGGCTTCATCGCCTGGCTCGGCAGGAAGGTCCTCGGCGGCTTCGGGAGCCTTCGTGCGCGTGGTTTTGCGACGGGCGGGGCGCTTGCGTGGCTTGGCTGCAGGCTCGAGCGCTTCGGACGGGGTGTTGTCGGCGTCGACAGCCGAGGCTGTAGGCCCAACCCCGTTGACCGCCGGATCGCTTTCGGCCTCGGGCTCCGACGCAACCAGCGCGGCATCGAGATCGTCGAGGTCTTCGAACAACGCTTCGTCCGTCGTTTCGTCGGTCAACTCGTCGTCGTCGTCATCATCGTCGTCGTCCGCGGCCACGATCAGGCTGTCGAGCGACAATTCGTCGAGGTCGGTGTTGTCGGCTTCGATGTATGCGAGCGTTTCTTCGACCTCGCGGCGCCGATCCGAATCGCCATACAACAATTCGGCGAGGGCCTCGGTCTTTGAAAGATCGGCTTCCGCCTTCTTGAGCGTGCGCAGCAATAGGCGAGACAGCGCCTGGTTGAGGGCCTGCGCGTCCTTCGCGAGGGTGAATGCCGCGGTGTGAGTGCGGATCGAGGTACCGTCGCGATGGATGAGTTCCCCCGCCAACATCAAGCCGTTCAACAGCTGCTTGATGTGTTCGCCAGGGAGGTCGGGATGGGTCCGACGCAGCTTTTTCTGCAAGTCTTCCACCACATATTTGATGGTGGTCTTGCGGCGCCGCTTCTTTCGGGCGGCCACGACGTCTTCCAGGGCTTCGAGGACCGCGAGCCGCGTGGGGGCAGCAAGGGGGTGAAGACCTGCGCGTTCAAGGGCTTCGACGTGGGTCTTGGCGGCTTTGGGGAGGTAGGGGTCTTCCCAAGCCTCCTTGACCTCCTGAATCACCTCGTCTTCGTCGATGTCTTCAGGGCTGTCGGCTGAATCGACGCGGTAGCCACCGCTCTTTCGATCCCGCCCGATCCGCACGATTTTGGCGTCCCGCGCGGCCTCCAGAAATCGAGCGAATGACGAGAAGCCCAAATCGCCTTCGGCGAAATCAGGGCTTTTCCGCAACATCGCACTCTTCACGATGCTCGCGAGAGGGGACTCGGGGTTTTCGCGTTGAAGACCATCCAGCGCTTCTTCAAGCAGGTCGAAGGCCTTCGACATGGCGTCGCCGCCCTTGCCGCTCGACTTACGAACCCGCCGCTGCTTGGGCTGGACAACCGTGTCGTAGAAGTTGAATTCGTCACACGCCTGAATGAGGAGACGAGACGTGCTCTTTCTGGTTCCAATGCCGATGACGCGCTTGTTCAGTTCGCGCATCTTCAACACCATGGGGGTGAAGTCGGAGTCGCCGCTCACCACGACATAGGTGTCGATATAGTCTTTTGTAAAGGCCATTTCGAGAGCGTCGACCACCATCGCGATGTCGGCGCGGTTCTTGTCCTGCATTCCGTGTGACGTGAGTTCCATCATCGTCACATTGGCGGTGAGCAGGCTCTGCTTGAATCGACTGAAGCGGCCCCAGTCTGCATAGGACCGGGCCACAAGGATGCGCCCTTTGTCCTTGATGTGGCGCATGAGGGTTTCGACGTCGAAACGCCCCAGGCCTTCTTTCTCGGTGCCTGCAGCGATGTTCTCGAAGTCGATCAAGACAGCGAGGTTGTTTTCCAATTTAGATTTGTCTCCGCGAGCCGGAGGCTCGCGCCAGGGTTCACCCCCGAGAGACGCGGATCGTTGGGGACGCGGCGTGGGCCCGCCATCGTCGGAATCCAGTTCCGTTTGGGCCGTGGCGTCATCGTCGTTCCGCGGTTCACGTGCGGGGGCTTGCGTCGCAAGAACCCGTTCCCTGCGTCGCACGTGACGCCTAACCCGCTCGGTCAACGGTGTGACCAATCACAGTCTTGCACGATACGCCTCCGCAGGAGGTGCCCTGCATGGCGCTCGAAGGCTTTGGTTCGACCGCAACCTACATCGCAGACGACGGCCTGACCGACGTCGTTAACGCCGCGGTTGCCTTGGGCCGCCCGCTCCTCGTGAAGGGGGAGCCCGGTACCGGCAAGACACTTCTCGCGCATGCGGTGGCCGAGAAACTGGGCATGCCCATCTTCACATGGCACATCAAGTCGACCACTCGAGCGGTGGAGGGGTTGTACCAGTATGACGTGGTTCAGCGGCTCAACGACAGCCGGTTCGGGGACAAAGATGTCTCCAACATTCGCAACTACATTCGACTCGGTCCCCTAGGTCAGGCATTTGCCGCGGATGAACCGGTCGTCATGTTGATCGACGAGGTCGATAAAGCGGACATTGAGTTCCCCAACGACTTGTTGCGCGAGCTTGATGAGATGGCCTTCTTCGTCCCCGAACTCGACGAGACGGTGAAGGCGAAGCACCGACCCGTGACGATCATTACGAGCAACGCTGAAAAGGAACTGCCCGACGCGTTTCTTCGTCGATGCGTGTTCCACTACATCGAGTTTCCCGAACGTGCCCAAATGGAAGCGATCGTGCGGGTTCACCACCCACAGCTCGACCAGCAGCTGCTCGACGCCGCGCTTGACCGGTTTTTCGCCTTCCGGAAGACGACTTCGCTTCGCAAACCGCCTTCAACCTCTGAACTCATTGATTGGCTCGCGGTTTTGGTGCACGCCGGGCTCGACCCCGAACGGGTTTCGAGCGAAGATCCATTCCTCGGAGTTCTCTTGAAGCAGGAAGCGGACCTTCGTTCCCGGAAGACGCGTCGATGAATCCACTGCCTGAGCGCTTCATCCACTTTCCGCTGGCCCATGATGCGCACTCGGTGCTGGTGTGGAGGGCTCCGACGCCATCCCAACGCGTGATTCGGCTCCACAGTTGCGCGCAGACCTTACTGCAAGCCCTGGCCGAACAGGGCCAAAAGCCGACCCATCTCACCGGCGTGTGGCTCACCCGGCAGGGATTCGAGGCCATGCTCAGACAGGCCTTGGTCGACCCAGGGCCTTCGGCCGACCTGGCCAAGGTTGCGAAGGCCCAGCACCGGCTCGCGACGCGGTTTGCCCAGGTTCGGGTTTGCTTCATGCCCGAGTACGATGCCTCTGGCGCGCTTACAGGCCGTGAGGTGCCGTGTTTTGGCTTGCGCAACGCCGCTCGCCACACGCTCCCTGAATGGACCCTGCGCACCGAGCAGGTCGATGTTCGCCTTTGGGCTCGTGGCGAGATGGCCAAGGCACACCGTCCGAGTCCCTACGGCGTCGATCCCACCTTGATGCAACGGTGGGCGACCGACGATTGCGGAGGCTGAACCATGTTTACAGCATTCCTGTATGAGTTGCGCAGCCAAGGCGTCTTGGTCGGTCTCGGGGAGTGGCGAGCCTTCCTGTCTGCACTCACCAAGGGGATCGCAACCTCGCCCGAGGCGCTATACCGCATCGGTCGTGCACTGCTTTGTCGTGCCGAAGCTGACTTCGATGGCTACGACGTCGCCTTTGCGCGTTCGTTTGAAGGGGCGAAGCTCCCGGACGACTTCCGAAAGCAGCTCGAAGAGTGGCTCGCCAAGGCTCAAGAGGCCGAGGGGGAGTCGGTCGACCCCGACATCTCGGATGACGACATGCTCGCCGAGTTGCTCAAGCGACTCGCCGAGCAGAACGAGGAACATCACGGCGGCGACCGCTGGGTCGGAACGGGCGGGACCTCACCGTTTGGTCGTTCGGGTCGGGCGGAGCGAGGGGTTAGGATTGGCGAGCCCCAAGAGGGCGGAGGCACGCGTGGCGGGGGTCGCTCCGCGATGCAGCTAGCCCTTGAGCGTCGCTGGGAGAACTACCGCACCGACCGGACGATCGAGGTGCGGGACTTCGAAGTAGCGCTCCGCGCGTTGCGTAAGCTGGTCCGGGAAGGCCGCTATGAGCTGGATCTTCAGGGGACCATTCGGCGCACCTGCGACAACGCAGGCGATATCTCGATCGTCGAGCAGCGGGAACGGCAGAACCAGGTGCATGTGGTGCTGTTGATGGACGCCGGGGGCTCCATGACCCCGCACTTTGAACAGGTCAGCCGCCTGTTCTCGGCCGCAGACCGCACCAAGACGTTCAAGACCTTCACCTCGTACTATTTTCACAATTGTGTGTATGGCTGGCTGTACCGGGACTTCGAGCAGCTCGACCGGGTGCGCACGGAAGAGGTCTTGCGGGACCTGACCCCACAGCATCGATTGCTGTTCGTGGGTGACGCATCCATGGCTCCCTACGAACTCTTCAACGTGTTCGCGTGGCCGGGGACCGAGGCGAAGTTGACCGGTCTCGACTGGCTTCGCCGATTGCGTTCTCGGTGTCCCGGTTCGGTGTGGCTCAACCCCGATCCCCAGCGATACTGGGATCACCCCACCGTACGAGCGATCGGGCAGGTCTTCGACATGCACCCGCTCACGGTCGATGGGCTCCACCGGGCAGTCACCAAGCTGCGTGCACCGATGTAGCGCCCCGCGACCTGGATCGTTAAACGTGTCGGGACTCTTGGGGCGTCGCCAAGTTGGTAAGGCACCGGTTTTTGGCATCGGTATTCGCAGGTTCGAGTCCTGCCGCCCCAGCTCCGAATTGGTCCAGTAGTGAAAAGGTCCGGTCCGAACGATGATGTACGGTGAAATGGTCTTGTTCTCGGGCAACGCGAACCCCGAGGTGGCCAAGAAAATCGGACATCGACTTGGCCAGACGCTCGCCGAAGCAATGGTGGGTCGGTTCTCCGACAACGAGGTTCGTGTCGAACTGCGCTCGAACGTGCGCGGCCGCGACGTCTACCTCGTGCAATCCACTTGTGCGCCGGCCAATGACAACCTGATGGAGCTGCTGAT